>CAZVDD010000001.1:0-211417 GCA_964626075.1 uncultured bacterium
TAGTTATCTTTCCAATATATAAGCTTCCTTTTGGTGAAATTTCAACATTACCAGAGCCAAAGAAATTCATTGCAGTATTGATATCCTTTAAAATCCAGGTAGTCGTATCATCATTTTTATTATATCTTGTAACCAGCATCCAATTTGCGGACAAACCTCTCCTTCCCTTCAAGATATCTGATACAACTAGAATTTTATTTTCGCTAAAAAACTTTAAAATCTTTTGCTTTAATCCTTCAGGTAGTTCATCAAGAAACATCCTTCTTTTGTCCCTTAAAGTTCTCCTTTTAATTATTTCTGGATGAGAAGATGGATTTATTTCTCCAGTAAAGAGTTTTAAACCAAATGCTACCTCCTCATCAAACTTCCATATCTCTTTGTATGTATCCACCCATCTTTTATCCACTTGATTATAATCTGCATCGGAATTTGCTTTCTTTAAAGATAAATTTTCAAACTTTGCTATTTTACCAAGCATAATAGTAATCCTTATCTGAGCATCCGTCTTTTTAAACTTCATCAATTCCTCAAAAGTTTCTTTAAGGCATAACTTTTCAACACCTTCCTTTTTCATTCTTGCCGGTATCTGGATCGCTTCTACAGAATCTATTTCTTTCAAATTATATCCCATGATCTGAAGCCAGATTTGAGCCTCACTATCTGTTCTCCAATTATTAAATTTCTTACAAATTGCCTTTTCGTTTGCAAATCCACCTTTTGCAGTTTTAGACCCTATTTCAAATGTTGCCATTTTTTCATCTCCTATTTTCAACGCTCCTTGGATTTGTTCCAGGCTTGGGAAGTTTAATATAATTTTGCCTTCCCATTTCATCAAAAATCCTTTTCTGAACCTCCAAAGGAATATAATAAAATCCTCCATTGCTATTCCAGTTAATTTGCACAAGTAAGATGTCACATTTAGGTTGATAATTTTCCCGGAATTCTCTTGCTTTCTCGGCATCCACCGTCCAAATCAACTTCACACCGGCGAAGCCTTTGCCAGTAATTGTCTTGATAGATACAGGTTCACCAAATAGCTTTGCATCTACCTCTGGTTCAGTTATCGGTATTTCAGTCTCCACATTTACCTGACCGAATTTATAAATAAGCAAAGCAACAATGACCCGTTCGCGAACCGAACCAACCTCCATTCCTATCTTGCCGGCACGGGAACTTTCTAACTCTGCTAGTTGGAACAAATAGGGCAACTTCCTCTGGATACGGTGCACAATATTCGGGTCTTCAAAAAGCTCAATTAAACGACTTGCCATCTTTCCTCGCCTTTTTATTTCTTTGCCGGCTGGTTCAGTTCAATCAGCACGCCGCCGGTTGCCTTCGGATGGATGAAGAAGGTTTTGGTGCCGTCGGCACCGGGCTGTGGTGCCGGGTCAACAATTTTAATCCCGGCTTTGGAAAGACGCTGGAATGCGACATCAACATCGTCAACCTCAAAACAGATGTGATGAAGTCCCGGTCCCCGCTCGGCGATAAATTTAGCAACGGGCGCATCGGGCGCATCCGGTTGCACCAGTTCAATCTTCGTTTCGCCAATCTGGATGAAACCAACCGTCACCTTGCGGTGCGGCACCGTCTCCTTACCGGTCAACTTCAATCCCAGTTGCTCGGCGTAAAACCTTGCTGCTGCCTCTAAATCGGGCACCGCAATTGCGATATGGGCAATCTTTTTTATCATTTCATCTCCTTTCCCGGTCATACTCGCCAAAAACGGTGCGCAGCGCATCGCTGATTTCACCCACCGTCGCACCAGCGCGCACCGCCGCCACAATCACCGGCATCAAATTTTCTTCACTGCGGGCAACCCGCTCGACATCCATTAGTGCCCTTTGCACCGCTCCCGCATCGCGCCGCGCCCGAAAATCGGCGAGTTCCTGACGCCGTTTTTCCGCCAGTGCCTCATCAACCCGCAACAGCCGCAGTTTCGGCTCAACCGCATCACTGAACCGATTCACGCCGACCACAATCCGCTTGCCCTCCTCCACCTCACGCTGATAACGCCAGGCGCTTTCGGCAATCCGCTCCTGAATAAAACCCTGCTCAATGGCACTCACCGCTCCGCCCCTTTGCACCACCTCATCAATCAGCGCCCGTGCCCGGCGTTCAATCTCATCGGTCAAACTCTCAATAAAGTAGGAACCGGCAAGCGGGTCAACGGTATCGGTCACACCGGTCTCATAAGCAAGAATCTGCTGGGTGCGCAAAGCAATCGTCACCGACTCCTCGGTCGGTAGCGACAGCGCCTCATCACGGGAGTTGGTGTGCAAACTCTGGGTTCCTCCTAAAACCGCAGCGAGCGCCTGATACGCCACCCGAATAACATTGTTCTCCGGCTGCTGGGCGGTTAAAGTCACGCCCCCGGTCTGGGTATGAAAGCGCAACTTACACGATTCGTCCGACGCCTTAAACCACTCTTTGAGCAGGCGTGCCCACAACCGCCGCGCCGCCCGGAACTTTGCCACCTCCTCAAAGATATTGGTATGGGCAGCAAAGAAAAACGACAACCGGGGCGCAAACCGGTCCACTTCCAGCCCGCGCGCCTGTGCCGCTTTGACATACTCCAGACCATTTGCCAGAGTAAACGCCACCTCCTCAATTGCGGTCGCCCCTGCCTCGCGAATGTGGTAACCGGAAATTGATATCGTATTCCATTTCGGCACCTCGCCAGCACACCAGGCGATGATATCGGTCACCAGCCGCAACGAGGGTCGAGGCGGAAATATGTAAGTTCCTCGTGCCACATACTCCTTCAAAACATCGTTCTGAATCGTCCCCTGTAACTTTTTCCAATCCACACCCTGACGCTCGGCAACAACGCAGTACATCGCCAGCAAAATTGCGGCGGTGGAGTTAATCGTCATTGAGGTTGACACCCGGTCCAGGGGAATGCCGGCAAACAACCGCTCCATATCCTCAATCGTCGAAATCGCCACCCCGACCTTACCGACCTCACCCCGCGCCATCGGATGGTCTGAATCGTAACCCATCTGGGTGGGCAAATCAAACGCCACCGAAAGTCCGGTCTGGCCCTGCTTCAAAAGGTAGTGATAACGGGCGTTGGTCTCCTCTGCCGAACCAAACCCGGCATACTGGCGCATCGTCCAGAGCCGGGAGCGGTACATCGTGGGCTGAACCCCGCGGGTAAAAGGGAAACTTCCCGGCAACCCCTGCTGGGCAAGGTAATCTGCGCCCTCCCATTCCAGGGGCGTATAGACCCTTTTCAGTGGTATCCCGGAAACCGTCGTCCATTCATCCTTCAACTCGGGCGCCTTCTTCAGCGCCGGGTTTAAAACATTTTCCTCCCACAACTCAATCGCCCGCTTCAAATCGTCTTTACCCTGTTTCATCACCACCCCTTAGCTGTTACAACGGAATACAACCGTGCTTTTTCCACGGATTGGTCAAAGACTTATTTTCCAGTATCTGTAGACTGGCGATTATCTTCCGCCGTGTCTCCTTAAACTCAATCACCTCATCCACATAACCGAGTTCTGCCGCCTTGAACGGATTACCAAATTTCGCCTCGTACTCCGTAACCAGCTGGCGCCGTCGCTCCTCAGGATTTGCCGCCTCGCTAATCTCCTTACGGAAGATGATGTTCACCGCTCCCTCCGACCCCATTACCGCAATCTCGGCCGTAGGCCAGGCGAAGTTAAAGTCGCCCCGGATGTGCTTTGAAGACATCACATCGTAGGCACCACCATAAGCCTTGCGGGTAATCACCGTTATCTTCGGCACCGTCGCCTCACAGTAGGCATAAAGCAACTTCGCGCCATGCCGGATGATGCCACCGTACTCCTGTGCCGTGCCGGGCAGAAAACCGGGCACGTCAACAAAAGTGACAATCGGGATGTTGAACGCATCGCAGAACCGTACAAACCGCGCCGCCTTGACCGAGGCGTCAATATCAAGACATCCCGCAAGAAACTTCGGCTGATTACCCACCACGCCCACTACCATACCATCCATCCGGGCAAACCCGATAATTATATTCTTCGCCCAGTGCTGCTGGACCTCAAAAAAACTCCCCTCGTCAACCACCCGTTGAATCACCGCCAGCATATCGTAAGGCTTGCGCGGGTCGTCCGGCATAATCTCCTCAATTCCTTCAACATCCCGGTCGGCACGGTCGCGGGCAACAGTCCGCGGTGGCTTCTCTCTGTTGTTCTGGGGCAGGTAGGTGATTAACTTCCGAATCCGCTCCAGCAAATCCCGGTCGTCAATATCCTTGAAATGGGCGACTCCGGAAACCGCATTGTGCGTATCCGCCCCACCCAGTTTCTCCTTTGTCACCTCCTCCTTGGTTACCGCCTTAATCACCTCCGGACCGGTGATAAACATATAACTTGTCCGCTCGGTCATAAAGATAAAATCGGTCAATGCCGGCGAATAAACCGCACCGCCCGCACATGGACCCAGCACCGCCGAAATTTGCGGTATGACACCGGACGCCAGCGTATTACGCAAAAAGATGTCCGCATAGCCACCTAAACTTTCCACCCCTTCCTGAATCCTTGCTCCGCCCGAATCGTTCAACCCGATTACCGGCATCCCCACCTTCATCGCCAGGTCCATTATCTTACACACCTTCTCGGCGAAAACCTTGGAAAGTGTGCCGCCAAAGACCGTAAAATCCTGCGAAAATACCGCCACCGGCCTATTGTGAATTTTGCCGTAACCGGTAACCACCGCATCACCCGGAATCTTCTTCTTATCCATCCCGAAATCAACACAACTGTGAACCCGCAGCCGGTCCAGTTCCACAAAACTTCCCTTGTCAACAAGCAAATCAATCCGCTCCCTTGCGGTCAATTTCCCTTCCTCATGCTGCTTCTTAATCCGCTCCTCACCGCCTCCCTTCAACGCCTCTGCGGTCCGCCGCCGCAACTCCTCCATCACACGCTCATAATTGGACATATATAACTGATAGTAAAAACATCTCAACCTTCTGTCAACTGATTACGATTAAACAACCGATTACAAGACCGATTTAAGCCCGAAAATCCCCCTTCCTCAGGATAACGATAACCATTCCTTCCACCTTACCAATCACAATTGGCCCCAGAAATCCAACAATCTCTTCCACTACGCCAGACCAATCTTGACCTGCCCCTTCACCCACCACCCCATTAGATTTTGCGCCCAATATCAACATATGACCGACGGCTTAAGCACAAACCACCTGAACCGTGGCTCTAAACCCCGACACCATCCCGGGAACGGCTCTTGGGTAAGCCCTACGCTGGCGGGCTGAAATCCAATAACAATTTGAAATTGTGACAGTTACAAATATCAACTAAAACTGCACCGTGAGATTTCTCAATTTCCGGGGTCTAAATGAATGGACCTGACCTTGACCATCTCCACAACAAGGTTAAACTATAGCCGGATATGAGAAAAATTTTACCACTTGTTTTTCCCTTATTTTGCCCCCTTTTTATTCCGGCGGCTGAACCCCCTTCAATACAAGACACGATTGTCATCCAGGAGTGGCTGCTCTGTGGTCCGTTCTCGGTTGGAGTGCGGGAAGGCATAACCGAAGCGATTGAAGATGTGAACAGCCTAATGCCCCGGGAAGGTGACACCCTTCGCTCCAGTCTGGTTCCGGCCGGACTGGTAAAATGGCACAAGGTCAACGCCGACTCATCCGGCTGGCTGGAAACCGATTACCAATCGGTGCGCTGGGATTCAATTCTCGACTACTACGGCATCGCCGGCATAATGGCAACCGGTTACGCCTATGCCGAACTTAATCTGCCCTATCGGTGCCGCGCCCTGGTGGTCGCGACAAAACTGGGCGGATTTACCTTGAACGGCAAAGGGTACATAGGTGATGTCTATGGCAACAACTGGTTCCAAGTGCCGGTAACACTTGACTCGGGTACAAACCGAATCGTATTGCGCCTGAGCGGTTTTGGCGACCAACGAGTCCGATTCCTCCTTGTACCCGTTGCCGAACCGGTAGTTGCCATAACCCAGGATGTTACCATCTTTGACCTCATCGCCGACTCCGGTTTTGTCGCCTGGTGCGGACTGCCGTTACTCAACACCACAACCGAACAAATTGACCAAATCCAGGTTTTAATGAAAATTGACACCTTTACATTAGCCGACACCGTCATAGACAACATCCCGGCACAGGGGGTAAAGAAACCGGCACTAAAACTGAATGTTCCGCCGCTGCCTTTTGACAGCGCTGGTTATGCTATGGTCATCGCCCTGCGCGGTCCAAACTGGACCAGCACCGACACCATAACCTTGCGCTCCCGAAAACTCACCCAGCCCCACAAAGTTACCTTTCTTTCGGAAATTGACTCCTCGTGTCAGTACTATGCGGTTCTCTATCCGAAAAACTACGACCCCCAAAAAAGTTACGGGTTAATCCTTTCCCTGCATGGTGCCGGAGTTGAGGCAATAAGCCTTGCCGAATGTTTCCAGCCTAAAGATTGGGCGTTTGTTGTCTGTCCGACCAACCGCCGACCTTATGGTTTTGACTGGCAGGACTGGGGCAGAATAGATGCGCTTGAAGTGTTACATCAGACAATAAAAAGGTTCCCGATTGACCCGGACCGGGTGGTTTTGACCGGCCATTCAATGGGCGGACATGGCACCTGGCACATCGGACTTTCCCATTTTGACCTGTTTGCCGCCATCGCACCTGCTGCGGGCTGGCCCTCTTTGCCCCTCTATGTACCCACCTTTCTTCAAAAGAGCAATACCTTTGCCGAACCGGCAAAACTAATGGTACGCGATATGGCAATGCGCCCCGACAATGTCCCGGCGTTTCTGGAAAACGCCCGGAACCTGCCGGTCTTTATCCTGCATGGTGCGGATGACGACAATGTACCTGCCCTGCACGGCAGAAACTTTGCCCTCTGGCTCGATGCCCTTAACTACCACTACGAGTATAAAGAGGTACCAGGGCAGAAACACTGGTGGAGTTACGAAGACGGCACGGTCTGTGTTGACGACACAAGTTTGATGCGCTTCTTAAAGGAAAGCCACCGTCACCAGGGACCACGCCACATCAGGTTCCGCACCGCGGACCTCGCGCAGTCTAACTCCTGTTACTGGGCACAAATTGACCGGGTCGAAAATGTTGGTTACGACGCCTATCTTGAAGGGTTTGCCAGCGATTCGGTGGTCAAACTGTTCACCGAAAACATCAAACAGTTAACCCTCAAATTTGACCAGCGGCTTTTCTTCTCCGGCACAATCCGGCTGGAAATCGACCGGCGCACTGTCATCGCCAACCTGTTTCTTCCCCGCACCGTTACTGTGCACAAAACAGCGTACGGCTGGAAATTGGGTCCGGCAAAGACCGCAAAAGTACACAAAAACCCGAACCACTACGGTCCGGCAAAACAGGTTTTGATGAAACCATTTACTATTGTTTATGGAACGCAAAATCCCGAGCTCGTTGACTTTTACCGTCACGCGGCAAATCAGGAGGCGCTGCGCTGGTTTTTAATCGGCAACGGCACGACAGAAGTCCTGCCTGACACCGCACCTGTCCCGTTAAACCGTAACCTGGTTCTGTTTGGCGGACCAGAAGAAAACCGGCTCACCAACCGCATTGCAAGGCAGTTGCCGATAACCGTCAAGGACGGCAAACTACACGCCCCTCTGCCCGGGCTGCAGGGCGAAAGTGTTGCGGTCATCCTCACCTATCCCAATCCGCTCAATCCGGAAAAACTTACTCTTGTCCGGATGGGTACCGACCCGCAATCAACCAAACTGTCCTTCTTCTTTGGCGTTGTTGGCTCGGGCACAGCAGTTCCCGACTTTCTGATATTTGACCGCCGGGTTCGAAGATACGGCTGGGCAGGAGTCCGGGCTGCAGGGTTCTTTGACCCGGACTGGAATTTTGACCTTAAAACCACATCTTTTGGCAGATAGATGGACAAAATCACCCTTCTGGCACCGGCGAAACTCAACCTTGGCTTATGGGTTGGAAAAAAACGCCGGGACGGATTTCATGAAATCTTGACCACAATGGTCCCGCTTGAGTTCGGGGATAAAGTACAGATAACCAAGACCGGTTCCGGACTCAAATTGAAAACCACCGGCATCCAGTTGAACATCGCCCCGGAGCTGAACCTCGCATTCAGGGCGGCAAGACTGTTTTTCAGTCAACTAAAAATCCCGCCTTGCTGTTTTATCTCAATCCACAAACGCATCCCGCCCGGTTCGGGACTTGGTGGTGGGTCAAGCGATGCCGCAAGCGTGCTTCTGGGACTATCGGCACTGTTCGACTACCCCCTTTCGCCCAGCAAATTGCACCGCCTTGCCGCGCAACTGGGCAGTGATGTGCCGTTTTTCCTGCGCGCCTCAGCCTGTGTTGCCCGGGGCAAGGGTGAATTGCTGCGAAAAGTTCGCCTTCCAACTTTGAACTTCGTGCTCTTAATCCCGGAGTTTGGGGTCGACACCGCCTGGGCTTACCGTGCCCTTGACCAACAAAGACGGAAATTGACAGCGGTGCCAATTTCCCCTAAAATACTGGCGTTAAAGTTGAGGCGCAATGAACCGGCAGGGATTGCGGCACAACTTTACAACAGTTTTGAACCGGTAGTTTTCCGCCGGTTTCCACAACTGAAGCGGGCAAAAGACCTGCTTTTGAAAAAAGGCGCCTGTGCTGCAAGTCTGTCTGGTTCCGGCAGTACGGTCTATGGCCTGTTTTTAGGACCTGACCCGATGGCCGTGTTGAAGTTGGTGAAACGAGAAGCCCTCGGTTTTTCCGCAATTTCCACCCGGTCAAGACCGACTGTCCGCGACAATTGGGGTGTTGTCTAACTGGCAGGACACAGGACTTTGGATCCTGGCGTGAAGGTTCGACTCCTTCCACCCCAGCGTAAAAACAGCGTATACCCGGTTACGGGAGGAAAGGATGGCAGAGGATTTGAAACTGTTTTCGGGACGGGCAAACCGTCCGCTGGCAGAAAAAATTTCCCGGCACCTTGATGTTCCCCTCGGTGCCGCTGAAATAACCAACTTTGCCGACGGCGAAATCCGGATTAACATCAACGAGAACGTTCGCGGAAAAGATGTATTTGTAATTCAACCTACCCCACCCCCGGCAGAAAACATCCTTGAACTCCTTTTGATGATTGATGCCCTGAAACGCGCCTCAGCCCGCCGTATCACCGCGGTTATCCCTTATTACGGATATGCGCGCCAGGACCGAAAAGACAAACCCCGGGTTCCGCTCTCCGCGAAGTTGATTGCCAATATGTTGACCCGTGCCGGCATCGACCGGGTTTTAACGATGGACCTGCACGCCGACCAGATTCAGGGTTATTTTGACATCCCGGTGGACCATCTTTTTTCCACACCGGTCCTGGTTAAATACTTCGCTGCCCGGACCGAAAACCTGGTGGTGGTTGCGCCCGATACGGGCCGCGCCCACCGGGCAAGAGGTTTTGCCGAGCGCCTGGGCGATAAGATTCCCATCGCCATCATCGACAAACGCCGCGCCGCACCCAACCAGAGCGAAGCGCTGCGGGTCGTCGGTGATGTTGACGGTATGGAAGCCCTCATCTTCGACGATATGATTGACACTGGTGGTACTTTACTCCGGGCGGCTGATGCATTGCTCAATGCTGGCGCCCGGTCGGTTAATGCCACCGCCACCCATGGTATCTTTTCCCGCAATGCGGTGCAACTTATCGCTGATTCCCCAATCGCCGAAGTGGTGATTACCGATACCATCGCTCAACCGCCGGAAAAGAACCATCCGAAAATCAAGACGCTTTCCGTCTCGGCATTACTGGCGGAAGCAATTTTAAGGATTCACCGCGAAGAGTCGGTAAGTTCCCTTTTTATATAAAGGAGTGTTATGGCACAGATCAAGGCAAAAATCAGAACCGAAACTGGAAAATCAAAAATGCGCAAAATGCGCCGGGCAGGACAACTGCCCGCCGTAATGTACGGTCATGGTGACCCTTCAACACTTTTGACACTGTCCGCCCACGAGTTTCAACGCCTGCTCAGCGAACTGAAGGGACGCACGCCAATTGTCGACATCGAAATTGACGGTCAGGGTGTTGTGCGCTGTGTCATCAAAACAATTCAGCGCAATCCAATCAACAACGCCTTCCTCCATATCGACTTCCAGAAGGTCCATCCGGACGAGAAGATTACGATGAATGTTCCGGTGCGGCTCCACGGTACCGCCGAAGGTGTAAAACAGGGCGGAATGCTCGAACTCGTGCTCCACGAAATCCCGGTGCGGGCAACGATTGACAAAATTCCGGAGCATTTTGACCTTGACATCACTCACCTGAAAATGGGACACTCAATCCACATCTCGGACCTGAAATACGAACAGGTTGAATTCCTCCTGCCGGGCGAATCTGCTATCGTCACCATCCTGACTCCTCGTAAGCTTGCTGCCGCAATTGCGACGCCGGCACCCACCGAAGCCGTTGCTGAACCGGAAGTGATTAAGGAAAAGAAGGAGGAAGGTGAAGAAGAGGCGCCCGAAGAGAAAGGTAAGGCAGGCGAAGAGAAGAAAGAGAAAAAGGAAGAAAAGAAGAAGGAAAAGTAAGATGACCATCTTCGGACTGGGGAACCCGGGACCACGTTACGCCCCGACCCGGCACAACATAGGGTTTATGACCGTTGATACAGTTGCCCGGCGCCTGGGTGTAAGGTTCCACCATTTACCCGGTAGGTTCTTGGCGCGCGCCCATTACGCCAACACCGATATTTTCCTGGTCAAACCGCTCCTCTATATGAACGAATCGGGTGTCGTGGTCAAAGAACAACTAACCGCCCAGCCCGACGAATTCCTTGTGGTCGTGGACGACTTTGCTTTGCCCTTTGGACAGCTTCGGCTCCGACCCAAAGGTTCGGATGGTGGTCACAAGGGCCTCGCATCAATAATCTATCACCTGAATCGCACCGACTTCCCGCGCTTGCGCATTGGCATCGGCCTCCCGCAGGGAATGGATGCGGTACAATATGTCCTATCGCCCTTTACCCCGGAAGAGACCCAACTTCTGCCGGAAATCCTCAAACGCGCCGCTGACGCCTGCCTCTCGGTGGTCACCGATGGCATCGAAAAGACGATGAATCTGATAAACGCCCCTACGCCACAGCATCTCAGCACGACAACCGCTCCGCCGGAGAATTTAAAATGAAGGTTGGCATCGTCGGCTTGCCCAATGTCGGTAAAACTTCGCTATTCAACCTTCTGACCGGCGCCCACGCCCGTGTTGACCTGTTTCCCTTCACCACGGTTGAAAAGAATGTTGGGGTTGTTACGGTACCGGACGAAAGGCTGGAAAGACTCGCCCAAATAATAAAACCCCGCAAGGTGACCCCGGCACACATCGACTTTGTTGACATTGCCGGTCTGGTAAAAGGAGCCAGTCAGGGCGAAGGTTTGGGCAACAAGTTCCTGGCTCACATCCGGGAGTCACATCTCATCCTCCATCTGGTACGCAACTTCACCGCACCAGACATCACGCACATATTTGATTCTGTTGACCCGGAGCGGGATGTGGCAATTGTTGAAAGCGAACTGGCACTGGCGGACCTAACAATTGTCGAACGCCGTCTCGCCACCGCCCGCAAAGAACCGGCAACGCCCGAAAGAAACACCCTCATCTCGGCCCTCGAGAAACTAACCGCCGCACTCAGCCAAGGTTTTACCCCACCATCGTTGACATCCGATGAAAACCAGGTGGTCCGGGAGTTTAACCTGTTTATCCTCAAACCAATCGTCTACGCCATCAACTGCAGCGACGAACAGCCCGTGGACCCAAATAAATTTCCCCGGCTCGCGGCGCGCACCAACCTGCTTTTCTCCGCCGCCCTTGAACAGGAGATTGCCGACCTTCCGGAACCGGACAAACGCGAGTTGCGTTCCAGCCTGAACCTTGCGCCGGAAGGACCGGCCGGCATCGTTCAGCGCTGTTTTGCCGCCCTCAACCTCATCCGTTTCTATACCGTCAAAGGTGAAGAGTCGCGCGCCTGGTCGGCACCAATTGGTACAACCGCCCTGGAAGCCGCCTATATGATTCACACCGACATCGGCAAAGGTTTCATCAAAGCGGAGGTTATCTCTTATCAGGAGCTCATCAGCGCGGGTAGTTTTAAAGCCGCCCAGGATGCGGGTAAAGTAAAAATTGAAGGTAAAAATTATCAAATACAGGACGGTGATGTCCTGTTAATCAGATTTAAATAAAAGGAGGACCCGTGAACAACTATGAACTAACATTAATCGTTGACCCGAACCTATCAGAAAAAGACGGCGCGCGGCTCCAGGAGGAACTGGTCAACCTCTTGAAAAGCCATGGCGCCGAGAGGTTTTACGACATTCGCTCCGAACGCCGCGCCCTCTCCTACCCGATTCGTAAACAACGCGAAGCAATCTACTACTTCATCACTTTTCTTGGCCCGGCTGCCCTGCCGGAAAAGGTGCGCCAGGACTTAATGCACCGCGAAGAAATTTTCCGTCTCGCATTTTTCCGTCTGCCCCATGCGCCTGCCGGCATTGAAACAGCGGCGCCCAAAAGTGCCTCAACGCCGACCGATAACTCAACCCCTAATGAGGTGAACAATGGCTGACCAGCAGCGTAATAGTCCCGGTAATTTACGGCTCGGCTATCTCAACACCGTAATTATTATGGGCCGACTCACCGCCGACGCCGATTTGCGCTACACACCTAAAGGTACCCCGGTCTGCTCATTTCGTATCGCCGTCAACCGCCGCTTCAAAGAAAATGACGAAAGCTGGAAAGATGAAACCTACTACTTCAATGTTACCATCTGGGCAAAACTGGCGGAACGTTTAAGTGAACGGTTGAAGAAAGGAACCGCCGTCTTAATCAACGGCGAGTTACGCAGTCGTACCTGGGAGAGCCCAACCGGTGAAAAGAGAAGTGAGGTCAACATCCACGGCCGCAGTGTTCAGATTCTCGACCGCAGCGCGGCACCCGGACCCGAAGATACCGAAATCGACGCAGTCCCGCCCGTTGATGAAGAACCCGATATTCCTAAAGACCAGCTCGATGACATACCCTTCTGAACCTATGAAATGGCGCTTAAACTTTAATAAGGCAAAAATTGACAACAGGCAATAAATCTGGTATAAAGATTGTTACGATGAAAACTTCGACAGCAAAAAAATCGGAAATGAAAGGCGAATGGTATCTCATTGACGCCAATGAGCAGGTCCTGGGGCGGCTTGCGACCCGCATCGCCCGACTGCTTATGGGAAAACACCGCCCCAATTACACCCCGCATGTCGATGCCGGGGACCATGTGGTGGTAATAAATGCCCAGGGTATTCGGGTCACCGGTAACAAATCAGAGCAAAAGATTTATTACCGGCACTCCACCCTTCCGGGAAAACTGAAGATGCGAACTTATCGGGAAACGATCGCTCGATTTCCCACTCGCCCTCTGCAACTGGCGGTCCTACGGATGCTGCCCAAAAATCGCCTTCAGGCGAAACGGATTCGCCGTCTTCACATCTATGTGGGAGCAGAGCATCCGCACCAGGCACAGAAGCTTATACCGGTAAACATAAAATAATATGAATCAAGTATACTTTGCAACCGCCTCAAGAAAAACCGCCGTCGCCAAAGTCCGTCTTATTCCGGGTACCGCCGAAAGCACAGTCAACGGCAAACCCTTCGAAACATATTTCGGCCGGAGCGACCTCGTGCAAATGGCATTGGCACCCCTGGAGATAACCGGAACGCGGGCAACATTCGGTATTAAATGCACCGTCGCGGGCGGCGGTTTAGCCGCACAGGCAGGAGCGGTAGCGCTGGGTGCAGCCCGGGCGCTGCTGACCTACAACCCAGACCTGCGCGCCCAGCTTAAAGCGGCAGCGCTCCTGAAGCGCGACCCGCGGGAAAAGGAAAGAATGAAGTATGGATTGGCAAAAAGAAGGAAGCGGTTCCAGTGGACCAAACGTTAACTATTAAACAACTGCTTGAAGCCGGGCTCCATTTTGGACATCATTCCCGGCGTTGGAATCCGAAGATGAAACCCTACATCTTCGGAAAAAGAAACGGCATCTTCATCATCGACCTCGAAAAGACCCTCGAACGGCTCCGCACCGCCTACGATGTCGTGCGCTCGGTTACCGAATCGGGGAAAGAGATTATCTTTGTCGGCACCAAACCCCAGGCAAGACCGATAATTGAAGAAGAGGCAAAACGCTGTAACTCCTGTTATGTCACGGTCCGGTGGGTGGGAGGCATCCTTACGAACTTTGAGGTCATCACCACTCGCATCAATCGGCTGGCAAAACTGGAGCAACTGCTCAACCAACCGCAACTCAACGCCACCAAAAAAGAGGTGATGCGACTGCAACGGGAGTACCGAAAACTCGCCAAACTGTTTGCCGGTCTCCAGCAGCTCGACCGGTTGCCCGGAGCGATATTTGTTGTTGACCCGGTGCGTGAAGCCACCGCGATAGCTGAAGCCCGACGGATGAAGGTCCCCATTATCGCCCTCATTGACACCAATGGCGACCCCGAACTAATCGACTATCCGATACCTGGGAATGATGACGCCCTGCGCTCCATCCGACTCGTTACCAGCATCATCGCCAATGCGGTAATGGAAGGCAAAAAACAATTTGAAACTGAAGGTATGGGGGCAAACGAACAATCAAGGGAGGTGTGACCATGGCTCAACCAATGGAAAAAGTTGTTGAACTGCGCCGTCGAACCGGTGCCGGGGTTATGGATTGCAAAACTGCGCTTGAAGAGGCGCAAGGTAACATCGACCAGGCAATTGAAATACTACGCAAACGAGGCATCGCCAAAGCAGCCAAAAAGGCAGAACGGCCCACCGCTGCCGGTGTCATTGACGCCTATATCCACCCCGGAGAACGTCTTGGCGTCCTGATTGAAGTGGACACTGAAACCGATTTTGTTGCCCGCAACCAGGAATTTCGGCGTTTTGTCAGGGACATTGCGATGCACATCGCCGCCTGTGACCCAATTGCCATCGACCGCACTCAGGTGCCTCAGGAAGTGATAGAGCGGGAAAAACGCATCTATCAGGAACAAGCTGCCCAGACCGGAAAACCGGCGCCGGTTGTTGAGAAAATCGTCCAGGGTAAAGTCGAAAAATTTTACGCTGAAGTCTGTCTTCTCGAACAGCAGTTCGTCAAAGCACCGGAAAAAACCGTCGGTGACTATTTAAAAGAGAACATCGCTAAGTTTGGCGAAAACATCGTCATCCGACGATACGCCCGGTTTAAACTGGGTGAGTAGCACCTACCACCGCGTCCTTTTAAAACTGTCCGGTGAAATCTTTCAGCGTGATACGCTTATTGGTGATATTGTACGCCAGTTAATTCGGGCTCATAAAAAAGGGGTGAAACTGGCACTGGTACTGGGTGGGGGCAATATCATCCGGGGCCGAACTGCCCGGCAGTTTGACCCTGTTGCCGCAGACCAGGCTGGGATGCTCGCCACCGTAATCAATGGCATCATACTTACCGAGAAATTAAAACCAGAAGCCCCGGTCTGTCATCTCGCCGCCATCCCGGTGGGGAAATTTGTCCCCCAGTACACAATCAACCAGGCGAGGTTACTCCTTGAAGAAGGCAAAATCCTCGTCCTCTCCGGAGGTACTGGTAACCCATTCTTTTCCACCGATTCCGCCGCAGCCCTGCGCGCTCTCGAACTGAATATGGAAATAATCCTCAAAGGAACAAAGGTTCCGGGAATTTTCTCTGCTGACCCCGAGAAATACCCCGATGCCCAATTCTACCCCCGAATTACCTATGAACAGGCTTTAGCCGAAGGACTAAAGGTAATGGACCAAACCGCATTTGCCCTCTGTCGGGAACATCGAATCCCGATTGTCGTGTTTGACATAAACCAGCCTGATGCTATTCTAAAAATAATTGGAGGTAAAAAAATCGGGAGCTGTGTATGTTAGAAAAACTTTACAATGAATGTCGTGGCAAGATGACAAAGGCGCTCGAAGTACTCGCTGGTGAATTTGCCCGTATTCGCACCGCCCGTGCCAATCCCGCGATTCTCGATGGTATCAAGGTTAATTACTACAACACACCAACTCCTTTAAAACAGGTCGCCAACATTTCGGTCCCTGAACCCCGACAACTGGTAGTTCAACCCTGGGATCGTACGTTGTTGCCCGAGATTGAAAAGGCAATTCTCAAAGCCGAACTGGGTCTCACACCCAAAGTTGAAGCCAATCTCGTCCGCATCCCCATCCCGCCGCTCAGTGAGGAACGACGCCGGGAACTGGGAAAACTTTGCGCCAAACTGGCAGAAGACACCCGCGTCGCAATCAGGGCGGTCCGACGCGACTTTAATGAAGAGGCTAAGAAACTGGAAAAAGAGAAAAAAATCTCCGAAGACGACGCCAAACTTGCCCAGAAAAAAATCCAGGAGATAACCGACGAGTTCATCAAAAAGGTGGATGAACTTTTAGAGAAAAAACAGGCCGAAATAATGGAGCGGTAGACATCATACTCCGTAACCCGTTCCGATAAGTCAAACAGAATTGATAATGCCGAAACTTCGTATACCGGTTCATATCGCCGCAATAATGGACGGCAACGGCCGCTGGGCAAGGCGGCGTGGTCTACCTCGCACTTTCGGTCATCGCCAGGGCGTAAAGGCATTACGCGAAATTGTCGAGGCCTGTGGTGAAATTGGCGTGCGATTTCTCACCGTCTTTACATTCTCAACCGAGAACTGGCAAAGACCCAAGAAAGAAGTTGACAACCTGATAAACTTGATTGGCCGGGCCGTTGATGAACAACGCGATGATATGATTAAAAACAATGTCCGTTTCCGTGCCATCGGCCGATTATCGGACTTTCCGGAAACGGTTCAAAAAAAGGTGGCGGCGCTCGTTGCTGACACCAAACAAAATACCGGTTTAACTTTTACCATCGCTTTAAGTTACGGCGGCAGAACTGAAATAATTGACGCCTGCCAGCAAATCTGGGAACTATGCCGCAAGAGTAAAATTGCCAATCCGCCCGATTCCGAAGAACAGTTTCGCCGCTTTCTTTAC
This sequence comes from uncultured bacterium, assembly GCA_964626075.1. Lineage (GTDB taxonomy): Bacteria > Hydrothermota > Tepidihabitantia > Tepidihabitantales > Tepidihabitantaceae > Tepidihabitans. The sequence continues at coordinate 17,041 of CAZVDD010000001.1, forward strand.
GACCCGGAGTTGCCGGACATCGACCTTTTGATTCGCACCGGCGGCGAAAAGCGCATCTCCAACTTCCTCCTCTGGCACCTCGCCTATGCCGAACTGTACTTTACCGAAACCCTCTGGCCCGATTTCCGCCGCAAACAACTACTCGAAGCGATTGAAGAGTTCTCGCGCCGCGAACGACGTTTTGGCCGTGTTAAAGAAGAATAGCCTCGCCGGTCGAATCGTTATCGGCACCGCTCTTGCACTGGCGGTAGCCGCCATCATCCTTTACGCCAAACTGGAAATCCTCATCCTCCTTGTTGTTATCTGGGTATCACTGGCAACAGTTGAGTTTGTCAACCTTCTCCGCATCGCCGAAATCAATCTGAATCTCTGGTTACTTATCTTTCTTAACCTGACGATTGTCCTTGCCGCCTATTTAAAACTCCAGCCCCATTTTCTAATTGCGCCCATCGGCATCATCTTTCTCTGGGCAACAACCCAGCGCCAACCCCTACCCCGCATTCCGGTCTATAGCCTCTTCACCATCATCTATCTCGGCTTTCTGCCATCGCACCTCGTCCTCATTCGCAGCACCGTCCAGGAAAAACATTTTTCTCCCTGGCTCACCCTTTTCCCTTTCGTATTAACCTGGCTTAATGACACCGCCGCTTATGCTCTGGGCAAACTGTTCGGCAAACATAAACTCGCCCCTGTACTCAGCCCTAACAAAACGGTTGAAGGTTTCCTTGCGGGAACTGTTTTTTCCGCTATTCTCGGTGGCTTGTGGCTCCCGAAAATGGCGCCGTTTTCCTGCTATCCGGTTGGCATCGCTGTTTTACTAGGAGCGGTGCTGGGTGCCATCGCTCACGCTGGTGACCTATTCGAATCGCTTTTCAAAAGAGCGGTAGGCACAAAGGACAGTTCTACTATTCTTGGGGCGCACGGTGGCTTTCTCGACCGCATTGATAGCCTCTTGTTCACCATCCCGGCGTTTTACTATATCCTCCGGCTCTTTCTACGATGAAGTTCAAAGACCCGGTCATCATCCGTGAAGGCCCAGCGCTTACGATGCACTGCATCGCCTTTGACTCTTTTGGGGTCAAAGGGATGTGCACCCGCATCGAGACCCCTGATGTTGTTGCAACAATCGACCCCGGCGTTTCGGCTCAAACCGCCGAGTTTCCCCTGCCCGAAGAACAGCGCCGTCAACTTTTAACCGACTACCAGCAACTGGTGCGTGAATCCTGCGCCCGCTCTCAAATTCTAATAATCTCTCACTACCACCTCGACCATTTTGTCGATAGCCGGGACCCGGCGATTTATTCCGAAAAGGTAATCTTTGCCAAAGCAATTGACGACCTGCCCCAAAAACAGCAGGAAACCGCCCGCCGTTTCTTCAAAACAATTGACGGGTTACCAAAAGAAATCATTTGGGCTGATGGCAGGCGGTTTAAGTTCAAGAAAACCGAAATTGGCTTCTCATCCCCGCTCTGGCACGGTCAGGTGCAGGCAGAACCGGGCAAGGTTATTATGACCGATATCCGACGAGGCAAAGAGTGTATCTTGATATCATCGGATGTCGCTGGACCGGTTGACCCCAAAGTTACCGAAACAATCTGTCGGCTCAATCCTCGCCAGGCGGTCATTGACGGATACCCCAGTTTCCTCCAAAGTAATCCCAGTACCGACATCGACCTTCTAAAAAGTATCATCAACCTCTGCCGGATTTTATCCCTTCCCGCACTTAAAACCTTAATCCTTGACCATCACCTCGCCCGGGACTACCGTTACCCGGCACTCTACAAACTGGTGTATGCGAAGGCAAAGAAACTCAAAAAAAAGTTTGGGACCGCAGCCGAACTCAACGGTCAAAATAGCGTTGTCCTTGAGGCGCTACAAAATTACGGCACTACCCGCTGGCATCGCTGGCAGCCGATTGAATTAGAAACCGCACGCAGCAACCTTGAAAAGGCATTAGCGAGCGGCAAACTTACCCCGGAATGGCTCACTCTCTTTGACCGCTGGGTGTTAAGCGACTAAAAAACTACGTCCAACCTGATTTACCCGCTGCCATTGCCAGTGCAGTAATTGACAAAAAAGTCAAATGTTATCTATAATAATTCAATGTCAAAAACCAAGATCGACATACCAAAATTTGATGAAGATTTGAGCCGGGTAGAATTTGAAGAACTCGAGCGGGTAAAACGCCGCAATCGCCGCATCGGCAACACCATCATTTTCTTCATCATCCTTGCCGGGATTTTCTGGTTCGGCTGGCGTCTCTATCAGCATTACCGAAAACCAAATCCTGCACCTCAATCAACCGAGGTCGAAAGTCCAAACATCTGGGTCCCGGGTATTGACTACAAACAAAATCAAGAAGAAGGCGATTAGCCGGTAATTTTTAGTTCGTTTCTTCCCGCTTATGAATCAGTCTTCCCTGATAAATCACCATCCGCACCGGGTTGTGGCCCAGTCGATAGGCAAGGTGTCGATAGTCAGGAACATCGGTAATCACGATGTCCGCGCGCTTACCCCGCTCAATCGTGCCGATTTCTGTCGCCTTCTTCAATGCCCGCGCCGCATTCACCGTTACCCCCCTTATCGCTTCCACGATACTCAACCCGTAGTGGATACAGCCAAACTGCAGTGTCAAAGGGGGGGCAAGAAGTGTCGATGAACCCGGGTTAAAATCGCTGCCCAAAGCGATTTCTATCCCAAGTTCCCGCATTCTTCGCACCGGTGGTCGGTGTACTTCCTGCAAAAAGAAGCAGGTCCCGGGCAAAAGCACCGCAATCACCCCGGTTTCTGCCATTGCCGCCAACCCAGCAGCAGAAGGCTTCAATAGGTGGCTGGCAGAAACCGCCCCTATTTCAGCCGCCACCTCGGCACCGCTTGAAGACTCAATCTCATCGGCATGGATTGTGGGTAGCAAACCAAACTTTTTACCGGCTTGAAGAATCTGACGGCTTTCGTCCGCATTGAACACAAAGTTTTCACAGAACACATCACAGAACCGCGCCAACCCCGCTGTAGCCACCGCTGGGAGCATCTCCTCAATTACCAACCGTACATAATCTTGCTTTGCGACCCCTTTGGGCACCGAATGGGCACCGAGAAATGTTGGCACTACCTCAACTAAGCCCGCTTGCCCCAGACGTTGCGCCACCCGCAAAATTTTGAGTTCGGTTTCGGTGTCCAGGCCATAGCCCGACTTCACCTCCACCGTAGTGGTACCCCAAAAGACCATCTCCCTTACAAACTCAAGCGCCCTTGTGTAAAGTTCCTCCTCAGATGCCTCACGGGTGGCACGTACCGAGGACAGAATGCCGCCCCCTGCCTGAGCAATCTCTTTGTAACTTTTACCTGCCAGCCGCATCTCAAACTCATCTGCCCGCCAACCCCCAAACACCAGATGGGTGTGGGGGTCAACAAAACCGGGTAAAACTACGCATCCTTTCGCATCGAGCACCTCTTCACCTGCTCCGGGCTGTAAATCCTTACCAACCTCAACAATTTTATTCCCGCGGATTCGAACCGCGCCGTTGTAAATGATGCCCAGCTCCGAACCGATAAGAGTAAGAATCTGACCGCAGTTTGTAATCAACAACCCGGCGTCCATCATAGTTATTATCTCAAAACCTATTGATAAATCAACTGTTACCCAATGTCATTCTTGACATCAACCATTTTGGGGTTTAAAATTTCGCACCTGCATTTACTGAAACGCCAGGGTCGATTTGTCCTGAGCCTTTCAGAGGTGTGGTAGCAAAAGATATTAACAGGAGTAAAAGTATGAAACGGTTAACGCCGCTTTGTTTTATCCTGCTTCCTTCTATCCTCTATCCAGTCTACGCTAAGGACTGTACCCAGTGGATTAAAGCCCAACTCGACTCTATGTCAGCATCTTACACCATTACCGAAGCGGGGAGATTTAAGGTGGAATACCCTGTGGATTTTTCTGTTGATGGCCGTACCCAACTGGTGTTTATCGACTCAAAAACACAGAATTTTTTTACCGAAGATGTCTTGGAAATTTGGTCTCCTGTATATTCATGTAGGGGTCCGTTATCGGCGGAAATTGCCAACAAGTTATTAAAAGATAACTCCGAGCACTTAGTTGGTTTCTGGGAGGTTAACACCGATTCTGAAGGTGCCTCATTTGTGCTGTTCAAAACGGTGTATGAAGCCGAGGCTATTAAAAAATGGTTCTCGCTTCATATTTACTACATAGCAAGCACCGCCGATGAAATGGAAAAGAAACTAACCGGCGAAGACAAATACTAAAGTCCGATTTAATTTAGCAAAATCAACTTTCTCGTTCCCGCCGCTTCTTGGTTCGGAATCCGAATAAAGTACAAACCTGCGGGTACTCGCATTCCTCTTTCATTTGTCAAATCCCAGCTAACCTTGCCTGTCCTGGATACATTAAATGTCCGCACAACTTGTCCCTTTGCATCGTATATCGCTACCCGCACGCCTGGTAACAGGGTGAATTCTAAACTGCCGGCTTTTCGAATACGCATTGTTGGTCCAGACCAAAAATCTTTTATGCGTGGGCTGGGACTCTCTCCCACTCCAGGGTTGAATCTTATCCGGAAGTCTGCCGGTGGAGAAAACTCGCCCCAGCCAAACCGGTTGTGTGCCTTACAGGTCCATTTGTAACTGCGGTTGTAGGTGAAGATGGTATCAGGCAGAGAACAGCGGGGCGTCGTTTTTGTTTCCCGCCAGATGGTATCACTCAAACCGTAATAAACCCGGAAACAGAAACTGTCAACATTGCGCAGGGTCGTATCAACCAGAAGAACGACCGGTGGGTTAAGAATCTGTGACCCGGCGCGCGGCACAAGCAGCGTCGGTGGTAACGGTTCCCGGATGATTCGAAAACAACCAAACGTTCCATCACCAGCGGTCAATATCCCATTGTGATACTGCCGGAACCGCAACCGCACCGACTCACAGGGAACGAGCGTTGGATTAAGATACCAGCGATACAAACCGGTGTCAGGAACGCTATCAAGAAGCGACCAGGTCCTACCAGCGTTAAAGGAAATGTCTATCGCCACTGAAATCCCGGGGGTTCCAAAGTTGTCCCAGCGGACATCAATTGTGTCCCCAACCTGCAAAACCTCACCGCGGCCAAAGGAGTTGTAAAATGTATCACCCATCGGATAACGCACCTCAAGTTTGTGGATATTGCCGCCCCGGGGATGGGGAGAAGCAACATGGGATTGACCATCACCTGAGTAATGCCACCATTCGGCTGGTGTCCACCAGGTGTTGTGAACATAAATGTCCTTATCTGGTGTCCGATAACCATATGCGGCAAGCGAATGAGAATGAATTGCCCAGATTGCCGACCACACAAAGGCATACCCACCGTCAAGTTCACTGACAATCGTACTCCACGCCCAGTCGTTACCTGCCGAACCGTAGTCCTCAACCATCTCAAAGTCGTAGCCGTTGTCATAACCCACAAGATAAAGTCCCTGGGCGATTGCCCCGATATAAGTTCCACCCCGGGTTGTGTCGGTGAACATCCGCAAGGCGCACTCCCGCTGGACATTGGGAATCTGCTTATCCCATTCGCCTTCCACCATATCCCATCTCTGCCAGAACCAGTCAACCAGCCTGCCATAATCCTGGGTTCGGTCAATGTACCCTAAAACCATCGCCGCGGAAGTTGGTGTACACCCATAACTCCAGTCGTAAAATGGCGCCCGCTCCGCATTCGGGACATACACCTCATTAAACTGCGAAAAGTCCCTCTTCAGCGCCTGTTCCCACTCCTGTCGATAATGCGCCACCGTGACCGGGTCTTCATCCTGAACCCCTGCTGCTGCCTTTTGCATCCGAATATCATTGACAAACTCTGCCCGGGAGCGCCACATCTGTTCAAAATGGTTGCTGAATATCACTCTATCTCCGGTTGAACTGGTAAATTCAAGAAATGTCACCGGAGCAACAAAGTAAATTCGGGACAGGTAAACCGGCGCACCCAAAACATCCTCAGCCCGCTTTTGCCCTTTTTGCCCGATAGCGTAGAACTCCGATGCTCCGTAGCCGTAGAAAACAATTGGCGGCCGGTCATATCGCGCCGACACAAAGATGTGGGCATAGTTTGAGCGCCATCGGGTCAAATCGGTATTAACCGTAAGGTTCTCCCGCTCGGCGTAAATGTCCTGCACGACCTGGTCATAGTCAGGAAACTCCTTACCATCGGTTCGGAAATGAAACATATAACCCGCGGTATAACCGTTCTCGTCCAGATAGGGCACAACTACTCCTAACCGGCAGCCGGGCCACTCTGCTGCTGCCTTACGCAGTGCCAGCGTCTTGATCGTCTCAAAAGGCACCGCCTGAGCAGTAGTCAATCCGGATTCAGGCAAATTAAGTGCCAGTGCGGCACTAAAACATAAAACTAAAACAAAAAACATCTTCATTAGCGCTCCTTTCGCAATAAACGCTTGACCAAAAATTTTACCGCGATATTTTTCTCTGTCCAATGGTTCGTTTATTCCAAAAGAAAGAGAGACCTTAACAGTTGGCGCCAAATTAAAAAACAACTATTTTGCTCTCAATCGCATCCTCAGCTTTCCATCTTCGTCGAAAAGCCCCAGGTTACTACCCAAAAAGAAAATAAGTTTACCCTGTTCGTCATACAGTGAAACACCCTCTTTCGTTAATCGAAGCCGCTCTCTGCCATCATCTCCGTATCCCACGATGTAACGGGCTGAAATCTTCAATCGTACCTTTCCCTCTTTGTTGTAAACTTCGCACCCGGCGGTATCCCGGTCCCTGTTCAACACGACAACACCATCACCATCACTATCATAAAGCAAAATATCAGGTTCATTCTGCTCCGCGGTGATGTCAATCTGCACTATGCCGTTCGTATCCTCCACCACAACCCGGCGCACTCGAATCACACCCTCCTGCTTCACCGGCACATCGGCAAAACTGGCCACGATTATTCCAAAGAGGAGAGCCACAAAAGCTATTTTCATGAAACCTCCCATTTAAATTCAAGGGTTCCACTTCACATCCAACGATTGAAAATTGACCTACGGTCCCGCAAACGGTGTCGCCCGCGCCGCGCCACAATCAAACCCAAAATAATGCCTATCGGGTAGATTAGCAAAGTCCAGTCTCCAAATCGCCGGTAAAACGTTAAACCTCTTGCCTGTGGAACTTGCCCAATTAGAACATCCTGAGTAAACAGTGTGGTCTTTTTGATAACCCTGCCGTACGGGTCAACAATAAATGAAATGCCATTATTTGCAGACCGCACCATTGGCACGCCGTTCTCCACGGTGCGCATTACCGCCAGCTCCGCATGCTGATGGGCACCAGGCAAGGTACCAAACCAGCCATCATTGGTTACGACAACAAGCAGATTTGCACCCCGGGCACAGAACTCCCGTGCCAGGTCCGGGAAAATTGCCTCGAAGCAGATAAGTCCAGAAAGTTTACCCACCCGGGACTCAAAGACGGTGTAGTTCCAGCCCCGGTCCCAGTTTCCCATATCTGCGGTACCGATCAACTTCCGGATAATTGGCAGTTCGTCGGCATAAGGGATTTTTTCGGAGAACGGCACGAGCCTCATCTTATAATAACGCTGGGTTATCCCAACCTCAGGACGGATTAAAACAGCGCCGTTGTGCCAGGTGCGATGGTCGTCGTCATAAATCGGGGTACCGGTAAAAATCTCAGTGTTCAGTGAGTCGGCGAGGTTGCGCAGTGCCGGTCCCATCGTTGTTGAATGCAGAACATCAACCAGCGTTGCGGTCTCAGGATAAATCACTAAATCGGGTGTATCTTTTGCCGCTTCTCGGGTCAAGCGAATCAAGTCGGCCTGAATCCGCTCTCTTGAATCCCAATCGCCTTTATCATACGGCGACACATTGGGCTGGACAATAGCGACCCGAAACCAGGGCGCAGTGGGCTTGATATTCAACAGGCTATATCCCAGCGGAATTAAAAAAACGATAACCAAACCGAGCGCATAAACTATCCGCCGTCGGGAAAAAAGCGCCCGATAAATTAACAGGTTCACCAGCACCAACCAAGCAGAAACAAGATAAACCCCGCCCAGCGCCGCCATTTGAGTAAAAGGGGTGTAATGGGTCATCGCATAACCCAGCAAATCCCAGGGAAAGGCAATCTGGGTTCGGGAACGGACAAACTCAAGGAGCGGTAGAATTAACGGCGCCGACCACAAACCGAATCGCCGTATTAGAACGCTAAACAGGCCAGTGTAAAGCCCAAGGTAGCCAAAAAGCAAAACCACACCAATATTCAGCAACAGTCTGGTAATCGGTTGCACCGGTACAACCAAAAACCATAACCACCAGAGGTGAAAGCCTGCAGCGAAAAAACCAAAAAGCCAGCCCCAGAAAAAAACCTTTTTGCCCTTTTCCACTACCCAGAACAGTGGCACCAGGGCAAAAAAGGCAAAAAAACGAAAAGGAAACGGCGCAAACGCCAACCCGAGGCAAAGCGCCGCTAAGAAAAGTATCAAAACCCGCCGGATGGCACCTCCCTTTCTTCGATAAGTTCCACTTCCCGGCCTGTGGTGTTCGATTGATAAAAACCATCGCTAATCCGGGAAATTGTCAGCGCATCGGCAACGGTCTCCGCGGGTGGCAGGTCCTGCAAAAGTGCATCAACCCACAGTTCAATCAGCCGCTTGTAAGCCTCGCGCAAAAGCCCCTTGTCAGGAATCTGCGGTGTGATATTAACCAGCCTGCCATGCATCTCCTTATTGATAGTAATTGGGTTCAACAAAGCCGCACCCGAGGTGCCAAACAGGTTAAAATAGACAAAGTCCCGTTCCATCAACAGACTCCACCCCACCTCAACTGTCAAAACCACACCCGAATCGAATCTGATTAAGGCGAATGCGGTATCTTCGACCGCAGCGTTGGCATTCCGCTTCGCCGCCACCCCATAAATCCGCAATGGTTTCGCCGGTTTCAAAAGATAAAGTGCCGAATCGAGCAAAGCCGAACCCAGTGTCAGAAATGCGCCACCACCAGCGCGCCGGGGTTCATACCACCAACCGGCAGGTGACCACGCCTCACGTCCACGCAACCAGCCGGTCTTGCAGTAATACACCTTGCCCAGTTCCCGACCATCAACAAAGTTCTTCACCGTCTGGACATCAGGTCTCAAGCGGGTTACCAAACAGGGCATCAACCGCCGCCGGGTCCGTTCTGCCGCCGCAACCATCTGCTGTGCCTCATAGAAGTTGAGTGCCAGGGGCATCTCACACAGAACATCCTTGCCGTAGTCCATCGCCGCAATTGCCATTGGGGCATGAAGGTAATTCGGGGTCGCAAGCACCACCGCCTGAATCTCTTGATCCTCTTTGAGCCGGTCAAAGTCGGTGTAGTACTTCTTTACATTATGCAGTGCCGCAAGGTGGCGCAACTTCCGGACATCGGTATCGCACAACGCCTGCAGTTCCACTAAGGGATTTGCCTTCAATGCCGGGATAAGTGCCAGTTGTGCCTGGGCACCACAACCCACAACCGCAACCCGGAGCCGGCTTGTTATCGGCAGCGCACCAGGACCCGACGCCCGACGATTTCCAGCCTGTCCTCGCAAAACAACCTCACCGCCTCAGGATATGCCTGATGTTCTTCAACCAGCACCCGCAGTGATAGCGAATCCGGCGTGTCCACATCCCGCACCGGTATCGCCCGCTGCACAATAATCGGCCCGCAATCAACATCGGCGGTTACAAAGTGCACCGTACACCCGGTAACTTTCACGCCATAATCAAGCACCGTTTCATGAACCTTAATACCCTGCAAACCAGCAAAAGCGGGCAAAAGCGACGGATGGATGTTCATAATCCGCATCGGATACCGTTCGAGCAACTTCGGTGACAAAATCCGATTGAAACCGGCAAGGCAAATAAGGTCAATCTGATACGGCTCCAGCACCCTGATGACCTCTTCCTCAAACGCCTCCCGGGTAGGAAAATTCCGATGGTCAATGGTCACGGCAGGAATTCGAAAGGTGGCAGCACGAGTTAGAACCGGAGCATCGGGCACATTGACAACAAGGATTTTCAACTCAGCAGGAAAGTCTGGCTTTTCACAACTGCGGGCTAACGCCTCAAAATTTGTCCCCCGGCCTGAGGCAAGAACCGCAATCCCCTTTTTGACTTTCATACTACGATTGTAATAACCAACCAGTAGTTGTCAAAACAAGCATTGTTCACCAAAATCGTAAAGTAACTTTGATTGCAAATCCTGCTTAACTTCCGTAAACATATGAATTCAGAAATTTAGGTTTAGTGCTATGCCGTTACTTTTTGCCCTATGATACGATACGAAAAACCAAGAAAAAGTGACAAAAAACGTACCCTCCACAGCCCGGGTACAGTTCCCGGGATTACCTCCAGGAACCCCTAACTCATCACCCTTTTTACCCCACACCTTACCCTTCGAAAACCTACCCCGCCTACCACTTTCTTCTCTATCTTATTGATAATTAAAAGCGTTATACCCGAACCCCTATCAGCAACCCCATCCTGACAAATAATCCCGGCTATTTTATCCCCTGTTTTTGTCACCATTTTGAACTGTCTTCCCGATTCCGCTTCAAGGTTTGCATTCAAATTAACTCGCCACAAAGACCTAAAAAATCAACGGTACTAAAATATACAGGCTCATTATTGTGTCTCAGAAAGGTTAATTATTGACATTGACTACAATTCAGTGTTATAATTAAGTAACTGCGGGGTGGAGCAGCCTGGTAGCTCGTGAGGCTCATAACCTCAAGGTCGCTGGTTCGAATCCAGCCCCCGCTATTTCTTTTCAATCGGTTAATTCGGACGATTAGGAAAGGAATCAAATGTCTGTAACCGGGCAGGAGGAAAAGGTGAAAATAGTCCACAAATGGCATGGAGAGTCTTTAGCCGGTACCCTCTGGTTCATCGGCTGGCTATTTACCATTGGCTATCTCCATCTACCGTTTTTCTGGAAAGGCGTCCTCGCTTTATTCATCTGGCCCTATTATCTGGGCCGGACATTGGCACACTGAATTAAATTACCCTAACCTTTCTTGACTCTTTTCGGTCGCTCGCTACCATAAACCGGTATGAAAGATGAAAACATCGTAAAGGAAATTCCAACCAAGTCGAGAAACTTTTCTGAGTGGTACACTGCGGTCGTGTTGCGTGCCGAACTGGCGGATTATGCGCCGGTGCGCGGCTGTATGGTCATCAGACCTTATGGTTACGCCCTGTGGGAAAATATGCAAGCCCTGCTTGATGCCCGGTTTAAGGCTACCGGACATATGAACGCCTATTTTCCCACCCTGATTCCGGAAAGTTTTTTAAAAAAAGAGGCGGAGCATGTGAAGGGGTTTTCGCCTCAGGTCGCCTGGGTGACAAAAGGCGGGGACGCCGATTTGACCGAACCGCTTGCCCTTAGACCCACCAGCGAAGCGATTATCAACTGGATGTATGCCCGCTGGGTGAAGAGTTACCGTGACCTGCCGGTGTTAATCAACCAGTGGTGCAACATCTTCCGCTGGGAAAAAACCACCCGGCTGTTTCTGCGTACCCTTGAGTTTCTTTGGCAGGAGGGACACACCTTACACCGCACACCCGAAGAGGCCCAGGAAGAAACTTTGCGGATTTTAAACATCTATGTTGACTTTGTAGAAAACGACCTCGCCGTGCCGGTGATTGCCGGAATGAAACCGGAGAGCGAAAAGTTTCCGGGCGCAATTGCAACCTACTCTATTGAAGCGCTGATGCCCGATGGTCAGGCGCTTCAAGCCGGCACATCGCACAATCTTGGTCAGAACTTTACCCGAGCCTTTGACATCCGCTATCTGGACGAAGACAACACCGAAAAACACCCCTGGGGTACATCCTGGGGCGTTTCCAGCCGACTTATTGGCGCAGTGATTATGACCCATGGTGATGACCGGGGGCTTTTTTTGCCGCCTCGTATCGCTCCCGATCAGGTGGTTGTTATCCCAATCCTTTACGGCAAGGACGATGAAGCGGTTTTAAGGAGTTGCACCCTAGTCCGGGAACGGCTAAGTGGCTTTCGAGTTAAACTGGACGAAAGAACCCAGTTCACCCCGGGCTGGAAGTTTAACGAGTACGAGATGCGCGGGGTGCCATTAAGAGTTGAAATCGGACCCCGGGATGTAAAGGCAAACCAGGTGGTACTTGTACCCCGGGATGGGAAAGGAAAAACAGTGGTGCCGATTGACCAGATTGACCGAGCGGTAAAAGAAACCCTGGAACAGATTCAAAAGGACATGCTAGAGCGCGCCCGAGCGTGGGTGGCAAGCGTTACCACCACCGCAGAAACCCTTGAACAGTTCAAAACCAACCTTGCCCAGAAACCTGGTTATGTCCGGGTCCACTGGTGTGGGTCTCAGGAGTGTGAAAACCGGATTATTGACGAAACCAAAACCACACCGCGTAATATGCCATTGACCGAGCAGAACACCCTCGGTCGGTGTATCGTTTGCGGCAAAGAAACGAAAACTTTAATTTACTACGCCCGAACCTATTAGCGGACGGTAATCAAACCTTTAATCTGTTCGTACTTCTTTGGACCGATACCCCGGACATTCATTATCTCTTCCACCGACTTAAACTTGCCGTACTGCTCCCGATATTCAACGATACGCTGGGCGGTTTTGGGACCGATTCCAGGCAACTCACACAGCATCTCAACCGTTGCGCTGTTGATGTCAATTAAACCACTACTTCTTGCCTTCGGCGCCAGTTTCGGTGTCGCGGCATAAAGTTCTGGTCCTGGAACCGGATTTAACCGGCCCGCTTTTTCGACAAAACGGAGCCAGACCGCGGTCAGATTCTCGGGGAAAACCTTGCCCTTTTCTTTTAAACCGGTGCGCTCCAACCAGGTTTCAGTGGTAGCCACCCGGTAAACACCTTTGCGCCGGTCCCGGAGTCGAAATTGAACCAAATCACCGATTCGGGCAGCATTCAATGTATCACCCCGCACAAACAGGTCTGCACCGGCAACAAACGGCGCTGGAAAACCAGGGTCAATTTCTATTGGAGTGAGAACTACCGCCAGCAAACTTTCGGGCAAACTCACAATCCGCAGCCGCTCCTTGTAAGGCACCGCATTGTAAAGCTGACGTCGGCTCAACTTACCCTTTTCCAGCCCCTGTTCAATCACCCAGGAAGGCAGGACCACCAGGTCTGCCCCGGAAATCTGACACACCGCCTCGGCAACAAGTAGCCCGAGTTTTGCCTTGCCCGCTCCATTCGGGAAAAACTCCTCCTCGTTCTCAACGACAACACTGTCCATTCCGGACAGAACCGCCTGTTCAATCGCCGAATCTTTTGCTAAATCCGGTTCAACATTCATTACCTGTGCCTCTATGGCGTAAACCCGGCGCTCGGTCTTGTGAAACAGGATGTCAACGATACCAACCCTTTGCCCGTAAACCCCGGCAACAACGACTACCCCCTGACCACTCTTCGGTAACTGACTTTCAACCTTATCCGTCTCGCCGCGGCATATAATCAAATCGATGCCGGGCACTGTCTCGACAATCTGGCGCGCAACGCCGGCATCGATATGCCCCAGCACCACGACCAGTTCTGCCGATTCTGCCTGGATTGCAGGCAGATAGCGTGCCACCTGCTTAACTGGCTCGTCAATCACCAGTCCCGCAACATCCGTTTTCCGGTTGTAAATGGTAATTTCCGGGTCGGTAAGCCCGATTATGCCAATCCTGACTCCATTGACCTCTTTTACGAAATAAGGGCGGAAAAGGGGTGATGAACGGTTGAGTAGCACATCGAGCATCGGGTCGCCAAGGATGGGAAAAGTTGCATAACGGGCAAGAACTTCAAGGTTTTGTAGGCCGCCGGTAAAATCCCGGGCCCCCAGAACCGCGCCATCGTAACCCAGACGGTTCATAAACCATACCGCCAGCCTCCCCTGCGAACTGTCGCCTTCTGGTGAACCAAATCCAAAATCGCCATTGTCCAGGAGCAAACTCCCCGGTTGCCGCACTTCTTTAATTAACCGCATCAGTCCGAGCCAGCCTCCCAAATGCCTTCGGGGCAAACCCGCCGCCGCAAAATCGGTTGTAGGCAAAACTACACTATGCAGGTCCGAAGTCCAGATGACCCGAACCACATGAAACTGGGCTTTGTCTGACCCGCCCCAAAGCATTGGTACAAGCAGTATGAGGGTGAAAAAAATGCGCATCCTTTTATCCAATATACCAAGATTCAATTTCAAGGCAAGATGGTGCATCCTTGACTTCAACCGTTGCACATCTAAAATCAATCACAATGGACTTATTTGCCAAATGCAATGAATATTACCCTGTGGTTGACCGGGCGAAGCGAGCCGGCTATTACCCCTACTTTATCCCCCTGAACTCCGAACCAGACCGCCGGGTGGTCATCAACGGCAAAGAGTTGATAATGCTCGGCTCCAACAACTACCTTGGCCTTACGACCGACCCGCGAGTTAAGGAGGCGGCGATTGCTGCCATCAAGAAGTACGGCACCGGTTGCACCGGCTCCCGATTCTTGAACGGCACACTTGACCTTCATGTGCAACTGGAATCGGAACTGGCAGAATTTTACAAAAAAGAGGACTGCATCGTCTTTTCTACCGGTTATCAAACCAACCTTGGAGTTGTCTCCGCTTTGGTCCGGCGGGGCGATATCGCCATCACCGACAAACTCGATCACGCCTCAATCGTTGACGGCTGTCAGATGTCCTACGGCTCGGTCAAAAGATTTGCCCACAACGACCCGGATTCGCTGGAACTGGTGTTGGATAGTTGCCCCAAGGATGCAGGCAAACTGGTAATTGTTGATGGCATCTTCTCAATGGAAGGCGACATCGCACCACTGGATAAAATCGTCCCTCTGGTAAAAAGGTTCCACTGCCGGCTGATGGTTGACGACGCCCATTCCGTTGGTGTTCTGGGGGAAACCGGCCGCGGCACCGCCGAACACTTTGGGGTTGAAGATGATGTTGACCTGATTATGGGGACATTCTCCAAATCGTTTGCCACCATCGGCGGTTATGTCGTTGGTGCGCACAAGGTAATCACCTTTATCCGCCATCAGGCAAGGCCCTTAATTTTCTCCGCCGCAATTCCCCCAACCGCTGTTGCAACGGTCCTTGCCGCCCTTAAAATTATCAAATCCGAGCCGGAGCGGCGCAAACAGCTCTGGCGCAACGCCCGCCGCGCGATTGAAGGGCTCCGAACAATGGGTTACAACCTCGGCACAACCGCAACCCCAATTGTACCCATCCATATCGGCGACGATATGAAAACCCTCAATTTCTGGCGTGCCCTGTTTGACGCCGGCATTTTTGCCAACCCGGTACTACCCCCTGCGGTGCCGCCCAATCGCTCCCTGATTCGCACCAGTTATATGGCAACCCACACCGACGAAGACATCGACCAGGCGCTGGAGATTTTTGAAAGGGTTGGTAAAAAATCGGGGTTGATACCTTGAGCGGTATTACCATCCGTCCGGTAAAAACCGATGCCGAACTTGAGAAGTTCGTCCGCCTGCCATTTGAACTGTACAAAAATGACCCCTACTGGGTACCACCCTTGATTGGCGATTGCAAAAAAATCCTGACACCCGGTAAAAACCCGTTCTGGAACCACGCCGAAAGGGAGCTATTCCTCGCCGAGCGAAATGGGAAACTGGTCGGCAGAATTTGCGCCACCGTTGACCGCAACTACAACGAATACCACCGGTCTGCAATCGGCTTTTTTGGGTTTTTTGAATGTGAAAACGAACCGGAAACCGGTAGCGCCCTGTTCAATGCCGCCGCACAATTTGCGCGCACAAAAGGGATGAATTTACTTTACGGTCCCGCCAACCCCAGCCTGAACGACGAAGCCGGCCTCTTAATCGAACCGTTTGACGGTATGCCCTACATCAAAATGAGTTACAATCCACCGTTTTACCCCGCTCTTTTCGAGCAGTGTGGATTGACTAAAGTCAAGGACCTTTACGCCTATTCCGTACCCTTGAATCAACCAATACCGGATAAGGTTCGCCGGGTGATTGAAGCCTTAAAAAACAAACCCGGCCTTGTTGTCCGGCCCGTCAACTTACGGGATTTAAAAACCGACCTGAAGTACATCAAAGAGGTCTACAACGATGCCTGGTCACAAAACTGGGACTTTGCGCCGATGACCGATGAAGAGATTGACGACCTCGCCCACCAGCTGGTTTCGATTATCAAACCGGAAATCTGTCCAATGGTGTTCTATCAGGGTGAAGCCGCCGGGATGTGTATCGCCCTGCCCGATTACAATCAGGTCCTGAAACATATCAATGGCAAACTCTTTCCCTTCGGCTGGTTGAAATTCCTCCTTTTTCGCAACCGCATCACCCGAGCGCGACTCTGGGCATTGGGCGTAAAACGCAAGTTCCACAATTTAGGGTTTGACGCTCTCCTCTATTACGAGTCGTTCATCGGCGCCCGGAAACTGGGCTACACCGAAGGTGAAGTATCCTGGATTCTCGAAGACAACATCGCCATCATCCGGCCCATTGTCCTGTGGGGCGGAAAGCCTTACCGCACCTATCGGGTTTATCAACTACCCCTTTAATATCCCTGAAGGCAGAAATGTCCGGATAATCGCCTCAACTTGAAATAAACTGGACAACTTTTTCTCGCCCGGGTTGAAGACCAAACCATCAACCATAAAAAACCTACCCTGATAGTTGAAGGCATAACAGACAAATGGCCCCCCAATAACCGCTGTGCGATTCTGCCACACCCCCCGTATTCTCAAAGCCGCCACCCCCAGAAATTGTACCGTATCGGTCAGCACAAAATTGTGGTCAACCGAATCACCTTCATAGAATTTGCCCGTCAACCGGTCTCGTAAATTCAATACCGAATCCCGATTAAGTTCTATGGTACTATCGCTCCAGTAAACAAATATGCTCCGGTCCGGATAATGATTAAAGATGTAAACAAACCGGTTTGCACTGTCTTTCATCTGTAACTGCCATCCTCGGGGTACATCAATCGTCCAGAAAAACTGTTTCCCCAGTTTTGCGGTCAACTCCTCTTCCAGTCCCCGGTGATAGGTCGCCCGCCTCATCTGGTCAAGAACCATCTCTGTTACCGTTTGATGAATCCGGCGCGCATACCGAGTTAAACCCAAAACCAGATTTCCGGTATCCGGGGCGACAAAGATTAGCACCCACTGATTGTCAACCCAGGCATTGGGAAACTTAAACAGTCCGTAATTGCCGTCGGTTAAAGAATCCAGTTTCTTGCCCAGAATTTGCCGCAAGATGGTGTCCTGAGGCGTGCCAATCAACAGGACGAGCCGCAATCGGGAAAGCGCCACAAAGCGGTCAAAACCACCAACGCGCAAACGAAATTCAGGTTCCGGTTGCGGGGTGGGAATCTCCTGAGCGAGAATCTCTTCCACCTTATTACCCACAACTGGCCAGTAGTCGGTAATAATCGTTATCTCACGCAACGGACCCAGTGATGATGGCACCCGACTCGTGCAACTCAAAATCCCTGTTAGGGCAAGAAAAAAGCCTATTATGCATCGTTTCCCCACAAAGCCTCCTTATCCGACCCTCAAAAGTTCGGTCCGGCCGTGATAGCGAGCAAGAAGAGTTTGGCGAATAATCTCATTTTGCGGGGCGCGCAGCTGAGGGTCGATTTGTACCAGCCGAAACGCATCCCGCCTTGCCCGCAGTAAAATATCCCGGTCCCGAAAGATGTCTGCCACCCGCAAATCTGGCAAACCATGCTGCTTTGTACCCAGCACCTCACCCGGGCCTCGCAACTCTAAATCCTTTTCTGCCAGTTTGAACCCATCGGTTGTTGCCACGAAATACCGTAGCCGCTCACTCGACTCCACCAGTTCCTCATCGCCTACCATCAGAATGCAGAAAGAACGCCGCTCGCCGCGGCCGATTCTGCCTCGCAACTGATGCAACTGCGCCAGACCAAACCGCTCCGGATGTTCAATTACCATCACCGTCGCATTGGGGATGTCAACTCCCACCTCAATCACCGGCGTGGCTACTAAAATATCCAGTTCCCGGCGTTGAAAACTTTGCATAATCTGCCGACGCTCATCCGGTTTAATCCGGCCGTGAACCAATCCAACGCGGTATTCGGGAAAAGCATCTCTGGTTCGCTCAAATGTCGCCACTGCCGATGCTACCTCAATCTTCTCGCTCTCCTCAATCAAGGGGCAGACCACAAATACCTGCTCGCCCTGCTCCAGTCGGCGCCTAATCCCAGCATAAACCCGCTCCCGTTCTTGTTCGGTAAAAAGTTTCGTCACCACTGGCATTCGGCCCGGCGGTTTTTCGTCAATGATTGACACATCAAGGTCTCCATACACCGTCAGGGTTAAAGTACGCGGAATCGGGGTTGCGGTCATCACGAGGAAATCGGGGTTAACGCCTTTGTTCAAAAGCGCCGCCCGCTGCATCACACCGAACCGGTGCTGCTCATCCACCACCACTAAACCCAGACGGCAGAATTTCACCCCCTCTTCAATTAGTGCATGCGTGCCGAAAACCATATCAACCGCACCGGTTTCCAGACCGTTAAGGAGCTGTTTACGCTCCGCCGGTTTTATTGAACCGGTCAACAAACCCACCCGCAATCCAAGTTTCCGCAACTTCTCCGCCCAGTTTCCGTAGTGCTGTTCGGCAAGGATTTCGGTCGGCGCCATCAGCGCCGTCTGAAAGCCATTGTCGCAGGCAATGAGCATCGAGTAAAGTGCCACCACCGTCTTGCCCGAACCAACATCACCCTGCAAAAGCCGATTCATACAACGCTCCTGAGCCATATCGGCGGCTATCTCCTCAATGGCTTTACGCTGTGCTCCGGTCAGAGTAAAACCAAGTTGGGCGACAAACCTTTTTGTCAAACGACCCCGGTCAATTAAAGGTTGCGGTTTCCGCACCCCTTTATTTTGCAGTCGCCGCAACGCCAGGAGAAGTTGAAAGAAAAAAAGTTCATCGTAAATCAGCCGTTCCCGAGCCTTTTCTGCAACCACCAGACTGCGGGGAAAGTGTACCGCCTGGACTGCAGCCCGAATATCAGGAAACCGGTAATGTTCTAATATCTCCCGGGACAGGGTTTCTGTTAGGAACTGACCGTACCGCTCTAAAGCCGTTGCTACGGCACGGCGAATAACCCAGTTCGACAAACCTTCGGTCAAAGGGTAAACCGGGATGATTGTGCTGGCGTAAGAAAAGTCCGACTTGCCCTCAAGTAACTCAAAACTGGGATTGATAAACTGAAGGTGTCGGAAGGCACTCACCTTTCCGGAAATAAGAATTTCCTGGTGGAGCTTGAACCTATTTTTTAAATCCGGCCGATTGAACCATAGAACCTCAATTGTATCAGAACCGTCTCGCACTAAAACCTGCACCAAATCCTTGCCCTGACGCGTCCGGCGTGACGCCACCGCGAGAATCCGGCCAATGACCGTTGCCTCATCGCCCACCCGTAACCGACCTATCGGTAAGATTTGTGACCGGTCGAGATAGCGGCGGGGCACAAGAAAAAGCAAATCGCCTACTGTTTTTACCCCGATGCGGGCAAACTGCTGTGCCCGCTTCGGCCCAATACCTTTAAGGTACTGAATCGGCGTTGTTAACCCGCCAGGAAAACCACCTAACTTCGTCGGTTTATTCAAATCTCAGTGTTCTTTTTTCTGCTCGACGCCGAGCAGTTTCAAAAACTCGCTTTCATCGAGCGTTTTCACACCCAGTGCCCGCGCCCGGTCCAGTTTTGAGCCGGGTTCTTTACCCACCACCACATAATCGGTGTTGCGGGAAACTGAAGACGAAACCGAACCACCCAGCGCCATTATCATTTCGGTCGCCTCCTCCCGGGTGAAACGCTCCAGAGTGCCAGTGAGCACAAACTTCTTTCCTTTGAGCGGTTTAGGTCCTGTTGCCTGCTCCTCCTCAAACTTCAAACCCGCCTTGCGTAAACGGTTAATCAGTTCAACATTCTCCCGGTCGGCGAAAAAGTTTTTCAAAGACTCCGCCACCGCCATTCCAATACCAGGAACCTGCGCAATCTCTTCGCTTTTTGCCTCCATCAATCGTTCGATGGAACCAAAATGCTGTGCCAAAATCCGCGCCGCATGGATTCCGATGTGACGAATACCCAAGCCGAAAAGCACCCGGTAAAAGGGCCGGGTTTTAGACGCCTCCAGCGCTTGCAGCAAGTTTTCCGCTGACTTTTTACCCATTCGTTCCAGCGCCATTAACTGCTCCAGTTTCAACTCGTATAGGTCGGCAAAGTTCTTCACCAGTTTGGTTTCAACCAATTGAGTAGCAAGTTTTTCACCCAATCCTTCAATATCCAGTGCGGCCCGCGAGCCAAAATGCAAAAGCCTTGCCACCAGTTGTGCCGGACAGGAGGCATTGACACACCGCCAGGCAACCTCGTCCACCTCCTTGAAAAGTTTTGTCCCGCATACCGGGCATCTTTCTGCCATTTTAAATTTTCTTGTTCCCGCCGGCCTTTTCTCCTTTACCACCTTCAACACCTGCGGTATAATTTCGCCCGCCTTATGGACCAGAACCGTATCACCTTCACGAACATCAAGCCGCTCAACCTCGTCCATATTGTGCAAGGTGGCATGGGTGACGGTCGTCCCGGATAAAAAAACCGGCTCCAGTTCCGCAACCGGAGTCACCGTACCTAACCGCCCAACATTCAGCACAATGCGCTTTACCCGAGTCTCCTTCGCTTCTGGAGGATATTTGTACGCCACTGCCCAGCGTGGGCTTTTTTCGGTCGTTCCCAGTTCGATTCGGTCCGCATAACGGTCCAGTTTTAGCACCATTCCATCCACATCATAAGGCAAGTGCGCCTTTTCCGCCTGCCATTTGTCGCAAAAATCAATCACCCCTTCAATATCATCAAACAAAATTGAAGGCGGCGTAATCTTGAAACCCAGTTCCTTTAAAAACTCAATTGTCTCCGAGTCCCGCTGACAGTGCCCGGGCGGCTTAGGAATTGTATGGATGAAGCAGTCCAGTTTCCGCTTCTTCACCTCTCTGGGGTCAAGCAGTTTAAGAGTTCCAGCCGCGGCGTTGCGCGGATTGGCAAAAACCGGCAACCCTTCCTCCTCTCGCTCTTCGTTCAACCGGGCAAACTCCTGGCGAGAAAGATAAACTTCCCCCCTAACTTCAAACCGTTCAAATCCGGCAAGCTCCTTGCGCAACCGCAGGGGAATCGTATTGATGGTCTTTAAATTCTGCGTGATGTCGTCGCCTCGATAACCATCGCCGCGGGTGGCGCCCAATACAAACCGGTAATTTTCATAGCGCAGGGAAACCGCCACGCCATCAACCTTCTGCTGAACAAGATAAACCGGTTTCGGTACCACCTTGCGCACCCGTTTATCGAACTCTCGCAACTCCTCATAATTGTAAGTATTGTCCAGCGAAAGCATCGGAACCTCGTGCGTAACCGGGGCGAACTCCTTCAAAGGTTCGCCGCCCACACGTTGCGTTGGCGAATCGGGCGTGATGAACTCGGGAAACTGCCTTTCCAGTTCCTCCAGCCGTTTCATTAAAAGGTCAAACTCGTAGTCGGATATCACCGGCTGGGCAAGCACATAGTAACGGTAGTTGTGCTCCTCAATTTCCCGCCGTAATCGTTCCATCTCCTTTTTTGCCTGCTCTTTGGTCATCAATTTATTTTGGCACTAAACCATTCTTATGTCAACCCCTTACATCGCTATTTGACAAATACTCAACCGTCTTTACAATTGTTCTATGCTCACAATCGCCGTTTTGCTAATCACCATCGTGCCCGATGTCAACATTCTGCGCTATATCAGCCCCGATAACTCCCAGCCTACTGGCTTCCAGGAGTGGCGCATGACCCAGTCCGCCGCGCCACTCTGGCGCAGCCAACTTTTGAGCCTCACCCCCGGCTTCTTTCAAGACCGGGTTGACATCCTTGTTGAAAGCACCCTTGTGGCGCCGCTCCGTACCCCGCTGGAAACTTTGACTGCCGATTTGTCCGGCGAAGGTTACACCGTTGCTACCTATCTGATTCAGGGCACGAGTTGCGAATCGCTGCGCTTTTTCTCTCTCGGGAGTATCACCAACAAAATCTAACTGCCGCCATTCTTATCGGTGACCTGCCTATCGCCTGGTTTCAACTGATTGACGATTGGAACAATAATCGCCGCCGCGACCCGGACGAAGAGTACGAAGAGTTTCCCTGTGACCTTTACTTTATGGACCTCGATGGCATCTGGGAAGACAATAAGGTACGCTATGACACATTTGATTCTCTTATCCCGGGTTGCGATTCAATCTTCGATACCCATTACGGCGCCATCGCCCCCGAAATTGGCATCTCCCGCATCTACGCCTCGACCATCGGCAACCAGGTTACACTGATTGCCGCTTATCTCTCCCGTTGCCATGCCTATCGCACCGGCAACCTCAACGTCCAGGACCGTGCTCTGGTTTATATCGATGACGACTGGACGCCATGGGCAAATGAATGGAACGAACAGGTGGGTTACCTGTATCCGAGCCGTGTTTTTATCGCCGACTCCGAGCAGACCCGGGTACGCGACTACCGCCCGCGCATTGACACTGCTGCCTATCAATGGCTGCAACTTTGTGCCCACTCCTGGCCCGGAGGACACGCAATGAAGTACAACCAAAGCCGCAACTGGGACTGGTTCTATGCCGAATCAATACCGCGACTCAACCCGGAAATCTGTTTTTACAACCTTTTTGCCTGCTCCAATGCCCGATTCACTGAACCAGGATACTGCGGCGGTCGCTATGTGTTGCAGAGCACTTCCGGTTTAGGTGCGATTGGTTCAACCAAGACCGGCTCAATGCTTGAATTTGGTGACTTTTATAACCCGCTGAATAATGGTACAACCCTTGCTGAAGCGTTCCGCCAATGGTTCGCTGCCCGAGCCGCTGGTGGCTTTGAACCCTGGGAAATATCCTGGTTTTACGGAATGACACTAATCGGCGATGGGCTTTTGAAACCAAGACACTTAGTTTCGCTTGCTGAGCACAACCCCTCACCCCGGCGAATCAATCCACCATTCGCAACAATTTTTGCCCGCACCATCACACTCTACGAACCCTCAGGTATCCTTCTCGACCCGACAGGCAGAAGGGTCGCCAACCTGAGTTACGGAATTAACGACCTGCGCCCGCTATCAACCGGGGTCTATTTCTTACGCACCAGCAACTCAATTAAACCAATCGTTATTGTCCGCTGATAACAAGTCGGTCGCTCCTGTTAACGGCGAACAAAATGGTTTCTGGGCAATGGCAACCAGAACCCTTGATTCGTTCGGGCAAAAGTTGGGTTAAAACTTACCGCAACCGCCCGCTACTCCATCAACAGCAGTTTGCCGGTCACATTTTCAACCGGTCCTGAACCAACCACTTCAAGACGCACAAAATAAACCCCGGCTGCCAGCCCGGTTTTACCAATATCAACCCGATGTTCGCCTGCCGGCTGATATTGAGGCGTCAATACCCAGCGCCTTCTTCCGCCCTGGTCGTAAATCGTTAACCGCACCAATCCCGAGCGGGAAAGGGTATAACAGATTGCCCCAGGAACAACCGACAAACTCAATCCTTTTCCTGTTGACAACCCCTCGGTTAGCACCCCTGATGGCACCCGGCAACCGGTACCGTCGCTTCCAAATCCATAACGCCAGAACTCAACTGTCTTATTCCCCTTAAACGCCCAGAGCGCTCCAAGAACGGGCACGATGTCACCCCCGCCCTTCACCCTTTTGCGCCGCCCGGTCGAGCCGACTTCGGGCATCGGGTCATGTTCGGTCCAGTTCTGCGCCACCGGGTCATACATCCAGAATTCACATGTGTTGTTGCCCTTCAATGCATAGATAATGCCATCATACCAGCATGCCGCGCCGCCGTCCTTAGACTTTTTACTCTTTCCGGTTTTGCCGCTCTGGAAAGGCATACCAGGTAACCTTGCACCCCATTGATGAGTATTAAGCTCAAACTGCCACAGTTCGTGATACTTTGCCTTGTGGGCGTAAATTGTCTGTATCCCGTCGTAAACCAGCCAGGAACCGCGGTCCCATTTGGGATTAACACCAGCCGGAGCATCAGGCATATCTTCCCAAGCCAAACTCACGGTATTGTAGCGCATAAAGTCCTGTTTGTAGCCCTTCAGTAGGTACACATAGCCAATCCCACCTTCAGAAACATAAACCATATCGCCGCCGCCCTTGACCTTCTTTCCGCTGGCGCCCAGGGGCACATCGAGCAGTTGTTCCCACTCACCGGTACCGGTACTATAGCGCCAGAACCCCGATGTGTTGTTACCCTTGACCGCATACACATACCCTTCACCAAAGCAAGCGGCACTGCCCTTATAAGCCAGTTTTCCTTCCCGTCCTTCAAGCCAGGGATTCAAAGCAGTCCAGCTGTTAGTGAGCGGATTGTAGCAGTAAAAATCTCCTGTCTTATAACCCTTGGCGGCATACACCAATCCGTTGTCTTCATCAACTACCAGCCACGCACCCTCTCGCACCGGCCTTGGCGTTGGCGTAAGTGGCAGGGAAGCCACCTCCTGCCAACCTGCCGGCCAGGAAATCTGGCCTCTTTTAACAACCACGGTACCATCACGGTAATCGTTTGCGGGATTATTATCATGCGCCAGTATCGTGGAACAGCGCACCGACCAGGTGCCAACTCGCTGTGCCCGCCAGTTCGGGAACTGAATCAGGGCGCTATCACCAGGAGCAACCGTTGCACTAACCACCTCTTGATACCAGTCGCCAATCTTCATCCGGACTGAAAAACTGCTGCTGACCGTTCCAAAGTTCCGCACCCACGCTTGGGGTTGAACTACCGCTCCCGAATCTACCGTATCAACCGGCGCCACAATCCTCAAACAGCCCGCATCGCGCTGTGCCACGAGCACCGAACCGGACAAGATGTTATTCAAAGGCTCACGGTCGCCCGCAAGACTGACGGTGCAGGCAATCGCCACCATGCCGAGCGGTTCCGCCACCCAGGGTGCAAAATCGAGCAAGCAGGAATCTCCGGGGTTTAAAGGTGTATTCCGGTTGACGGTATTGTCGTAACCGCTGCCGATCCGCAACCGTGCTGTAAAACGCGCAAGCGTGTTGCCGGTATTGACAAACCAGACCTGAGGGGTGATGGTGTCGTGATAACCAACCGTTTCTGCCGGCGCCGCAATCCTCGTCACCGCCATATCCGGGAAGGGGTAAAAGAGCCGTGCCGTCACTAAGTCGCAGGGTGCGCCGCTCATGCCGGTACGTGCCACCTGACCGGCGATATACACATTGTCAGAATCCAGCGCACAAACCGCAGCGCCAAAATCCTCCTGATTGTAAGGTGAATTGTAGGTAAAAGACCAGATGGTGTCGTGCGGAATTGTATTAGAACTGCTGTACGCCAGAAGCACCAGGTCGTTACCCCGTTGCCCGGCAACATAAACCCGCCCCTGATTGTAGGCGATATCAAACCCGTAATCGTCCTGATTGGTGGCAAAAATCGCTCCGGCATTCCCCCAGCGTGCTGTCAAACCGATGTTTGCCTTATAGGTGATGATATCAAACCGGCTCGTCGTACTCTGATAATAGGCACCGGTGGCATACACATTCTGCGGATTTGAGTCGTCCAGGGTCACGGCAAAGAAGTAGTCTTCATCGTCCATCGGGTCGTTGATTCGCCGTGTCAATGGTGTACCACCAGTAGGTGCATAGCGCAGTAAAAGGGCATCGTAAGAATTGTTATCATTTTCGTCAAACCCGGCGACAAATATGTAACCGTTGTTCGCCACCGCCACATCAAATCCGACATCGTCGTAGTCCAGACTCCGCCAGTACTCGTGTGCCCATCTTCTTGTTCCATTCGGTAAAAACTTCATCGTCCAGATTTGGTAACTCCGGGCATTGCTGTACCCAAACCCGGTGGCAACGATGTGCCCGGAGTCGGGCGAAATTGCCAGCGCAGTCGCACAGTTGTCCCAGTTGTCCCAGTCTATCATCACAAAATCCGGGTGTCGGTCGCGCCGCACATTGAACGCCAGTGTGTCGAGGATGTAGCGCCGGGTCCAAATGGTATCACCGGTTGCCGGATTGATGCGCGCCACAAAAAAGGTAGAAAGGAAAAAGTGGGTGTCGGTCGTCGTACCACACAGGTACACATCACCATCTTTGCCGATGACAATGTCGTAACCGATATCGTCATCCGGCAACATACTGTGCCGAGCCCAGAGCAGGTTGCCATTGGGGTCGTACTTCAGCCAGGTAATGTCAAGGTCCGTTGGTGTCGCGTACTCGGTCGCACCAACTACAAAGACATTGCCTACCGAATCGACCGCCAGCGCCTGGGCGATATCATCGTCGGCACCACTCACTGCCCCGCCGTAAGAACGCACCCAGAGCGTTTCCCCCCACTGGTTGTACTTTGCAATAAGCATATCGTTGTTTCCCGGCACCGCCTTCTCACCCGCACCGCAGACATACACATTCCCCTGGAAATCGGCTTCAATATCGGCCGCTTGATTCCAGCTCGGACTGGCAGAATCCGAGCCAAAATAGGTCCGCAACCACATCGTATCAACCACGCCGGCTCGGACGAAAACCGGCACGAGCAGCATTAGTGCAAAGGAAATAAACCTTTTCATCTTTCCCTCCTTGCCTTTTACTACCTCGCCACCAGAACCTTTTTGGTAACCTCAACCCGTTCACCGCTGAAAGTTTCCAGCCGGGCAAAATAAACGCCTGACACCAAAGGCACCCGATTCAAACTGATGCTATGTTCGCCGGCACTTTGCTCCTCATCCACCAGCCGCATCTGTTCCCGACCCGTGATGTCGTAAATTACCAGCCGCACCCGACCCGCCTTCGGTAATGTGTACCGCAGGGTGAAGTTGTTAACCACCGGATTGGGCACAACCGTGAGTTTGACAATCGGCTGTTGATTGATTTCCGCCTGGGGTCCGGCAAAATTACCCAATAACGGGTTAAGGGGAAAGTTGGCGTTATAGCGCCAGAATTCAAGCGTTTTATTGCCCTTGAGGGCATAAACTTTGCCCATACCATACACCAAAGCCCCGCCGGCATAAGGCGCCTTGTTATCCCGCCCCCTGGGAAAAGTGTCAACCGTCTCGGACCAGGAGTCACCGCGCACATCATAAAACCAGAACTCAGTTGCCTTCCCACCCTTCATCGCATAAACCCGATCAAACTCCAGGTCATAAGCCAGCGCCCCACCCTTTTTCATTTTACGCCTTTTCTGGTTTACCCGACTGTCAGGAATATCGGTCTTATGCAACCAGGTGTCCCGGTCAATCCGGTAAACCCAGAACTCATAAGTGCCACCTTTCAGAAGATAAATGGTAGAATCGCCATCGGTGGTAAGCGCCGTTCCATCCTTAATCCGCTTGTTTCTGTCCCCAGGTGGCACAGGTTTCTTGACCGCCCAGGAGTCGCGCGCAATGTCGTAACTGTAAAAGTCGCTCGTGTTTCCTCCTCTTAAAATGTAAATCGAATGCCGGGCAGGTACATAAACCATACCGGCACCACCTTTGACCCCTCGAGTCCCCGCAGGAAAATCGGTAATCTGCTCCCAGCGATTGTTGGCAATTGAGTAGCGCCAGAAATCAAAGGTGTTGTTCCCCTTTACCGCATATAAGTTGCCGGTGGTATCTGCCGCGAGCGCGGCACCAGCCTTGACCCGTTTCTTACTCCCGCTTCGACCAATCGCCGGGATACTCTCCTGAACCCGCCACTCCTGCCGAGCGGTGTTGAAAACATAAAACTCGGTGGTGTTGTTTCCCTTGAAGGCGAAGATTAAACTGTCCTGAGCAAAGGCAAGCGCTCCACCGTCCTTCACACCCTTGCCCCGCGGCCCCGGTGGCAGATTTGCCAGTTGCTCCCAGGCAGAAACGGTTGTTACCGTGCCCAAAACGGTGTCATTTCCCGGCTCTTTATCTCCATTAAGCATCGAATAACACCGCACCGTGTGCTCACCGAGGTCCCGTACCATCCAGGGGTAAAAAGTCACCTCGGCTGAGTCGTAAGGACCTAACGAAGGCACCTGCTGAATATCAAAATAAAAGTTGCCGATTTCAATCCGCACGGGAAATGTGAACGGCAGTGCGCTGTAATTCTTAACCCGGACCCGGGGTATAACCGTCGCATCAAGCCGAAATGTGTCCCGGGGTTGAACAATGAGCGAAACCCCGACATCCGGCGCCGAATATTTAACCAGCGCATAATCCTCATTGCCCTCAAGATAGTCGTAACCGCCAACAAACACATCACCCTGCGCATTGACCACGATGCTGTAAGGCTGGTCATCTTCGTCCCAGGTGGCGTGCCGTGCCATCCACACCTGGGCACCTTCCGAATTGTACTTTAAAGTAACCCAGTCCAGGTCACCCTCAACCGTATAAGAGTAACCCGTTATGTACACATTGCCAAACCGGTCGACACACAGCGCCGTGACACTGTCGTCATCGCTCACATAGTTGTAAATCCGCTGCCAGTCAACTTCACCGGTCGGGGTAAGTTTGAACAGCAGCATATCAAAGTAGCCGATGTTCGTCTCGGTATAGCCGGCACAATAAACTGAGCCGTCTGGCCTAACCGCAATCTCGCCTACACCGTCTAAAGCGTTTTCGCCCCAGTCAAAACGGGTTATCCATCTTATCTCGCCATCAGGCGAATACTTAATCGTTGTTGCATCGTACCAGGTCCCGCTTTCACCTGCCCGGCCGCTCACATAAACATTTCCCGAATCGTCAACCGCTAGCGCCCGCGCATAATCGCTCTTAATAATACTGTCGTTTGCCGTGCCGTCGTATCTTCTGGTCCAGAGCGTCTCACCGGTTGACGCATACTTAATCGTCAGGTAATCGAACCGGGAAGGTGTTCCGGTCCAGGAGTAGCCGGTCACAATCACTGCGCCCCGCGGGTCGCAGGCAATTTTTGTTGGCAGGTCGTTGCCGTTTGCCGCACCGTTGTAGCGTGCCACCCAATCATAGGTTCCGCTCGATAGATAATGAATCGTCACGATGTCCCGATTTGTCCCGTTAAAAGAGTACCCGGTCACATAAACGCCACCCCTCCCATCCGGCACCAGCGCCACCGCCTTATCCGGACCGCCTATTGAGTCGTAGGTTGCATACCACGCCTCGGTTCCATCCGCAAGATACTTTATTATTACCCAGTTCGTGTCCGCACCTGTTGTCCTTGTCCAGCCCGCCACAAACACATTACCCACGCTGTCACAACCAATCGCCACCGCCTCATCTCTTGACCCGGTTCCAAAACGCCAGCGCCGGGTCCAGATGGTGTCACCATCAGTGGTGGAAAACTTCACCGTTGCGATATCCCGGACCCCGTCAGTACTGGCGATAAAACCGGTCATCACCACATGCCCATCCGGGGCCAGCGCCATTGCCCGTCCTTCATCCCAGCCATCGATGCCGCCGTCATAGTGCGCGGTCCAGACCTCAATCTGACCTGATGCGGCGCCGACCAAAACAAAAAACAAAACCAGCGCCCCAAGGTTAAATTGTTTAAAAAGGAAAACGACTCTTTGCACCGTTGCCTCCTTTGTTTTCAAACTTTACTGCCGGGATGTAACCCTTTTGCAATCTATGGAAAATGCCACGCCTATGGCTTCTGCATTATTATATACTCGAACTCACAAATGTCAACAAATCAGACTCATCGAAAGCAACTTCGTTTGTTTGTTTTTGCCGACCTGAACTGCCAACCGGCATCATTTTCGCCGCGCCGACTGACTATAGCAAATCAACATCAGCCCGTCAAAACCAAATCCGAGAAACACTGGTCGATTTAAAAGGAATTTAGCGCCGATGAGGTCAAAATCCCGCGGCAGGGAATGGTGCTGGGGTAAATGACAGCACCATTATCACCAGGGCGGCAATCGCCAGGACAATATCCGTTCGGTTAAGTGGTGTAATGTCGT
The DNA here is from genome assembly GCA_964626075.1 of uncultured bacterium. Lineage (GTDB taxonomy): Bacteria > Hydrothermota > Tepidihabitantia > Tepidihabitantales > Tepidihabitantaceae > Tepidihabitans. Next base: position 47,045 of record CAZVDD010000001.1, read on the forward strand.
CCAACGGGGGCGGATGTCTTAAACCCAGCGCCGTTGCCAAAAACGCCCAGAAGGGCCAGCCCAGCCAGAAAAAGCCCATCAATAGCAACCCGGCGATGATAAAATAACTGAAAAGCCGGTATTTTTTACCTAATATGGCATAGGCGATATGCCCACCATCAAGTTGTCCTACCGGCAAAAGATTCAGTGCGGTAACGAACATTCCCAGCCAACCAGCAAACGCCAGCGGGTGCAAAACAACATCGGTTCCGGCTGGTAATCGGCCGTGAAAAATCCAAGAAATGAACTCAAATATGAGCGGTGTGCCCAGCCGCAAAAGCGGTGCATTCGGCGGAACTTCCCGTACCGTTGACAGAGCAATGCCGGCGACCGACACCGGAATCGCCACAAGAAATCCTGCCAGCGGCCCAGCAACGCCAACCCGGACCAGCGCACTCCGGCTCGGCACCGGTGACCGTATTTTAATAAATGCACCCATTGTCCCGGTCATCGGATGCGGCACGGGAAGAAAGTAAGGTGGCGTGGCGTCAACCCCTAATCGCCGGGCGGTGAGATAGTGCGCCAATTCGTGCGTCCCGAGGATTAAAATCAAACCAAGGGAAAACGGTATGCCGCTTAATAGATTATAAGGATTCTGAAACGGGTTCTTACCGGCATGTAAACTTCCGACAAAAAGTGTTGTTCCAATCGTTGCCAGTAAGAGCAGGATGTTGACCCAGATGTGCACCGGTTTTCTTTGGGGCGCATAACCGTAGGTTATCTGATGCCCATCGCCCATCTTCTCAAAGTAGGCAACTGCACCGTGCTCCTCAAAAACCCGTTTCAGCTGGGCAAGGTTCTCCGGCACCGGCTCATAAATCCGGCCAACAATCCTGTTGCCCTCAACCGCCGCAACCGCCATATAGCGCTGCACCTGCTTGATGTCAACTGGACCTTCGCTTACCACCCCAGAGGCGCTTGCCATGGTCAAATATTTGACCTCATAAACAACTCAACAGATTCTGGGTAACTGTTCACCCTCCAGCATCAAAATCCGGCGCCAGGCGCCTAACTTCGTTTTCAGCCAGACCCCCGCGGGCTCTTTTATTACCTCACCAATTACCCTTGCCTCTTTGCCCGCCGGAAAGCGCCGCAGCACCCGTACCACCTTATCCGCCTGCCCCTTTGCCACCACCAGTACCACCTTGCCCTCGTTCGCCATATAAAGTGGGTCAAGACCTAACAAATCCGCCACCCCTTTAACCGCCCTTTTTACCGGCACCGACTCCTCCTCAATCAGAAATCCGAATTTGGTCTTTTCGGCAAATTCATTCAAAGTTGTTGCCAGTCCGCCTCGGGTTGGGTCGCGCATCACTCTAACTCCGCCCGTCTTGAGTACGGCGCGAATCATTTGATTCAGCGGCGCACAGTCGCTCACCAATTTTGCCCGAAAGTGATAACCACCGCGCGCTATGGCTATTGCCGCCTCATGCTCGCCCAGTCCCCCGCTCAACACGATGCTGTCACCATTTTGGACAAACTCTAAACCTAACCTTAACCCCCTCGGTCGGACACCAATGCCGCTCGTCGTGACGAACATCTCCTCAACCGCACCGCCCCCTTCAATCACCTTGGTATCGCCGGTAACCACCATCACCCCGGCACTTTTTGCCGTCGCCGCCATCGACCGGCAAACCCGTTCGAGCGTCTTCAGTGTCAACCCTTCGCGCAAAACAAAACTCACCGCCAGATACTGCGGCTCGGCCCCCGTCACCGCCAGGTCATTAACCGTACCACACACCGCCAGTTTTCCGATATCCCCGCCGGGAAAAAACAGCGGCTTGACAACATAAGAGTCAATGGTGAAGCCAACCGCGTCTGCCGGCAATTTCACCAGCGCACTGTCTTCAAGTCGGTTGAGCGCGGGATTGCCAAAATAGCGCACAAACAGTTCGGCAATCAGCCGGTGCATCTTTCTGCCGCCGGCACCATGCCCGAGTCCAATCCGCTCCTCACCGGGTGGTAATTCAAACGCCGGTGGCAAACCTTGGTCGGCGAAAATTTTCCTATCTTTCATAACGGTAGTATGCCGCGCAGGCACCCTCGGAAGAGACCATACAAGGACCAACCGGACTTTCTAATGTACACCGCCGGGCAAAGAGCCGACACTCGGGCGGTGTCTTCAACCCCAATATCACATCACCACAGGCACAGCCGGTTCTCTTACTTTTTGTGCCCGCAACCACCCCGAAACGCTGACCGGCGTCAAAACGGGCAAACCGCCTCTTAAACCCCAGCCCGGAGCGGGCAATTTTACCGATTCCCCGCCAGTTCGCATCAACCAACTTGAAAACCGTTGCCATCAGCGCCTTTGCCCGGGGATTACCTTCCGGCCGCACACTCCGGCGATACTGAATCGTCAGTTCCGGTCCCTTGACAATCTGCTGCAAGAGTAAAAAAATCCCCTCAAGGATATCGCGCGGCTCAAACCCGGTGATACAGCAGGGCATCCGGTAACGGTCAACCAGAAACCGATAGGGCTGCGACCCGATTACCGTTGACACATGACCGGGCAAAATCAACCCGTCAATGCGTATCTGAGGACGGTCGGCAATATACTTCAGCGCCGGTGGTATCAACTTGAACAGCGGCAACACCGAAAAGTTTTTGACTTGCAACTTCACCGCCTCCAGCACCGTCGCCGCCACGGTCGGCGCAGTTGTCTCAAACCCAACGCCCAGAAACACAAACTCCCTTTCCAATTCCTGCCGCGCCATTCGCAACCCATCAAGCGGTGAATACACAACCCGCACATCGGCACCCCTTGCCCGGGCATCGTTTAAAGAGCCGTTGGTCCCGGGCACGCGCATCATATCGCCAAAAGTTACCACCGTTACCCCTTTCAAAGCGGCAAAGCCAATCGCCCAATCGATATCGCGTTCATCGGTTACACAAACTGGACACCCGGGACCGGAGAGCAGTTTCAGCCGCGGGTCAACCGCCCGCCTGATGCCGGAACTGGAAATTGCCATCGTATGGGTGCCGCAGACCTCCATCAACTTCAACCCGTCACGATTGCGGCACAACTCTGCCACCTGCCGGTTGATTTCCTGCAAAAGCACCTGCTCCGGCAGTTTTCTTCTCATATCCCGATTATATTAACTCCAATAGGGAGGTCAATTGTCTCTTGACCACAAACCAGAGATGGGTATATTAAAATAAAAAAGGAGGCAGATTGGAATTCAAGTATCTCTTATGTCAGGAAAAAGAAAGCGTCTACTGGGTCAGATTCAACCGTCCGCCGGTAAACGCCTTAAACACCGAGTTTGTCCTTGAGATTGAAAAACTGTTTGATTATCTCGCAACCCGGGAAGATGTTACGGTTGTCGTGCTCACTGGTGAAGGTAAGGCGTTCATCGCCGGTGCCGACATCGCCGAGATGGCAAACTTTACCCCTTTTCAGGCACGGCAGTTTGCTCACAACGGCCACCGGGCATTAAACAAAATCGCCCATATCGAAAAGGTGGTGATTGCCGCTATCAACGGCTTTGCCCTCGGCGGCGGTTGCGAACTGGCACTCGCCTGTGACATCCGCATCATCGCCGAAGGGGCAAAAATCGGTCAACCGGAGGTCAATCTCGGGCTTTTGCCCGGGTTTGGTGGTACCCAACGTCTTGCCCGCCTTGTTGGCCCGGGCAACGCCAAAGAGTTAATCTTCACCGGTGATGCCCTTGATGCCCAGGAAGCATTGCGCATCGGCCTCGTCAACAAAGTGGTCAAGCCCGAGGAACTTGTCCCCTTTCTCGAAACCCTGACCCAAAAAATTGCGCAAAAAGGTCCGAGTGCGGTGCGCCTCGCCAAGATGTGCATCAACCATGGCCTGGACACCGACCTCAACACCGGTTGTGCCTACGAAATTGAGGCATTTGGACTTTGTTTCGCTTCTGGCGAACCTGCCGAAGGTACCAGGGCATTCCTCGAAAAAAGAAAACCGAACTGGCAAAAAAGAAAGGAGTAGAAAATGACCATTGGGAAAGCAAAAGACACCTATATCATCGGTGCGGCGCGCACCGCCATCGGAAGATTTCTGGGCGGTCTGGCAGCGCTGCGTGCCCCGGAACTGGGCGCAGTGGCAATAAAAGGTGCCCTCGAACGCGCCGGCATCAAACCCGAAGATGTCGACGGCGTCATAATGGGCAATGTCTGCCCGGCGGGTATTGGCCAGGCACCAGCCCGTCAAGCTGCGGTCAAATCGGGCTTGCCGGTTGAAGTCCCCGCCCTCACCGTCAACAAGGTGTGCGGTTCAGGAATGATTGCCGTTGCCCTTGCCTGCCAGCAAATCAAAGCCGGTGATGCCCGACTGGTGATTGCCGGTGGCCAGGAGTCGATGTCCAATGTGCCCTACTACCTGAAGACATTGCGCGGTGGTCAGAAAATGGGCGACGCCCAGCTTCAGGATGGAATGATCTACGATGGTATTTGGGACTACTTTGGCGATGTCCATATGGGCGCGCTCGGTGACTTCACCGCCCACAACTCCAACATCAGCCGGGAAGAACAGGACCGCTGGGCACTCCGGAGCCACCAGAATGCGGTCCGGGCAATCAAAGAAGGCAAATTCAAAGCCGAAATTGTCCCGGTCCAAATTCCTCAGAAAAAAGGTGAACCCCTGATATTCGAGACCGACGAAGGTCCCCGCGCCGACACCACCCTGGAAAAACTCGCGTCACTCAAACCCGCATTCACCAAAGACGGCACGGTAACCGCCGGCAACGCCTCCTCAATCAACGACGGCGCCGCGGCGCTCGCCATCGCCCGCGAAGATTTCGTCAAAGAACGGGGTATCACGCCGCTCGCCCGCATCGTCGCCTATGCCACGGGCAGCGTCGAACCCAAGATGCTTTTCTACGCACCGATTAAGGCGGTCCAAACCCTGCTCAAGGTTCAGGGTGTTGACATCAACTACTTTGACCTGATTGAAATCAACGAAGCCTTCGCCGCCCAGGTTCTGGCGGATGGCAAAGAACTGGGCTGGGACGAATCCCGGGTCAATGTCAACGGCGGTGCCATTGCCCTTGGCCACCCGATTGGCTGCTCAGGCGCACGCATCCTTGTGACCCTGATTTATGCCCTGAAAGACCGGGGGCTGAAAAAGGGGTTAGCAGCAATCTGTCTCGGCGGCGGGGAAGCGGTGGCGATGAGTATCGAACTGGTTTAAGGAAAAAAGCACAACCTACCCCAAAAATCCCGGTTGCGACCGGTGCTGATTATTGCCCGCTAACGAAACCGGTCATCGGTAGGGATACCATCCCCGTAACGGCCCATTGGTAAACCCCGTATTTAAATTTGCCAATTGCCTAACTATATTGAAAATCGTTTGTTAAGCCGTTGACCTTCATATCTTGCGTTAAGATTCCCATACTTCGGGCTCTAAACTATTTAGAGCCAGCGAACACCCTTGACCTCACGCAGAATCAGGGTATAACTTTACAGGATGCAACCAATTGTCTATGAAACCACCGATGCCGAGGCCACCATTACCCTCGGCGAACGCCTCGCCTGTTTCTTAAAACCGGGTGCGGTCGTTGCGTTTTACGGCGACCTTGGCGCCGGCAAGACAACAATGATTAAAGGTTTCGCCCGCGGCCTGGGGGTAAAAGAAGTCGTCAAGAGTCCATCCTTCGTCATCATCACGGAGTATCAGGGCAGATTACCGGTGTACCACATCGACCTCTATCGCATCCGCTCAACCGACGAACTCTTTGAAACCGGGTTCGACTCCTATCTCGGAGCCGATGGCGTCTGTTTAATTGAATGGGCCGAACGCGCCGAAAAACTTCTCCCGAAAACCACAGTCCGGATAAAACTCACCCTTATTGACCAGCGTCGGCGCATCGAAATTACCGGCTTAGACCGCAGGTTGACTGAGGAACTCAAGTAACCCCTGCTCACCGCCATCAACTGTAACCGTCTTTTCCGCGGTGATGACCGTTGCCTTTTCGCCGCGCAACTTCACCTCAAGCACCCCCCGCTTACGGCAGAGGAGGCGGATACGGGCGATGGTAAACAGCTCTTCAACCACCGGGGGATACCTGCCAAACCGGTCGATCAACTCCGCCTTCAACTCATCCAGTTCCGTCTCATCTTCAACCCCTAACAACCTTTTGTAAATCGCTATGCGGCTGAATGCATCCGGAATGTATTCGGACGGAATGAACACCGTGCGGTTCAGGTCCAATTTGGGCTCCACTGGTTCGTGCCCGCCCCGCAGCTTGGCAATCGCCTCCCTGAGTAATCGGGTGTAAAGATTGAAACCCACCCGAGCGATATGACCGTGCTGCTCAGTTCCTAAAAGGTTGCCCACACCCCGAATCTCCATATCGCGCAGTGCCAGCCGGTACCCTGCACCCAATCGCGAGTAGGCTAACAGCGCTGAGAGACGCTTGCGGGCATCGGCCGTCACCTGTTCGCGCCGTGACACAAGAAACAGCGCATAAGCCTGCATATCTGCCCGTCCCACCCGGCCTCGCAACTGGTGCAAATCTGCCAGACCAAACCGCTCTGCCCGGTTGACGATAATAGTATTGACATTGGGCAAATCCAACCCCGACTCAATGATGGCGGTCGAAAGTAGCATCTGATACTTGCCGCTGGCAAAGTCAAGGTAAATCTCCGCCAGTTGTCGGCTCGAGAGTCGGCCATGGGCAACGACCATTTCAACATCGGGCAAAATCTGCCGAAGCCGCCTTTCTACGGTGCCCAAACTCATAATCTCGTTGTGGACAAAAAACACCTGTCCGCCCCGGTTCAACTCCCGGTAAACATAGCTTCTAATCAGCCCATCATCCCACTCCGTCACTTCGGTTAAAACCTCTTTGCGGCCCGGCGGCGGTGTATGAATTGCCGAAATGTCCCGGATGCCGGCAAGTGCCATATACAGGGTACGGGGAATCGGTGTTGCCGAGAGCACCAGGACATTAACCTCGGACCTTATCCGGCGTAACCGTTCCTTCTGCCGGACACCAAAACGTTGTTCTTCATCGATAATCAAAAGCCCGAGGTCGCGAAAATCAACCTTGGGATTGAGTAAAAGGTGGGTGCCAATGACAATATCAACCGTACCCTCTTTTAATCCCTGGCGGATTGCTGCCTGCTTCGCAGGCGAGACAAACCTTGACAACATCTCTACCCGTACCGGAAAACGCTCCAGCCGACGCCGGAAGGTATGGTAATGCTGATAACAGAGCACCGTGGTTGGTGCCAAAAGCGCCACCTGCTTGAAATTCACCACCGTCTGAAAAGCCGCCCGTAAGGCGATTTCGGTCTTACCAAAACCAACATCACCGCACACCAGCCGGTCCATCGGTTTCGTACGGGCAAGGTCTTTCTGGACCTGATCAAGCGCCTTCAACTGGTCCGGAGTCTCCTCATAGGGAAACGACGCCTCCAATTCGGCAAGCCAGGGTGAATCAGCGACGAGCGGTGTTGTGTGAGTGGTTGCGCGCCGGGCATAAGTCTCCAGCAACTCCTCGGCATATGCGGCGCTCGCCCGTGCCGCCTTTGCCTTGGCTAAAAGCCAGGAGCGTCCGCCCAGCCGGTCCAGTTTGGGGGCTTCGTCATCGGCACCGATATAACGGTCAATCAGCCCGAGGTTCTCTACCGGAACATACACCCGGTCCTTACCCTCGTACTCAATTACCAGATAGTCCTTTTCCACACCGTTCTGCACCAGCCGTTTCGTACCGGTAAAAATCCCTACCCCGTAATCGATATGAACCACATAATCACCGGGCCGCAGTGTCAGAAGATTGTCAATCGGCATGCCCTTAAACCGCCGTCGTATCAGCCGACCCACCGGCGCTCCGTAAATCTCCCGCTCGGTCAAAACAACCCAACCACACCTTGCATTGACAAACCCGCAACTCAATCCACCTACCAGATAGCGGGGTTTATCACCCAGTAAACTTTCCAGCCGGCGCCGGTGATGTTCAGAAACCGCCACGATGAAATACTCATCATCGGATTGGGCAACCTCCTCCTGTAACAACTTCAAATTACCCATATAGTTTGGCGCCGGCTGATACCCCAAATCATCACTCGCCCCGCTGTCAACAAATTCAATCGTCCCGCTCCCGAGCATTTCCTTCCCGCTACCGATAAACACTGCCCCTGCTGGCAACAAAGATGCCGCCGGTCTCATTCCGAAACCCGGCGGCTGCCTGGTAAACAACACCGCCTGCTCCAGCGTCTGCCGCGAACGCTGCGAAAGGGGTTCAAACTCCCGCAGCGAAACGACCGCATCGTCGGCGAATTCGATCCGCAGCGGCAACTCCCTATTTTCCCCGTACACATCAACAATGCCACCCCGTACCGCATATTCGCCCGGCTCGGTCACAAGGTCAACCCGTTCATAACCCGCATCTTCCAGCCACTGCACAAGAAAATTAAGCCCGATACCAACACCCGGTTCCAGCTTGACAATGCCGTTTTCGGTTGCCCATTCCGGCGCCGGCGCAACCAGTTCCGACGCAACCGCAACCACAACCGCCGCCTTTGCCCCAATCCTTTTCAAGCCTTCCACTACCGCCAGTGAATTGGGATTAAAAAGTACCACCTCGGTGTCCGGATAAAGGGTACGGATATCCTGATAAGCGGTGTGAGCCCCGGCAGCATCGGTACAGACAAGCACGGCGGGCTTTTGCAACCGTTGCGCCACTGTCCCTGCTAAAAGTGCCTGAACAGCAGGTGGTGGCGTGTCAACCGCTAACCTAATCCCGGATTGTAACTTCTGTATTAAATTGTCAAGATATGGATCAGAAACAAATTTTCCCCGAATCTCCTCCATAAAATGCGAAGGGGGCATATGCCCCCTTCTTTATTTTACCGACAGCTATTTCTTCTTCGCTGTCTTTTTAACGGTCTTCTTCGCTGTCTTCTTTGCGGTTTTCTTAACACCGCGCTTCATGCATGCCATCGTACCTCCTTTTTAAAAACCAACAATTTAATATAATATTTTTTTCGCCGTTGTCAAGGAAAATTTTACTGTTTTATTAAATTGTTCCCATCTTCATCATTGCCATTGGTAGTATCAGGCATTACAGATGACACCTTTTCCTTCAATAAAAAAGTACGCGACAGCAGTGTACCTGACACAATTGTGCACGAATCGGAAATCGCACTATAACTACTGTCTAAGGGAATTATCTGGAGTCGATAAAAACCCGCCGCCAGTTTGCGAATGACAAAACTGCCCTCAATGTTATTGGTCTTTACGGTCCCGGAATCCGGACCGCAATAGTGGACATTTGCCGCGATGGGCCTTCTGCTTGTCTCACTGTAAACTCCGCCCCAGAACGAACCGTAGCCTGCCCGCCGCAACACAAAATTGACCGTATGGGTTTCCCGGGGCTCAACAAGAAGTGATTCACTTTGCGCGAAGAAACTGTCCGCGTCGACCGTAACCTTCACCCAGCCAGTCTGCACCCCATCAACGACAAATATGCCGTTCGACTCTGTATACGACTGTCCGAAATGCGTCCCTTCAATGGTAAAATGGGCACGGGCAATCGGTAAGCCGGTACCCACTTCGGTAACGCGGATTCTAATTCTGCCGTAACTGGGTCGGGTAAAACCCGTACGAATCGTTAGGCGATGAGTCGCCCCTAACTCTCCGTAGGGAACATAAGCATAATCGAGTGCCCATTGTTCCCGTGCCAGACCGACGCCGGCAGTAACACCTGCCCAGGGTGAAAGCGTCCGATAATCCTGCGGTCCCAAACGGTACCCGATGCGGCAGAAAAGAATGTCATAAAGCGGGTACTCCATACCGATATGGAAATCTGGGAACCCCCCGAGCGCAGCGTTAGCATCAAACAGAACCTGCAGCCCGGACAAACGCGACCGCACCCGGTTTATTTTATAACTCACTCCGGCACGCACCCCGAGGGGCAGCGCAAATCGCTCGGCACCGTACCTCATCTCCGGACCAAGATTTTGAACCGCAATACCGGCACGCAAACCGCCTTTATTACGGTATAAAAATCCCAGGTCAAAACATACTCCGCGCCCAACATTATCATCGGGTAGCGCATCGTAAAGACCCTTCGCCCCAACTCCCAAAGCGAACGCATCACCCAGTTTCACACCATAAGCCGCTGCGGCATAACCGCTGGCAAGGGCAATCGTCTCCGGATAACTCGCCCCGTAATACCAGTTTTCGATATTGCGAATCATTGACAACACACCCGCGATTCCCAGCGTTCCCGGTCCTAAAGGTACTGTAAAACCAAAATTTTCATCCCGGATATCAGCAAACCACTCTTGATGGGCTAATGCAAGTTGTATATCAGCAATGTATCCCAGACCAGCCGTATTGAAGTAAATTGAATTGATATCATCCGCCGCACCAGTAAACGCCTCACCCAGTGCACAGGGACGAGCACCTAAAGGCACCCGTAGCAAAGGGAACGCGGTACTTCCCGCATCGCTCCAGCCGAAATTAATCAGGAGCGAGAATAACAACAAAGTAAACATAATCCCCCCTTGCCTAAAACCCTCACCAATTCAGATTTTCGAAACGGACGAAACAGCTCGACACGCAGCCGCTTCCGCTGGGGTTCAACCGTACCGCGGTTTGCAACCGACTGATAGTGCAACTTCAACAGCGATTTACTCATTGCGGTGTGTCATGACAAATTTCTTTACTGTGCGGTACACCCGGCCCAGTTCTGTTTTCACTTCAAAGCGATACACATACACCCCGGGGGCCAGTTTCCTTCCTGACTCGTTTGTTCCATCCCAATCCAGAACATAAATCCCCATTCCGTTTCGCTGATGGTCAAGGAGCGTTTTGACCCTCTCCCCTAATCGGTTGTAAACCAGCAACGACACTTCACCCCGTTCCGGAATCGAGAAAATAAACCGCACCCTGCCGTCGCTAGGTGAACGGCTAAGGAAAATCTGAAACCGGGGCGTGAGGGTAAGTTTCACCCGCACCGAATCGCGGAGCAGTGAATCCTGGCCGGCGTAAGCCCATAACCAGAACTCGGTCTCGCTGGGGTTAGGACTGTTAAGCAACTGGGTCAGGTGCGGCGCCTTTACCCGAAGTTTAAACTTAACCGGTGTATCTGGGGTGACAAAACCCAGGTCAGGTCGGCGGTCAAAATCCGAATCCCGCAAACCCGTTTCACTTTCTCCGTCCAGCAACTCCCACTCCCATGAGCCGTTCTGAGCGACAACCGCAAGATTGACAATCGTCCGGATAGTTCCGGCTGTAACCACGGTGAACTCGTAATCGCGTGTCTCGCCCGGTGCCAGCACATCGGTCCGGTCGGGCGTAACATCAATTCTGGTCACCATCCCACCCACTTCGGCAATTGCAACCGCCTCATCGCTCACCTGATTATCCGCAAAAGACCAGATGCTCACTCGTGCTGAATCCCGCTGCCCTAACAGCGCTGACCAGGAAGGCGTAACCTCAAATATCAGCTCCGTACTCCCGCCGTAAGGTGCAATCGGACCGATGTCCGGCCGCCCGTTGTTGTTACGGTCTTCAAGCGCCGCACCGCTACCATCGAGTAAGCGATGTTGCCATCCCCCTTGCGTTACTTGATAACTCAGGTCGGCATAATCCGGGATATTCCCGAAGTTACTGATCGTGAAAACGAAATTGTTTGCTTGCCCGGGTACGACGGTATGGAACTGGTCCGGATGAATTACCAAGTTAACCACCGGCGCCACCGCAGTTAACAATCGCACCCGGTCCCGTACCATCGGATTGCTCGCTGATATCGCCTCGACTTCCGTCGAATCCACAATCAACCCTGTTTCATTGAAAGGCACTGTCACCCGCACCACAAATCCAACAACACCGCCCGCCGGCACCGCACCGAGGTCCGGGACACCATTACCGTTGTTATCAGCGAGGGAATTCGTTCCGGCCGAGTCAAACAGTTCAACAACCCAGCCGGGCCTTGTTCGGTAACTGATAATGTCAACCGTATCAACAAAATTACCGTTATTAAAACAGGTCAAGAAATAATTGACCACACCTCCGGGCAGTACCGTTGCCCCGCTATCCGCGGCCAGGTCGATATTGCGTGTAACTCCGAAAACCCGGATTTCTATTTTATCGTTTGCCAGATTCATATCACCGGCGAGTGCTGTCGAACAACACACCACCTGCTCTCCCTCCTCAATCAACACCGGTGGAAATGTCAACTCTGCCGAACCATCCGGATCAATGGTATCACTCCAGACGGTAACCGCATAACGTGCCCCAATGCGAAACAGTGCTGGAATTCGTTCTCTTGTTGTGCCGAAATTTCGCACGCGCACCGACGGAATTACACTTTCTCCCGCCGGCACCGCCCCCACCGGCGCCAGAATTGCATCGCAACCCGCATCGCGCCAGCACACATCAATTAAAACATCCTGATAATCGTTACCGGGGTTACTGTCTGCTTCCAGACTGGTGCTGCACCTTACGACGTGTCGGCCCACTTCAACCGCCCACCACTCATCGAACAGCACCGTATCTACTCTACCAGGGGCTATCAACTGCTCTCGATAAGAACGGTAGAAATTACCAATCCGCATCTCTACCGGAATCCGTTGCAAGGCAGTAGAGTAGTTAGCAACCAATGCCTTGGGCAGTACCCGGCGACCGGAATCAACCATGCCTACCGGAGCAAGAATCGCATTAACCGCCGCATCCGGATAACTCCGGACAAAAATACTCTCAACCTTAACATCGTTCTCAGACCGCTCATCGCCGAGAAGTGCCGTAGAACATTTCACGGTGATAAAACCAGCGCCCGTTGCCCACCACACCCTGAAATCTACCGTATCACTTTCCCCCGGCTCAAGCATTCTGCTTTGAAAATCTTTGTAGTCGGCACCGATGAACATCCAAACCGGCACCGCCTGCGTTGATGTCGAGTTGTTGACAATCACTGCCGACGGAACAACGCTGTCACCCAACTGCACTACTCCCCGGGGCGTCAATATCGCATCACAGGCGGCATCAATCCGGCGCACAACCTTCACGGTAATATTAACCACATTGTTGGCGTCGTTCTGGTCACCCTTCAGCGCCGTAGAGCAACGCACCATCTGCTCACCTAATTCCATCGCCTGCCACTCAGGAAAAGAAACCGTATCACTCGCGTTGGGGAAAACCGTTGTCCTTACCCAAAATTCATACCCTGTCCCAATCTGTAGCCTTACCGGCACATCAACGGGCGAAGTCCCCAAATTAGCAATAACCACCTGCGGCACAACGGTTCCTCCGGAGTCCACTACGCCCTCCGGTGCAATTATCGCCACCGCTGCCACATCCACAAACTTTACTACCTGGACCGAATCAATCCGCCAGTCATTATCTGGATTTTCATCGCCTGAAACCATTGTCGAACAGACTACCGGATGGACTCCTACATCAACCGCCACCCACGATGGGAAAAAAACCGTATCTTTCGCACCAATGCCCAACAATTTAGTCCGAACCTCCTCATAATTATCCCCAATCCGCATAAGCACCGGCACGATTACAGGTGAACTACCATAATTACAAACTCTTGCCCAGGGAATAACAACAGTTCCAGAATCCACCAAACCTATCGGAGCGTATATGTCAGTCACCGCCCCATCAGGATGTGTTACCACCCGAACTGTATCTACCGCCAAATCGTTGTCAAAAAATGTGTCCCCGGCCAGCGCTGTAGAGCAGCGCACCGTCAGCACACCCACCGGTGACGCCACCCAGGAGGCAAACGATACCAAAACCGTATCATCCGCCGCCACCAGCACCGTCTCCGCAGCACTGTATCCACCGTCAATCCACAACCGCACCGGTATCAGTTGCGCACCAGTAGAGTGGTTGGCGACAACCGCCCGCGGCACAATCACACTCCCAGAATCCACCACGCCCACCGGCGCCAGTATCGCCCGCACCGACGCATCAATGCCAACCCACACATCCACCACCCGGGAAAGCGTGTCGTTTGCAGGCCGAATGTCCCGCTCCAGTCCGGTCGAGCAGCGCACCACAACCTGTCCCACCGGATGCGCAACCCACACCGGAAAGCGCACCGTGTCACTCCCACCCGGCGCCAGCGTGTCAATAACCACCTCATGATAATCACCACCGATAAACAGATGCACCGGGAAAATCTCCTGCCGCACACCAAAGTTGCTGACCACCACCGCTGGGACATAAACCGAGCCCGACTCCGCACGCACCGGCGGCAAAACGATCGCAACCGGACCTACATCCGAGCCCGCAACAACCTCCACCGTGGTACTGAGCGTGTCGTTGGCACGATTCTCATCCTCCGCAACATACACCGAGCAGCGCACAATGTGCACCCCAAGGACATTCGCCGCCCAGACCGCAAATGACACCGTATCTAAGGCAAACGGCCCCAGAGTATCAATTTGCGTCGCAAGGTAATCGTCCCCGACTTTGAGCGTTACCGTCGCAACCGATGTGCCCGAATGCAGGTTCTCAATCACCGCCCGCGGCACAATCACACTCCCGGAATCCACCACGCCCACCGGCGCCAGTATCGCCCGCACCGCCGCATCAATCCGCGGCCGCAGGGTTATATTAAAACTGACCTGCTCCAGATGAGGTAAATAACAGGGTCGAGAGTACGAGAAAAATGCCCTGTACTGAAGATACCGGAATCCGTTTACAGTCTGGGGCAGGCTACCGCCGTTAACCAGAACCGGTGTAAATTCGGTCCAGGTTTCGTCCGGCACAGGCGTATTTCCAGCCCGCACCTCAATCCCAACCGAAGACCCGGGGGGCTCATTCGCCACCCAAGAACAATTACCACCAGTAATAACTGAATCTTCCCCTACCTCATAAATTGAAGAGAGATAGCGGGCATAAAAGCCTCGGGTGTAAATATTACCCACTTCGCGCCACAAACCGTGATGGTCCCGGTCAACCGGAAGCGCAGTTGCGGAGTTGTAGTACGGACCCCAGAGGACAAAACTGGCACTGTCGGGCATCATATTGTTGATAAATATGTCCTGAAACCCATCGTAGTTTAAATCGGCAATAAATCCGCCCGAGGCGTTAAATTCGAGTTCGCCAATTTCGCTGAAACGGGCATCACTGAAATGGGGCGTGGTATCGGGTCGGTTAAAATAGACACGCGGCCGATAAGCCACATTTCTTCCCCAGTCACCCCGATAAAAAACCAAATCCAGCGTCTTATCGTAATTCCACAAAACTGCGGCGCTCCCTCCGTAGCATTGGCCGGGATGAATTATTTCACGGTTGCTTACCGAAAAGCCGCTCGCGCTGCCATAGTAGATAAAAGCCGAGGTAACTGTGTCGTAACCGGTAAACACCAAATCAAGCCAGGAGTCGTCGTTCAGGTCCGCAACCGTGACGCCATGAGGATTATTTCCCGAAACCGGCAGCCACACTATTCTCCGGGGAGAACGACCCGAACCCCAGTAAACAACCGGTGCCTGATTCCTGCTCCATAGTGACGCCACGATATCACCCCACCCATCTTTATCAAAATCAGCCACTTCGAGATTGTGTCCGACTGAACCGTTCAAAAAGATGCTGGAACGCCGGCTGCTGTTATATCCATCGGCATCACCCCAGAAGATATAGACCATTCCGTTGTCCGACCCGGCAATGATGTCAAGATAAGCGTCCCGGTCCAGGTCGTAAACCGTAACCGCCTCACTCTGACCCGATATCACCAGCCAAGTGGTATCAACCGGCGAAGGTCCGGAATCTGTCCCCCAGTAAATTGTAATATGTCCGCTCCGCCAGCCCGAGTGAATCAGCTCGGCGTACCCATCAAGATTTAAATCCGCCAGGTCAACATTACCGCCGCCGGGCACAGGATAGTATCGGCTATTCGCCACACTGTAGCCCGATGCCGAACCAAAATAAACCCGCAGATATGGTCCTGAGTCATCTGTACTTACCAAATCAAAATAGCCATTGTTATCCAGGTCAAAACGGGAAAAGAATTCAATACAACCCGAATCCGGTTCCGTAACCGTGCGCCGGGACACATACATCATCGGGTCAAGTTGGCCATCGGCAAAATCTTCAACCCGACTTTCTGTCCACACCCGATTAAATTGTGTAAAGGAACTTTCTGCCGGAAATAAGGCAGTAAAATACAAAACCAGTAATATCCCAATTCTTCCTTCCGCAACCACCGTTTCCAATTATAGCGGAAAATGAACTACAAGTCAACAACCCAACACAGTCAAACTTAACAATGGGTAATGGACTACCGGCTATCTAAATTAAGAACCCACTAACCTCCCTCTCTGATTGGGTCCTTAAAAGCGTTCGGCAACTGAATCTGATAACCGCTCAGGGAGTCGCTCCCGGAACGGCTCCCTGAACCCTTATCAGGGTAATTTTGACCGTTATACACTAATAACCTTCGACATCAACTGTGCAATCGCATATCCCCGGACCCCTAAATTCCCTCTCAACCGCCCAATAACCTTCTCCTCCTGCCTTCCCTTTGCCCGTGCATCATCAAGTTAACGCAACCGGACTGTTCCTGATTGTACCGGACGGTTTTACCGTTGGTGTAGACCTTTTTGCTCACAAAACGATAGCAGTTTCAATTTAACCGACGGCGATAAAGTCCCCAATCCCTGAATTTGTACCTTGACTGCCCTATCTTAAACCCTAAACTTAACTTCCAATCAATGTTCAATATCATTATCACCGGTTTTACCAGCCTTTTGACCGACATCTCCACCGAAATGGTATACCCGTTGATTCCGCTGTATCTTGCCACACTTGGCGCCCAACCCGCGGTCCTCGGCCTTATTGAAGGTTTTGCCGAAAGTACCGCCTCAATTCTCAAGGTGTTTTCCGGAACAATATCCGACCGCCTGCAACGCCGCAAACCGCTTGCCATTTTGGGATACTTTGGTTCAACCATCGGGAAACTGCTACTCTACCTGTCGCAAAACTGGGGTATGGTTTTTGCCGGTCGGATGATTGACCGCATCGGCAAAGGAATCAGAGTTGCACCGCGCGATGCGCTCATCGCCGACTGTACAACTACAACGACAAGAGGCCGGGCGTTTGGTCTTCACCGCGCGCTGGACACTCTTGGTGCCGTCATCGGTGTTCTGCTCGCCATCTACCTCACATCGCGATTGGGCGCAAACCTCACCCCGCCGGAATTTCAGCGGATTTTTCTTCTGTCATTAATCCCCGCGTTTTTAGGTGTCGTTGTCCTCTTTTTTGCCCGGGAAAACAAGGCAGCGCTTTGTGCGCCCGCGCAACTCCGAATAACCTGGAAATCTCTTACCCCAAAACTGCGCTCTTTTCTTATTATCGTTACCTGTTTCGCCCTGGGCAACTCCTCAAACGGTTTCCTTCTGTTAAGAATGAAAAATATCGGCTGGACGACCATATCGGTCCTTCTCCTCTACCTTATCTACAACATCACCTACGCAATTTTCTCTTACCCCGCGGGCCGGCTGTCCGATAAAATTGGCCGAAAACGCCTTCTGGTTATCGGTTATGGGATTTATGGCTTGGTCTATTCGGGCTTCGCTTTTCTCAAACCGGAAAGTTTACCGGTTCTTCCTTACATCCTGTTTGCCGTTTATGGACTTTTCAGCGCCTTAACCGAAGGGCAGGAAAAGGCGCTCGTAACCGACCTCGCACCCGAAGAACAAAGGGCTACTTTCATCGGCTTACATTCCACCCTTACCGGTATCGGGCTCTTACCCGCATCGCTCATCGCCGGCGGACTCTGGAGTCTGTTTGGACCCCAGGCACCATTTTTATTCGGCAGCGCACTCGGGCTTATTGCCGCTCTTGGGCTGGCGCTTTTTATCTGAGCCAAAAGTAAAACATCGCCCTATCTTGCCAAGGGGGAAATTTTGCGTATAATTATGGCAGTGATAAACTCACCTCTTGCATAGTTTCTCCCAGGAGATAATATATGTTATCGCGCTATCTATCGTTAACTTGCTAAAATGAAATTATTTAGACGATTACGAGTCATCAAAAGTAGCAAGCCGGAACCGTCCTGGCTCAATAAATTTTCCTGGGTCACGACCGGTTTTGTGGCACTTACCCTCCTTGCCGTAATTTTATTTAAAGGGTATCGGGTCCCATTCTGGGACATTGAAGATGTGATAATTCGACTCTCAACGCTCATCGCCGGCCTGCTGACTTTAACCGAAATCGCTATGCACTGGATTTTATATTTCTCACACCCGAACATTGGCCCGAATCGCTGGTTGCAGCTGATATTAGGAGTACTACTAATTATCGGATTACTGCTGCCCGTCCTCGCTATAGCACCAATCGTGCTCTATCAGATAATCGCAATTACCAATCGCCTGTCAAAGAAAGGGGTTTTCTTCCACCTTATCAGTCAGATGCGCCAGCAAGCGGTTCTCTCCCTGATACTTAGCTTTACCGGCTTAATCGCACTGGGAACCCTGTTTTTAACCTTTCCCGCGGCAACAACGGACGGCCGCGGTGCGCCTTTTGTTGACGCCCTGTTTACCGCCACATCGGCAACCTGTGTCACGGGTCTCATTGTCCGGGACACCGGTACCTACTTCACCACTTTTGGCCAGGCGATAATCCTTGTCCTTATTCAACTGGGGGGACTGGGCATTATGACCTTTTCCACCAGTATCGCCATCATCCTGGGCCACCGCCTCGCACCAGGCGAACGCCGCCTTGTATCGGAAATGGTGGAAACCCCGCGCGATATCGATATCGCGCGCACCATCCGTTACATTTTCCTTTTTACCATCCTCGCCGAGGGTTTAGGCTGTGCCATTCTGTTTTTCCGCTGGCTCCCCAGCTTTCCTACAGTAGGGTTGTCATTTTACAACGCACTGTTCCATTCTATATCGGCATTCTGTAATGCCGGCTTTTCCACCTTTAACGACTCACTCATCCGTTACCAGGGCGATTTCCTCGTCAACATCACCTTCATATTCCTGATTGTATTCGGCGGACTGGGGTTTGCGGTGGTGCACGAACTAATCAGTAAGCATACCCTGCGCCAGAGCATCCGGACAACACTGCGTTCCCTCACGGTCCACGCAAGACTGGTCATCATCACCACCATCATCCTCATCTTCTCGGGCGCACTACTGTTCTTTTTCATTGAATACGACCGGTCATTGGCTCAAATGCCGATCGGGACAAAACTGCTCGCCAGCCTTTTTCAGTCCGTGACCGCGCGCACCGCCGGATTCAATACCGTACCGATAAATGTATTGCATCGGGCAACGCTTTTTATAATCACTATTCTGATGTTTATTGGCGCTTCACCCGGTGGCACCGGCGGCGGCATCAAAACCACAACTTTTGCTATCCTGCTACTCGCCTTAAGGGCGCGGCTTTCAAACGACGAAGACATCGTCATCCGTGGCAGAACCATTGGCCGGGACGCAATCTATCGCGCCGTTGCCATTCTTACCGCGGCCGTTTGTGCGGTCTGCCTGGTGTTCTTTGTTCTTTTGTTCATTGAACCCCATCCCTTTGAAGAAATTATATTTGAAACGGTATCAGCATTCGGCACCGTAGGGCTTTCCACGGGCATAACTTCATCCTTGAAAACCGCCAGCCGGTTGGTTATTATCATCCTGATGTTCATCGGACGAATTGGCCCATTGACCCTTGCCCTGGCGATGGCGGCTCCGAAAACCCGCCGGCTGATAACTTATCCGCAGGCGCGGATTATGGTTGGCTAAAAGGAGGTCAACTTGAAACAGTTTGCCGTAATTGGGTTGGGCACATTTGGTGCCCGAGTTGCCCGTACCTTGACCGAAAGAGGCGCCGAAGTCATCGCCATCGACGCTGACTCCAAACGGGTGGAAGCGATAAAAGACGATGTCGCTCAGGCCCTGTGCTTTGATGCCACAGACGAAGAAGCCCTTGCCCGTTCCGGTGTTCTTGATGTTGATGCGGTGGTTGTGGCGATGGGGGAAAGGATGGAAACCGCCATCCTCGTAACATCGATTCTTAAAAAACTGGGCGCCGGCCAGGTCATCGCCCGCGCCGCCTCTTCGCTCTATGCCCGGATTCTCAAGGATGTCGGTGCTGACCGCACCATCCTCATCGAAGAACAGATGGCGGACCACCTTGCGAAAAGCCTCATCACCCCGGACCTTTTAGAACAAATCCCGCTGACCAGCAACCACAGTCTGGTGGAGATGCATGCACCCCGGCATATCATCGGGAAAAAACTTGGCCAACTGGATATCCGCCGGCGCTACGGGGTGAACATCATCGCCATAAAGAAAAAGGTACCGGTTATCACCCCGGAAGGCGAAAGCAGTTTCAAAGAGCAGATTAACGACCTGCCCGGACCCGAAGACATCGTTGAACAGGATGACATCCTCGTCGTTGTTGGTAACGATGAAGACATTGAACGCCTTGCCCAGGGCGTTGAGATGGCTACCGGGAAAAAAACTGAAACCCGGCAAAATAAATAACTGTGGGTAACAACCACCAGAGCCGAAGACGCCTTTCGATTCGGGGACGCATCGCACTGGCGATGATTATCTCGGCGATTTTGGTCCTGCCGGTCACCATCATCGCCCTTTATTATGCGAGCCAGATGAACAGTCTCGCCAATGTCATCGCCGAAGAGGATGCCGAACTACTTCGAACCGGTAACACCATCGTCCACAACTTTCTTGAAGTCCGCAACTCGGAACGGAACTTTTTGATTTACAACGACACCTTTTACCTTTCCGCCGGTCGGTCCCGTCTCGTGCAAATTGCCCTCCTCTCTGAACGGGCACGCCGATTCGACCCAACACTTACTCCCCTCTTTGACTCCCTGACCAACCTGCTTTTTACCTATCGCCGGCTCCTGGACTCGCTTTTCTTAATGAAAACAGCCCGCTGGCAAACGCCTTCACGCGAAGAAGTCCAGCGGCTAAGGGAAATCTATCGTCAAATTGTAGTAGAACTGGAAGAAGCCCACAACCCGAGGGTCAAAGACTCCCTCCTTAATGCAATCAGCCTGATCGGTCAGGAAATTGAACGGGCAGAACTAATTGGAATCGTCAACCGGGTGTACACCCAGCGCATGAGCGAAACCGCTCAGAAAATCATTTACATCGGTGAAAAGATAATGGCTTATGCCAACCAGCGTATCGCTGAACACAAATCAAGAATCACCCGCCTTTTTATCTGGAGTCAACGCAACATCATATCCGCCATCATCGTTCTCACCGCCCTGCTTGTATACCTTATTACTCGCCTGCCGCGCTCAATTGTCCTGCCCATCAAGAGAATAAACAACGCCCTGACTCGCGCCGAACAGGGCGACTTAAACATCAGAGTCACCGTGCCGGTGAACGACGAACTGGGCGACCTTGCCCGGCAACTCAACCGGGCGTTTGCTCACCTGCGCGATTTTGATGAACGCAAGGCTAACTACATCCTGGAACTGGAACGGCGTTTCCGGCTTCTTGCCAACAACATCAATGAAGGGGTCATCGTGTTTGACCGTGAACCGAAAATTGTCTATGCCAACCCGGCAGCAGAACCGCTCCTGGGCATCAAATCCTCTGAGAGCATTGGCCATAACATAAAAGACCTACCCAACCTCGCCGTAATTAAACCCCGGCTTGAACAGATACTTTCCGGCAGTTCCAGCCATCAGGAGTGTGAGATTCTCCCTGGACTTCCCGGTTCGGCACTCTGCTTTGAAACGCTCCGGGACCGCAACGGCGCGATAACCGGCGCGATTGTCATCATCACCAACCCGGCGCCACCGGAAACGGTAGCAGCCTGATATTTAAATCACTTCCACTGTCCCGGGCTGACCCTCAACAACTTCACCGATAACCGGCGCAACAATCCCCACCGCTTTAGCCCGACTCTGAAACATCTCCACCTTTTCTGGCTTTAACACCACGAGAAGCCCACCCGAACTTTCCGACTCCCAAAGCAGATTTTTAATCTCATCGGGCAAAGAACCTTTCCATTCCACCTGTTTGCCAAACGAGTTTTCGTTCATCAAAACCCCAGGGTCAATAAAAGTTTTCGCCAGTTCCTTTGCCCGGGGCAAAACCGGCACTCGCTCGGCATAAATCCTTATCCTCACGCCCGAAGCCTCTGCCATCTCCTGGGTGTGACCAAGAAGTCCATAACCGGTGATGTCGGTTGCGGCATCGGCTTCACAGGCAACCATTATCGCTGCGGCGTCCCGGTTCAGCCGCATCATTGAATCCAGCGCCGCCTGCTCAAAAACCGGGTCTACTTGGTCCAGGGTCATCACCGCCTGTGAATAAACACCGATGCCCAGCGGTTTGGTCAACACAAGAACATCGCCTAACTTTGCCCCGGCATTGGTGACAATCCGCTGCGGGTCAATGCGTCCGGTTACCGCCAGCCCGTATTTAATCTCCTTTTCATTAAAGGTGTGTCCACCAACAATAACCGCACCCGCCTGTTTCACCGTATCCTGCCCGCCGCGTAAAATCTCCCGCAGAATGGTCTTGTCCAGCGCGGCCGGGAATCCCACGATGTTGAGCGCGGTCAACGGCTCACCCCCCATTGCATAAACATCGGAAAGCGAGTTTGCGGCTGCAATCCTGCCATATATGTAGGGGTCTTCCACCATCGGCGTGAGCAGGTCAACCGTTTGCACCAATGCTACGCCGTCCGAAAGCAGAAACACCCCGGCATCGTCTGCCGTATTGATGCCAACCAGCAGTCTTGGGTCCTCGGGCTGTTCCAGCCCGGCTAATGCCTGCGCCAACTGCGCCTTACTCAGTTTCGACGCTCAGCCGGCACACGTCACGGTAGCCAGTATTCCGCGTTTTGCCATACACCCCTTTATTTGGGCTCTTTACTTTGCCTAAGCACCCGCACATCACCCCGGCGCTGAGTCAAACCGATTCGGTCAAAATAGTTCAAAAGCGGAATTGCCACCTTTCGGGTGGTACCCAGTGCCTGCCTGAACTCGGAGGCGGTCAGTTCCGGCTTCCTTGTAAAAAAATCTTTCAATACCTTTTCCGCTTCCGCCACGGTTTCGGAATGTAGAAGCACGCCTTCGCCAACATCCACAATCTCCCCGGTTTCCAGCAGTGCCATCTTCACCCGTTCCGCAAGTTTCTTTTCTACTCCGGCAAAAAGTTCATCAACATCAGGCGGTTGCCATTTTGCCTGTTTAATCTCCCGCGTCACCTTCTCGAAAATCGCCTGCTCTTGGGGGTTCAATTTTACCTGATGGCTGGCAAGGCGCAACCGGTCCCCTTCCTCATAAACCACCCCCTGCTCCTTTAACATCGTGACCAGCGTCTCAAACAAAACTGGCGGCTGGGCTAACTTCGCCCGTGCTTCAGCCCGTTTTATGCCGACCCGAAGGGGATTCGTCTGATGAAACTGCGCTAACACCGCTTTAACTCTTTCTAACCCATCGTTAATCACGCGCTCCAGTATCAAATACTCCTTTCCTTCCCATTCAACCCAGCGCGCCTTCCTTTGTTGTACAAGAAAGTCCGCCATCAACCGGGCATCCGCTTCGGTTAACGCCAGCTCACGGCAGATTGTCGCCACGGTTTTGACATCAAACCCGGACTTAATCAAAAACTGCTCCAGGACCGCACCCCGTTTACCAGATTTTAACTCCTGCAACCTGGTCAATGTTTCAGCATCAAACCGGCGCACCCTCTCACCCTGCGCCTCGAGTACAACACCACCCCCGATTGTCTGCTGGGGTGAGTAGCGCCGAATCACATAGTGGTCGTTCCAATCGCACACCACCGGACTTTCGGTCCGAATTTGTACCAGGCACTCTTCACCGGGCAAAAGTTCCTTCCGGTCCAGGAGGCAAACCCGGCACATCACCTCCGCGGTCCCGATGTGAAGATGCACCCGTGTCATATTGCGCAACGGCTTACCGGCATCCTTCAACAGATAGAGCGAACCGTTAAACACCGTTGTCGGACGATAATAACCCGGGGTTGATAGAATATTACCCCGCACAATCGCATCAACTTCCACCCCTTGAAGATTCAAGGCAGCACGCTCGCCCACCACGGTAGTTTCAACTGGTTTATTGTGGCGCTGGATGCCCCGCACCCGCACCTCTATTCCCTGGGGCAAAAGTTCCAGACGGTCTCCAACCCGACAACTTCCTGAAAGTACCGTGCCTGCCACCACTGTGCCAAACCCCTTTATTGTAAAACAACGGTCAATCGGCAAGCGAAACACACCGCGGTCCGGTCTCGGTTCAACCGTCTGGGTCACCTGATAAAGAACTCTTTTCAACTCCTCAATTCCTGCACCGGTTCGAGCCGAAACCGCAACCACCGGCGCCCCTTCCAGAAAAGAACCCCGCACCAGATCTTGAACATCCAACCGTACCATCTCCAGCCAATCTTTATCCACAAGGTCAATCTTGTTTAAAACCACCAGACCTTTTTTAATCCCCAAAAGCCGGCAAATCTCAAAATGCTCCCGGGTTTGCGGCATAACACCGTCATCAGCCGCCACCACTAACATTACCAAATCGATCGTACTCGCACCGGCTAACATATGCCGCACAAACTTCTCGTGCCCCGGAACATCAATAATCGTAATATCGTCACCTAAAAAGGCAAATCCTAAATCGGTTGTCATCCCCCGTTCCTGCTCCTCTTTCAACCGGTCCGGGTCGGTCCCGGTCAACGCCTTTACCAGCGCACTTTTCCCGTGGTCAATATGTCCGGCAGTGCCGACAACAAAATGCATCTTTAAAAACCCTTTCTTTCGCTTGAGCGCGGAATTCCCATCTCATTCCGATATTTGGCAACGGTGCGGCGCGAAATTTCAATCCCAGCCGATTTTAGTCTGCTGACAATCTCATCATCACTCAACGGTGACCGTTTGTCTTCAGAGTCAATCATCGCCCTGATTTTTTCTTTAATCGACGCTCGGGAAATGTCTTCGGTCCCGGCTTGGAAAAAGAACTTCAGCGGGAAAATACCGTTTGGTGTCTCGATATACTTACCGTTTATTGCCCGCGATACCGTTGCCGGATGCACACCAATAACCTCCGCCGCCGCGCGCAGTGTGGCCGGTTTCAGATGTTCCGGTCCGAGGACAAAAAAGTCTCGCTGCATCTGGATAATCAACTCCCCAAGCCGCCGCAGCATCCGGCGTCGGGATTCCAGCGCCTTGAGAAGCTGGCGTGCCGCCTCAACACGTTTTTTGGCATACTCCACCTGTTCCCGGGTGTACTGGCGCGGGTTACGGAGTACCTCAATAAAATACCGCGAGATACGGAGTCTGGGCACCGAATCATCATTCATCATCAAAACCAGTCTATTTTCCTGCCAGACAACCGAAAAGTCGGGTGAGACATACTCTACGGCACTGTTCACAAACCGCCGCGCCGGCTTCGGTTCCAGCCCCCACAACCGGGCAATCGCCTGTTTAATTTCCTCCTCACTGCAACCAAACTTCTTTGCCAGTCCGTTGGTATCTCTCCGCTCCAGCAACTCCCACCCTTCGGCTATCAGTCGACATTCGAGCGCATCGGGCGCACACCCTTTAACCTCAAGTTGAACTAAAAGCGCCTCCCGGGCATTGCGGCAACCAATGCCTCCGGGTGGTATTCGCTGTAACTGGTAAACAATCCGCCGTAACCGTACCTCATCCACCGCCAACTTTTCACTCAGTTCTTCCCCGGAAACCGACAAAAATCCGTTCTCATCCAGCCATTCAACCACCTCTTCAGCAAGTGCCGCATCTTCGGGCGGTAGCAGCGCCTGTAAACGAGGTAAAATCGTCTCGCGCATTGTGGTTCGCGGGTCGGCGATAACCTCTCCCGGCATCATATCCCCATCATCGTTCTGCGGGGAAAAACCAACCGGCGCTTCCCACCCTTCGGACGGCAACAACTCATCAAAGGTATAATCCTCATTATCGCCCTTCGCTTCCTGTTCCGACTTTTCCACCTTACTCACCGAATCACCTTCTGACGGCTCGTCAATAAAACTTTCCTCAACATTGCTCGCCTCATTGGGTTGTTCTCCATCCGGACCATACTCCTCAACTTCACTCTCGCCATCTCCCTCAAACTGCTCCAGCGCCGGATTCTGCTCCAGTTCATTCCGAATCAACTGCTCGAGTTCCATTAGCGGTAACTCAAGCAGTTTCATATTCATTATCAACTGCGGTGTCAGTCGCTGCTCCAGCCGCTGTTCAATACTCTGTCCCAGTTTCATATTGTCGTCACTCATATCTGAAACTTCTCCCCGAGATAAACCTCCCGTGCCCGCTGGTTTTCAATCAACTCCCGGGCGGTACCCGAAATCAAAACCTTGGCATCATACATCAGATATGCCCTCTCGGTAATCTCCAGCGTCTCCCGCACATTATGGTCGGTGATTAAAATTCCCAGACCTTCTGTGCACAGCATCCGGACAATCTTCTGTATCTCCGCGCGCACAATCGGGTCAACACCGGTAAAAGGCTCATCTAACAAAAGAAACGCCGGCTTGGGCGCCAGTGCCCGGGCAAGTTCAACGCGCCGGCGCTCGCCGCCCGAAAGTGTTCCTGCCCGTTGATGTGCCAGATGGGTGATATTCAATTTTTCTAAAAGCTCATCAACCCGCCGCCGCTGTTCAACTTTGGGCACATCCAGCATCTCAAGGATCGCCCTGATATTCTCCTCCACGGTCAACTTCCGGAACACCGACGGCTCCTGAGAAAGATACCCGATACCCTGCCGTGCCCGTTTGTAAACCGGCATATGAGTAATCTCTGTGCCGTCGAGGAATATCTTTCCCTCCTCCGGTTTGATGAAACCGGTAATCATATGGAAGGTTGTAGTTTTTCCGGCACCGTTAGGACCAAGCAGCCCAACAACTTCGCCCCGACTTAACTCGAGAGAAACCTGATCAACAACCTTTCTGCCCCCGTAGGACTTAACCAGACCTTCGGCAATCAGCTTCATCTTACCGCCGCCTTCCTCACCAGCTGCCCAGAACTCAATTCTGCCACCTCAATCCGTTCAATCTTGCCATCGGTAATCAAAACCGAAATCTCCTTGCCCTCCACCATCACCGTATCGCCACCTTCGGTCCGATACCGGCCGTTACTTCTTCCTAAGAGCGCAACCTCACGCAGCGCGCCGTTGGATACGATAAACACCACCGTATCCCCTTCGGCACGACCCGCACTGTCTTCGAGCACCGGAGCGCCCCAGGCAAATCCCGAATCGCGATTCGGGTAAAAAATCGCCGTATCGCAAGCAAGCGAACTCACCCCGGATTGAATCCGGACCTGACCCTCTGCCCTTGCCACCGTACCCGACTCCTGATAGCGCATCTGCCGTGCCGTTACCTGCACCGGCTCCTGTCCCCGCTTGATTGTGAGTAGCGGCGCTGAATCAACAACACCAGCCCTTTCATCTAAATTGTAAAAACCCTGTGCCCCGGTTAAAACATACCCTCCGTCCTCGGTGCTAATTTCCAATCCCTGTCCCGCCCTGAGCACCCGTTCGGTAAGAAAGTATTCCACCGCTCGCGCCCGGATGACAACTGAATCCTGCCTGACAACAACATTGTTGCGCACCGGTGCCAGCATCGTCGCCTTTCTCCCCTTAAAGTCGTAGACCACCGAATCAGCCCAGACCCGCGCCTCCGCTGTTTGGATATAAACCGATTCGGTAAGCACCGCCCAGCCTGCCTGCTCCTGCATCACCGCCCGCCGGCTGGTCAGAAAAGTCCCCTCCTGACTCAGCGCTACGCTGTCCCGAAAAACCGTTACCTGACCGGTCGGCGTCTTGACAATCTCCATCTTCCGGGCGTAGATTTCAGCACCCAAGCTAAACCCGCTAAAAATCAACAACCCACACCCGGTTATAACCCTAAGGCGCAAACTCATAACTGGAACTCCCGCGCACTTCGCTAACAATCTCAATCTTATTCAGCGCCGCATCGGCAATTAAACCCTGACCAACAATCCTGCCTTTGGGCGACTCAATCGTTACACCGGCATCGGTCAGCACAACCTTCCGGGTGTTGTTCCAGACCAGCGAGTCGGTGTAGAGACGGGTGCTCTCCGCAGTTTGCACGACCACATTGCCGCGGGCAATCAAATCCTCGTTTCGAGTTAATATCACGCCCAACTCGGCTCTCAGCGTGGAATAAACTCCGCCGCCTTCGTCATAAAAAGTAACGACCGGACTCTTGACATCAATCCGGCCCTCCGGTTCCCGTACCACCGCCTCCTCCGCATTCAGCGTGTAAAGCCTTTTACCACTTGCCGACTCGTGCAGGACAAATCCGTAAACGACCTGGTCGGGAAGATTATCGCCCCGACTTGGTATCGAAGCATCTTTACACCGGCTGCTAACAAAAATAAAATAAGCCGCTACGAGAACTCTTTTCCAGTCCACTATTTTGCCTCAATTAACTTTATGGCGCCTGCCTTGCCCCAAAATATCCACTCTTCAGGCATCGCTTTAACCATTGTTAAAAGCGCCCGGACCGCATTCGCCGCATCGCCCGCCGGGAAAATCCGGATTACCAATCTGCCCTCCTGCAAATAGCCGAATATTGGTACAACCCCTGCGCCGTCCGTTTTTGCCCGGTCACTTTGACGGTTGCGGAGTTCAAACGGTAAAGCCGGAACCCGAAACAGCAACTCATTACCATCAATTGAACGAGCAAGATGAACCAAAACCGAACGACCCCGTGCGGTGTTGTCAAGCATAAACCCCGTGACCCCGTAACTTGACAACCTTCGGAAAATTCCGCTGATTTGAAATATCAGTTTGACTCCGTTACTGCTACGCAGCCTTCTAAGTGCCTCGTCCAGCACCCGGTCCCGCTGTTTTGAAACAACAACCGCCACATCCGCACCCTGACGAACAAAAAATTGCGGCAGATACTCCCAGACCCCGAAATGAAATGAAGCCATAAGCGTATGCACATCCCGTTCCAAACTATGCCTCTTGATATAATTTTCCCCGTAAACCAACCCTCTGTCAACAAATTCCTTAGCAAATTTCGTGCCAATTTTTGCCATCAAAGCCAGATTTCTGCCCACCCGCCACGCATTGCGTACCCAGAACCAAGGTCGGTTCACGCCAAATATCAACCTATAATTCGTTCTTATCTCATGGCGGTAATCAGACCGGACTGCCAAATAAATTAAGAGAATCAGGCGGACAAAAAGAACTGCTAACTCAAAAGGCAGAATTCGGATTGTTGTCAGAATCCCGTGTAGCAACATCATCCCGGCTCTGGGTTTGGTGGTCATAGCCGGCTTTAAGAAAAGAGACGAACAAAGGGTGGGGCGCCAAAGGACGGGATTTAAACTCCGGATGGAACTGGGTGGCGATGAAGAAGGGATGTGATTTAACCTCAATTATTTCAACCAGTTTTCCATCTGGCGACTTTCCTGAAGCGACCAGCCCAGAACGGGCAAGCAGCGGGAGAAACCGATTGTTAACTTCATATCGGTGCCGGTGACGCTCAGATATCAAACGCCGCCGATAACAACGATAGGCAACAGTGCCGGGTTGAATAACACACGGGTAGGCACCAAGGCGCATCGTGCCACCCTTATTTTTTCGCCCACGCTGCCCGGGCATCAGATAAATCACCGGATACCGGCTTTTCGGGTCAAATTCGGTGGAATTTGCGCCCTTGAGTCCACACACCCGACGAGCAAACTCAATAACCGCCACCTGCAAGCCCACACACAAACCCAGAAAAGGCAACCTGTTTTTTCGGCAGTAGCTAACCGCCTCCATCTTCCCTGTCATCCCCCGCACACCAAACCCACCCGGTACAACTACACCGGCAAGGCCTTTGAGCCGCGCCGCAACATTTTTCTCATTCAACTCTTCCGCTTCAATGAAATCAATCACCGGCTTAACTCCAACCGCTGCTCCGGCATGATGAATCGCTTCGATTACCGACTTGTAAGAGTCGTGCAACCCAACATACTTCCCACACAGTCCGATACGCAGCTCGGTCTTTGCCTCATGCTGCCTCTTAACAAACTCCCGCCACCGCTTTAAAATCCCGTCCGGTTGTGACTGTTGCCTTTTCCGCTTTATACCAAGAAGCCGGACAATCAGCCCATCAAGACCCTGGCGTTGAAACACCAGCGGTATTTCATAAATGTTGGGCACATCAATCGCCTCAATCACCGCTTCCCGTCTCACATTACAGAAAAGCGCAATCTTCTCCTTGGCATCAGGCGGCAAAGGTGTTTCGGCACGGCAGAGCAAAATGTCCGGTTGAATACCTATCTCCCTGAGTTTGTTAACCGAGTGCTGGGTTGGTTTCGTCTTGTATTCACCCGATGTTCTAATAAAAGGAACCAGGGTTAGGTGAATGTAAACGACATTTTCCCTTCCCTCCTCAAGTGCAAACTGCCGTGCCGCCTCAAGGAACGGAAGCCCTTCAATATCACCCACCGTGCCGCCAATTTCCACCAGCACCACATCCTGCCCCCGGGCAACCTTTCGAATCCGGTCCTTAATCTCTTGCGTAATGTGGGGCACAACCTGAATCGTCCTGCCCAGATAACCACCCCGCCGCTCCTTTTCAATCACCGCAGAATAAATCTGACCCGCGGTCAGATTGTTGTCCCGGGAAAGCGCCCGGCCAATAAACCGTTCATAATGCCCTAAATCCAGGTCGGTCTCCGCCCCATCATCGGTGACAAAAACCTCACCGTGTTGAAATGGGCTCATTGTTCCCGGGTCAACATTGATGTAAGGGTCAAACTTCAAGGGCGCGACCCTCAACCCGCGACTCTTTAAGAGCAAACCGATCGATGCGGTGGCAATCCCTTTACCCAGCGAAGACACCACACCACCGGAAATAAAAATGAACTTTGCCACCGGCTACCTGCGGTTTAGCATCTAACCCTGCCGCTGATTGTGCTTGGGCTCGCGCTTGCAAATCACCCGTACCTTGCCCCGGCGCCGCACAATCACACAGTGGGCACACCGCTTCTTAACCGAAGAACGCACCTTCATCAAAACTCCTTTCCTGCTCAACTTCAGCGAGTAAACTCTCGCCGCTACTTAAACCGGTAAACAATCCGCCCCCGGGTGAGGTCGTAAGGGGAAAGTTCCACCGTAACCCGGTCACCCGGCAGGATTCTGATCCAGTTCATCCGCATCTTACCTGAAATATGGGCGAGGACCAGATGACCGTTGTCCAGTTGCACCCGAAAGGTCGCATTGGGCAACGATTCGGTCACCACCCCTTCTAACTGAATCACATCCTTTTTAGCCATATACCTCCGGTTTTGCTTCTCTCAAACGGTCAATATCTCGGGCTCACCATCGGTGATGAGCACCGTATTCTCGTGATGGGCTGATGGTTTGCCATCAGCCGCAACCACGGTCCAGCCATTGGCCAATGTCTTTACCTTTGCCGAACCCATATTTACCATCGGCTCAATTGCAATCGTCATCCCCTTAACCAGTTCCCGGCCCTTTCCCGGCACCCCGAAATTGGGCACCGTGGGCTCCTCGTGCAGTTCAATCCCGACACCATGGCCATGCAACTCCCGCACCACCGAAAACCCCTGTGCCTCAACAAACCGCTGAATCGCCGCGCTGATGTCACCCACCCGGTAGCCAGCGCGGGCAAACTTCAACCCTTCGTAAAACGCCTGTTCGGTCTTATCCACCAGCCGCGCCACATCAGCCGCAACCTTTCCTACCTGATAGGTCCGCGCCGCATCGGCAATAAACCCCTTTTTTGTCACCCCAACATCCACTTTCACAATATCACCCTCATTCAGCACCCGGTGGTCGGGAATTCCGTGCACAACCTCCTCATTCACACTGATACACACCGCGGCCGGAAACCCGCGATAACCGAGAAATGTCGGCACTGCGCCCGCCTCCCTGATAAACCGGGCACAAAAATCCTCCAGTTCCTTCAAACTGACCCCGGCTGCCACCCGACTCTTTAACATTTTCAAAAGCGCCGCTGCCACCTGCCCCGCCTGCCTGATTCCCTCGACCTCGGCTGGGCTTTTTATGTAAAGCGCCATCCCTCATCTCGTTGCGGTAACCAGGGCACTCAAACGCTCAAAAACCCGGTCCCGGCCCAGAGCGCCGTCAAGCCGGACCAGTTTCTTCTGTTTCTCATAATAGTCAATCAACGGACTTGTCTGCTCTTTGTAAACTTGCAACCGCGCCCGGATTGTCTCCTCCCGGTCGTCATCCCGTTGATAAAGTTCACCGCCGCACTCGTCGCAAACCCCGTCCTTTTTCGGTGGACTGAAAGTTAAGTTGTAAATCTTGCCACACACCTTGCACTGCCGGCGGCTTGAAAGCCGGCGCACCACCTCATCATCGCTCAAATCCACCAGCACCACGAGCGTCAGCCCGAGCGCCATCTTGCCTAAAAGAGCATCAAGCCCCTGTGCCTGCGGAATCGTGCGGGGAAAACCGTCAAACACAATTGGCTTCCCGGTATTGTCCCGGACAAACTGCTCCACCACTTCAAGCACAATATCGTCCGGCACCAGTCCGCCCGAAACCACATAACTCTCAACCTTTAAACCCAACGGCGTCCGGCGGCTGATGTGGTCGCGAAACACCTCGCCGGTTGAGTAGTGAACAAAACCCAGCCGGCTTGCCAGCAACTCCGCCTGCGTTCCCTTACCAGAACCCGGCGGACCCAGCAAAACCAAACGCATACTATCAACTGAATTTCTCTCTACCATATGTTGCCAACTCCATAGTTTTTGTATAGTGTAGTCTCCTTATCGCTATTAGTCAAGAACACCCGCAGCAGAACCACTTTCCTGACGGCAAGAGCGCCCAATCGTTTTTCCCGAAAACCGGAACCATAACCGCTGCCTCACCCGAACAACCACAACCTAAAACCCGCTCGATTACCAACCCGTTTGTAAACTTCCCGAAAAAAACCCCGACCGCAACGGGCGGCATAACCCGAACCAGGAACATCCCGATTTCCCATACCATCCCCGAAACTACCCCGGGGTTGGGTAGGGAAAATTTAGGCTGAAAAGGCTAACCATTTGAACGACAAGATGTTAGACAAAAATACCCGAATTGGCGCCTTATACTTTAAAGTATACTGTTACGGCTACCCCTTGGGCAGCGCCGCACACTTGACCATTAACCATTTTTCCTTAATATCTTTACCGATGGAGAATCAGTTTGGCAGGGTCTGGGCAGAAATAGACCTTGACGCCTTAAAACACAACATCAGTGAAGTACGACGGGAAATCGGCAACCGCCAGCTTCTGTTCGCCATCAAAGCCGACGCTTATGGCCATGGCCTGCGCGAAATTGCCCGCGCCAGTTACCGGCTGGTTGACGCCTACGGTGTCGCCAGCATTGAAGAAGGGGTTTCCTGCCGGCTCGCCGGTGTAAAAGAAACCCCCATCCTGATACTTTCCCCAATGCCCGAGGAAGGAATTCCAGAACTGATTGAGCACCACCTCACACCAACGGTAACCGAACTGACCTTTGCCCGGGCACTATCAGAGCAGGCAATCGCCCACAACACCGTCATTCCGTTCCACATCGAAGTGGACACCGGTATGGGCAGAACCGGCGTGAGCGTCACCGAAGCGCCCGACTTCATCAGCCAGGTCGTCCAGTTACCAGGCATCAAACTCACTGGCATCTTCACCCATTTCCCAGCAGCGGACACCGACATCCTGTTCACCCAATACCAGGTCAAATCGTACAACCGACTCCTCGCCCAACTGGCGGAAAAAGGTGTCCAGGGTGTCCTGCGCCATGCGGCAAACTCTGCCGGCTGCCTGAACATCCCGGAAGCCCACCTCGATATGGTGCGGCCCGGTCTTGTCCTTTACGGGATAATGCCGTTGAGTTACCATTTTGGCCACCGCCGCTCATCCCTCAATCTGAAACCGGTAATGAGCCTGCGCTCGCGCATCGTCAACCTGCGCCATTTCCCGGCGGGCACCTCGGTCAGTTATGAACGAACCTACTTTACCACCCGCCCTTCCCAGATTGCTGTCATCTCGGCCGGCTATGGTGATGGCTACCCGCACTCCTTGACCAACCGGGGCTACTGCCTATTACACGGCAAAAAAGCGCCGGTAGTTGGCAATGTGTCAATGGACCTGACGATGCTCGATGTCACCGACATCCCCGAGGCAAAATTGGGTGATACCGTAACCCTGCTCGGCGCCGCTGATGGCAAGAAAATCTGTGCCAATGAACTTGCCCTCCTTGCCGGTACCATCCCCTACGAAATCATCTGCCGGGTCAGCCCGCGCGTACCCCGGATTTATTTCAGCGACGGTAAAGTTACCCACATCAAAACCCTGCTCCACAATGAGTGACGAAAAGCCCCAAAACGCACCCTCAGAAGAAATTCCGGCCACACTCTCTTCGCTCATCTTGAGCATTGCCGCCACCGCGCTGCACCATCTCGGCCGCCCCTTGACCGGCGCGAACACCAAAACCGAGGTTAACCTGCCGTTAGCCCGCCACGCCATTGACACCCTCGAAATGCTCAAAGCCAAAACCGAAGGTAACCGTTCCCAAGATGAAACCGAACTTATCAACGACTTACTCTACCAGCTGCGCCTTGCCTATCTCCAGGTAGCACAAAAGCCGGTTGCAAACCCGGAAAATAAAACGCCCTAAAGTAAAAAGTTAGCCCAGCCTAAAGGCATCATCCTGGCACTTTGTTGGTAGAGCAATCTTACCGTAAGAACCGCGCCCTACGGGTTCACAATTACCCTTAATTTGCCTCAACTGTTTTCCGGGCTACAATTTAAAGAATGGATTTTCTCCAAATTCCGTTTTACGACCTGAAATCAGAAAACCTTGAGTTTCGATTGGAGTTTGAAAAGGCGCTTACCCGTATCCTCGAATCGGGCAGATTCGTTCGGGGTGCGGAACTAACCAGATTTGAACAGACACTTGCCCTTTACCTTGGTGTCCCGCAGGTTGTCGGGGTCAAAAGCGGCACCGACGCCCTGTTTTATGGAATGAAGGCGCTGGGCATCGGACCAAAAGACGAAGTCATCACCACCCCGTTCACATTTCCCGCCACCGTGGCGGCGATTTTAAGAACCGGTGCTCAGCCGGTCCTGGCGGACATCGAACCGGAAACACTCTGTCTTTCACCCTCAGCAGTCGAAGAGAAAATCTCCTCCCGGACCAAAGCAATTGTCCTCGTCCACCTTTTCGGCAACTGTGCCGACCTCAACCAATTTAATGCCATCTGCCAGCGCAACAACATACTTTTAATTGAGGACGCTGCTCAGGCAATAGGCGCAACTTATCAAACAAAAAAACTGGGCTCTTTCGGCACCGTCGCCACCTTCAGTTTCTACCCCACCAAAAACCTTGGCGCCCTGGGCAACGGCGGCGCCATCGCCAGTTCCCATCTACCAATTGCCTGTCCCACTTCATCCCGGCTCGACGAACTGCAGGCCGCTTTTTTACTTGTAAAGTTAAACCATCTGGACCGGTGGCTTGCCCGGCGTCAACATCTTGGTGCCCGCTACCGGGCAGCACTCGGGCGCTATGTGCGCATCGTCGGTTCGGCACCAGCCAGCACCGTCAACTATCACCAGTTCGCTCTGCTCACCCCGCACCGCGACAAGCTCCGCGACTTTCTGCTCGCCGCCGGTATCCAAACGATGGTTTACTACCCCCACCCGATTCACCGCCAGCCGGAGTTCGCCTCGCTATTCACCGACCAGTCCTTTCCCGTTGCCGAAAAGGCAAGCCGCGAAATCGTCTGCCTGCCCATCAGACATAACTTGACAGATGCCGAACAGGATGTCATTATCAATAAGATAGTAGAATTCTTTACGCGCTTATGATGAACCTTTTCGAGTTTGTCATTCCCGAACTGGCATTTGACGCGCCCCCAATCGGCTCCCAGGAACAACTGTTTGACCTCATTGCCGACCGCCTTCTTGAAGCCGGCATCACCCGCGACCATAACGAAGTGATTGAAGGATTCAGAAAAAGAGAAGAACTGTGTTCAACCGGTGTTGGCCATGGGGTTGCCATTCCCCATTCCGCCGCACCTTCCCTTGACCGAATTGTGGTGGTGGTGGTTCGTCTCAACGATCCGATCGACTGGCACGCCCGGGACAACGAACCGGTGAATCTTGTCGTCGCCCTCGTCTCACCGCCTTCGATGTACTCGCTATATCTTCAGGTCCTTGCCACTCTTGCCCGGGCATTACACCTTGCACCGGTACGCCAGCTGGCACTCACCGCACCGACCGCAGCGGACGCCGCCCGATTGATTGCCCAAAGTGCCCAACAGCAAGAAGAGGGAGGCGAACCGTTGATTGAACCGGTCTGTTAGCGCCGGCGCCGCGCTTTATGCTGCAACTCGCTAACCCGTTGCGCCATCTGTCCAAAAATCTCCCTTGTTTCCTCAGCCGCAGTTTTGTCTAAAACCTGAATCGCAAAACCGGCGTGAACAATCACATAATCCCCCACCTTCACGCCCGGTGTCATCACAATCGAAATCTCCCGTTGCACGCCGCCAACCTCACCAATCGCCCGTTCGCCCTCAATCGCCACGATTCTCGTCGGTATCGCAAGACACATATCAACCCTTACCTTTGGAATAGAACAAAACAGAATCACCCAAATTCACCCCCAGCCGGCGGGCAACCAGTTCACACTTTGCCGTCAGGAGGTAGAAACCATCCCGACCATCGTCCACCAGAGACTCAAAGTTCGCATGCCCCTTGGCAATCACCACATCGGCATCGTAGTAAACCTGACGCGTCTCGGCAGAAATGGTATTGAGGTCAAAGCCGAGGTAAGGCGAACCGGTTCCGATTACCCGACCCAGCTGTTCGAAACCCAGCGCCCGTGCCTCATCTACGGTCACATCGTTGAGAATCGGCGTGGAACGGGCAACAATCGTCACCTCGGGCACCCCCAACCGCTTGAGTACCAGCCGGTCAAACAACGCCTCACCGGCATTGTCCAGGATATAAACCAACCGCCTTGCCTCCTGGAGCCGCCGGAGCAGCAAATCGGTATCATCGTGTGCCAGACGACCTTGCGTCAGAGTTACCGCAAAGTCAAACCGGTGTCTGGGACCGACATCCATCACATTACCCGCTGCCGCACCCACCATAGCGGCAAGGAGCGACTCTTTGCCTTTCCCCAGTTCAGCATCGTAGCGCTCCGCCAACTCCTGGCCCTTCTGGTTTTGCTCCGCCCGAATCAGGCGGAACGGGTCCCGTTCACCCAAAAACTCCATCGCCGCAATCAACATCTTAGATGTGAAGGTGCCGGGTGGCTCTCTTAAGTCAAGCTGACCCCTCATCTCCTCCAGTCGTTCCCGCAACGCCTGAATTTGCTCATCCTTCCCGCACAAACGGGCAATCCGTTCACACTGTTTAAGACCGCAATCAAAGCAGTCGGGTGTTGAGTTCATCTTTTTTATGTTTTGAGCGGCTTCTTCTCCGCCGCCGGGAATAGCACATTGTTGAGAATCAACCGGTAGCCCGGGGAATTTTTATGCAAAGAAAGGTCGGTGGGTGGATCGCCAATGCGGTGCGCATAATCCTCCGGGTCATGTCCGCCCAGAAAAGTAAAAGTACCTTTACCAAACTGTCCATGAATATACTTCACCTCTTCGGTGTTGGTCACTTCACCCATAACCACAACATTTTTCTTCAGTAAAGTACGCCGGAAACCACAGTTCTGTCCTAAAAACTCCTTCACCAGTCCGACATGGTTCTGGACAAGCATCGTCGGCACCGGGTCGTACTTGGCCGAGAAATCAAAAAGGGAAAAGTAAACATCCGGGCCCCGTGCCGTTGCCTCCTGATAAGTGTCGATATCCGAATGCTCATAAACCCAGGGGTCGGTAATAACCCTAAAATTCTCAAAAGCTAAGCACCCCTCATAGTTCAGTTTCTGATTGCAGTTGGGGTCCGGTGGGTCTCCGTCAAACACCGCATCGCAAATATCGGTGTTTCGCGCCGCCCAGGCGATATCCGGCGTGTCGGTCGCGGAACACATCGCAAACAGCATACCGCCTTCAGCGATGTATCTTCTTATCGCCTCAATCACCGCCAGTTTCAACTGGCTCACCTTCTTGAACCCCAGCTCGCGTGCGGTCTTTATGTTGAGCGCCACCTCTTCCTGGTACCACTTCTCTTGCCGGTAGGAGGCGTAAAACTTACCAAACTGACCGGTAAAATCCTCGTGATGCAAATGCAGCCAATCGTACTGGGACAATTTCCCGCCCAGCACCTCCTTATCCCAAACAACATCGTAAGGAATCCCGGCGTAGTCCAGCGCCAGTCGCACCGCATCATCCCAGGGATCGGCAGTCGGTGGCGCATAAACCGCAATCCGCGTCGGCCTTTCCAGCACTACCGAAGCCATGTTGTTCGCTTCAATTGTCGAGCGAATTGCCACCAGTTGCGATGGCGTCACTTCCTCAAACACAACCCCGTTCAGCCGGCACTCCTTTATTGCCGTGCCATCTTCCGGAAACAAAAAGGAACCGCCTCGGTAGTTCAAGAGCCATTCAACCCGTACCCCGCGCGCCAGCGCACGATACGCAATGCCGTAAGCCTTTAGATGGTCGGTCTGGGCTAAATCCATCGGAATCAGCATCATCGTCTGCGAGAACAAAAAGAAGACGAGAACTGCGAACCCGCCCATCCTACGGCACAATCGTTGTCCCGGCTTTTCCTTCAACTGCGGCGAGGATATGTTCCGGGTCGGTTATAAAAACCTCTTTGCCGCCGTTCTGAAGAAAGTTGAGCCCGGCACTGACCTTCGGTCCCATACTGCCCTCAGGAAAATGGCCGGCGGCTAAATAACCTGCCATCTCCGCCGCTGTCACCTTTGTCAATGGCTGGGCATCAGGCATCCCGTAATGCAGATAGACCTGCGCCACCGCCGTAGAGATTACCAGCCGCTCTGCCCCAACCAAATTACCAAGCAGGGCCGATGCCAAATCTTTGTCAATAACCGCGGCAACCCCGCGCAAACTACCGTTTTCTTCCACCACCGGTATTCCGCCTCCACCGCAGGCAACAACAACCGCACCCGCCTCAACCAGCCGTTTTATCTCTTCAATCTCAACAATCGCCCGGGGCATTGGTGAGGGCACAAAACGTCGAAAACCCCGACCGGCATCCTCCTTTAAAACCCAGCCCAATTCCCGCTGCAAGCGCACCGCCTCCTCTCGGGTGTAAAATGGTCCTACGGGCTTGGCGGGAAAAGAAAATGCCGGGTCCTGATTGTCAACCACCACCTGTGTCACCACCGTCACCACCCGCCGTTCAATCCCCATCTGCCGGAACTCATTGTCCAGAACCTGTTGAATCATATACCCAATCTCCGCCTGAGTCTGGGCGTTCGCCGCATCAAGCGGAATTTCGGGCACCCGCATCCTTGCCAGATGAGAGCGCAACAGCACAAACCCGACCTGCGGTCCATTGCCATGGGTAATCAAAACCCGCTCACCTTGCCGAACCATCTCCGCAATCGGTTGACAACTGCTCTTCAATGTCGCCAGCTGGTCGGTAAATGAACTTCGCTCCTTATTCCTGATAAGGGAATTACCGCCAATCGCAACCACCGTTATCGACATATTACTAATCTTACACCGCCCACGGTGATAATCAAGGATTTAGAATCAGACCTTGATTTTACCCTCCCCGACAATAAAATCAGTTGCGATATGAAAAGGGCACTGAAAATCACCTGGCAAAGGCTCTTGATTGGAGACCGCACCTGTTCGCGGTGTAACGATACCGGCCAGGAACTGAATAGGGTAGTTGCAATATTAGAAAAAAAACTGCCACCGCTCGGTCGGGAAATCGTAGCAGAAAAGAAACCGCTCACCAGAGAACAATTTGATAAACCACCACTATCATCCCAACATCATCTTGATTAACGATTGGCCGCTTGATGATTACTAAATTATTATAATTACTACTGTGCCCCTGCGGTTTGACCCGAAAAACCGTGCCTCTCTCTTCAGTCAGGAGCGGCAGAAACGACTACCGCCCCGCTTAGTACTTAAGGCGCTCAGGTTAAAACCCGGTATCACCCTGCTCGATATTGGCGCCGGTAACGGCTACTTCACCTTACCGGCACTGAAAAAAGTGGGCAAAGATGGTACAATTATCGCCGTGGATATCGAACCAAAGATGCTTAAAGACCTTAAACGCAAAATCCCTGCAAAAACCGGTAATGTCAGACTCCTTCAAGCACCGGCAGAAAAAATCCCCCTGCCCGATGCAATCGCCGATCGGGCGCTGATGGCGCTCGTTCTCCACGAAGTCGATAACAAAACCGCCGCACTCCGGGAAGCGCACCGCCTGCTAAAGCCCGCCGGTTTACTTGCGGTACTGGAATGGGAAAAAATTAAACCACCTCCTGGCCCACCCCGGAGCGAAAGAATCTCCCTGGCACAACTTAGAAAACTGACCCGCACCGCCGGCTTCGCCCTGCGCCATTACCAGCAACTCAACATCTTTCACTACCTTGCTTTATTTGAACACGTGCCCAATTTTTAAACATTACGGTAAAAAATTCCCCCTCCTGTCCCAGCCGTTCTTGACTGTTGAAAATAAAAGGGTATTATTATAAACAAAGGAGGAAAAATGCAAATCACACTCACGGCTCGTCATCTGGAAATTACCCCCCATCTCCGAGAATATGTCACCAAAAAGTTAGAAAAACTGGGAAAATTTGACCATCAAATATTAAAAAGTGAGGTCGTGCTGTTTCAGGACCGGGCATACGATGTCGCCGAAGGTAAAGTACATACCGGACATTTTGTTGTTACCGCCAAAGGTCACGGCAGCGACTCCTACCAGGCGGTTAATGACCTTACCGATAAGTTGATAATTCAGCTGGAACGCCGTTTGGGAAAGATTCGCACCCGGCGACGTCGGGCTTCCAACCTTCCGTCCCGCTCCGAAAAGTCAAAGCCTCAGGGTTAAATGGAAATCTCTTCCAAACAAATAACGGTCGGGACCCTGCTCGAAGAAAAAAAGGCCGATTGGCAACTGGAATTGCTCGCCGGCAGTAATGGACTGGAAACCAACTTTGTCACCACCTCAGATATCAACCGCCCGGGAATGGCACTCGCCGGCTACACCGGAGTGTTCCTGCGGGAACGCATACAAATTGTTGGCAGCACGGAACTTTCCTATCTGGAAAACTTATCTTCAGACCAGTACGCCCGGGCGGTTCAAACCCTTCTCGGACTGAAACCGATTGCGGTCATCATCACCAAAAATTTGCCGGTGGCTGATGTCTGGATTCAGGAAGGAAACAGAACCGGTGTCCCGATAATCCGTACCCCGCTTGATACCACACCTTTTATTCATCTGTTGAGCGTCTTTCTCGACTACCGACTGGCACCGGAAACTTACATCCATGGCGATTTGGTTGATGTGTTCGGCGTTGGCCTCCTCATCACCGGCGAATCCGGCATCGGGAAAAGTGAGTGTGCCCTCGATCTTGTTGACCGTGGTCACCGTCTGGTTGCCGATGACCTTGTTCGGGTACTGCGTCGCGGTACCGGCATTCTTATGGGCTATCCGGCGGCAAAATCGCCGGCACTCGCCCACCATATTGAAGTTCGCGGTGTTGGTATTGTTGATGTCTACAGCCTCTATGGGGTAAGGGCAATCCGCATCCAGAAAAGGGTGGAGGTTGAAGTTCGGCTCGTTCCGTGGCAAAGCGGGGTCGAGTGTGAAAGGGCGGGCCTGGAAGAACAGTTTTCCGAAATCCTCGGGGTCAAAATCCCCCTGGTAACAATTCCCGTTGTTCCGGGCAAGAACCTTGCCCTCGTACATGAAGTTATCGCTAAAAACCACATCCTCAAGGTGTTTGGTTATTACCCGGCGCGACGGTTCAACGATGAACTGATGCGGGTGATGAGTAAATCACCCATTGACCCGTATATAACTGAAGACCAGGAATAGGAACTCCGAAGTTAGTAAGGGGATAATTTAGAGAGTTAGTTATCGCACTTGATACTATCCCGTTACTACTCGGCGATTCTTTTCGTCAGGGCTGTTCGCCACACCTTGCCCGCCTCAATCAGGCTGAGCCGGACCACCGCACTTCCATCCAGGCCGAAAATCGTTATTAACTGGTCTGCTACCGTGCGGCCGATTTGAGCACAGGGTAACCCAGCAAAAAGTCGTTCAAAAACATCCCGTTTCTGCGGCGCTACCTCGCAGATAAACCGACTGTTGGACTCGCTGAAAAGTAGGAAGTCGTCCCGTTCAAACCGATGCGCGCCCGGCACCACGCGCAAATGCACCTCAACGCCCACACCCCCACCGAAGCTCATCTCGCTAAGTGCTACACCAAGCCCACCCTCAGAGAGGTCGTGACAGGCGAGCACCAACCCCCGCTGGATTGCCTGAAACATCTTTTGCATCAATCGCCTTGCCCGATAGGGCTCAACCTTTGGGACATCGCGCCCGATGCCACCATGCAACCGCATAAACTCACTTCCACCCAATTCGGGAAAAGTATCCCCTACGAGATACACATACGAGCCGGACTTTTTAAAGTCCGGCGTTGTCGACTTCCGAACATCCGGGATTACACTTATCGCCGAAATCAACAGCGTCCCGGGTATCGGCAATGTTTCTCCTTGCTCGGTTTTGAACTCATTGTAAAGGGAGTCTTTACCTGAGATAAATGGTACCCGAAAACCGCGTGCGGTATCGTAACAACCCTCTGCCGCTCGCACCAAACCACCTAACTGCTCCTCTTTTTCCGGGCTTCCCCAGCAAAAATTGTCTAAAATGGCGGTGTGGCTGATATCGCCACCGGCAGCGACGCAATTCCGCAAAGCCTCGTCAATTGCCGAAGCCGCCATCCAGTAAGGGTCAACCAATCCAAACCTTGGACACAATCCACAAGAAACCACACACGCCCGATTAGAACCCTTTACCGGCACAATGACGCAGGCATCTGTCGGCCCGGCACTTTCTTGCCCGGAAAACGGTTTTAAAACGGTGCCCGCCTGAACCTCATGGTCGTACTGCCTTGTCACCCACTCCTTACTCGCAATGTTGGGCGTCGCCAGCAGTTTGAGCAATATCTCGGTCAACTCCCGGCGATGCGGCACAAACGGCTCCGGAATGTCCTGCCTTTCCCATCGCGCCACCCGCTTGACCTGACGCCAGCCATGATGAAGAAAGCGCATCGGTAAATCGGCAACGATTCGCTCCCGATACTTCAAAACCAACCTCTTTGTCCCGGTAACCTTTCCGATTATTGTCGCCTCAACATCGTTCTCTTTTGCCAGTTGCAAAAGTTCCGGAACCTTTCCCGGTTCAACAAAAACCACCATTCGCTCCTGCGCCTCAGAAACCCAAATTTCAGCCGGACTTAAACCCGGGTACTTCAACGGCACCTTATCCAGCCACACCTCACAACCAGTGCGCGCTGCCATCTCGCCCACGGCACTCGAAAGACCACCACCACCACAATCGGTAATCGCAGCAAAGAGACCCTTGTCCCGTGCGGTGAGAACCAAATCGAGAACCTTTTTCTCCTCAATCGGGTTGCCAATCTGGACCGCACCCGAAGAAAATTCACCTGAACGCTCATCAAGTTCTAACGAGGCAAAGGTTACCCCATGAATTCCGTCTCTCCCGGTACGACCACCGAGGAGCACAATCATCTGACCGGTATCAACCGATTTGCGCAACTTCTGCCGCGGAATAAGCCCAACCGTACCGCAGAATACCAGCGGATTGCCTAAATACCCAGGGTCGAAATAGACCGCACCGTTCGCTGTTGGAATTCCCATCCGATTACCATAATCCCGTACACCCGCCACCACCCCTTT
This sequence comes from uncultured bacterium, assembly GCA_964626075.1. Taxonomy (GTDB): domain Bacteria; phylum Hydrothermota; class Tepidihabitantia; order Tepidihabitantales; family Tepidihabitantaceae; genus Tepidihabitans. The sequence continues at coordinate 90,854 of CAZVDD010000001.1, forward strand.
CATCACGCGTCGGGGATGCAACACCCCTTTGGGCAATTCGTTAAAACTCGTGCCCGGGTATCCAAAGCAGAACACATCGGTATTCAAAATCGGCTTCGCCCCCAGACCCGTTCCCAGACAGTCCCGGATAACACCGCCGATACCAGTCGCCGCTCCGCCATAGGGCTCAAGTGCCGAAGGGTGATTGTGCGTCTCAACCTTAAAACTGATGCCGTAATTCTCATCAAACTCAATTACCCCGGAGTTGTCTTCAAACGCCGAGAGCACCCAGGGCAGGGCAAGCTCTTCCGTAACCCGCATTACTGTCGACTTCAACAAATTTTTAATCCGCCTCCGGCCAAAAATAATCTCCCCGCGGAATGTCTTGTGCTGGCAGTGTTCAGACCAGGTTTGAGCGAAGGTTTCAAGTTCCACATCGCTCGGCTCCCTTCCCAGTTTTTCATAAAACCGTTGCAGAATCTTCATCTCCTCAACCGATAGCGCAAGGAGCCGGCGGCGAGAAATCTCCGCCAGTTCCCGGTCGCTCTTGCCGCGCAAATTGACACTCATCGGTTTGAAACGGTAGGGTTTGGGCTGGGCAAAAACTTTTTCCCCTAAAGATGCGAGGTGTTGAATCAGCGGATTAAAAAGCAAACCCCGGCTGAGAACGGTTCGCTCTTCGGTAGTCAGTTCTCTTCCCAGACGATACCCCCGACCGGTGCGCACCTGTACTTCTTTATATCCCATATCCTCCAGCGCCCGTAACGCCGTTGCCAAAGTCGGGTCCATCACTCCCGGATTGTAAAGTACTAAAGTATCCTCACTGCCCTTCAGCAAGCCATCTTCAAGCACATCAGCCCGCCATTCCTCAACAACCGGGTCGCACAACAACTCCTGGGCAATTTTCTCCACATCGCTCCTGGTTAACTCCCCGTCGAGAAACCACACCCGGGTAATCCTGACCGGTGATATTGATTTTAATCCCATATCGCGTGCGTCAGCCTCGAACGCCCGTGCCTCAGGGTCAAAACCTTTTTTATTGATATCGATTCGCCAGAGCGCCATCGTTTCCTATTCGCTGATCAACCTACGAAACTCCCGGTCTAAAGAGTCGAGAACTTGACCGGTAATTGCCGAATCGACCGAAAGGGCAAAGTCGTTGACACTATTACGCAACTCCACATACATTTTTCTTGCCCTGGTAAAAAGGGGTTTACGCTCTGCATAGGAACGGGCACTCTCCACCGCAGCGAACTCAATCGCCAGCTGCTTCAACCCCAGACTACAACTTTTGTAAAGCGAATCCTGGTAGAAAGACAGGGTCTCAATTTTTCCCCGATACTCTTGTAACCGCCGCTCCAGTCTCTTAATACCCCGCGCCAGTTGTCGCCGCACCCGATCCATCGTTGTGTCGGGCAAAATTGGCGCCTGTGGGACCGGCGCTGGTCCAATCTGTACCCGCCCGGCATTCTTCACAACCACAATCACCGCCAGGGTCAGCACCAGAAGCAAAAAAGCCACCACCGGAATAAAAAATGCCGGTTTTTGCCAGAAAACGGGTCCAGTCTGGCTCGAATTTTCGCTTGCCTGTTCCTGTTTTTCTTCTTCCAGCATTGTCATAGAGGACAAATTATACTGAAAATATCACCCGGATAAATATTTCCCAAAACGCCTTTAAACTAATCCTCCATCAACTCCTCAACCTCTTCCTTACCCGCCTTCAACTCCTCCTGCTGCTCTTTATCGAACTTCAAAAGCAAGGACTCAAACTCTCCTAAATGGGTCTTTTCCTCCCGAGCCACATCCATTAACACCCTTCTTATTGTTTCATCTTCAACCATTGCTGCCATCTGCTCATAGAGATTTATCGCATCCAGCTCGGCAATCATCGCTGCCCGCAAAATTTCTAAATCAAGCCGATCTTTTTTAACTTCGTCAATATCTATCGGTATTCGCGAAAGCATCTTCGCCTCCTCTATCGGTTTAACTTCTTGTGGCAGAGCCACCAATCAAAGCACTCAAATTCGCCCGCCTTTGCCTTTTCTAACCGCTCTTTTGCGGTCTTAACATCGCTCGCCGGCGGCACAATCACCCGGTCCTGTATGAGTTCGTTGTTGGGCCAGTTTGCGGGCATTGCCACCTTGTACTTATCGGCAATCTGCATCGCCTCAACCGCCCGCAAAATCTCGTCCATATTTCGTCCCAGCTCCTGTGGATAGTAAAAAATAATCCGAATCTTACCCCGGTCATCAACCACAAAAACCGCCCGAACCGTATTCGTCCCCTTGTTAGGATGAATTAACCCTAACATACTGGCAACTCGACCCGTATCGGCGATAATCGGAAATTCAATCTCAACACCCAGTTTCTCTTTAATCCACTCCTCCCACTTGATATGAGAAAACACCTGGTCAACACTCAAACCGATTAGTTCACAGTTCAGACGCCGAAATTTATCGTAGCGCTTTTGAAAGGCAACAAATTCCGTCGTGCACACCGGCGTAAAATCGGCGGGGTGGCTGAATAACACAAACCACTTGCCGGCAAAAAACTTCGGCAGTTCAATCAGCCCGTGCGTTGTCGGCACCTTGATCTCGGGAAAATCATCCCCTAAAAGGGGCATACTTCTTCTTTCGGTGTTATTTTCCATCTGCTCCTCCTTTTGGTTATCTATTACTAATAATTAATAACAGATTTCGGTGCGATGTAAAGTAAACCCGAAAATTCATCGCCCCCAATTGCTCAACTACAAAATACATACATGTAATACTTGACCACTATTGTCGTTTTAGGATAAGATTTTATATGCACATAACCCGAGCCGTTGGACTACCTACCCTCATCTTTTTGAAAATCACCGCGGCGCAACCGACATTATCCGCCGTTTGCAACTCAGCGCCTGCTCCAGCACAAACGGTATTTATCAATGTCGACTGCCATTTTGCTCCCCAAACAGAAAGCCGGAATTCAACGGTAATGCTTTTTTACTCTCTTGACGGACAAAACTCCTGGCAGGAAGCACTAATGACCCGTCTCACGGCGCCCGGATACGAAAGCACTTGGCAAGCGTCCTTTGTCGCGCCGGTATCTGGTATTGTTTATTATTACATCCGCGCTGCCGATGAATCAGGATATGCCACTCATTCGCCTTCCAACATTGACAACATCTGGCCACCGGGCTCGTCCTTGCTGGCATCGGTCGCGGCCGAGACCGTTGGTGATGCCATCCAACCCGAAGGACCCTGGTTAGACCTTACCGGCGCATGGGTTTCCCGCTCTAACGACTATTTTTACGCCCGCCTTCGCAACAACCATAACAGCTGGCCCACCTACACATTCCCGCAACCTTATTACATCTACTCTTTGGGTTTTGTCAACCCCGAAGCACCTTCTGACAGCTTCGTCTTCGTGATGAGTTATGCCAACATCCTTGCAATCTACACCACCGGCCTCTACGCCATCAACCGTTATACCCAGTCTTACGAACGGGTTGGGGATATTGAAGCCCAGACCAACGGTAACCTCCTCTCCCTTCGCTGTCTGATATCACGATTTACCGCCGACCGTAGATTTGGACCCTGGCCTAACTCATCCGGCTACCTTTATGCCGCGGCTGTGACCCAGGCGGTTTATCCCATTGGTGGCAGTTATGTTCGCGATACGACCGTGCCCTGCCGTTTCTACGCCCATAGAACGCCAGCATTTACTGTTAATCAAAATGCGCCGCCCCAACTCACCAACGCCCGTGTCATCCCTGACACCGGAGAGGAAACCACACCATTCTGGTTCAACATTCGTTATATCGACGCCGACACCAACTTACCCCCAATTCGCACCGTCATAGTTGACGACGACACATTCAATCTGATTCCAACAAGCCATAATTATGCAAATGGCGTTGTCTTTTCGATCAGCCGTTTTGGATTTCCACCTGGCCAGCATCAATTCTACTTTCGTTTTTCCGACGGAATGGCTACTGTCACCACGCCACCCGACACCTTCATCGTCATCGGCACCGGCATCGCTGAGCAAACCAGTATGGGTCTAACAGACATATCTTTCGCCCCCAATCTGGCACATTCCTCGGTCCGAATTATCTCTGAGCGCTCTCGTGAACAACCAATAACCATTACCCTGTTTAATATCTCCGGTAGCCCTGTGTTAGCCCAGACCGTTACGCCGGGGTCACTCATCCATTTGCGCCATCTTCCAGCCGGAACCTACTTCGCCCGCATTCAAACTACACCACCGACAATCAAACGGTTGGTTCGCCTACCGTAATCCAAATATCAAACTTCTCACTCCATCAAAAACCAACCGTTTCCGGTTTGCCTCATAATTTAAAAAAGTTTCCCCCCCAAATTGCGAACCTGCCTTTCGGCTTTGCGCCGAAAGCGCCTGATTTACAAGTTTGTTGGTCGTAAGTGGAAAAACTTTGAGTCGAAATGGTCAGGGTAAACTTGATTTTCACTCGAATGCGACCCTAACCATAAGCTGGATTGCAAACCGAGATGCAGAAATCAAGACATAACAGCAAAGTCTATATTAGACCGGTTGGAATTTAAGGGTACAACATATCTCAATAGAGAAACTGTTTGGAATTCGAAAATAACCATTCCGATTATCAATAAGATAGACCGTAGAATTTTGCCCGGGGAAGTTATCCAAATTAAAATAGATATGGTGAAAAGGATAATAAATTAGGAGCGCTGGAGGCTATCCTGGGAATTGCCCCTGACTGTGAAAGGGATGGAACTCGTCACCCTTCACCATTTTTTCGTATATAAACAAATAAGAGTCAAAACACCTTTTGCTTCGGGATTAACCACTCATATTTTTACGGTAATCCACCCAGAATACCGCCTCCTTGACCAAAGGCAGTCTAATCGCTAAAATCGTTCGAAAAATGCCGGCGTAGCTCAGCAGGCAGAGCAGCGGTTTCGTAAACCGCAGGTCGCCCGTTCGAGCCGGGCCGCCGGCTTACGAAAGCTAATAATCGAAATATGCTTTTCCCCAAGGGACCTGACCCTAAGCGGCTGCTTGAAGAGCAAGCGGCATTTGAAGAAGCAGAAAGAAAAAAAGCCGAAGCCCGCGCCCGGGTTCTATTCGACAGTTTTGTTGACTTCTGTCCGGTAGGCGTAGAGATATTCGATACCGCTGGCAACCTGGTTAAAAGCAATAAAGCCGCAGAACGGCTGCTTGGTAAATTACCACCACCCGGCATAAACTTATTTGAAGAAAAGGGGTTAAAACGCACCGGCTTGCTTGAGCCTCAGATTAAACGGTTACTTGCCGGTGCCCGGGTCGAAACACCGCCTTTCTGGTACGATGCCGCTGAACTCGGGCTCGCCAGCACACCCGGGAAAAAGGTATGTATCCGCACCACCGCCTTTCCTTTACTGAACGCCGAAGGCGTGGTTCAGCAAATTGCCATAATTTATGAAGACCTCACCGAATTAAAAAAGGTTCAGGAACAAATCGCGGAAAACCAGCAAATTGAGAAAAACTGGGCAGCAGCGCCGGCTGACATTCGCGATGTTGAGTTCGCCCGCAGAAAAATCGAACAGGCGTTGCGCGAGAGCGAAGAACGGTATCGCGGTCTGGTAGATTCTGCCCGGGATGTATGTATTATCCGATTCAGCGAAGAAGGGCGCATCATCGCCATCAGCCCTTCGGTCGAAAATATCTTTGGCGTATCCCGGGAAGCGGTTATGACCGACAACTCCGCGCTTTTTGCCCGCATCCACCCCGAAGACATCAGCCGGGTCCAGCAGATTGAGTCGGAAGCAAAAAAAACCGGCAGTTATCCTCCTGATTATCAGTTCCGGGTCGTAAAAACCACGAACGAAACGACCTGGGTCAAAATGACCGGCCGGGCAATAACGTTCGCCAGCCGCCGAACATTTGAAGCCCTTGCTATTGACATTACCCGGGAGAAACAACTGGAGGAACTGTTAAACAAAAAAAATGCCGACATCGCCTCGCTTCTCACCAGCCCCAGTGACGGTTTCTTCGCCATTAACCAGGAATGGACAGTAACCGCCTGGAGCAAAGGTGCCGAAAAGGAAACCCGGGTCAGCGCTGCCGAAGCGCTGGGCAAACGGCTATGGGAACTTTACCCCGAGATGGAAAAAACCGGAATGGCGGTGCCTTTGCGCCGGACCCTGCTTGAACACACCCCTCAGTACCACGAGTTTTTTTACCATGATGGCCGCGACCGGTTTGCAGGCTGGTTTTCTTTAACCACCTACCCGCTGGACAACGGCGTGCTGGCTCTCGTGAAAAATCTGTCCAGTCGGAAAAAGGTTGAGCAGGCGTGGCAGGATTCCCAATCCCGTCTTAAGGCGATTATGGAAAACCCGCTGGTGTTAATCGCCTTTAAAGACCAGGAACACCGTTATGTCGCCGCCAATGAAACCGCCCAAAGGTTGCTCGGTGCCGGCACCGACATTGTCGGCAAAACCGATGCGGAACTGTTCTCTGCCACAGTCACCGCGCTCATAGGTTCCTATGACCGCCAGGTCATCGAAACGGGCAAAGGAGTACAACTGGAGTTCGCGCTCGGTGACCCCAAACAGGAAACAACCGTCTGGCTAGCGATCGCCAAACAACCTTGGTGCAACACCAACAACGAAGTAATTGGCATCTTAGACATTGGCTTTGACATCACCCGCCGGGTCCGTGCCCAGCAGGAACTAACCCGACGCCGGGAGTTTTTCGAAAAACTCCTGAACGGCCTCAAGCAGGAGTTCGACCTCTGGAGCAAATAACTGGATGAACCGAAAGCCTTCATCAAAGAAGACTCCCCAGAACAATCCTCCAAAACTCGCTTACCAGATTGAACATTTCAGCCGCTGCCACTTCTGGCTCCTCCTTAGCGCCATCCTTTTAATCGCCCTGCTTTTTCGTACCGCTGACCTGCGCGCCGACCCGCCCCCGGACCTTTCCTGGAGCTTTGCCCCTTATACCGATGAAAGTTTAAACACCTATTCGGCACGCAACCTCATCCTCTATGGCAACTGGTACCAGGACGACTTTTTGCCCTTCTGCATTTATCCACTGGTCAACATCGTCGTTGCCCTGATATTCAAACTGGTTGGCATCGGTTTCGTCCAAGTAAAACTTCTTTCGGTTCTTAGCGGACTCCTCGGCGTACTGATAATGGCGCTGTTGATTCGCCACACCGCCGGGGAAATCACCGCACTGCTCGCCGGTCTGCTTCTTGCTTTGAGTTACCCCCTGGTGATGTACAGCCGTCTTGGACTTGTTGAGACCGTCCAGATTCTCTTTCTCTTACTCACCGGCTTTTTCTGGATAAAGTCTCTCGAAAAACCGGTTCTGATGTTGTTGACTGGCTTTTGCGCCTTTTCCACATTTTTGCTAATAAAAATCTCGGGCGTCTTTATCCTGCCGGCACTACTTCTGCTGTTTATCTGCCGTTGGCTCTCGACTCGTTCCCGGCAGGAAGAACGCCGCCAATTTCTCGTTAGTATTGGCTGGTTTACCGCTGGGGCAATCGGTGCAATAATAGTGTGGTTGATAGTGGTCTTTCTCCCTTATCGCAATCAGTACCTTCAATATGTCTTGCGCCACTCAAGTGAATCTCCTGCTGGTCATCCTCAAACCCTGATCGCGTACCTATTCAACACATTCACCATCGGTGTCCGTTCAAAACTTTTGCCCCGGTTGGTATGGATTGCCCTATTAGGATTTTTGTCCCTGCCCGGACACGCCATCCGACATCGCGATGCAAGGGCACGACAGTCTTGGCAATACCTCCTCTTCTGGTTTATCTTTGCCGTTCTGATGCTCGGCTATATGAACTACCGACCACCCCGCTACGAAATTATCATTCTGCCGCCGCTGATTGCCGCCGCTGCCAATACTCTGAGCCAATGGCTTATCCCGAAACCAAATTCTTCCCTGCCTTCGATTGGAAAGGAAAAAGTGCCCGGTCTCTCTCGGGCCGAGAAAAAGAAAGCACCCGCCAAAAGTTCGCGTCTTTTCTTTAGTATTATATTATACGCTATCTATCTCTGGCCTCTTGCCCTTCAGTTACTACTTTACATCTCTAATTTCCGGAACTATCCGGCACCGGGCAACGAGTTGGGCATAACTGTTATCGCCCTCGTCATTGCCTTGACAACAAGTTTAATCGGCGCTTTGTTTTACCGTCTTTTAACCAAAAACAGAATTGGCAAAATTCCGGCACTGAACGCAATTGTCGCTGCCCTCCTGCTTTTGTTTTCCCTCCGCCTTGATCTAGGACAGTTCTTCAACTGGTTTTCCAACCGCACCTACATCTTGATTTCTTCTGCCCGCGACCTTGACCAGAGTTTACCCGAAGATGCGGTCGTCGCCGGTTCCTGGGCACCACCATTGATGATTGAATCCCGAAAACGGGCCGTCGCCATTACCGACTGGGCAAACATCAACGACCCGATAAATCGGTTTGGCGTTACCCATATCATTCTCGGCGAAAACGAAGTTGACCGTCTCCTCTGGCAAAAATTACCCTTGGAAATAAAGGAACGGCTGAAGCCACTCCGCCAGTACCGAATCAGGGGCCAGTTACTTACCGTTTACGCCTTGTCCTGAACAACTGTTTAATCACCACCGGACAGCGCGCGGGCTAGCGTTTTGACATCGTATTCAAGAAGAGTTAGATAGTCGGTAACTGAAGGTAGCGAACCGGTTATTGACGCCAGGACGACAACTTTTACGCCGGTTTCACGGGCGATGGCATCCGCCACATCCCGATTGTGTTGCGGCTCAACAACTATTGCCCGAACATCTTCCTGTCGTATCATCTGAACCAGATGTGCCAAATCTTTAGCCGAAGGTTCCTGCCCGGGCAACGGCTCAATCGCCCGCACCATCTCAAATCCAAACGCCCGGCAGAAATAGGGCCAGGACTCGTGCATTGCGACAAACTTCCGAGCGGGTAAATTTTCCACCTGCCTTCTCAACTCGGCAACGGTGCTATCAATCCTTTTGATGTAATCGTCGCCCCTTTTCTGATAAAAATCTTTCCGCGCGGGATTGAACTCACTCAATATATCAACAATCCGTTGAACCGTCAAACTTGCGACATTCGGGTCAAGCCAGATATGGGGATTACCATAAGCGTGCACGTGATGATGGTTTTCTTTGTGGTGCTCGGCAACATCTTCATCCTGAATAATCTCTACCCCATCAGAAACCGTGACTATTTTTAACCTCTCATTGCGCGCGTTTTTAATTAACCCGTTTAGCCACTCATCCAAACCCAAACCAACCCTCACAATCATCACTGCTTTCTTAATCTTATCTACATCAGCAACCCGTGGTTCGTAATTGTGCGGCTCTTCTGTCCCAACAATGAGCGATTGAACCACAACCGATTCACCTCCCACCTGACGTACCCAATCCGCCAGGTCAGGTAGCGTCGTAATTACTACCGGACGTGAATCAATTTCGATAAACCGGCTTTCTTTATTTGCCCGTGGACATCCGGAACCGAAAATTAATGTTAACACTATTAGGACAACTGTTTCCCGCATATTTTACATCTCCTCTTTTTTGGCGAAAGTACTGTTGCCAGACCAAACCCTAAACCTGCGACCAAAACGATTGTTGCCCCAGACGGTACGCCCAGCAGATAGGAAAGAATCAAACCGACAATACAGGCAACAATCGCCGATACCCATGATAAAATAAACATCATCCCGTAACGATTGGTAAGTTGATAGGCGGTGGCCGCCGGTATCACCAGCAGCGCCTCTACTAAAATCACACCCACCGCCTTAATTGAGACCACCACGACTAACGCCAGAAGCCCCAGTTGGATAGCGCCCAGAATTCCAGTTGGTAAACCGCTGGCTTGCGCCATCTCCTCATCGAACGTCAAAAACTTAAATTCCTTGTAAAACAACCCTGTGACAATCAGGACGACCACCGTTAACGCCGCCATAATCACGAGGCTTTGCTCAGTCACACCCAAAATATTACCGAATAGATACCCGTAAAGCCGGGCGTCATAGCGGCGCATAAACCCGATGAACAAAACGCCCAGTGCCATCGTCAAGGCGAAAAAGATGCCAATCGCCGTATCCTGGCCCAAATTTGCCTTTTTACCTGTTAGCTGAATCAAGCCCGCCGTACCAACACAAAAAACAATCGCAGTTATCAACGGGTCAACGCCGAGCAAAAATCCCAGCGCCACACCACCGAATGCGGCATGAGCAATACCAGCACCAGCAAACGCCAGTCCGCGCAAAATAACAAATACACCGATGACCGAACATACCGTTCCCACAAGCAACGCCCCAAAGAGCGCATTACGCCCAAAACCGTAACTCAAAAATTCAAATATGGCGGTCATCGACGAGCAAAAATTTTCGCCCCTGACTTTCCACAACCGCGACCGGCGTGCCGTAAAGCCGCGCTAAAACATCCGCGTTCAACACATCAGCACAACTACCCAGTGCCTCAACCGTCCGATTGAGAAACATCACCCGGTTCAAACAGGGCAACACCTCGTTGACATCGTGAGTTACATAAATCGTCGTCAGCCGTCGTTCCCGGTGGATGTGGTGCACCAGTTCCACAATCTGTCCCCGCGTTGCCACATCAACCCCGGCAGTTGGCTCGTCCAGCAGTAGCACCTCCGGCTCACCAACCAGTGCCCGGGCAAGAAACAACCTTTGCTGCTGGCCGCCAGAAAGATGTCCTGCCGTATGAAAAGCCATCTCTGCTAACCCCACCGCTTTTAACACCTCTCGTGCCTTTGCCTTTTCTTCTTTACCGGGACGGCGTAACAGTCCGAGCCTGCCATAACTACCCATTAAAACTGCGTCCAGGACCTGGACCGGAAATTTGACATCAATCGGTCTACGCTGAGGTACATAACCAATCCGTGTTCTCACTTTTTTTATACGCCTGCCGCTCGCACCTAACACGGTCACTTTCCCTTGAATCGGTTTAATCAACCCCAGGACGGTTTTTAAAAGCGTCGTCTTGCCCGAGCCGTTTGGGCCAATGACGCCTAAAAACTCCCCTCTTTCAAGACGGAATGACACATCCTGCAGCGCAACCGTCTGCTGAAATACAACGGTGACCCCTGTAAACTCAACCGCCGTGGTCATCGAGTGTTCCGGCACAAAAATGCAATTAGTGTCCGCAATGGCACACCGGTTGCACCCGCCGGGTAATAATCCCGCTCTTCACCAGTCCAGGCGGTACCGGCAATGTCAATATGTAACCAGGGCACCGTTTTCGGGACAAACTCAGAAAGAAATAGGCCGCCGATAATTGTTCCGGCATTCTGCGGTTTGCCGATATTTTTCAAATCCGCCACCCGGCTCTTAATGTGAACACGATACCGCTCAAACAATGGTAATTGCCAGAAGTACTCGCCCATTTCCTTACCAAGGGCAATCAGTTGGGCTATTGCCTTTTCATCGGTGCCGAGTACTCCTGAAACCTCATTACCCAGTGCCACAACACAGGCACCGGTCAGTGTCGCAATGTCAATCATCAAATCGGGCTTCAGTGTCGCCCCGTAGGCAAGGGCATCGGCAAGAATCAGCCGGCCTTCGGCATCGGTATTGAGCACCTCAACCGTCTTGCCGTTAAAATGGCGAATCACGTCACCCGGCTTCTGAGCGCCGCCCCCGGGTAAATTCTCTGCCAGTGGTACCAAACCATGGACCACAACCGGAGTATCAATCTGCCGCAGATAGTGAAACAGCCCGAAAACCGTCGCCGCACCCGACATATCGTCTTTCATCGTCTCCATCTGTTGGGCGGTTTTCAATGACAGCCCGCCCGAATCAAATGTAATGCCCTTGCCGACAACTACCACTGTCCGCTTAGGCTTGACTTTTGGTTTATAGGTTAGATGAACCATACACGGTGGATTGTGGGAACCTTTCCCAACACCAATTATGCCCCCCATTCCCAACTGCGCCAGTTTTGCAACATCCAGTACGTTAATTGTAACCCGTTCCCCTTGCGCCAGTTCCTTTGCCCGGTCTGCAAGCACCAGAGGTGCTTTACCGGCAGCCGGTTCGTTCACTAAGTCCCGGACGTAACACACCGCATGGACACGGCGCTCGGCATCCAAAACCACCGGCTGCAACTCGGCAGCCTCCCTTTCGCTCTCGCTCAAAATTATCATTCTCTCAACCCTGTCGAAATCATCATTCACAGTAAAGAACTTGCGAAATCGATAACTGCTCAGTATCGCCCCTTCAGCCGCTGCGGATACAAAACTTTTACCATCAACTTTGTGCCCGGTGGTAACGGCAAGTCCAACCTCATCCGTACCCAGCTCACCTGCCCGGCGCAAAACCTTTGCTACGGCAACCCGAACCCGTTCCAATTCAAACTCGGATCGCTTTCCCATACCACCCAACACCACCCTGCAGTCACCCTTCACCGCTACCGCCGTCTCGCCCAATCTGCCGCGAAAACGCCGGTCAATCAACCCTTCGGTATCAAATTCCCCTTCAAATACAAGCAGTGCCTTTACTTTACCCGACCATTTTCTCCTGCTTATTAAATTGATTTTCACCTTTGCTCCTTTCTTGCTCTTTTTATTATCAGCTCTCCTTTACTTCTGTCAACTCTTGATTATCCTTCAGACAACGGTTTAAGATCCAGGTGACAACCACCGCCAGAACTATCCTCGGCACCACAATCCAGAAAAGGTTTGCGCCGAGCACAATAAAAATTGCCGTGTCTTCAAACAATCCATGACACAACGCCAGAAACTGGGCAACCAGCGTCACCTGTTTCGACGTCAAACCTTTCTCCTTGACCGACTCAACAATCAGCCCGGCGCCAAACACAATTCCAAACACATTACCGGCAAGCCAGGGCATTGCCGCTGCGTCGTTGTAGCCCATAAATCCAATAATCCGTTTCACTGCGGCGAGTACCTTTTCTAGCACCCCGTAACCTCGTGCCAGCTCAAGCAGAATAAATATCCCGACAAGAACCAAAAGCATCTTAACGCCGGTATTGAGAAGCCCTAACGCCCACCCTTGTAAAGCCGGCCCAGGCACAAACTCTTGTCGCAGGAGAGAAAAGTCGAGATTCCCGCCTCCGCCCGAACCGTTACGCACGATGAGTACCGCAAGGCCAGCACCGGCCAGCAGGGAGACCATTAGCCGGACAAACCACAATAGCCACCATTTTGCTCGAATCTGAAAGAAAACCGCCGTTTCCAGAATCTGGGAGTGTGAGATAAGTATCATCAGGCTCAACACAGTCAGCTGACTACCACTGATTTTCAAAGCGGTAATCGCTCCTAACGAGGCATAAATATTGATGAAATTGCCCAGAATTAGTGCCATCGCCGCTTCGCCGGGTAACCGGAAAAACCGCATAAACGGCGCCATAAATTGCGCGAAAGCCGCCAGAACCGGCGTATACTTCAATGCAGTAACCAGCGTATAAACGGGCGCGACAATCAATAAAAGTTTACCAAATGCCCGCACACCGCGCCACGCCCCGAGACCGAAAAATCGCCAGAAAGTCTTCATCAAAAATACTCGAGTGTTGCTTTACCGTCTCTAATCATCCCGTAGGTGAAACTCTTCATCCAGTCGCCGGTGTTGATATAAACCCCAGCACCAAACCTTCTCATCTCCGGAATATGAGAGTGCCCCAGCATCACCACATCGCAACCGCCCGCAAGCTTCTCACGGGCAAACTCTACCATTGCCGCCTGCACTTTCAGTGCCGCGCCTCGTTCTTCCATACCCCGCCGGCTGCGAATTGCGATGCGGCGTGCTAAACTAATACCGATATCCGGATGCAAACAGGAAAATAAAAAGCCGTTGATTGAAGACCGCATAAGCGAACGAAAAAGTCGGGGCACAAAACCCTGGTCCAGCGCATCGCCGTGCGCCAGGTAAACCCGCAGACCATCAATCACCATCTCCTGTTCATCAAACACCGCTTCCACCTTCAACCCTTGTTCCAACCAGCCTTTAAACCAGATGTCGTGATTACCCCGAAACAGGAAAATTTTGGTACCGCTCTCGGCTAAATCTCTCATCCGGGCTAAAATCTCAAAACCGATTTTGGGCACCACCCGGCGATATTCGAACCAGAACTCAAACAAATCGCCCAGTACGTAAAGCCCTTTCGCCCTGCCCTTGATACCTAAAAGAAAATCACCAAACCGCATCTCGGCAAGAGGAGTACCCATCCCGAGATGAACATCAGACACAAAGTAGTGCGCGTTCAATTTTCTTAAACAGTTTTACGATCGGAACCCTGGTATCCACAGTTATCAAATCAGCACGAGGTTTCGGTGGCTGAAACCTTGCCTTCATCGCCCGGTAAACTTCAAGGTTCGCATCCGAAAACCCACCCTCTTTTGCCCGCCTTTGCAACCGCCGGGCAATTGTGTTCTCCGGGCATTTTGCCCAGACAAAAAGTACCTTAACACCCAATCTCTGTGCCAGCTCCCGACAGCGGTTGCGAGTTTCCGGTGCAAGAAAGGTGGCATCAAGAATCACGCTCTGCCTGCCTTTTAAAAAAATTTCTGCCCGATTGAGCAACTCCTCATAAGTCCGCTTGCTAATATCAGAAGTATAGATTCCCTTGCCGTACCCATCAAACCGACGCTCATCGACCGGAATTCCCAAAATCTGTTTGCGAATCGAATCAGACAGGAGGTGCATTGCCAAATGCCGTGTTGCCAGCCGCTGTGCCAGGTAACTCTTGCCCACGCCCGGCAATCCAAACACAACTATCAGCCAGTTATTATTCTGCAGCAGCCGGGCATACCGGCTTGCGAGATTGAAATATCGTTGCGCCGTAACCAATGCCGCCTGTTTTGCCCGTTTGGGAACTGTTGGATCGTTCAACTGGAAACTGGTAACTTTGCCCCGAACATACGCCCGATAACAGCGGTAAAAATCCAGGAGTTTAAGAAAACCTTTATCTCCCGAATATACCAGATACCGTTCCACAAAAAAGTTTGCCAGGTCATGGCGGTCGAAAAAGTCTAAGTCCATCGCCATAAACGCCACTTCCGAAGCAACATCACAACAGGAAAAACGGGGATTGAACTCGATACAGTCAAAGATATAAACTCGGTCGGTCAGAAAAATGTTTTTGGAATGCAGGTCACCGTGACAGCGGCGAACAAAACCGCGCTGCCTTCGCTCGCGGAATGTGTCCCGATTTTCAACGATAAACCGTTCCACCACCTCCTTAATTTCGTCAAACATTCGGTAGGAAATCGTTTTACCTCTAAACTCCATCGTCTGGGCAAAGTTTTCGTCCCAGTTTAGTTTAATTATCTCGGAGCTCCCGTACTGCGCCACCTGTTTACCCCGCTCCGCTTGCCGGTGAAAATCGCTAACCCGCCGGGCAATTTCATCAATCTCCTGAAAAGTCACCTTTTTTCTTTTCAACCGCTCGGTCATAATCGCCCGCTGCGGTAACGCCCTCATCTTCACACTGTAGTCAATCACCCGACCTGGACCGCCCAGACACAATCGTCCCTTTTTTTCCACAATCGGCACAACATCAAGATACAGGTCGGGCGAGAGGTAGCGATTCAACCGCAGCTCCTCATAGCAGAAAAATTTTCGGGCCGATAGTGTCGTGTAATCAAGAAATCCAAAGTTAACCGGCTTCTTAATTTTATAGGCAAAATCGCCGGCGATAAAAACCCAGGAGGTGTGGGTCTGAATCAATCGCACCCGTTTCACACCACCGCCGTAAAAGGCAGGCTCAAGCAGTTCTTTAACCCGACCCTGCACCGTTGGGTCACGCCCGATGCTATCGTTACTCACAACTGTACCCGCCGCCCTCTAAGGCCCCTTCTCGACCCCGCGGATGCTGTCATGCGTTCAAGAATTAACCTTACCGCTGGCACCGGTCGTTCTGAATAGGTAAAACATTTTGCCAACTGCACCGCAACCGCTTCCGCCTTATCTTCCTGCTCGGCAAAAACCTCTGCCACAACATCCCCTTTTTTTACTGGGTCACCAACCTTTTTGTAGAACATAAAACCGGCACCCGGTGCAACTCGGTCGGTAATTGACCTCCGGCCCAGACCAATATCCAGCCCCAGCACACCAACTTGATAAGCATCAATCGCCCGGACATAGCCTTCCCCTTCAGCTCGGACCGCCCTTTGATAGCGTGCCACCGGTAGCAGTTTCTCGTTATCAACAATTGCCGGGTTGCCACCCTGTGCTTCAACCATCTGTTGAAACCGCTCCAGTGCCCGACCATTTTCTAAAACGCGGAGAATTTGCCGGCGCGCTTGCTGTCGTTTTTGCGCCCGACCCGCCAGCAGAAGCATCTCTTCGGCAAGGGCGACCGTTACCTCTTTAAGGTCGGGCGGCCATTGGTTTTTCAGCGCCCTAATTGCCTCGCGCACCTCAAGGGCATTACCAACCGCAATTCCCAGCGGCTGGTCCATCGCCGTTATCAGTGCACAAACCCTTTTACCCATCGTTTCACCGACAGAGAGCATCAGTTTTGCTAATTGCCGCGCTGTCCGCAATCGCTGCATAAAGGCGCCCCGACCGGTTTTGACATCAAGCACTAGCCCATCGATCCCCTCGGCAAGTTTTTTCGCCATTATACTTGCGGTGATAAGCGCCAGCGATTCGACTGTCGCCGTGACATCGCGCAGCGCATACATCTTTTTATCCGCCGGACACATCTCCGCGGTCTGCCCGATAATTGCGACCCCGATTCTTTCCAGAATCCGGGTGAACTCATCCAGCCCCAAATCGGTTTTAAAACCAGGAATCGACTCCAATTTGTCGAGTGTTCCACCAGTATGGCCCAGACTGCGACCCGAAACCATCGGCACAATTACGTCGCAGGCTGCAACCAGGGGCGCGAGAATCAAAGAAACTTTATCACCGACACCACCGGTAGAATGTTTATCCACTTTTGGCCCAGGTAGTGTACTCAAATCAAGTATCCGTCCGGAACTCATCATCGCCCGGGTCAACGCCACCGTCTCCCGCGTGTTCATCCCCTGAATATAAACCGCCATTAAGAACGATGCCATCTGATAGTCAGGAATTGCCCCGGATGTGAAGCTACTTACCAGCCAATTGATTTCTTCGGGAGTAAGACGACCCCGGTCTCTTTTGCGCCGGAGAAGTTCGAGAAATTCCACTGCCGGGAGCGCCGGTCTTTTAGCCGAAACGCCGGCCCGTGAACTTGCCACCCTTGACAAGTCCCTCGTAGTGCCGCATCACCAGGTGGGCTTCAATCTGCTGGAGAATGTCAAGGGCAACGCCAACGATAATCAACAGAGTTGTACCACCAAAGTAGAACGGTACCCGAAAGGCGCTCATCAGGATCCAGGGCAAAAGGGCAATCACCACCAGAAACAGCGCCCCGGGTAAAGTTAACAGCGAAAGGCTGCGGTCAATGTAAGCGGCGGTCTTTTCGCCCGGCCGGATACCAGGAATGAACCCGCCATAGCGCTGCATATTTTCGGCAAGGTCCCTCGGGTTAAACACAATGGAGGTGTAAAAGTAGGTAAAGAAAACAATTAACACCGCGAAAAGCAAGTTGTAGAGCCAACCACCGGGGGAAAGAAATCGCTGCACCCACTCCAGAAATGGCAGTTTAAGAAAGGTAGCAAAGGTCGAAGGAAAAACAATTAAACTCTGGGCAAAGATGATCGGAATGACACCAGCCGTGATAACCCGGAGTGGGATGTGCGTACTCTGACCGCCATACATCCGCCGGCCAACAATACGCTTCGGGTACTGGACCGGAATTTTACGCACCGCCATCGTCATCAACACCACTGCGGCGTAAACAACAAAAACCATCGCCGCAACAATCAGAAGCCAGAACCAGGAAGAAATCCGTGCCTGCTGGAAGGTACGCGCCAGGTCTTGCGGTGTACTGTCGAGACAGCCGATCAGGATTATGAAGGAAATACCGTTGCCAATACCCCGGTCAGTAATCTGCTCGCCCAGCCACATCACAAAAATTGTCCCTGCGGTAAGGGTGAAGATGGTCATCAATCGGAAGAACAGACCCGGCTGAAGAACAATTGAACCAAACTGCGTCGGCGGTTGAGACTCAAGGTAAACCGAGATACTTGCCGCCTGAATGACCGCGAGCAGCACGGTGGCATAGCGGGTGTACTGATTTATTTTCTTGCGCCCCTCTTCATCCCTTTGCAGTTTCTCAAGAAACGGGAAGACCGAGCCCAGCAATTGAAATACGATTGACGCTGAGATATAAGGCATAACCCCTAGGGCAAAAACTGACGCCCGGGAAAGGGCGCCCCCCACGAATATGTCGTAAAGCCCAAATATCGTACCCTGAAGTTGCCTTAAGGTCCAGCCCAGCGCCTGAGCGTTGATGCCCGGTACCGGGATGTGGGTACCAAGGCGGTAAACCACAACCATCGCAAGGGTAAATAAAATCTTTTTCCGCAGGTCCGGAATTTTAAAAATGCTGGGAACACTGCCCGTCAATTAACAACCCCCGTCGGTTTCAGGGCGAGAACCGTAACCTTGCCCCCCGCTTCTTCAATCTTCTGCCGGGCGGTTGCGGAGAATGCGTGGGCGGTTATCGTAATTGGGCGGTTTATTTCGCCTTTGCCAAGGATTTTTACATACTTTCCCCGCCGGACCAGTTTATTTTTTATCAGCGTCTCAACCGTAATCTGCTCCTCGTTCAGTTTCGCCAGGTCATCAAGATTTACCGCTTCAAACTCAACCCGGCTGGGGTTTTTAAAACCTCGCTTGGGAATCCGTCGGTAGAAGGGCATCTGGCCGCCTTCAAAACGGGAATCAAACTCCGGTGCGGAATGTTGTCCCATACCCTTGTGGCCCCGACACGATGTTTTACCGTGCCCAGAACCGGGGCCGCAACCAACCCGTTTCTTTTTCTTCACAGCGCCGGTTGCCGGTTTCAGTTCATTTATTCTCATAACTCCTCCACCTTTACCAGATGCCTGATTTTAAAAATCATTCCCCGGACAACCGGCGAATCGTTGTGCACCCTTTCCGCCCCAACCCTTCGCAATCCAAGCGCTCGTGCTGTCCGCTTATGCTCCTCTTTCTCGTCAATAAGACTCTTAATCAGTTTAACCTTCAACTTTTTCATCGCCCTTCCGTTCTACAAAATACCCTATCGGTTTGTTACGCGCCGCCGCTACCTGATCAAGCGTGCGCAACCTGGACAGAGCAATTATGGTTGCCTTAGCGGTGTTGTAGTGGTTACGTGAACCATACGCTTTGCTCAAGGCATCGCGCAACCCGACCGCCTCCAAAACCGCTCGTACCTGCGGACAGGCGATCAAACCCGTACCCGGTGCCGCCGGCTTAATTAATACCTTTGTCGCTCCAAACTTTCCTGTCGTCTCATGGGGTATCGTATGACCACGAAAAGAAATTTTCACCATCTCCTTGTGTGCGCGCGCTGCCGCCTTCCGTACCGCCACAGCCACCTCTACCGCTTTGCCATGTCCCACTCCGACCTGTCCTTTACCATCGCCCACAACCACCGCGGCCGAAATCCGCATCCGCTTGCCACCTTTCATCACCTTGGAAATTCGCTTTATATTGATTACCCGTTCAATAAGTTCGGGTTCCTGCTGAACAACCTCACTATCAGTTAAAACCTCAATCAAAACTCCAGACCTCCTTGGCGCGCTCCTTCCGCTACCGCCTTCACCCGGCCATGGTAGCGATAACCGGCGCGGTCGAAAACAACTTTTGTTATTCCCCGTTCTTTCGCCTTTGCGGCAACCAGTTTACCCACCTCAAGCGCCATCTCAGTGGGTTTCCTTTTTTTGTCTCTCAATTCCGGAGTTAAACTGGAAACCGCGGTTAGTACCCGACCGGTAGTATCATCTATCAACTGGGCATACATATGCCGGTTACTCCGAAAAACACACAACCGAGGACGCTCCGGCGTTCCCGAAATTCGATGCCGGATACTTAAATGCCTTCTTAACTTTCGGTCACGAATCATAATCACCAATCTTATTCATAAATTACTCTCAGTCAAGAAATACCAACACCATCGTTTACCGTCACTCTAAAGCATCCGCCAGAATCCGGAAAATCAGGTCGTCATAAGAAATTCCTGCCGCTTCGGCTTGCACCGGTAGGTCGGAAATGTCGGTTAATCCAGGAAGGGTATTCACCTCAAGAAAGTAAGGCTGGCGACCGTCCTTAACAATTAAATCAAGGCGGGCGAAACCTCTGCAACCCAGTTCGCGATACGCCTTTATCGCCAATTCTTTAATTCTCGCCTCAACCCGGCTGCTTAGACGCGCTGGTACAATAAAATCCGTTTCCCCCCGAATGTACTTTGCCTCATAACTGTAAAACTTCTGCTGTTTAGGAACCAGTTCGAGAATCGGTAACACCTGGTCGCCCACTATCCCCACCGTGGCAATCATCCCATCGATAAAAGGTTCGATGAGCATTTCACTAAAACCGCGCCAGACTCGCTCGCATCGGTCCAGCGCGCCCCGTTTCCCTTCGAGCAATTCAATTCCCACGCTCGAACCCTCGCAGCGCGGTTTGGCAATCATCGGATACCCGAAACGTTTCTCCGCTGCGGCTAACCCTTCAGCAACATCATCGTCCTTACCAACACTTACGAAATCTGGCGTCGGAATGCCAATCTGTCGGAAAAGCATCTTCGTAAACACTTTGTCAATCGCAATCGCCGATGCGGTAACCCCTGAACCGGTATAAGGAATTCCCAGGAGCTCTAAAAAACCTTGCATCGTCCCGTCTTCACCGGGCCGGCCATGGAGGATGACAAACGCCATATCAATCTTTGCCTGGCGTATCTGGTCGACAAAACTCCGGTTGATATCAATCCCGACCGCCTGATAACCCTGCCGTTTCAAAGATTCCAGAACCCGTTGGCCCGAAAGGAGCGAAACCTCCCTTTCGCTCGACCAGCCTCCCATCAAAACGCCGATTTTTCTTTTCCGTAACCGGCGGACAATGTCGCTTCTACTCATTTTTTAACACCTCCTGACACCTCTGACTGTCCACCCTGATAAATACCATATCAAACTTTAAATCGTTTGGTGTCGGATAACCGGTGACCGGTGTCATTTTAATCATTTTATTACCACACCCCGGTGCGCAAGAACTCATCCATTGCCTTGGCAGCAACTCTTCCTGCGCCCATTGCCAGAATCACCGTTGCCGCTCCGGTAACGATGTCTCCTCCGGCGAAAACCCCTCTTTTCGTGGTTTTACCGGTATTCGGGTCCACTACCAGTGTTCCCCGCTTAGTTGTCGCCAAACCTGGTGTTGTCTGGGGAATAAGCGGATTGGGGCTGTTGCCGATCGCTACTACCACCGTATCCACCGGAATTCGAAATTCGCTATTTGGTACCGGCACCGGCCGTCGTCGGCCCGATGCATCCGGTTCGCCCAATTCCATTCGCAAACACTCCACCTCTTTAACCCAGCCACTCTCATCAGCGATGTAACGCACCGGATTGGTCAACAACTGAAACTCCACACCCTCTTCTTCTGCATGATGAATCTCTGCTACCCGTGCCGGCATCTCATCGCGGGAACGGCGATAAATTAAAACGACCCGCTCGGCACCTAATCGCAATGCGGTGCGTGCCGCGTCCATCGCTACATTGCCACCGCCAATCACCGCCACCTGCTTCCCCCGCACAATCGGCGTATCATATTTGGGAAACAGGTACGCCTTCATCAGATTGGAACGGGTAAGATACTCGTTCGCCGAATAAATCCCCAAACTATTCTCGCCCGGAACTCCCATAAAAAGTGGTAAACCTGCGCCGGTGCCGACAAAAACCGCATCGTACTCGCTCAACAACTCATCAATCGTCTTAATCTTTCCAATCACGTAATCAAGTTTCAACTCCACACCCATCGAGAGCAGAAAGTTCACCTCCCTTTCCACTACCGCCTTGGGTAACCGGAACTCAGGAATCCCATACATCAGCACCCCGCCCGGCTTATGCAGTGCCTCAAATATCGTTACACTGTGTCCCAGCTTCCTCATATCGCCGGCAAGCGTTAACCCGGCCGGTCCGGCGCCAACCACCGCCACCTTCTTGCCCGTCGCCGGCTGTATCTCACACATCACACACTCCGGCTGCGTCGCTTCCCAATCGGCGATAAACCGTTCCAGATTGCCAATCGCCACCGGCTCCATTTTCTTACCTAATATACAGGCACCTTCGCACTGCACCTCCTGGGGGCACACCCGACCGCATATCGCCGGCAACACATTTGTCCGTTTCATCACCTTAACCGCTTCAAAAAAATTCCCCTGCGCCACCTCACGGATGAATCCCGGAATATCCACCTGAACCGGACAACCGCCAACACAGGAGGGCTTTTTACACTGGAGACAGCGCTGCGCCTCCGCCATCGCCTGTTCGGGCGTATACCCATAAGGCACCTCATCAAAGTTGTGCCGGCGCTTGTCTGCCGGTTGCTCGGCCATCGGTGTTCGTTTCGGATTTATCTTAGCCACGGGCACTTCCTTTCTCGCAACCACAATTCCGCGATTTGAGAAAGAGCTCGACCGCCTGCTTCTCCTCATTAACATAGGTCTTCAACCGTGCCATCAACTGGTCAAAATTTACCTTATGGCCATCAAACTCCGGACCGTCCACACAGGCAAACTTTGTCTCACCACCGACCTCAACCCTACACACACCACACATCCCGGTCGCATCCAGCATTATCGGATTCAAACTTACAACCGTCGGCACGCCATACTCCTTGGTGAGGAGGGAAACCATCTTCATCATTATCACCGGACCAACGGCAAAACATCTATCAACCTTTTCGCCCCGATTCAATACCTCCCGCAATACATCAGTGACAAAACCTTTAACGCCGTAAGAACCGTCGTCAGTCGCCACAATCAACTCATCGGAAACAGCGCGCATCTCATCTTCCATTAAAACCAGTTCCCGATTTCGGAACCCGATAATTGAAATCACCCGGTTACCCGCTTGTTTCAACGCCCGGGCAACAGGAAAAATCTCCGGTGTTCCGACCCCGCCGGCAACACACACCACCATCCCGAACCGTTTAATTTCGCTTGGCTTTCCCAAAGGGCCAATCAAATCCAAAATCGCCTCGCCCTCCTCAAGCGTACCCAGAAGCATCGTCGATTTACCAACCTCTTGAAAAACAATAACCACAATCCCTTCCTCGGGCAGCGCATCCGCCACAGTCAAAGGTATCCTTTCTCCCTCTTCGTTGACCCTAACAACAACGAACTGCCCGGGCTGTGCCTTTCGGGCGATTTCGGGTGCAGCCAGTTCTAACATCTTAATTTGTGGCGCTAACTGGCGCTTTTTCAAAATCTTAACCAAAATTCCTCCTTAGGGATAAAACAAAAAACTAGTCCTTAATTTTTCGCTCTCAATAAAATAACCAGTAAATTGATTGGCATTATACCTAAAAATATACCAAAAGTCAAGGGCTCGGCACTGTATAAAAACAATATCATTTCGATGGTCTTTCCAGGCGCCGTATTTCTTGTCGGAAAACTACCCTAACAATCCGGAAACAAACAACAAATGGTTGAAAGGCTAAAATACCAGGCGGCAACAGATACTGACTGTGATGTTAACCCGTTAAAAACCAGTAAATTAGCATATTAAATCCTTGTTAAAATCCACCTTCCCCCTATTTCGGAGAGAATAGGAAAAAGGATTGAGTAACCCAATCACCGATTCGGTCCTTATCTGGCTTAGGAAATCGCTCAGGGAGCGACTCCGGGATTGGCCTTGCCAGTGAATCCGGGATTGAACTGATGAGCCATTTTCCGAATGAGCTAAAGAGTCCTTACCGGTGTGATGAGTGGCGATATGTTCTAATGCCAATAACTTACCAATTCAATAGGGGTTAAACTTATAACCCATCCCAATATCTCATCCCTGTAAACCAGAACTCAACTGAACTGCCAAGCACCCGAGAGCCAGAAAAGTCGAGCCTGAAGATGGATTACACCACTTTAGAACACCCATAGAACAACTCCTCGCACCACTGCGGCAAAATTAATTATCATTGAATAGTTACCAGTTACTCTTTCATTCGGTCATATTGGGTAACGCCATCCAAATTGCCGTTTTTGATATTTACCGCAACATTGACATAAAAGTCAGTTAGATTAAAATTCGGCGTGCCGAAAAAGACCAAAAAGCCAAACCCTGGACTATCACTGCGCAATGTGTGGCTCTGGGTTACGCTCGGCGTTGTTGTCCTGGTCATCCTTTTGTTTCTCACCCGAATTCTTTCCCAACCACCCAAAAGTGAGCCCGAACGAAAAACAGCCAAATTGACTAAAGTAGACCTCAGCGCTTACACCCGAATGCTGGGCAAGGTGTACCTTGACACCACCGTTCGCACCTTCCTTTCCCGGGAACTGAACCGGCAGCTGGTGTCAATCGATACTATGATTAAAAATCGAGAGTTGCGCGACGCCATCGCCCGGTTAACAAAACTCTTACAGAGAAAAGAACTAAGAAAAGACGCAACAAGTCAGGCGGTGCTTTATGGATATATCGGTTTCTCCTACAATGAACTTGCGCAACCTCAATCGGCGCTCGTTGAATTTCAAAAAGGTCTTGAACTGACGCACGCCCTTAGCGGGTACGCCGCATCCTGTATCACCGGCTGGCTTGCATTCAATGTTGGTTACATCTTCCAGTACTACTCTTATCCCGAAAGCGCCCTTTTCTATTACCACGTAGCAGAACGCTCACTTTCTACTCTAACACCACCCCCCGCCGATTTAGCCGGCGCACTCCTGAACAACCTCGGCGTTGCCGCCGAGTTTACCGGTGACTCGATTGCTGCCCACGATGCGTTTATCCGGGCAACAATGTACATTGACACGACCGTTTCTCTTGACGAATCCCGCGGATTCGATGCCTCGCCGGCATTACGACTGAAAAGAAATCTGCACCGTTAATTACCAACTGTTAAACTATTTCCTGCGGGTCAACCTCAATCCGGAACTGGCTGTTTTGTAGTTTTATTCTGGGGATAACCTTGCCGGGCATTATTGTGGTCGGAACTTTAACCAAAAGGCGGGCATTAAACCTTCCTGCCTTCATCGTTGTTACCGGTCCCAGAACCTCAAGGCGCGGCTGAATCTTTTTGCCCTGCTCCTCAATAATGCGGCGCAACTCCTCGGACTGTTTGCCCACCAATTCCCTATCCGCGCCCTTAATTGTCAGCAATACCAATCGGCGGTAAGGCGGAAATCCCGCCTCCTTGCGGAGCCGTAACTCCTCTCTAAAAAACTGTGCGCTATCCCCCCGCAAACAGCAGTCCAGTACCGATTCTTCTGGACAATAGGTTTGAATAACCAGCCGGGCAAGCGGCCGCTGTACACGGTTGATAACATCGCACAAAAGATGCCAGACCCGCTCCCGGGCACGAAAGTCGGGCAGGGCGAATTCGGTGTCCAGATTGACAATGCCGACGACCCCAAGGTTTTCGGGAAAATCCTGACTCAGCAGTTTCCGGGTTCCGACGACTATCTTTGTTCCAGCACCAGAAAACCCGTACTCCTTTAACTTCCTTTGCACCATATCAACCCCGGGCGCCCGGTACTCAAAATCCACCCCCTGGCAACAAGGACATCTGTCGGGTGCCGGACAATCAGTTCCGCAGTAACGACAGGTAAGCCGGGAATCGGCAGTAAGTACCCCAGGCACACCGCACCGCGAACATCGCAACACATTACCGCACTGCCGGCAGACCACAAACCGGCTTACACCTTTTCTGTTTAAAAAAAGCAGCGCAACCCGATTTTTTTCATCAGCCCTTTTTAACTCGGTTAACAGGCGCGGTGAGAGCAATTCGCCGCGATGCAAACGCATATCAACTACAAAAACCCGTTCCCGGTTTACCGGTAACTTCAGCGGCGCCAGAAGGGTAAAGCGACCCGACTTAATGTTGGCAATAGTCTCGAGGGTTGGTGTCCGGTCAGTAAGCAAAACCGGACAGGCGGCAAACTTTGCTCGGGCAATTGCCACATCCCGGGCGTGCCAACCTGGTCGCCGTTCCTCCTTGTACCCGGAAAAGTGCTCTTCCAGTATCACCACCCCAGCAAGCTTCTTAACCGGCGCCCAAACTGCCCCGCGCACACCAACAATTAGTACCTGTTCCGCCTCTACTGCTTTTAACCACGCCTTACGCTGATTTGCCGGTGAAAGTTTGTTGTGGTACTCAATTACCCCATCCCCCCATATATCGCGCGCCAAGTTGCGCCACTCCTTCAGCCGCCGCTCGGGCATTAAAAAAACGACTGAACCGTGGGGCTGCGCCCGCTTTAAAAAATCCGCCACCGCTTCCTTCTCTTTGCTCTCGGGACAAACCAGCACCGAAAAATTTAGTTTCGCAACGGCTTCTGAATCAGCACCGCCCTTTGAACAAATCGCAGCAAACCCGGTACTCGATCGCAGGTACTCAGCGGTTCTCTTTTGCGGAAAAACTCCCCGCGGCAGAACAAAACTGAGCACTTCACCCATACTGGCAACATAATAGTCCGCCACCCACCGTACTAAACAAAGCAGTTCGCCGGGAATTATCCCCCGGGCCAGAACCTTGGTAATTTGCTGTAGTTGGCCCGGCACCTTGCGCTCTGGCAACTCTTTTCTCAATCCGAAAATCACCGCCGCCACCTGCTTACCGCGCAACGGTACCCGTACGCAGTCACCCGGTGCAACTTCCAAACCTGGGGGAAGTTCGTAGGTCAGCTCGTTGAGCGGCGTCCGGGGAATGACAATATCACAAAACATCAATAACGTAGTTTAAAACGATAGCGCAAAGAGTACCTGCCATCTGAAGAACGCTCGGCAATCAGCTCGTTGCGCCGATTTAGATAGTACTCAATCAAAAAAGCCGGGCTCAACTCACCGGAAAAGTTCTGGGTGTAAGAAACATAGAGATTACGTCCAACATATTTTCCTACCGTAACCCGGGCGCCCTGTCCCGAAAGAATCCCGGTCTCCAGTTCGAGATAGTCAAGACTGACAAACTCTCTGACCTTTTTCGCGACCTGAGTCTGGAAATAACCGAGGAGCCGTTCTGACAAAAGCCTATTCAAAATTTCCTTCTGTTCCATTACGGAAATTTCGTCCATCGTGACATTTAAACTCAGGTAAGAGAGAACCTGAGTTTCGTCCCACACCGGCGGTTCAGTCCGAAATACAAACGATGGTTCCGAAAGCGTTCCTGTTAAACTGAGAACGACCTTATCCGGCTGTTCCTTTTTACCATTGTGGGTAATAGGCAATTCAGCGGTGATATCAAGTTTTGGGTCAAACCGGCTCACATTGTCAAAGGTCAGCCTCCCCTCGGTAACGCGCAGGATGTGGTCAAGATAGTACACATTGCCCTGCCGGGTAACAAGTTCACCGATATACACCGCCTCCTCCCCCACCTGACGGACTGTTAAATCCACCGCCAGTTCAATGTCCGCCTCCCGATTGCGCAACCAAACACCGCGGTCCGCGCGGACCCGAATATCGTAATCAACACCGGCCGCACCACCACCACCACCCTGTTGGTTACCAAATCCGATTGCCACCAGCGCCTCATCCACCCCCGTGTTTCCTGAGATAAACGCCCTTTCTTCGCCCTGATGCCAGACGATGTTGATATCTCCTTTACCAATGGCATAAACCTGGGGCATCGGCACCGCTGATACCCCGGTGAAGTGGGTCTTAAATGCCACCGAATCGATTGCCCCACTCGGGCTCAAATCCACAACCCCTTCAGCAGTAACCGTACCCCGGGCACTCTTTCCGCTCAACTTCTCAATAACCAGCCGGTCCTCATTAAATGTAATCTCCGCTTCCACTCCATCTACTGTAGTAGCAACGCTTGGTACCCTGATAACACCCTTGCTCACCCTTGACCTTCCTGAGAGCAACAGACTCTCCGGCCGCCAGTTCACCTTGACCGCACCAAACACGACCCCTTGGGTAATCTCAACATAGGGTTTGGTCACATCAAAAATCCAGTTTCCCGGGTCAACAAGCGAAAAGTCCAGCCTTGCGCCTGTTAAACGAAACCCGGGACGCAATTTCCAGTCAAAATCACCTTTTATATAACTCGTGTCCTGGCGGCACACGAACTCCAACCCTTCCAAATGGCAACCTTCGCGCCCGGCAACCAGACTCCCCTGAATATGTTTCAGATTCAACGAAAGGCTCGGCACCCCAAAATCAACCCCGGTAAACTTGACAAACACCGAATCCCCACCGACGACATCAATGTCACATACCCCCCACAACTCGGTATTGATACCTAACAACCGCTGCAGCTTCCTTAGGTTGATATGGCGCAACCCGATTTCAAACCAGGGCGACCGCGGCGTCGCAATCCGGGCGTTCAGATTTATTTCACCATCGGCAACCGCCATCTTCACACCGGTCAGGTCAACAACCGAATCGCTTAACACCACCCGGCACGGTTCAAGAAGGGTAAGCGTCTCCTTTTCGGTCGCATACTCCAGCATATTCAGAGAACAAACCACCGCGCGCCCTTGAAAATGCAGCTCACCCAGCGCACCACACCGTACCTTCTCCCGCTCAAACCTCACTTCAAAATCGGGCCCGGTCCATACCAGCTGTCCGGCATTCCATTCCTGATTTGCCACTACAATACCTTCGCCGCCCACCGCCAATCTGCCCGCCATTCGGTCAACAAAATTTCCCCGCAGCGGACCGCTGCCATTAACATCAGCCGCGATAAGACCGTTAGTTATCTCCACTTTACTCCCGCGGAATCCCTCAAAATAAACAACACCGGAAAAACCCCAGGAGTCTTTTTCCCAGAAAGCCGACAGTTCGCCATCCGCGCGTCCGCTGAGTTCAACATTGAACAACCGCCCCGCAACACTTAAATCAAAATTTTCCATATCACACCGCGCCTTCAACAACCCGGCACGCGCCACACCGGTGAAGTCAAAGTTTCCCGCCGGACCTCTCAGGGTCAAACTCCGTAACTGCACACCGCCCTGTCGATAATCAACAACCGCATTCAGCGTATCAATCCCCAATTCGGTCACTTTTCCCTTCACCAACAAGTTAATTGAATCGGTACGACTGGAATCTCGCTTCGCGCCCAGTAAATAAGTTAAAGAACCCAGCACCCCGCTCGACTGGAACTGTGCCGATAGCCGGAAATCGGGTAGCGCAGGCTCCAAACGGGACACCGCCAGACTGTCAACCTGAATCGAGGCGGCAAAATCAAACCCCCTCAAATCAACCCACCCATCAAGAGCAAACCGCCCAATCTCACGGTCACTACCGGCAAGCGTCAACCGAAATTTTGAATCCTGAAGATTAAACCCCCCGGTCAGCCTTGGCAGGTTAACTCTCCTCCAGAGCAGCCCATCAGCAACCCAACGACCTGCCGCCACCTTTCTCTTCTCCCCCAACTGTGCCTCGCCTTGAAACCAAACCCGACCCGGGATATGTAAAATCTCCGTTAGATTGACACTCAACTCGGTAACTTCAGCCGTAACCTCCTTTGACCTCAAATCAATCCCCAGACTACCGCGAAACCTTGAACCCCGGCTCATCGCTTGAACTTCGCTCATCTTTAATGAATCCCCGCTCAACTCCACCCGGGCACCGATATGCCGGAGTGCCAAACTTTCCTCAACCATTAAAAACTGCATCGAATCAAGGTTAAGCACCGCAACCGACTTTCGTGCCCGAAGGCGCAGATTTATCCGCAACGAATCAACTCGCTTCTCATCTTTAATATAAACCGCACCGCCCTTCACTGCCAGTTGCCTGACCGTAATATCGGGGAAACTCCATCTCTTGACCGGTTGCACGCCACCGACTTCTGTCCTGACCCCAGAGAAGTAAGCCCGGGCGCTATCCAGTTGAACATCGCGCAGGACAATTTTACCCCGTATTAAAGAAAGAATGTCGTACCGTACCCCGAGCCGTCTAATCAGAATAGAATCAGAATTTAAAACTATCCTTAAATCGCTCACCTGAGGAGTAGAAAATATATCACCACTGATGTTACCGTAAGTAATCTCGCCGTTAATCCCCTTACTCAAAGCCACCAGTGTCCTTTTCAACACCAGCCGTCCAACATCCTGCCGGAATAAAACCACCACTACCAGCAAACCAATCACAAATCCGAACACCAAGAGCCACCAACGCCGCTTAAAACGCATGCAACACCCCAAAATAAATTCTGCCCCAATCGCCGGCCGGCGCGCCTTTCAAACGTTTTCCCCAGTCAAGCCGAATCGGACCCACCGGCGTCCGCAGCCGTAAACCAAAACCGGCGCCAACTTCAAATCCCCGTAGCTTCAAATCCCTCTGCCCGGCGATCTGTCCCCAATCGATAAAACCAATAACCCCAACCCAGCGCAGGATATAAGGACTTCGCACCTCAACACTGGCATTCAAAATAACCGGCCCATACCTGCCACCGCGCGCCGTATCCGGTCCCAGAGCCCGGTCCGGATAACCCCGCAAATTGTTCTTGCCGCCCAGAGAAAACTCCTCGTAATAAGGCACCGAGGCCGACCTGCCATAAGGAATCACCCTGCCTCCTAACCCCCGCGCGGCGAAAACAAAACCCCGCCTCAGTGACTGATAAACACGGATGTCCGCCACCCCGCGGACAAAATCATTCTCCCCGAGCAAAATACCACCCGCTACTTCCAACCCGGGCTGGAAATACACACCGCGTTGCGGGTCAAAAAAGTTGTCCCGCGAGTCGTATATCAAACTCAGCGCCAGAGAATTGGTTATCCCCCGGCTCGTATCGGCAACTAACCGCAGGCGATTGAACAGACCGAGCCGCAGCTGAGGTGCGATATCCTTCTGCAGACCATTTTCTATTCCGTACTCACGCTGCCGTGCCGAGTCAAACCGCTCGTAGTAAAAGAAGGGATGGCTCTGAAAATCAACCCGGGTCCAGAATAGATAAGGCACCCGCCAGGTCAGGTCAAAACTGCTCCGGTAATTCTTGCTCAAATCCGGGCTGAACATAACCTCGGCAATCAACCACTGCCCGCGATTCATCACATTGTTGTGCTCCCATTCAACCGAAAAGAGCGCTCGACTGGGCGGCGTTTCCAGGCCAACACCAAGGGCGATACCCTGTTGCGTCCCTTCTACCACATCAAACCTTACCACAACGCTATCCGATGCGAGCGAATCTGGGGTTACATAGAACAGAACCCGGGAAAAAACCTTCATCGCATAAACCCGGCGTTGTGCCTCCTCGAGCCGGCGCCGTGAGAACATCTCGCCTTTCTTTATCTCCACGCTCTGCAGAATCGTCGCCGTGCGTACCGACTTGTTACCTCGCACCCGAACATCCCTTATGTAACAGCGGGGCCCCTCCTCAACACGATATCTAACCAAAACCAATGTATCCCGGCGCTCAAAGCTGTCCTCAACCGTCACAAAAGGATACCCGGCGTTCAGATATAAATTGCGCAGACTCTGGGTACCCGCCTTAACCGAAGGAAGAGAAAAGGGCGTCCGGGCACCAAACTTCAAGACCCGTTTCAACCTCTCGGCAGTAAACGCCCTGTTTCCCTCAAAACCCACATCTGCCACCTTTGCCCGAACCCCTTCTTGAATATAGAATGTTGCCACCACCTTCTGGGTGACCACGCCCAGACCCTTCTGAACCTGGACATCAAAAAAACCTTCATTACGATAAAACTCCTCGAGGGTTCGCGCATCCTCGTCAAGTAACGCCTCCATCGCCAATGCACCGGGTTTAACCTGAACAATATTGACCAGCACCCGGCGCGAAAAACTTTTATTGCCGGCAAACCGGACGATGTCAACCTTCATCCCCGGTGCCACCTGTCCCAGAATCACTATAACCGTTAAAAAAAACACCGCATCACGACCTTTGTTTTGACGCTGTTCGGCTCAGAACCCGGCGCAGCGCCTTCTCCACTTCGACCGCAAAGAACACCATTGAACTTGCCAGCAGGGCGATAATCAAATCTGAAACGGGCAGCGCCTGGGTTTTGAATACCCGTTGCAAAACTGGATTGTATATCACCAGAAGTTGCAGCGCTAATGTGAGCAAAAATGTGCCGATAAGCGCTGGATTCCCCAGCAGTTTCATCTTAAAGAAAGATTCCCGCTGCGACCTTAGTGCCAGCGAGTGAAACAACTGCCCCATAATAAGTATTGTGAACACCATCGTCCGCCAATCGTCCCGGCCTTTCATAAATGCCCAGTAACCGAAACCCAGTGACAACAATCCTAAAAAAATTCCCGACCAGACGATGTTAAAACCCATACCGTGGGCAAATATACTTTCCTTCAACCGTCGGGGTGGCCGCTGCATCACATCCCGCTCCGGTGGCTCAACACCTAAAGCCAGACCGGGCAAACCGTCGGTAACAAGATTAACCCAGAGTATTTGCAGCGGACCCAAGGGAAACGGCATCCCGAAAAAGGGTGCGAAAACCATCGCCACAATCTCCCCGGTGTTAGAGGCAAATGTATAGCGGATAAACTTGCGGATGTTCTCGTAGATTGCCCGGCCCTCGCGCACCGCCGCCACAATCGTCGCAAAGTTGTCGTCGAGGAGCACCATATCCGCCGCCTCCTTCGCCACATCGGTTCCAGTAATCCCCATCGCTACACCGATATCCGCCTTCTTTAACGCCGGGGCATCATTCACCCCATCACCGGTCATCGCCACAACTTCACCATTCTCCTGCAGTGCCTTGACAATCGCCAGTTTATCCTCAGGCGCAACCCGGGCAAAAACCACGACCCGTTCGACAATTGTTTTCAACCTTTCAAAAGGCAGCTCCCGCAACTGTTCGCCTGTGAGACAGCGTTCCTGCCAGTTCGGCTCCGCCCGATTTAAAATACCGATGTCACTGGCGATAAAAAGTGCGGTCAAAGGATGGTCGCCGGTAATCATCACCGGTTTAATCCCGGCTTTCCGACAGACCTTAACCGCATCCTTAACCTCCGGCCTTGCCGGGTCAATCATTCCGCTCATCCCGATAAAAATTAAATTGTTTTCCAGCTCCTCGCCAACGCCACCGGTCCCGGTAACCTCAACCTCTTTAACCATCCGGAACGCACTCCCCAGTACCCTGATTCCCTGCGCGGTAAGATTGGTCAGGGCTTCGGTTATCCGTTGCCGCCAGATTTCGGTCAAAGGTTCCACCTCACCATTGACATAAACCCCGCGACACAACTTTAACAGCACATCAACCGCACCTTTCGTGAAAAGGACCATCTCTCCATCACTCTTGGTCTTCAAAATCCCAAGGACCATCCGCTCCTTTTCCGCAACCGGACCTTCAATTTTTAACTGATGGACGGTGCTCATCCGTTTGCGTTCAGAAGAAAAGGGGATTTCGCCCACCCGGGGCAAAAGCCGCCGCAACTGGTTGGGTTCCATTCCCAACTCCATTGCTGCCAGTACCAATGCCCCTTCAGTTGGGTCGCCCAAAACCTTCATCTCCCCGGCATCAACCGCAATCAGGGCATCGTTACACAATGCACCCGCGGCAACCAGAAGTAGCATTGCCGGAGAAAGATAGTGACAGCTCTCCACCTTATCACCCTTTGCCCGTACCACCTGCAGGTCGCACTTTTCGCCGGCAACATCCAGCACCGTCACCGTCATCCGATTCTGAGTCAAAGTGCCGGTCTTGTCCGAACAAATTACCGTAACCGAACCCAGCGTTTCCACCGCATTCAACCTTCTAATCAACGCATTCCGGCCCAGCATGCGCCGCGCACCCAGCGTCAGCCCGATGGTAACCACCGCCGGCAATCCTTCGGGCACCGCTGCCACCGCCATCGCCACCGCCACGAGAAACATCTCACGATAGTTCTGCCCCCTCAACACCCCTAAGGTAAACACGATGGCAACAATTACTAAAACCGCAATCGCCAGTTCTCTTGCCATCCGCTCCAGCCGTTTCTGTAACGGTGTTGGCTCCCGCTTCGTCGTCTGAAGCATATCCGCAATCTTGCCCAACTCGGTTCTCATTCCCGTTTCTGTCACCACCATCCGACCCCGCCCCGCAACCACCGCTGTGCCCATAAACACCATATTTTTCGCGTGGTGCTCCCCATCCGGCACCGCACCGTCTGCTGCCGTCGCCTGCGGTCCACTCTCTTTATCCACCGGCTCTGATTCGCCGGTCAATGCCGCCTCCTGAACCCGTAAATTCACCGCCTCGAGCAACCGGCCATCAGCCGGAATGTTGCTTCCCGCTTCAAGCAGCACGATATCACCGGGCACTAAATCCTGCGCGGGCGCATCATCCACTACCCCGTTACGGCACACCCTGACCTTAGGCATCGCCAGCCGTTTTAAAGTCTGAAGTGCCTTCTCGGCGCGGAACTCCTGCACAAAACCGAGGATTGAATTGAGCACCACGATAGCGAAAATCGCCACCGCATCAACCGTCTCGCCTAAAAATATCGACACCACCCCGGCGATCAGAAGCATAATCACCATCACCGAAGTGAACTGGGATAAAAGAATTGATAACGGGCTTCGAACCTCCCGTTCCTTAAGCACATTTTTGCCCAATCGCTGGAGCCGGTTTTGCGCCTCTTCTTTGCTCAACCCCTTTTCCGGGTCCGAGCCCAGTTCAAAAACAACCTCCGCCGCTGTCTTCTTCTCCCAATCACTCATATCAACGGAAACTGCAACCGGGAAACCTTACACCCAACCGCGCCCGCGCCTACTTCTTCTCCGTCTCTGTCTTATCCTTTAAAGCCTCGGCAATCACCGCAACCGCACTCATAATCGCGGACGCCTCGTAAGGAATAAACATCTTCGTCGCCTTACCCTCAGCCATCTTCGCCAGCGCCTCTAAATACTTAATCGCGATTAAATCCTTTGTTGGGTTTCCCTTGTGAATCGCCGCATAAACCCGCTCAATCGCCTGCGCCTCACCCTCGGCCACGGTCAGCAACTTATACTTCTCGGCATTGGCAACCCGCTCAATTGCACCCGCCTGACCTTCGGCCTCAAGAATCCTTGCCTGTTTTTCACCCTCTGCCTTAAGAATCGCCGCCTGTCTGATACCTTCTGCCTCCAGAACCACCGCCCGCCGGTCGCGCTCCGCCTTCATCTGGCGGTGCATCGCCTCGGTCACATCGCTCGGCGGCTCAATGCGCTGCAACTCCACCCGGGTCACCTTCGCACCCCATTTATCGGTCGCCTCATCCAGCACATCACGCAACTTCGCATTGATTCTTTCCCGGGAAGTCAAAGACTCATCCAGCGTCAAATCACCAATCACATTACGCAAATTGGTCTGCGCCAGTTTAATCGTTGCCAGCCGGAAATTGGCAACATTATAAAGCACTTTCACCGGGTCGGTCACCTCGTAATAAACAATCGCATCAACCGTCACCGTGGCGTTGTCCTTGGTGATAACCTCTTGCGGCGGCACATCAACCACCTGCTCGCGCATGTCAACCTTAATCAACCGCTCGAGAAACGGGATGATAAAATTCAAACCGGGCTGGACCAACCGTTGATACTTTCCCAGCCTTTCCACCGCGCCCCGCTGATAAGGCCGCACAATCTTCAACCCCAAAAGCGCCCAGATAAACAAAAAAATCAAAACGATGATTACCAGTACCGGCATCATTGCCTCCCTTCTTCTAACGGTTCAACTACCAGATGGGTTCCGTCAACTTTTACCACCTTGACCTTGACCCCTTCCGCGAGCGGCACTGCTGCCTCTGCCCGCCACTCCTCACCCTGCACCTTTACTCGCCCCATTTTCGCCGGCTCGATGCTCTCTAACACCACGCCGATGGCGCCCGGTAACCGCAACGCACCTACCGGCTCTGGTTCGGGCCGGGTGATTTTCCTGCCAATCCACTGAGCCAGAAAAACGCCCAGACCGGAAAAAAACAGAAACGCCCCATACTGGAAATAGGGATTTGGGATAAAAAACGCCAGAATTCCGGTAAGAACCGCGGCGACTCCAAACCAGATAATCACCAGTCCGGGCACAACCATCTCCAGTGCGACAAGAACCAAACCAATTATAATCCAGACCACCGGCTTCAATCCAACCATAACCGCCTCCATTTGAAAGATAACACCACAAACTATAATGCCCTTTTATCTCAAAAAGTCAAGAGGAGTTGTAAACCGGATAACTGTTCTTCGGTGCGTCCGGTTGAGCGCTAAAAAAGCGTCCTGATTTAACGGTTGGGTTCAACTCCAAAACAGTCGCCCCTTTACCCCGAAAATCAACCAACATAACCCATATAGTAACCAATGCGGTAATGCCGGTGATTACCAACCCGGAAAGGGTTCCCAGAGTTACTCACCGAACCACTCCCGGAACCGTTCCCTAAACGGTATCCGGTGTGCCCTCCTAGACTGGATTGGCGATAAATGTAATCAGCCAACTCACATTTTATCAAGATATTAGCGAAATGAGCCCCGATTCGACCCCTATGGGAAAAATCGCACCTGCCATTGCAAAAACCTTTCCTTGACCTTAGGCAATTTTTACGGTAAAAGTGATAGCAATCAGGATGCAAAATGGCAATCAAACGACTTAACACCGTCTCCCTCAAACTTTTCTCTGAACTTAAACTAAAAAGGAGTTACAATGGTTAAAGCAACCGGGTTTAACTGCAGCCCCAGACCAAAGGGCAACACCTTTCTGGCGTTGAACATCGTCCTTGAAGAACTGCGTGCCGCGGGCATTGAAACCGAACTGGTGCCGGTGGGTGGTTTAAACCTGCACGGCTGCCGGGCGTGTAATAAGTGCGCCGAAATACGGGACCGCCATTGTCACGGTTGGGATGACGATATGAACCATTTGATTGATAAGATGTTTGCCTCAGATATCATCATAATCGGTTCGCCAGTTTACTTCAGTTCAATGACCGCTGAGGCCAAAGCCCTGATTGACCGTGCCGGCTATGTAGCGGGCAGAAACAACAACCCTTTACGGCACAAGATTGGTGCTGCGGTTGTCGCGGTGCGCCGCGGTGGCGGCAATGTCGTACTCGCCGAAATCAACTACTTCTTTCTTATCAAAGAGATGTTTGTGCCGGGCTCAACCTACTGGAACTTTGGGTTCGGAATGAAACCGGGCGACATTCTCAACGACGAGGAAGGGATAAAAAACTTCAAAAACCTTGGCCAGAACATCGCCTTCCTCGCCCAAAAAATCTGGCACGAGAAAAAAGTTTAATTATCCGTTGCCAAACGGAAACTCCTCAAGCACCGAATAGATTGGTCCCTCGGGCTTCAGGATGGAACTGAATAGAATCATCCGGGAGACAAAAAAAGACGAACTTTGAAACGACATCTCATTTATAAAGTTCACATCCGCCGGTTCCCGCAGACGCCCCAATGTCAAATGGGGGCTAAACGGCCTTTTCTCCTCTACATAACCAATCCGGTTAAGAGCCCGGGAGACCGCCTTCTGTAGTTCCTTTAACTCCTGCTCCCCGCTCTTCAGCCCGACCCACAAAACCCTTGCCCTTACGGGTGAAGGAAATGCCCCCAACCCTCCAAGCCGACACCCAAACCCCCTGTATCTACTCGCCACCGCGTTTAACTCAACCTTTGCCCCTTCAATAAACTCCGCGCCGACCGCACCTAAAAATACCAGGGTGATGTGCATCTGCTCCGGCTTGACCCACTTAACCGAAAAACGGGTTCGTTCCTTTAATTGGCGCAGAAGATGGGAAACCTCTGCCTTAACCTCGGGTGTCGTATCCACCGCAACAAACGCACGCACCATCTCGCCTTTGCCCCCAAATGCGGTCCGATTACTGTATATCACCCTTTGCCTCCTTTACAATAACACCCGGCGCAAAAGGTCGAGCGCGGTGTATGCCGCACGCTCTTTAATCACCCTTCTGTTTCCCGAGAAGATGTGCCTTTCAACCTTGACACTGCCCTTAAACGCCACCCCGATATAAACCAGTCCTACCGGCTTATCTTTTGTCCCACCACCGGGACCGGCAATTCCCGAAACCGCAATCCCGCAGTCACTACCGATAACCCGGCAAACCCCGGTTACCATCTCCGTCACCGTTTGAGAACTCACCGCACCATAACTTTTCAAAGTACTTTCCTTAACACCTAACACCCTCATCTTTATTGCGTTGGAATAGGCAACCACACCGCCCAGATAATAGCCCGAACTGCCCGGCACGTTGGTCAAAATGTCACCAATCAAACCACCGGTGCAGGACTCAGCGGTGCTTAAAGTCAACCCCCTTGCCTTCAAAATCTCGCCCACCACAATTTCAAGGTTCCTATCCTCATCAGCATACACCCGCGCCCCAAAAAGTTCCTTCAACTTACCGGCGCACGCGGCCACCGCCTTTTTATCCGCACCCGAAATCAAGAAGTCCAGCCCCTGAACCGAAGGATAATAACCAACCTGCACACCCTGATAATGGCCAACAAGCCGATTGACCCGGGGCGCGATTTGCGACTCAATCAAACCCGCGGTCCGAATAAGCGCGACCGTCAACCGTTGCCCGGAAAACCGCTCCTTCAGATAGGAAATAACGCCGCCTTCAAGGATACCAACAAGTTCCTCAGGCACACCGGGCAAAAGAACAACGGTGCTATTCTGATGCTCAACCACCATTCCCGGCACCATACCCGCCGGATTCTCAAAAACCGTTGCCCCCTCAATAATGAGCGCCTGCCGCTTTGCCAGTTCTGGAGTCTTTATACCCCTGCGGCTCATAAATCGGTCAATCCGTTCCAGACTCTCTTGATGAACTGTAAGTCGCCGCTCAATCAGTTCCGCAACCGCGGGCAAAGTTTTATCATCCGGTGTCGGACCAAGCCCACCGCAGACAAAAATCAACCGGGAACAGACCAGTGCGCCCGCAACCGCCTTCTTAATCGCCTCCTCGTCATCTCTTACCCGCACCACCGTTTGCGTCTCAATGCCAATTTTCGCCAGTTGCCGGGCGATAACCGCCGAGTTTGTATCCACAACCTTGCCCGCGACAACCTCATCACCAACAACGACTATCTCTGCCTTTGAAGTTTGGCCAACCATCGCTCACGCCCCTTCTTTTACCGCCCAAGTTGTGGTAAAACCAAAATCAATACCCTTAGTACCAGATTGGCGCAGATGCCGGCAAGCACATCGTCCAGCATCACACCCCAGCCACCCCGCACAGCCTGCACCCGGTTGATGAAAGGCAGTTTCAAGATATCAAAACCACGCCAGAGGACAAAACCAACCGCAAGCCCGGCAAAGGAAACCGGATTGAAAAAGAACGTTATGAAGGTGCCAACAATTTCGTCAATGGTAACCCTTGCCGGGTCTTTACCCCATACCCTTTCCAGTTCATCAGCCAGATAGACGCCCAGAAAGAAAACAACAACAATCACCCCTGCCGCCAGGAATGGCTGGCGCGAAAGGAAATAAACCGGAACTAAACTAAAGAAACTGGTTACCGTCGCCGGGGCAAAAGGAAAGTAGCCGGTAAAAAAGCCGCTGGCAACTGCCGCCTGTAAAAAGAATTTAATTCTGGACCGCGGCTGGCTTACCGCCGGCGCCGGGTCGGGAACTTCTGCTCCCACGCCACCACCAGATTCGCAACCACAAAGATTGAG
This sequence comes from uncultured bacterium, assembly GCA_964626075.1. GTDB lineage: Bacteria > Hydrothermota > Tepidihabitantia > Tepidihabitantales > Tepidihabitantaceae > Tepidihabitans. The sequence goes on from CAZVDD010000001.1 coordinate 130,450, forward strand.
GAGTAGGTACCAATCACAATGCCCACCGTGAGCGCAAAGGCGAAATCCCTGATTTCTGCTGAGGCAAGCACGAGTAAAGCAATCGTCACGAATAGGGTGGTAAGCGCGGTGACAATTGTGCGCGAAAGCGTATCGTTTATCGCCCGATTGACAACCTCCGGGAAAGACTCTTTGCGGATTTTTTTAATCGCCTCACGAATCCGGTCTGAAACGACAATCGAGTCGTTAACCGAATAACCGATTACCGTCAGGATTGCGGCGATAAGCGTCGTGGTGATTTCCCGGTTAAAAAGGGCGCAAAAGCCAAGGGTGATTAATGTGTCGTGAATGAGCGCCAGTACCGCACCGGTACCGAACCGGAAGTCAAACCGGAAACTGACATAGATGAGGATGCCGATAAGCCCGATAAGAACCGCAATCAAAACCTTGCTCTGTAACTCTTTAGAGATGCGCGGGCCAACCGCCTCGTCCCGTAAAACCTCAAACGGGATATCGGGGAATGAGACAGCAAACTGCTGGCGCAACCGCGATGAAAATCCGCTTTCATCAGCGGACTTGGCGCTCGGCTTCACCCGGATAAGAAAGTCGCCGGTTTCGGTCTGCTGGATTGAAGCACCGGCTTCGCCCATTGCCGTCAGTGCCGCCCGAACCGCATCAATCTTTACCGGAGCGGAAAACCGTACCTGCACCAACCCACCACCGGTAAAGTCGACACCGTAGCGGAACCCCTTAATCACAATCAAAAGAATACTGATTGCCACCAGGCACGCCGATATTATAAAGAAGAGCCGGCGTTTGGACACAAATTGAATGTTCGTATCGCCAAATAGTTTCATACTTATATCCTCAGTGTTTTGACTTCAAACTGGGCAAGAAACCAGTCAAAGATGAACCTCGTCAGGAAAACCGCGGTCAGCACGTTAATCACCAACCCAACCCCGAGTGTGATGGCAAATCCCCGCACTGGACCCGAGCCGATAAAGTACAGCGCCAAAGCGGTGATAATCGTCGTGGCGTTGGCGTCGATTATTGTCACCAGCGCCCGGGCATAACCGGTATCAACCGCTGCCATTGGCGTCTTTCCTGCCCGCAACTCCTCCCGGATACGTTCAAAGACCAGGACATTGGCATCAACCGCCATCCCGATTGTCAAAGCGATACCAGCAAGTCCGGGCAAAGTAAGAGTCGCGCGCAGTGCCGCAAGAACCGCAATAAGGAGAAAGATGTTAACAGCAAGGGCAAAGTCCGCTAACAATCCACCAACACCGTAGTACACGAGCATAAAAATCACCACCACCAGCGCCCCAACCGCGGCGGCAATCAAACCCCGCCGAATTGCATCCGCTCCGAGGGAGGCGCCGATTGAGCGTTCTTCAACAACCACCACCGGCGCGGGCAGGGCACCGGAGTTCAAAACAATTGAAAGGTCTTTTGCCTTATCACCCCGGCGGTCGTACATTGTTATCTGTCCCCGACCGTTGGGAATCCGCTCTTGAATCCGCGGGGCAGAGCGAACCACGCCATCAAGTACTATTGCCAGCCTTCTACCCACATTTCTGCCGGTAACGGTTGCAAACTTTGCCGCGCCTTCGCGGTCGAGTTCAAAGTTCACCACCCAGGTGTTCGCCCGTTCCAGTTCTGCACCCTGATAAATTGCCGGCTCAGCCCGGCGTAACCTCGTTCCCATAAGTTCCGGTTCACTCTTCAAGAGATAAATACGAACAACCCGGTCATTGTCCACCGTCTCCACTGGACCGTAGGCAAACTCGTAGCCTTGGGGCCAGAACTCCCTTCCCTGCTCAAGAAGCGCTCTGAACGCCGCGGTGTCCTTGGCGTAAATTAAAAGGTCCAGTTCATCACCTTCACTGCGTAGAAAACTCAAAAGCGTTCCCGGTGCCGCCTCTTTTTCAGTTGAGTCCAAAGGCTGAGTAACGGTAGAATCCACTGTCGGTTTTACCCCGGCTTTTGCCTGAAGGCGTTCATCCACCGTCTTCAACGCATCGTAAACCTTTGCCTTCTCTTCAACCAGGTGAAATGTCAGGTGTGCCGGTTGTTTTATGATGTTGAGCGCGCGCTCTCGGTCAACACCGGGCAGTTGCACAAGAATTCTTCCCCGGTCGGTCTTTTGAATTGTTGGTTCAAACACCCCGAACTGGTCAATTCGGTTTCGGATAACCTCCAGCGCCAAATCTGGTGCTCGTCTTGCATCCTCTTCGGAAAGCTGGGAACGGTCAACATCAAGCACCACATGCATACCACCCACCAGGTCCAGTCCAAGGTGGACGATCCGTTTCTCATAAAGCGCACCTTTTCGCTGATTGAACTCGTTAATTTCCATTCGCACCGCCTGACTATCCTCAAATGTCGCTGCCTTGCTCAACCGCTCTTTTAACGCCTTCTCCTGCTTCGGAAACAGTACATAAAGTTGAAAACTGGGCCAGAGAATCACTCCGGCGATAACTAATACCAAAAGCCAGATTGCAAGTTTAATTCTCGTACCTCTCAAGCGTACACCTCCAGTAAATGCTTCATATCTCTAACCGCCTGTTTCAGTCCCACAAACACCGCCCGGCTCACGATTGCAAAACCGATGGAAAACCCCTGCGCCCAATTCCCTTGCAGAATTGGCACAACATTCAAGTAATCCAATCCGTGGCCTACATGAACCGTTAACCCGTGCTGAATTGCGGTCTGGGCAGCAGTTTCCAACTCCTGAAGACGAAACTCCCTGTGCCCGGGCTCTTTACTGTAACGGTCGGTATTCAACTCGACAACCTGCGCCCCGATTTTGGCAGCAGCAACCACCTGTCGGGGCTCCGGGTCGACAAATAAACTGACCCTGATACCGGCGCGCTTCAGTAATACAACCACTTGCCGCAACCGCTTTGCCTCCTTAAATACATCCAGACCCCGGGTCGTCGTAACTTCGGTCACCAGCTCCGGGACCAGAGTCACCTGGTCCGGTTTCACTTTGCAGGCAAACCGTATTAAATCCGGCTTTGCCGCCATTTCCACGGTAAGTTCCGTCTTTATCGTCTGACGCAGAAGTTTCACATCCCGGTCGTTGATATGCCGTCGGTCCTGCCGCAGATGGACCGTAATACCATCGGCGCCGCCTAATTCAACCAGCGCTGCCGCCTGTACCGGGTCAGGAAATGGCTCCTGCCGTGCCTGCCGCAGCGTTGCAATGTGGTCGATATTAACAGATAGAGTTCTCAATTCAGCCGATTTTAGAAAACCCTGTGCCCTTTGTCAACTTAATTCAGGTGGTGGTGCGGTACGCGGCGTCTTCTTCCAGAATCGCTCCCGCCGGAACAGGTAGCGCCAGTAACCAATAACCAGACCAATATTGAGATAAAGGTAGTATTGTATTATCAGAAGTTTGCGCCCCCGTCTGGGAACTACAAACAGAAGCGGAATCGTGGCATAAGCGAGCAGTTGCAGCCCAAACAGTACCGCAAAAAATGGATAGCGAACATGTAATCCCGCACCAATAAGCATCGAGAGAAGCAGAAATGGTACCACCATCCTTATGACCTTATGGGAAAAGTAAACCCAGGCTTTCCGGCCGTACTTCGGGGAAAGCAGGTCATAACAGCGCAAGAGCGCCTGGAGGTTGCCGCTTGATATCCTCGATTTGCGCCGGTATTCAACTGTTTCGCTCTCCGCCCGGGTAACAACCAGTGCCCGGGGTTCGCACACCACATCGTATCCGAACCGGAAAGGCCTGATTCCCAGAATAAAGTCGTCAAGGATGGTGTCGTCCGGAATCGGGGTTGCCAGCGACCTGCGCACCATATTGGCATAGGCGTTACAGCCAACCATCGCTCCAATCTTACCTTCAAGTTCTTTTACCCCACTCTCCCAGAGGTCATAGAAACTTTCTGCCGGACTACCATCTTCATTGATGCGGCGATATCTCGGATTTACTACACCCACTCTCGGGTCAAGAAATTTTTCAACCATCAGTTTAAGCGACTCAGGCGTCAGCAGCGAGTCGGCATCGGTGCAGAGCACAACATCGCCTGTGGCAATTTCCAAGAGCCGATTCTGCACCACCGTCTTCCCTGACTGCTCGTCATAATGAATCAAGCGCACCCGCCGGTCGTTGAACGAGCGAATGATTTCGTCGGTGTGGTCTGTAGAGTTGTCCGACCCGATAAGGATTTCGAGATAGTCAGCTGGATATTCCATCGCCAGGATATTTTTCATCTTTTCAGCGATTATCGCCTCTTCGTTGTAAACCGCCATCACCACGCTCACCCGCAGCGGCTCATCCCGTTTTTCAAAATGATACTTTCTCGGAAAAAGCCTTGCCCATATCCAGAGTAGCGCCGGAAAAATCACCCAGTGATAAAAAATAACTCCTAATGGGACCCAGAAAAGGACAACCGCCAATGGCTCAAACATCACCGCCCCTTAGAACCCGGCGATAGACTTCAATATGTTCCGCCGCTATCTTCTCCCAGGTAAACTCCCGAACGCGCTTTAACCCCTTCGCCCGCAAAGAGGCGCACAACCCCTCGTCCTTTAACACCCGTTCCAGCGCCTGTCTTAACTCTTCCGGGTTGTTCGGTGAAACCAACAGTGCCGCATCACCCGCAACCTCAGGCAATGATGAGATGTTGGAGGTGATAACCGGTGTTCCACACGCCATCGCCTCAAGAACCGGCAGACCAAAACCTTCGTAAAGAGAAGGGAAAACCACCACTTTTGCCAGGATATAAACACCGGGAAGCAACTCCTGGGGAACAAATCCTAAAAAATGCGCCCGGTTGGCTAATCCCAGCTCCTTTGCCAACCGTCGGATTTCATCGGCACCCAACCCATCACGACCGGCAAGGACAACACCATCAACCAAACCATTTTTAATTAGCGGTGCCGCCGACTGAAGCAACAGCCCGATATTCTTTTTTACTTCGACAACACCAACATGGAGGATGTACCTTTCTGGAAGCGTCAATTGTGAACGGACCTTATTTAAATAGTCATGGTCGTAATCGTTTCGGAACGCATCGCCGATGCCGATGGGAATCGCCGTAACCCGTTCCGGTGCTACCCGGAACACTGTTATCAGGTCCTCCCGCGTCTTTTCGCTTATCGCAATCACCGCATCGGCAGTGTCCAAAGACCTTTTGGTCTGCAACACCATATAACGGCGATAGATTGGTCCGTAGGCATAAGGAATTCGAATAAAAGAGATGTCATGAACCGTCGCCACCTTTTTGCAATTTAGCCGAAAGGGTAAAACGAAATTTGCGCCATGAAATAGGTCTACCTTTGCCCGGTTACAATAAAAAGGGACATAGTGATTTAACCAGAATGGTGAATACAACTTAGCCAATGGTGTCCCGTCGCCCAGATAACTTCCCAAAACCACCGCATTACAGCCCGGGGGAATTGCCTCCTTCGCTGGCGCGCGGTCTAAGAGTAAGTTGACCTCAAAATCTGGTGCCAGTCGCGCCACCCAGCGGGCAATTTGAAAAACATAATGGCCAATACCGGACATGCGCCGCACCAGTCGTCGTGCGTCAATTGCGAGCTTGGGCATAGTTCTCGAATTATAACTGGCTCGCAACTACAGTCAATGTAAAGGGGTATTGTACACTTGACCATCCCTGGTCAATCAATATACTGAACTCGGTGAAAATTCTGTTCAACGCCGCCTACGACACCAAAGAGAATTCAGGAATCAGCGGGTTTATTAAGTCGCTTGTCCCCCATCTTGCCAAATTATGTGAACTTACCATCCTCACCCCGAACCCAGAACTGTTTTCCAGTTACGGTGAAACGATTAACATACCAAAAAAGGTGAAGGTCCCACGAAACAGCCTATTGTGGACCCTTTTCCAACTTCCCAAACTCTGCACATCTCCCTACGATTTGGTTTTCAGTCCTATTCCAACCACTCCAATACACAAAAAAATCCCCGCTGTTGCCACAGTTCACGATCTCATCCCTTTATTGTTCTTTGAACGAGAAGGAAAAAAAGCAATAACTTATCACCGAAAAAAACTACTCCTCTGGATAGGAATCCAATCCCTGCGCAACGCGGACGGAATAGTCACCGTGTCAGAAAATACCAGACAGGATCTGTTTAGAATGTTCCCCGTTTTAAAATCCCAACGTAGCACAGTAATTCCCGAAGCGCCATGTGTTAATCTGTTAGCGATGGCAGAAGGAAATATCCTGAATGATTTACCCCGGCCGTTAAGTGACTACCTGCTATACGTTGGGGGACACGCACCGCACAAAAACCTTCTGCGTCTAATCGCCGCATTTGCCCAAATCGCCCCCCGGTTTCCAACACTGCAAATGGTTCTTGTCGGCTGGGGAACCCCGCTGCTTGTCAATCGCACCCGGGAGGCTATCGCCGCCTATCAATTGAAAGACCGGGTACTCATTTTGCCCAACACCTTAACCCCGGTTCAGTTGTCCCGCCTCTATCAACGCTGCCGGCTATTTGTTTACCCATCACTTTACGAAGGATTCGGTTTACCGGTGTTAGAGGCGATGGTAAACGGTGCCCCCGTGGTTTGTAGCAACACATCGAGTCTTCCTGAAGTCGCTGGTGATGCCGCTCTATACTTTAATCCATATTCGGTTGAGGACATCGCCCGAACTCTGCAACAGGTACTCACGGACGACAACCTGCGTGCTTCGTTAAAAGTTAAAGGATCGGCGCACGCAAATCTTTTTTCCTGGGAAAATACCGCAAAGAAGCTACACCAGTTTTTCCAAGCGGTAATAGAAAAACGCTGAGGTTAGGAAGAATAAAATTCAGTAACTTCTTTTTTTTATTATTTCCAAAAACTCCTTAGCCGATTTCCTGAAACTGAACTGCCGGGCACGCTGAACTCCTTGCCGCGCCATTAACCTCAACCGCTCTCCATCGTTAAGTAAATCCCGCAGTTTCCGGGCAAGGTCAAAGGCATCACCGGTGCGGAAATAGTCTGCTGCCTCACCACCCACTTCCGGCAAACTGGAGGAGTCGCTTGCCAGTACCGGACAGCCGCACGCCATCGCCTCAAGAACCGGTAAACCGAAACCCTCGTAACGAGAAGGATAGACCGCAAGCCGGGCACCACTGTAAAGTAGCCGCAACTGTTCATCATCAACCCTTCCCAGGTAACGCACCCGACCCTGCTTCTCAAAACGTTTGATTTCCTTTAAAATTCTGCCGCAGCGCCAGCCAATGCCCCCCACTAGAACGAGTAAAGGTGCATCGGGCACCATCTCCAGAGCTTTTAATAAAAGCAGATGATCCTTTCTCGGTTCAATTGTGGAAACAAAAATTATGTAATCGTCATCGAGGCCAAATCGCTCTGCTACCCACCGTTTAGCTTCGGAAAGTTCAATCGGATAAAAAACCGGTGCTGCGGCTTCTTTTATCACCTTAATTTTTTCGGGGTTCAGTTTCAAGTAACGCTGGGCAAGTTTTGCCGTAGCATCGGAAACACAAACAACCAGTTCCGCAGCCCGTGCAATTCGCCCAAGCCGCAATCTCATCTGCAATAGACACCGTAATTCCATACTCCACGGTGCCACATAAGGAACCAGATCGTGTACGGTCAATACCCGAAAACATTTTGACGCCATCGCCAGTGGTAAGTAGGTGGGTTGCGCCCAGAAAACATCGATGCCGTCTGCTGCCAGCGCTTTAGGCAACACAATTTGCGTCCAGAGCGTGGGCCTTTGGGAAAGCACACTTTTTACCACCCGCAACCGCCAGTTAGCCGCAGGCGGAAGCGGTATCTCCACCGGCATCGGCGCGTAGATGAGAAAATCGTCTTCGGGTGCCAGAACAACCATCTCATTCAGCATTGCGGTCACATAACGAGCAACGCCCGCCCCCTTAAATATGTAAGGAAATCCGTCAATGCCGATACGCATTATTGTCGCAGAAGTATAAAACAAAAAATTAGAGCGTCAAACTCAAAATGATGATTGACATTGCCCGGAGTCCGGTTATTATTCTTGCCAACCCATGATTTCATCCCCCGGCTCTAAGCCGAGACTGGCGATATTAACCAATGTACTCCGCGCCGATTTCCATAATATGTTGTCTCATTTTAAAAGATTTGAAATTTGGCATCTTTACCAGCGTTGTGCCCCAGACATTTCTCCTAATGAATTGGGAGTCAGAACCGTGCGCTTCCGTAATTCAATCGACCTCCTGCTGAAACTGATAAAGTTAAAACCGGTGCTGATTCAGGGCGGCGAGCCTTACGACATCCCCACTCAGATCCCATTGATTTTTGCAACCATCATTGGCAGTTTCATTCTGGGCGTTCCTTATTATTTCCCGACATTTGAAAACATTCCGCCCGAGATAAAGTTTGCCCGAATTTATCGGTTTGGCATCCCCCTGAGCCCACTCTTAATCCCCCTCGTAAAATCGGTTGCCCGAATCTATGCCCATCGGGCAACCTTGATATTTGCCGTTAATGAAGGGGCAAGAAAAAATATGACAGCTTTAAACTGCCCAGAAGCGAAAATCAGCAAATTACTTTATGCCACTTGGGGAGTGGACACGGAACTTTTCACCCCCCGAACCAACGGCAATGAACCTGACATGGGCGCTAACGCCGTTCTATTTGTTGGGCGGTTAGTTGAACAGAAGGGCATTATTGTCCTGCTTGAGGCATTTGTCAAAGTAAAAGCGCAGATACCAGATGCCCAGCTTTTTATTATCGGCGCTGGGCCATTAAAAGAAAAGATAACCCAAATCGCTAATGCAAAAAAACTCACCGATTCCATCCACCTACTGGGTATGATTTTAAATCAGCACTTACCACCTTATTTCCGCGCCGCCCGGGTTACTGTTACCCCCTCAATCACCACCCAACGCTGGGCCGAGCAAGTCGGAATGGTGAATATTCAGAGCATCGCGTGCGGAACACCAGTAATCTCAACCCAGAGTGGCTCGATACCTGAGTTTGTGACTGATGGCTTAACAGCAATCCTCGTGCCCGAACGAAACCCGGAGGCGTTGGCTAATGCAATCATCAGGGTGCTGTCCGATGAGAAACTACGCACCTACCTTTCTCAAAACTGCCGTTCTATCGCTGAAGAACATTACGACGCCCGGAAGAATATCATCCGGGTAGAAAATGTCCTCTGGAATTGCTTGTTCGGAGAAAAAACACCGGATGAAGCTACTGTTCAACGCCGCTTTTAACACCCGCTTAAAAGTAGGCATCTCCAGTTACATCACACATCTGATACCCGAACTCGCCCGAATTTGTGAACTTACTATCCTGACCCCGGATCCAGAAATGTTTTCTTCTTTTGGAAAAACGCTCAAATTGCCGGAATTGGTCCGTTCCAACATCGACCGCACAATCTGGACACTTACCGCCCTCAACCGGTACTGCACAAACGAGTACGACATCCTATTTTGCCCTACACCAGTGGTTCCCATTTTTCCCAGATTGCCAACCATCGCCGTGGTCCACGACTTGATTCCTTTTAAAATGCGTCAATTCCTACCCCAGAAGGAAAAACTTTCCTTCTGGCTTGGTTTTCAGAGCCTTCGTTTTGCCTGGCGGATAGTTACCGTTTCAGAAGCCACCAAAAAGGACTTGCGGAAAATGAAACTGTTACCCACCAGCCGGATCTTCGTCGCCCACAACGGACCTGGCATCACCCCATCGATAACCGAATCGGAATTCGGTAAACAGTTTGTGCCATTTATCCTCTATGTTGGCAGTCATGCCCCGTATAAAAATACTCGGCGGTTGATCGCCGCCTTTGCTCAACTCAAAGTCCCACCTTCGTTGAAACTTGTCCTTGTTGGAGGGGACACGCAACACCAGCTCGATTTCGCTCACGCTCAGTTGAGACGGTTCAACCTATTGTCCCGGGCGTTTGTCTTCAGTGGGCTGGACGAAACTGAGCTTGCCAGCCTATACCGATACTGTACTTTGTTTGTAACCGCTTCGCTGTACGAAGGGTTTGGACTACCGGTCCTGGAAGCAATGGCCTATGGCGCACCGATTGCGTGCAGCAACACCTCTAGTTTACCGGAGGTGGCGGACGGCGCCGCGGTCTATTTTAATCCTCTCTCGATAGAAGACATCGCCACCAAAATTCAACTCCTGCTCGATAATGCGGAACTTAGAACCAGATTGAGTACGGTCGGACAACAACGCGCCCGCCAATTCACCTGGGAGAACACCGCCCGGCTTATCTTGCGCTGCGCTCAGCGGCACTGACTGTCCGATATTTCTTCTTCAACCTTCCGAAAGCCAAAGAAAGCCCGACAAGAATTATCAAAAGAGATAAAACTCCGGGATTATAGGTAAATGCATCGACCAACCCGTGGACCATTAAGGTAATAATGCCGGCACTCAGTGCAATCCCCACGGTTCTCACATCTTGGGGTAAGGAGTCGTCAAATTTCGTTGCATAGGAGCGTACTAAAGCAACCGCCAACAGCGCAAGAAACGCTATTGCGCCAAAAAAGCCGAGGTCGGCAAATAACTCTAAATAGATATTATGAGCATTAAAAGGCAAACCCATCGCAGTGGAACCGGGAAAGCGGTACAGGTGCTTTACGAACCGGAAGTTCTCCATTCCCACGCCAAGTAACCAGTTGATTTTACCAATCTTCCACGCGTAATGCCACAATAAAAAACGACCCGCCAGTGAAGGGTCGAAAAGTGTCGTCTCGCTAACGCGGGTGAAAACTAACTGTCGGGCTAACTCCCAGAAACTCAAAACAAACAAGACGACCGCCAGAACTACGATCAGTTTAAACGACCGGGACACAATTAAAACATACAGCAACGCCAGACCAAAACCCAACCAGGCGCCGCGTGATTTTGTCAACACCAGCATCGCCAATAAGATAAAAATTACTCCTCCCAGTGTCACTCTATCCAAGAATGATTTTCCCTGAAGAACAAACACCAAAGCCATAATTCCGCCAACTGCCGCGATGCACCCCCAGGCGTTAAGATTCAACCAGCCAAATGGTGTCAATACCGATTTTGACCCAAAGTCACTACCCACTCCTCTACTCCATGCAAGCGCAAATACCCCAAGCGTGCAGATGACAGTGGAAAAAATTATTATCCGCAATACCTTTGTAATCTCTCTCTCAGCCAATTCCATTTTAGCGCATAGATACCCAATCAAGAGCAATTCAAACATCAACACAGTTGTCGGTAAAAGTGTAGGCCCCCGCCATCCTTTATTGTAAGCATTGATAAACGATAGGATTATCACTATGCCTAATGTCACAATCGGTATTTTCTCAATTCGAGAAAGGGTTCTAAAATTAACTCGGCATCTCGCCCAGGGTGCGACATAACACAAACCTAACAGCAGCAATACTACAGGATAGAAAGCGAACTGCTGATAGGACGGATGCAAAAATGCTGCACCCCCGATTGGTACCAGTGCTGCAAAGTAACATAACACCCCGAGCCCATTCCCCACTATTAACGCCCAAATAAACAGTTGTAACGGCGCCAGCACCAATACGATAGCAAGTTTTTCCATCCCCAGTATGTTCAAAACGACAAAACCACCGCACAACAAACCTTCCAACCCCAAAAACCATTTGAACGGGATTGTATTAATCCTTCGGGTGTTAAGAAGATTACTCTGCTCCATCAATCAAATCTCCTTCACAACCCTTTTCCCTATCAATCTCTGAACAAACTTAATATCCTGTCTCGAGATGACCCCAGTAACCATAAGAAAAAAAGCGTAAAGCACAACACCTGTAAAAACCGCCGCCCCGATGTTGTGTCTCCCTAATAACCATGTGACCAGAATCGCCAAAATTAATGCCACCGTGCCCCTGCCCACTATTGACATATAGCCGCCTACAGGAACACGGTATGGTGTCCTTAAATGCCTTAACCATAAATAAAGTACTCCGGCAAACTCGGCGGCAGTAATCGAAGCCGCCGCCCCGATCGCGCCGAATCGCGGAATTAAAAAAACATTCCCGAGTAAATTCACCCCGAGCGATAATCCCGATTGAATAGTCATTTCCGAAGCACGATTGATTGCAATGAAATAGTTGGAAAGTATCGAACTAAAACTGGCACCGACACTCCACCAGACCAGAATCATAAACGGCGTTACCGCACCGGAATATTTTGTTCCGTACAGTAAAAAGACAATCGGTTTCGCCAGCAGGGTTCCAAACCCTCCAACAGGGAGTGTAAGAACCGTAATATACCGTAATGCCTGTTTTAGAATTTCACTTAACCGCGCCGGCTCCGATACATACAATCGGGAAAAAAAAGGATAGATACTCGCCGAAAAAGAAAGGGTTATGAACAGTGTACCCCAAACAACCCGAAATGCGGCACTGTAAGCACCCACTGCTTCATCACCACTCATTTTCGTAAGAAATGTTGTTCCATTCCAGTAGTAGAAAGAAACTAAAATTATCGCCAATCCAATCGGAAACGCCTCTTTTAACACCTCCCACCAGCGCTTGATATGAAAATCAAAACTGGGTCGGACAAGGACATAAGCCGCACTAGCGCCGAAAAGTACCGAAATCAACCCGGCAAGAACGTAAAGCCAGGTATAACTCTCGACCCGGGCTGGACCGGTACGCAACACAAACACCCCTGCGACAAGCACCACCGCTTGCAAAATGCGACTGACTGTTGTAAGATGCATCTTTTCTACACCTTGAAATACACTGGCAAAATAGGTGGTAAAAGCGGTCTGGAGAACAAAAATTGTTGCAATATATACAACTCTGACTTTCTCGCTGTTCAGATTCATCAGATTCACAACCAAGACAATTAACCCAATGACCAGCAGGGTAGCAACAAGTTTTATTGCTAAGGCGATATTGACCTGGCGCCTACCTTCAATTCGGTCCCGGGCAAGTTCCCGGGCACTGACCACACCCAGCCCGAGGTCAGAAAAAACCGACCACATCGTAACAAAGGTGGTTGCAAAAGATAGCACCCCAAATTGCTCAACACTTAGATGGCGCGCCGCAACAAGATAGAATACAAACATCATAGCCTTATTTACTACATCAGCAATTGCAAGAAAGAAAGTGTTTTTGATTATGCGCCGGCTGGCGCTGACCGGATGGTCAAAACTTTGCTCGGTCGATAAGTCCACTTTACTTTTTTCTATCGGAACGGAACAAGCCTTTTGTACGCCCCATCACCCGCCGCAACTCCTGCGCCAACTCCCTCCATTTTTGATATTCATCGGGCTTTTCTCCGCGCAGATATTCAAAATATTCAGTAGTGAATGCCAACATCAGACTTGCTAAGAAACTTAAAACAAATGCAGCAATTGTCAGGACACTGCGTTTGGGAAAACTGTGGCGTTGGGGCGGAACGGCATAGTCCAGTACTGTCAAAGTTGGTGCATCCCTTGCCTCAAGAATTTTCGCATATTCCAGTTGCTGAGAAAGCATTAAATAAGTTTCTTCCTGAATTCGGTAATTAAGGTATCGTCGGGCAAATTCGGCCCCAACTTCCGGTAGATGAGCAAACGATACTGCAAACCCGACCCCGAAACCATTTTTCCCATTACCCTGTTCCAGACGGCGTAACTGCTCCTCAAATGCCCTGGTCTCCCGCTGCAGTGAAAGCAGATAAGGGTTGTCATCGCTGGCGACCTGCCGTACCGCCTCCAGCTCGGCCTCTTTGACATATGCCTGGGACTTAAGTCGTGCATAGGCATCTATTGCCGCGCGGGTTTCGTCATCAACCGCTACTATCTTATGCCGCGCCTGATAAACTTTCAAAGACTCTTGAACAACCGCAAGTGTGCTTTCCGCCTGGGCTAATCTTCGCTCTAAGAACACCCTCATATTTCGTCCCCGACTGATGTTCGAAGTCCTAAGAAAACTATCCAGCTCTGCAATATATGAGTTAGCAACCTTCGCCGCCAAAGATGGTGTTTTGGCTTCAACCGTAATTCGCACAATCCCTTCATCCCCGACACCGATTTTGGTCATCCCCTTGAGCTGTTTACGAACCTCCTCAGTCTTGGTTGGCTTTATCCGGTAGTAATAAGCGATACTGCACTTCTCCGCCACACGGTCCATAATCGAGCGACTTACAAGGATACCAGCCATCAGTTCCGAAGCGGTCGGTGCCCCACCAAGTCCACCAACGCGCAGTTTGCTTAAACTGCTACTCAGTCCACCACCAAGAATACTTGTAAGCCCAAACATATCCCCTTCTTCACTTGGGGGCAACAACTGGGCGATAGCGGTAAATCGACGGGGAATTACAAACGAGAGCGCCATCACTAGCACCGTTATTGCGAGGGTGTTAAGGAATATGATTTTGCGCCACTTAACAATGACGCTCAAATAGTTAACCAGTTTGTTCACAGATGAAGTGTAAGAAAAGAGGTTTACTTGTCAACCTGTGGCAACACCTTTAAAAGCAACCTTCGGATTCTTTGGGCTGCTTTGCCATCGCCATACGGGCTACCCTTTCCCTGCATTCGCCGATAGGCAAGCGGATGACGCAACAATCTCTCTGTTTCATTAACGACTGTTTTCGGCTCGATTCCGACTAGTTTTGCAACTCCAGCCTTAACCGCCTCAGGCCTTTCCGTTTTTTCTCTTAATATCAGCACCGGTTTCCTAAGGGCAGGTGCTTCCTCGGTAACACCGCCTGAATCGGTAAGCACGAGGTAACACCGCTCAAGAACACGCACAAAATCTGGATAGTCCAGCGGCGCGACCAAATGAATTCTTTCCCTTTCCCCTAATAGCGCCTTAACTGGTAGCCGAACATTAGGGTTAGGATGAACCGGATAAATTACTTCGATGTCCGGATTACGCTTTATTAAGGCCAAAATCGCCCGACATATCGCCATCAAAGGCTTCCCAAAACTCTCCCGCCGATGCAATGTCAAGAGCAAAACCAGCCGGTTGCTTTCCCGCTGTCTTGGGCGTTTTTGCTTTCTTCGAATCCAGTACAGGGCATCAATCACCGTATTGCCCGTTACATAGACACGGTGCGGGTCAACTCCTTCTTGTAAAAGATTTTTCCGCGCCCACTCGGTTGGAGCAAAATGGAAATCGGCAACCGTGGTAATAAATCGCCGATTAACCTCCTCAGGAAACGGGGCATACTTATCCTGGGTACGCAATCCCGCCTCGATGTGGCCAACCGGTATTTTCTGATAATAAGCGGCAAGTGCCGCGGCAAATGCACTCGTGGCATCGCCCTGAACCATCGCCAAATCAGGTCTTTCCTTTCTTAAAACCGGCTCCAGCCGTCGCAACACCCGCACCGTTACATCGGTTAGACTCTGATTTTCTTTCATTACACCGAGGTCGTAATCGGGTTTGATCCCAAAAATTCTCAGAACCGGAACGAGTATCTCCCGGTGTTGTGCCGTAACCACCACCGATGTTCGGAATAAACCTTTGAACCTTTTTAGCTCCTTTATCACCGGTGCCATTTTAATCGCTTCCGGCCTGGTCCCGAACACAAAAAGCACCTTATGCGGTCTCATTTAATGGGCCTCGCCCCAATTCCGCCCAACCCCCACTTCCACAACCAGCGGTACCCGTAGGCGCCAGGCACCCTCCATCTCCCCCTTCACAATCTCCTTTGCTTCGTCCACCCGCGACTCCTCCACCTCGACGACCAGTTCGTCGTGAATCTGAATAACAATTCCTCCCTGGAAACCTTGCTCCCGCATTCGCCGGTCAATGGCAATCATCGCTTTCTTCATAATATCGGCTGCTGACCCCTGCATCGGAGCGTTTAGCGCCGCTCGTTGTGCCACCTCAGCCATTTGCCGGTCTGAACTCATCACTCCGGGCACCGGTCTGATGCGTCCGGCAATTGTTCGCACAAACCCCTGAGACCTCGCCTCCGTAAACGCCCGCTCCCGCCACTTCGCCACGCCGGGGAAATTACGGTAATACTCTTCAATAAACGCCCGCGCCTGTTCAACCGGAATATCCATCCGTGATGAAAGTCCCCAATCCCCCATCCCATATATAATTCCGTAGTTTACCATCTTTGCAATCCGACGATGTTCCTCGGTTACCGCATCGAGCGGGATACGAAGAATCGCCGCTGCCGTTGCGGCGTGAATATCCTTCCCTTGTTCAAACAGCTCTATCAAGCGTTCATCTTCAGTAAAATGTGCCAGAATTCGCAACTCAATTTGAGAGTAATCGGCGGAGATTAACACCATCCCATCATCAGCAATAAACGCCCGCCGCACCCTCCTCCCAAGTTCACCCCGAATCGGAATATTTTGCAAATTGGGCTCGGAACTTGACAGCCTACCAGTACTTGTTCCCGTCTGGTTAAAACTGGTATAAACCCGCTGCGTGTTTTTCTCTGCCACCTCCCGCAGGGGTTTAAGGTAGGTGGAGATTAATTTGTCCAGTTCTCGATAACGCAAAACCTCCTTAACAATTGGGTGGACATCAACCAGTTCAATGAGAACATCAGAACTGGTAGAGTAGCCGGTTTTGGTTCGCCTGCCCCGGGGCAGTTTCAACCGTTCGAAAAGAACCCGGGCTAACTGTTTAGGGGAACCAACATTAAATACGACCCCCGCGCAGTCGTGAATCTTTTTCTCAACCCTGTTCTGTTCTGCAACCAGTTCCTCCTCCAGTTCGGCAAGGAACTTTATGTCAATCTTGACCCCCCGACGCTCCATCCGGGCAAGCACAAAAATCAGCGGCATCTCCAGTTCTTGGGCAACCGGTTCTAAACCCAGCGCCTGGATTTGCGGTAGTAGCGCTCGATAAATCTGATAAGCCAGCGCCGCCTTTTCTGCTCCACCATCAGCCCGGAGCGCACGCCCCAAAATCTGGGCACTCACATCACTCAACTCGAACCGTTTCCGATTTGGGTCCACAAGCCACGCACCAACACCTACATCAAAAATATCGGTCCGCTCATCAATACCCAGCTTCATCAGCTCTTTCACAACCTGCTTCATCTCGAACCCGGCATAAATTACACCTTTCGACCTGCTCAATCGTAGCAACAAGTCTATCTCCTGCATCGGCACGCACAGCGCCGTATCGTTGCGGCCGTATATCCAGAGCCCCTTATCCCGTTCGTAATACACCCCCAAAACTCTATCGCCAAAAATTTGTTCCAGTTCCCTGAAATCAAACTCAACAACTTTTAAATCTTTAAATCCCTCTTCGTTGGCGCCTTCATCAATTGCCAACTCCTTCAGAAGAGAACTGAACTCGAGACGGCGATAAATCTCCATAAGTCTTTCGCGGTCTGCCTCCTTTATCTTCAAATCGTCCCAGCGCACTGTAATCGGTGCATCCCGTTTGATAACCGCTAGTTGTTTACTTGTCTTTATCACATCCTGATAACTCTTCAACCGCTCATCCCGCTTTAGCGCTTCGTCCAATCCGCCGTACTTTAATAAAATATCGAGTGCCCGTTTCGGTCCGATCCCCGGTACACCTGGAATATTGTCAACCGTATCACCGGCAAGGGCTAAAAATTCGGGTACCTGCTCGGGATTCACACCCAATTTCTCCTTGACCTCTACCGGAGTGAGAAATAACTCCTTCCACGGGTCGTAGACCTTAACTCCTTCAGTCACCAACTGAAGCATATCTTTATCCGAACTTACGACGACAACCTCTATTCCCTCACTTTTGCCCTGCTCGGCGAGCGTGCCAATAACATCATCCGCCTCCACCCCTGGCACCTCAAAAACTTTAACCCCCCACGCTTGTACCATCTCCTTAACCACAGGAATTGAGGCTTTCAGTTCCTCCGGAACTTTAGGCCGCTGCGCCTTGTAATCGGCAAAAAATTCCTCCCGGAAAGTTTTACCCGGTGCATCAAAAACAACTGCACAAAAGTCCGGTTTCAACTCTTTGATCACCTTACGGATGGTGTTGGCAAACCCAAACGGTGCTGAGGTATTTTCGCCCCGGGAATTTCGCAACGGATTTCGGATAAAAGCAAAAAAACTCCGATACAGCACCGAGTGACCATCGATCAGGACAAGCCGTTTCACAACTCATCAGTATATCCTTGATGAAACAAAAGACAAGACCCGACATCGTCGCCCAAAAGTCAGACCGCGCCGCCGCCCTACTTCTGTTCTTCATCAGATTCCTGTGCTCGCCTCGGGTGCTGTGTTCTCATTGACTTCAGCGCTTACCTTCCTTAACATTTTTTGATGGAAAGTGCATTCTTAAACCTCTGCCTTATGCGCCGTTCAGTGCGAAAGTTCCGCGAACAACCGGTCGAGAAAGAGAAGTTAGAACTCTGCCTCGAAGCCGCCCGCCTTGCGCCCTCAGCCGACAACGGCCAACCCTGGCGTTTTTTAGTTTTTGACGACCCGGCGAAAAAACAGGCACTGGCCGAGGCTGTTTTTAAAGGAGTGTTCGCTGTCTCAAAGCATTTTGTCCGGGCACCGGTCCTCGTCGCACTGATATTAAAAGAAAGTTTTGTAATTAACCGTTTGGGCGGCGGAGCTGCCGGAACACCATTTCAGTTTATCGACGCTGGGATTGCCGGAGAGCACTTTGTCCTTGCCGCAGCGGAGCAGGGGTTAGGTACCTGCTGGATTGGCTGGTTTGACACCCGGGCACTTTTAAAACACCTCGGACTTGGTTCGAAATATCGTGCGGTTGCCCTGATTGCGGTTGGCTATCCGGCAGAAGAACTAAAACCCCGTACGCCGAAGCGCAAACCCATTGAGGAAATTGCCTTCTGGAACTCTGCACCGAAGTGAATCGTGCAACCAACAGCCGCTTTCCTTGACAGGAAAAAATAGCACAGTGATAATTTATAATAAATTTTTATGGAGGAAACTAATTATGACTGCAAAGAAAAAGATTTTAGTGCTTGAAGGCAGCCCGCGGCGGGGTAACACCGAAATTGTCACCGACTGGGTTTTAAAAGGATTAGGTAAAAAGGGGTACGAAATCAATCGACTCCGGGTGTGCGATTTAAACATCAATGGCTGTCAGGAGTGCGAATGCTGTCTCGACTCCAAGCACAGCGCCGGCTGTCATCAAGAAGACGATATGCTTGAAATTTATGACCTGATGATAGATAGTGATTTAATCATCTGGACCAGCCCAATTTTCTGCTGGGGGGTTACCAGCCAGCTCAAGGCGGTGGTTGACCGCTGTTTCGCCCTCCTGAACGGCGAAAACCTCCTGAAAGGTAGTAAATGGGCGGTTGTTTTAACCGCCGGTGGCGACCATTTTGATGGTGCCGATCTGGCGGTTGAAATGTTTCGCCGGCTGGCAGAGTTCGGCAAGGTTGATTACCTCGGGCAGTTTGTCGCCACCAACTGCTCCCGCCCCCAGCAGCTGAAGAAAAACCAAACAATCGCCACCGAAGCCCAGCGGTTTGGCAAGGAACTGCGCGCCGCATTAATCAAGTAGCAACCCCGGTGCCGTCCTTCCCGATAAAAATACTGTTCTTGGTACTTACGCTTGTTCTTAACCTTTCTTTAGGCAGCACCGGCGCCATCAACGGCTTTGTTAAAGACGAAACCACCGGCGAACCGCTCAGCTATGCCAGTGTTGAATTGAAGAACACCGGCATCGGCAATGTCACCAACTCTAAGGGCTACTTTTACCTTGGTGACATACCCGCGGGTGAGTATCAACTTGAGGTGTCATTTATCGGCTACAAAAGTTTAACAAAACAGGTTACGGTGCGAAGCGGAAAGGTTTTAACACTGAATCTCGAACTCAAACCCGAACCGGTCCCGCTGGGCGAAGTCAAAGTCACCGCGGAACGAGCACGATTCGAGCGCGAGGTTCAAGTCTCCGCCACCCGCCTTGACACGCGGCAACTGGTGCTCGTGCCCCGCCTTGGCGGTGAGGTAGATTTATTCCGCACCGTTCAGCTTCTGCCGGGTGTAATCACCGTCTCTGACTTCTCGAACAAACTCTACATCCGCGGCGGCTCACCTGACCAGAACCTCATCCTCCTTGATGGTATCACCGTTTACAACCCATCCCATCTGTTTGGCATATTTTCACCTTTTGTGCCGGAGGCGGTTTCTGAGGTCACCCTGCTTGCCGGTGGATTTGGGGCAAAGTACGGCGGAAGGCTCTCCTCGGTTCTTGATGTCACCACCCGCGAGGGCAACTCCAAAAATTACACCGGTTCCGGCTCAGTTTCGGTCATCGCCGCCAAAGCGCTTGCCGAAGGACCGCTTCCGCACGGCTCCTTCCTCATCGCTGGTCGGCGTACCTATCTGCCCGATTTAATCTTGAAGCATGTCAATGGTTTGGGTTACTACTTCTATGACCTGATGGGTAAAGTCAACTACCTCCCGAGCGAAAATTACCGTTTTAGCCTTGCTGGCCTGGCAGCCGAAGATGTCCTATCTTTCTGGGACCCAGCAAACCCCAACACCTTCAAGGCAAAACTACCCTGGGGCAACCGCGGCATCTCACTGCGCGGGAACGCAATCTTAACGCCAATTATCTACGGTGAATTGATGTTTGCCTGGAGCAACTTCTTCTCCCGGTTTGATGTTAACTTCGCCACCACGAGCGATGTCACAATGAAAACCGACCTCACCAGCTGGACCTTAAAGGCAGACTTTACCGCGTACCCTGCGGACAGGCACACCCTGAATTTCGGTCTTGAGACGCAGGCGAATCGAATGGGAATGAACATCCACTTTGACACCTTCAACTTTAATTTCCCCGACACCCTGTTTCCGCTCGCCCTCTACCTTGAAGACAAGTGGGAAATCCTGCCCGAAAAACTTTTCATTAAACCCGGATGGCGCATTTCCTACTACTCCAACGGCAACCGTCTTGAGCCTGAACCCCGTTTGGGCATCAAATTCCGCCCCGAGAAAAACACCGCTCTCAACATCGCCCTCGGTAGATTCACCCAGCCCCTTATCACTTTGAATTCAACCGAACCGGTTCTCTCCATCTACGATGTGTGGGTACCGGTGCCGAAAAATCGGCAAACCCCAACCGCCTATCACTACATCGCCGGGGTTGAACGATGGTTCAGTCATGACATCACCATCCAGCTGGAAGCATATTACAAAGATTACAACAACCTCCTTGAAACCCGCTACGGCGACTTCTTCACCCCACCGGAATCGCTTCTTTCCGCCGACGGCTACTCGTGTGGAACCGAACTCCTGTTGCGTAAAACCACTGGTAACATCAGCGGCTGGCTTGCCTACTCCTTTATGTGGACCAGGCGCTCAACTCAAGGTACAACCTACTTCCCCCATTACGACCGGCGTCACAACCTAAACCTTGTCGCCACCGTTCAGGTTCTACCTCACATCGACCTGACTTTGCGCTGGACTCTGGGCAGCGGTTTACCCTACGCCGGCATCATCGGCTACTACCCAAAACAGGTCGAAAAACCAGGTGGTAGCCCCGAACAGCGGTGGGAATTCATCAACGGGCCACGAGACGCCTTCCGTTACCCGATTTACCACCGTCTTGACCTCGGTGTGGAAACAACCGTGCCCAACCGGCTCGGCCCATTTGAACTCAGTTTCTTCCTTGATGTCATCAACCTCTACAATGCGAAAAACGTTCTCCTCTACTACTGGGATATTTCCCCTACAGGCCTTCTCGAACGCCATCAGGTTAATATGTTGCCCATCCTGCCCACACTTGGATTAAAGGCAAAATTCTGATATGCGCTACGCCGCCATACTCGTTATCATCATCCTTTTTCTCGGCTGCGAAACACCGCCCGGTGAAAAGTTTGAACCCCGGATGTGTGTCCACTGCCTACTCCATAACGGCATAGCACCAATCCGAGTAAAAGTCAACCGCTCCTATAAAGTAGATGAACCCTACAATCCCATCTTCCTTAACGCCTCTGTCCGGGTCTGGTCCAGAAACGGCGCATGGCAACCCTTCTATGTTAACGAAGACCTGTACCAGACTCAAGAAGCGGTCTTTGTAAACGAAGGTGACACATTCTACATCGCCGTCACCCATCCTGATTTTGACACCGTTACGGGAAGAACTGTTGTGCCGGGCGGGTTTGAAATTAACTTTCCCCGTCCCGGTGACACGGTGTCAATCAACGACTCAATGGTGTGGACCCGAAGTCAGCACTGTCGTGGTTACTACATGGCTTTCCATCGGATTGAATTCGGCGACACCTTCTACATCGACCTGCTCGTTCCCAACGATTCCTTTGCCCCGAACTACGACTCCACCCGGGTCAAAGTCGCCCGGATGTTCTTCTTGTATCTACTTGCGCCCCCGCCGGATTCGCCTCCCAAACCCTGCACCCTTCATCTCTGGGCGCTGGATACCAACTACTTTAACTGGGTTGCCGCGGGCGGTTTAGTTGCCGGTGGTCAAAGGGTGCCTGAATCAACCCGTCTCTGGGGCGGGGTGGGTGTTTTTGGTTCGGCGGTAGAACGCGCTGTCCCGGTTTTTGTCCGTTCCGACACCGCCTATCTGCCGCCACCTTGCCAACCGCGCTAAAACCCTACTGATAATTATCTTGACAACAGCGGATAGTAGATTATTATAACTTTGCTTATGCCCAAAAAATACACTGTTATTGAAACCTGGATTGTTAATGAAGTAAAACCGGCAGAATCAACCAGCGCCGAGCAGACTTATGAAAGATTGGAAAAGGTTGCTGGGATACTACCGGTTCTTGATATTCCCCAGGACCTTACCCAGGAAAGCCATTTCGTTGACGAAGCGTTAATTCGGGACTTTGTTGCTCATATCAGTCCCGCCCGTCAGGTCCTTGACATTGGTTGTGGCGATGGCTGGCCTCTGCTCCGTATTGCGCCCTTCTTTGAATCGGTGACCGGCATCGACGCTGCTGAACGCCGGGTCGCCAATGCCAAAACCAACGCCGAACGGCTCGGGTTAAAAAATGTTACTGTGAAAAAAATGTCCGCCCTTAACCTCGAATTCCCGGACGAATCGTTCGACGGCGTCACCGCGGCCACGGCAATCGAACAGACCCCGGACCCCTATCAAGCGCTAC
This sequence comes from uncultured bacterium, assembly GCA_964626075.1. Taxonomy (GTDB): domain Bacteria; phylum Hydrothermota; class Tepidihabitantia; order Tepidihabitantales; family Tepidihabitantaceae; genus Tepidihabitans. The sequence continues at coordinate 153,396 of CAZVDD010000001.1, forward strand.
GCGAGGTCTTCCGGGTCTTAAAACCAGGCGGCAAACTCCGGGTTTATTTTGAAACTTTCGCCGCGAACAGCAAGGGCGTAATCGAACGGGTATTTGTCAGTGAAACCGATGATGCCCTTGGTTATCATTATGTGTTAAAGCACTCCAGCCCGCCCTGGGAACGAAGTTACCTTGTTAAATTCTCGCCCACACCGGAGATGAAAGAAGAGTTTCGCCGCCTCAAAGACCTGATTGAACGGCTTGGTTCCATTCCGACCCAGGCACCGGAAATCGGGCTGGAGTTTCTCCAGCGCAACCAGTCTCGCATCACCGGCGGTTCCTGGTATGAACTGGAACACTTCACCAGCGCAACGATGAAACAAACGCTTGAAGAAATCGGGTTCACCGATGTTCGGATATGTTATTCCGCCGGCACATTTGCCCGTAAAATCTGGTCCGGCATCGCTATGGATGGACTGAATGCTGTCCAGTTAAAAGACTTGGCGCAGGCGCTGGCAGAACTCACCGTAACTGTTGAGGCAACATCTGTGCCCGGTGAGCCCATAACAGCGTCCAAACCAGAATAAGCCAAAGGAGGCGAGATGAAGAAAACAGTGTTAGCCTCAACCCTATTGATATTTGCCGCTGGTGGTATATTGTTAATAGGCTGTCGTTCCACTCCTCAGGGTACACCCCTGGGTAGCACTTACACACTGATGGACAAACCGGAAGTCTGGAAAGTACCGGCGAAAACCGGTGCCCAGCTCGCTGGTTTAAAACCGGGCGATGTCATCATCAGCTATGACGAAAACCCCATTGCGGACCTCAACGCCCTGAACCAGGCTATTGCCGCAACAAAAGACAATACCGGTACCGTAAAACTGGTCGTGTTGCGGGACGACAGGGAAATCAACCTTGAGGTAAAAGCACGCCAACTGGAATTCATACCCATCGCGCTGCGCTACTCTGCCAGCCTGGCAAAAGCGCTTGAAGACATAATGGCACACTTTGGTCAGACCGGCTATTACGACTGGCTTGCCGGACTCACCACCGAAAGCTTTTCAATCAATGTATTCGAAGAAGATTGCGCCTCCTGGGGTTACAACGGCACCGCAGAAATCTATCTTGAAGACCTGGAAAATCTTACCGGGCTATCGGTGAAACAGCTCTGGCGTTCAGCGGAAAATAAGCAAACCGGTGACGAGAAGTCTACCGCTCTTCCCCCCTTGCTCAAAGACGCCCTCAACCGTGGTGAAGCGGTACTTGTATGGGGGGGATGGTCGCAAAGCCCTTACCTCTGGGGTATTGCCGCCCGATTTAATGCCTCCGACTCCACAATCTACGGATACACCATCGGCACAGGTCAGGAACAACCGCTGACTCTGGAAAAGGTTCAGGCGGTTTATGAAGTAAAATGTCGGGGCAAAGTCAACCCGGACCCTGCTGACCTGTTAACTGCTGTCCTTGACAAGGCACTGGAACAGGGTCTGGCATCAACCGACTCCGGCTGGCACTCCGGACTCGAAGCCTACGACATCATCTTAAAAAAGTTAAGCCAATTTCCAATGTGTCCCGAGGGTTCTGACATTGCCACCGCTCACTTCTATCGGCTGGTCTGGAGTCTAATTTCCAGCAAAGAAAGCGCCAACCGTTTCCTGGAAGATATGAAAGAGGCGCTACCGGAAAAAACCGCTCTCCTTGATGAAGCGATGGCACGTAACCGGGCAATCATTGGCAAACTGGAAGGGATTGCCGCTACCCATCTGCCGCTCAACAGCATAGAAAACCAGCAAAAACTGGCGCGCAGCATAGTAGAAATTCAGGCAATTGAAAACGACCTGCTCGGGATTTACGAAGAGATTATCGGCGAACTGTAATCACGGACCGCTATCGTAAATATCGTCGCACTCCTCGTTCCAATCGTGTAGCCAGTTGTTACGGCGCAAAAAATCCGGGTCTAATGGACTGTTGAACAAGGCGATACAATACTTCCCCGAATAGGCGATTTCGTTATTGATTATCGATGGACTGCAGTTGCGCACCGTAACAATCCCCATTGCACCACCGCCCCCGCCATAAACTATCCGACACCGGTCCAGAATCGAACCCTGTCCACCCAGCGTCCCAAAATCAATACCTCGCCATGCTCCGGGCTTGGCACTGTCTCCGGTAAACAGTATCGAATCGCCCTCGCCAATCGCCACCAGTTTACCGGGACCAACTTCACCTATTACCAAACCGGAATTGCTGCCAAAAATTAGTGTCACCCCTGGTCCAATTGACAGCATCGGGCTAAAACTTGAACCAACCCCAATTATGCCGGTAACCCTGTACGGCGCCTGATGATTGAGCCAAACCGCATCGTTTGTGATTATACCGGCAGCCACATCAATCCAGTTATTGCCGTTCTCATAAAACCGATTACCCGAGCCTAAACTCCCCACAAAAGGCGCCTCAATCCGCAAAGGCGCACGGGCGCAACCGGTAATCGTATTGAACCCGAACTGATTAAACCCGCAGTTGAACAGGTAAATACCGGCTGCCGCGCTGTTGGTAATCCTGGTACCGACAATGTTAATCGGCACATAACCGATTATCGCTGCCACACCATTCTTACCTCCCCGGTCAACAACACAACTCTTTAACAGCGTCTGGCTCTGGGTTGCATTCCAGAACTCAAACCCCTGCCAGTTACCATTAAAACCGGTAAAGGTAATCAACCCATAAGTGCCATCAGCAACCAGCCTGCCCGGCTTGCCTGTACCGATACGAAACCGCACCGAATCGGCAAAAAGCAAAGAACAGCCCGGAGCGATGGTCAAAATCGGGCTCGAATCACCGGCAACCGTCACCGTACCGGTCACAAAATAAGGCACCCCTTGATTTGCCCAAATGCCCGACACTAAAACATCACCACCCCGAATCTGGACAAAATTGGACCCGTTGTTGATTAAGATGTTGTTATCGCCAACCGTTCCGGCGGCTGAAGCATCAACCACCATGGGAAAACCGCTACAATCGGTAATCACATTACCGCTGAAACGGGCAAAAGCCCTTCCTTGCGCAACCACCCCTTCCCCCTCACAGCTACGCAGCGAACAGTTCTCCACCTTAACCCGCGCATCTTTCACCGTCAACAGCGCACCGCGGCACTCTTCAATTATACAGTTCTTTAAAATACAGTCTGCGGACTTAGCATTGTTCAAAAACCATAGCCCCTGCCAGCGCTCGCCACCAACCGCGCTCAAAAACCGTATTGGCTGCCGTGCCGTAGCCTCGGCTCTTAACCCACCACCGGTTCGACTTCCCACCACAATCCGGGCATCAGGTGCCAGTCGAACCTCCACACCGGGTTCAATCGTAACCACCGCCTCAACCATCAAATCACCATAAACATAATGGGGATTGTCGGCGGCAGCCCAGACCTCGTCACTTCCAATCATGCCCTGATGATGCCTTCCTGACCAGGGGTAGGTTACCAGTTCAACCACCTCTGAACTGTCGCAATTACCTGCCCGGTCATAACCGACCGCAAAAACTGTATGCTCACTACCCGCAACTAAACCTGACACATCCCAGTTAAACGCAAAAACCGAATCCCTGACCCGTGCCGCTGTGCCCTGCAACGAATCGTCAACAAAAAAGTCAACCTGCTCAACCCGTCGATTATCGGTCGCATAGATTGTCACCGCAACAACACCCGAAACCGTATCACCCGCGGCTGGAAAACCGATACGCACCTTAGGTGGTGTCTTATCCGGTCCTGGACAAAAAACAAAAAAAACTGCCAGCACAATCAGCAACCCAGTGCGCCAGAACAGCTTCTGCCCCTCTGCTCTCATTCGCTCTATCAAACCTCTCCTCTTCCTACCACCGCTTACCAACCGAATGGACTTGCCAGCCTTCACCCTGTTTCTTTAAATAAATCTCCATTCCCCGGCGCTGTTTCAGCACCCGGCGCCCTTGATAATAAGGCCAGGGTTTGAAATCCAGCGCCACCAGCGCCACCGAACCAAAAACCCGCACCATCCCGAACTCACAGTAAAGCGGCATAAACGGAAAAACCGGCTTCTCCTTAATTGCGTCTGGACTCTGCCAGACAACCGTATGCCCCTTGATATTTAGCGGCGCCTCCTCAATCCGATTGTACTGCACAACCACAATCGTCTCCGGTAAACCAACCCTGCCCAGTTTAAGCCAGCCCCGGCCTTCATCCGAAAGCAAAAACTCCAGCGCCAGTCGCGCCACCGCCCGCATCGCTAAAGTCTCACTCCTGCCATACTGAAAAGACTGATTCAAAATACCTGAAACCCAGGCAAGTTCCCAGCCCGAATCGGCATAAATCCAGCTCTGGTAAAGATACTCGTAATCCTCCGACCCCTCAAAATAGGCGTAGATTGAAGCGTGCCCTCCCAGCCCGCGGGTGTCAATCACCTTACTCTTTATCCGGACCAACCTTCTGCCCTGGCGCCAACCCTGAACTGCCGAATCAAACCGGCTGAAATCCACCTCGCGCCGAAACACCGGCACAAACAGCCGGTAAAGCGTGCGCTGGTCACCATTCAGCAATCCGGCGGCAAACTGCTGCACCTTCAGTTCCAGTTGATACTCCGGTTTGGGTTCAACCGCCAACGCTAGTCCGGTGAATAAAAAAACGGGGAGAAAAAACCTCATTAAAATTCAACGGGCCCGACCAGATTTGAACTGGCGATCTTCGCCGTGACAGGGCGACGTGTTAAACCAGGCTACACTACGGGCCCGGATAACTAATAATAATCTAAACTTTTCCCCTGTCAACACACGCACAATTGACACCAGCACCACCACCAATATAATCTAAAATAAAAAGGAGGACACCTTGGACCGTGAAACCGCCTGGCAGATGGTTACCAGTTCGGTGAAGAACCAGAACTTAATCAAGCATATGCTGGCAACCGAAGCCTGTCTGCGCGCCCTTGCCCGGCGTCTGAACCAGGACGAAGAAAAGTGGGGACTTGCTGGACTCTTGCACGACCTTGACTACGAACAGACCAAAGACGACCCCACAAGCCATTCCCTGATTGCCGCCCAGACCCTTGCCAACCAGGGCGTTGACCCAGAAATCGTCCAGGCGGTAAAAGCCCATTCCGGCAATGTGGCGCCAATTTCCCTTTTGGACAAAGCGATTGTCGCCACCGACCCGGTAACCGGTCTAATTGTTGCCGCCGCCCTGATGCACCCGACCAAAAAACTCGCCAATGTTGACACCGACTTCGTCCTGCGCCGCTTCAAAGACAAACGGTTCGCTGCCGGTGCCAACCGCGAACAGATTCAAACCTGCTCCGAACTCGGTCTCGCCCTTGAAGAGTTTTTAACCATCTGCCTCCAAGCGATGCAGTGCATCGCCGGCCAACTCGGTTTATAAATGTCCCAAAAGCTCACCTTCCAGGAAATCATCCTTCGGCTCCAGAACTACTGGGCAGAACAGGGCTGTGCGATTCTCTCGCCCTACAACTCCGAAGTCGGTGCCGGCACCTTCAACCCGGCAACCTTTTTGCGTGTCCTTGACTCAAAACCCTGGAATGTCGTCTATTGCGAACCATCCAAAAGGCCGCGCGACGGCAGATACGCCCAGAACCCATTACGGGTCCAGCAGTTCTGGCAACTTCAGGTAATACTCAAACCGGCGCCCAACGATGTCCAGGACCGCTACCTGAAAAGCCTGGAAGCAATCAACATCGACTTAAAGAAAAACGACATCCGCTTCACCGAAGACGACTGGGAATCGCCCACTTTGGGCGCCTGGGGTCTTGGCTGGCAGGTAGAACTCAACGGCATTGAAATCACCCAGTTCACCTACTTCCAGCAGTGTGGCTCAATCGACCTCAAAATCATACCGGTAGAACTGACCTACGGCTTGGAACGGATTGCGATGTTCATCCAGAATGTCAACTCCATCTTTGATGTCCGCTGGAACGACCAGTTAACCTGGGGCGATGTCTATCGCCAGAACGAAGAAGAGTTTTCAAAGTACAACTTCGAAGAAGCCGACATCGAACTCCACCGCCTGCTGTTTGACCGCTTTGAGGCGGAGGCCCAGCGGCTCCTCAAACTCGGGCTTGTCTATCCCGGTTACGACTGCGTCATAAAATGCTCCCACTACTTCAACATCCTTGAAGCACGGGGCGCCATCAGCGTCTCCGAACGGCAGAACTACATCGCTCGGGTCCGGCGTCTTGCCCGGCTCGCCGCCACCACCTACCTGAAAAAAGCCGAACCGGAAACCGCTCAAGGCTAACCGGTTCCTTTACCGCTAAATCCTGACAAGATTTGATACTACTTGCAAAATTCCCCCACCTTCTCAAGTTCTATTATTAGATACGAATATTCCTTTTGGGCTCGGACAATACTGCGGCAATGTTTATTATACTCCTCATACCCGATATCTTTGATAGCTATGACCCCATTTTTCTTCACCCAAATTACATCGTTATCACCGTAATTTTTCCTGATACCCCGCAATAATCGGTTATCAATCGGTGGATGAATAAATTCAATTAAACGACGCCAACCTTTTCCACGCCCTATGCAAACTCTTGTTTTCAAATACCCATTAATCTATTTCGCTGCCCATCCGAATGAAAATTTTATATTGTGCCTTTTCGCTTTCGCGTCTTTGATAATCTCATTAACTTTCTCTCAATGTCACTCATCAAACCCCTCTTGAGTAATACGGTTGCGTTTGACAATCCCTTCATATTTTATGGTTTTTATAATACGGCAAACGTCCTTTTTGATTTAATCAGGCAACCCGACCTTATTGCGGAAAACGCCGCCCATTCAGCAAAATTCCTAACAACCTTTTCTCACACTGTTTCCTCTTCGTTCCTTCGTACCTCCTTATCCATTATAGAGAATTTTCCTTGAATTCATTTCACACAACCAATTTTTACCATCCCTTCTTGTCAAATTTTGGCTGCACACCGCCCACCGGTGTTGTTGACGCGGTGTTCTCATCGGCATATCCTTTAACCGGGAGCAAAGATGCCTTACGCCGGAGCACCGATGAGTCTGCTTTATGCCATTGTTATTCCTTTGATAAACATCTGGCTATCAGTCGGCATCCTCATCACCGTTCTTTACCACTTAAGCCTGTTCTTCATCCGGGGCGAGTTCCACAACCCTGATGAACTGTTCCTTGACATCGCCACCACAGTCATTCGCCTGCCCCTCTACCTCTTTCTCTGGCCCGTGATTTTCTACTTTGACCGCAGCGCCCTGCACGAAATCAAACTTTTCCTCCTTTGGCTTGAGCCCAGAAACCGGGAAAGAAACCCGGAACTGAAAGAGGCGCTATCTGAACGTCGCTTCGGCAGCAGAGCGGTCGCAAACTTTGAACTTGAAATCTGGCGCACGGTAAGACGGCGCCGAGAACAGACAGTCAAACTGGAACGCCAGCGCCGGCGCAAACAACTGCCCGCTACCAGCCCGGAACTAAACAAAATCTGGCTTTTGATTGGCAGGGGCATCTCCAGCACCGGTGCCGAACTGTTGGTCCGCCTGTTTCCTGATGCGCTCCTGCCCGAAGAGATAAACGAAGCCGTCAAAGAGGAGAGCAAAACTCGCCGGCCTTTCCACTGCCCGCGCTGTGACGAACCCATCAACCCGGCAAAAATCACCCTGCCCGAACCCTTTTACCTTGAAATCATCAAGGAAAACAAACCGCTTATTGCCGGTTGGGCATACGAGGGCAAAATCCGTCAGGAGTTCCCAGCCTGCCCGAAATGCGGATGCCAACCGCCGGTGATGGAAGAAGAAATCACCCTGTTTGGTAAAGCAAACGAAGTTGTTGAAGCGCTAAACCAGGGACTGAGTCTGCGCGAAGAAGAACCCGAACCAATCTTCAGCCAACTCAGCGGCGTTAAAAAGGGTGGACCATGGCTGCGTGTTGCTATGGGCATAATTTTAACCCTTGGCGGCTTGATAATTATCGGCATACTCTTCTGGTCGGTTTATTTCTTCATCACCTACTTCCGCTCCCTATTCACCATCTCGCAGTAAAATCGGTTTCATTGCCGTTCGCAGCATTACCCCGATTGTTGCCTTTTTCCTGCCCGCGCCATTTGAGCGCTACCTCTCCTTGCGCCACTCTTCAAAACCCCAACCTCTTTTTCTCTTTCTCGCCCCGTTCTTCAGCCGCAACAGTTTTGAGGTCAGACATCGTTATCTCCCGGTTTTCGGCACTGCACCTCATCACCGCCTTCAAGACCGCATTTTTGATTTGCCCGCCCGAAAGCGGATACTGGCGGGCAAGTTCGCCAAACGAAACATCCGGGCTCAACTTCGTGCAATCTTTAAGTAATATCCGCCAGATTTGCTCGCGCTGTTTTTCGTCCGGCAAATCAAAATTCACTTTATACAAAAACCGCCGGTCAAACGCCGGGTCAAAAGCAAATTCCCGGTTCGTCGTCAGAATCAAAATGCCCTTAAACCGCTCAACCTCCTGCATCAGGATATTGGTCATCAGATTGAAAGAGCGGTCTGCCGCTCCCTTTCCCTCAACCCGGACACCAAAGCAGGCATCAGCCTCGTCAAAAACCAGAACGCAGTCTACCACTCTTGCCTCCCAAAAAACATTTTTGATGTTCTCCTCTGACTCGCCCACCCAACGGCTATAGATGCTGGGATAGTCTACGACACCCATTTTTTTGTTAAGTGCCCGGGCAATCGCTTCCGCAGTTGCGGTTTTACCGGTGCCGGGTGGACCACAGAAAACCATCGTTGTTCCCTTACCATAGAGAATTTTTTCCCCGATGCCGTAATCGTTGAAGACACGGTCCTGATTCTTGTACTGCCAGAGCGCCTGCTCAATCTGCCTTCTTGTCGGTTCCGGCAAAACCAGTTGGTCAAACGACACCATCGGCTCTTTAATTGTGAGCAGTTCTATAATCGGCTCTTTATCCATTTCCGCATCTTTTTTAACATCTGCCTGATACATCTCGTCCTGAACCCCACAGATTTCGTAAAAAACCTTATCAGAAATTTTATACTCCTGCCCCAATACCGTATCATCAGAATAACGCAGGGCACGCGCTACCACAATCAACCCTTTCTTGCGCAACCTGCCGCCGGGCATCAACAGTTTCATATTTTCCACCATCTCCAGTCTATCAGCCGATATCCACTGCAACAAATCACGACCTTCTATCCTGTTGCGATAGTAAAACTGGGCAAAAAACAGCAACATTAGCAGCTCTTTTTCTGCCGGCTCCAGCCCGTTTTCCGTGGCGATTTGCTCCAGCGGAATCACCACCCCATCTTGCTTTGCCCGATTAATAACCTGCTCCAACTCCTTTTCATAAACCGCTACCTCTGTTTGCAGAAGTTTAGACCGACCGTTTTCTGTTGCCTCCGCCTTACAATCCTCTTCAAGCGAAAACCGCTTATCAGACTTGAAAACATCCTTTGCGACCGAATTCGGGTACTTTGCCTGGAGCAGCTGAACCTGTATCCTCAGGTACTGACGGTTCAGTTCTTTTTCCTTTACTTTTGCCTGTTCCATAACGACTCCTTTTTGGTTTAAAAATTAATAAGTTACACTAAATAAATAAGTTAACTCAAAAAACCGGTTGCTAACAGAACCGGCACATTTCACGGCTCCATATTACATATATATAATATACTGATTTCTCGTCGAAGATTAAAAATAGAATTAACCCATTGATATTATAACACTTAAACCTAAAAAAGTAGGTTTTTAACAAATTTTGACAATAAGTCAGAATAACTCACTAATATATTGACAAATTGTCAGTTAAAACAACCCACAATTTTTTAGTGTCGCCTCACTGATATAACTTATTGATAAAGATTGTGTTATCACATATCACCACGATTCGACTACTATTATGCTTTTTGTCTTTTTAAACCCTGATTCGCTTATCTGCCAGAGCCATCCAAGCCCGATTACGAATGCACCATAAAGGTAACCGGAGCTCAACTCTGATTCTATTGAAACTATTGATATATTATGCGCCACAATCACCTTAATAGATTCAAACTAAATGCATCTGAACTGTTAATCAGCCAACCGCAATCCCGAGCACCTGTGTATAACCTTCCAATATATATGCAGTTATAACCCTGAACACCTTCCTTAAACCTATCGGAAAGGTAAGGCAGAAATCAATCTGGAAAACCTTTGTTAATTTTCCCCGGATTTGCGTATCTAATAGTGCAGGGAAAAGGGTTCGGTAAGTGGCTCTAAGTCTGAACCGGGGAGCCGTTCCCGGAGCGGCTTAGCGGGCAGCTCGCCAAACCCTTTTCCGCACCAAATCGTTTGTAAAAATAAAAGTGAACCTGAAAAGGAGGTGAACTATGAAAGACCTGAAAAGGCGTACCCGCGCCTATCAGATAAAAACCAATCCGGAACGGGTAAAGCAGACCTTGGAGGCGCAGATTGATGATATGAGGAGCCGTTACGAGATGGTTATGGAGAAGATAGCCACGATGGAGTCCGAGGTCAAAGCGGTTTTGAACGACAACGGCGTGTCGTCAATTCTCTATGTGCCCTATCTGAACTTTGCCCGGCAACTGTGGAAACTTTCCAACCAACAGGAGATATCAGGCAGAAGTTTGGCAATGGCAGCAAAGGTCCTGCTCGACAAATGGGCTGCCCGCGGCCTTAACCCGGACATCCTAACCGCAATTCGCTATCAGGTTTTCAACATCGGCGAGCCATAACAGGTTAATCTTCATCAAATTATTGAAAATTAAATATTTAGAATTCAGACCCCAAGCCCGCTTATCAATTCACCCGAAATAAAAATGGTGTCGGGAGCAGGGAAACAAGGGGGTTTTTGGTGGGTTGGGAAGGAGGGATACCTGCTCCCGACAAAAACTTTTAAACTACCAATTTTTCGGTTTCAGGCGCAACCACAATTGCGCCGTCAACAACCTTTATTACGACCTTTTCCGGTCTTTTTTCCAGAACCAACTTAGCCAGTTGGTTCTCAATGCGATTTTGGATTACTCGTTTTAACGGCCTTGCCCCATATTCCGGGTCGTAGCCTTCCTTCGCGAGTACATCCTCTACGCCCGGACTAATTATAACATCGATTCCCTGTTCTGTCAACTGATTTTTTAACCGGGCAAGTTGCAAGTCCACAATCTGCCTGATTTCCGCTCTGCCCAGCGGTTTGAAAACCACAATCTCGTCCACCCGGTTCAAAAACTCGGGCCGAAAACTCTGGCGCAAAAGCCGCATCAACTCATCACGGTCAAACCTGCCTTCCTGCGCCATCTCGGTACCCAGATTCGAGGTCATAATCACCACCGTATTCTTGAAGTCCACCACCCGGCCATGACCATCGGTCAATCTGCCATCGTCCAGAATCTGCAACAGGATGTTGAACACATCCGGGTGCGCCTTCTCAATCTCGTCCAGTAAAACCACCCGATAAGGCCGGCGCCGCACCGCCTCGGTCAACTGTCCCCCCTCTTCAAAACCAACATAGCCCGGCGGCGCACCAATCAACCGGGACACGGTGTGCTTCTCCATATACTCCGACATATCAAGCCGCACCATCGCCTCTTCAGAGTCAAACAGCACCTGCGCCAGGGTCTTTGCCAGTTCGGTCTTGCCGACACCGGTCGGTCCCAGAAAGATAAACGAGCCAATCGGCTTCTTCCGCTCGGCGATGCCGGCGCGTGCCCGGCGAATCGCATTCGCCACCGCACTCACCGCCTCCTCCTGGTCCACCAGCCGCTTGTGAATCTCATCCTCCAGGCGCAACAACTTCTCCCGCTCGGACTCCAAGAGATTCTTCACCGGAATGCCGGTCCAGCGCGAAACCACCTCGGCGATGTCCTCTTCAGTCACCTCCTCGCGCAGCAGCCGGCGACTGCGCTGCGATTTTTCCAGTTCGCTCAACTCCTTTTTCAGACGCAGCAGTTCGCCGTACTCCAGTTCTGCCGCCCGATTCAAATCGTACTTGCGCTTCGCCACCTCAATCTCATGCTGCACCCGCTCAATCTCCTCCTTCAACCGCGTCCGCTTCTCCAGTTCCTTGCGCTCCGCCTCCCACTGCGCATTCAGCGCCGCCTGGCGCTCCTTCAAATTGGCAATCTCCTCCTCAATCTCGGCAAGCCTTGCCCGTGACGCCTCATCCTGCTCCCGCTTCAAAGACAGCCGCTCCATCTCCAGTTGCAAAATCTTCCGCTCCACCTCGTCCAGTTCTACCGGCTTAGAGGTAATCTCCATCTTCAACTTTGCCGCCGCCTCATCCACCAGGTCAATCGCCTTGTCGGGCAAAAACCGGTCCGAAATGTATCGGTGCGAAAGCACCGCCGCCGCAACCAGCGCCGCATCGGCAATCCGCACCCCGTGATGGGTCTCGTACCGCTCCTTCAGACCGCGCAGAATTGAAATCGTCTCCTCAACATCGGGCTGGTCAACATAAACCGGCTGAAACCTTCGCTCCAGCGCCTTGTCCTTCTCAATGTACTCCCGATACTCATCCAGCGTGGTGGCGCCGATACAGCGCAACTCACCCCGTGCCAGCATCGGCTTCAACAGATTCCCGGCATCAATCGCACCCTCTGCCTTACCCGCACCCACCACCAGATGCAACTCGTCAATAAAAAGAATCACTCGGCCTTCAGAAGCGGCAACCTCCTTCAAAACCGCCTTCAACCGGCTCTCAAACTCGCCCCGATACTTTGCCCCGGCAATCAAAGCGCCCATATCCAGCGCCACAATCCGGCGCTCCTTCAAACTCTCGGGCACATCCCCCTTCACAATCCGTTGCGCCAGACCCTCAACAATCGCCGTCTTACCAACCCCTGCCTCCCCAATCAAAACCGGATTGTTCTTCGTCCTCCTTGACAGAACCTGCATCACCCGGCGAATCTCCTCATCCCGGCCAATCACCGGGTCCAGTTTTCCCTCCCGTGCCAGTGCGGTCAAATCCCGGCCAAACTTCTCCAGCGGTTGATAACGGTCCTCTGCTGCCTGGTCGGTAACCCGCTGCGTACCGCGCATCTTCTTCAAAACCTCCAGCACCCGTGCCCGCTCAACGCCAAAGTTCTTAAAAACCCTTGCGACCGCGCCATCCGGCAAATCAAGCAGCCCTAAAAGCAGATGCTCGGTGGAAATAAACTCATCCTTAAACCGCCGTGCCTCCTCCTCCGCCTTTGCCAGCACCTTTTGTGCCCGTGCCGAGATGTAAACCTGACCCCCGCCAGAAACCCGCGGCTTCTCAGCGAGTGCTACATCAATGTGCTGCCGGATGTGCGCCGGATTGGCGCCAACCCGGGAAAGAATTTCCGGCACCAGCCCCTCATCCTGCTCCAAAAGAGCCAGCAGGATATGTTCGGCGTCAAGCTCCGGATGGTTCCGGCGTTGCGCCTGCGACTGTGCCTCATACAGCGCCTGTTGCGCCTTGTCTGTAAACCTTTCAATATTCATACTACACTATTAGACCCCAACTTTTGCCCGACCGATGCTCAGCCGCACAACGCTCTTTTCCATCCCTTTTCTTAACAAAAAACCAACTTTAATTATCAAACATGCCCGAAAACAGAAAGGTTACCGAACCAATCTGGCTGACAAAATTGCCTCGGATATTCTCAACCCGGCCGAACTCGTTTATGCCTCCTGAAGCGCCCCGGCGCATTGACAATTAACTAAATTCGCCTTACTATTCTGTTGTAAAAAGGAGGTGTTATGCGCCGGTGGTTTTTTTGTCTCGTCGCCCTGATGGCGACAACGGTTTCCGCCCCGTGGCTGGAGAAGACCGTTTATCTGCCCGATTCGTTTCCCTCTCCCGCACATCCCGACCGAATCTTTTACAACCCGAACAACAACACCGTATTCATCTTCGGAAGTAACAGCTCACAAATCTGCGTCCTTGACGGCGCCACAAACCGGAAAATCGCCTCGATTCAACTGCCGGGCCCAGCCGGAAAATTTTCCTACAACCCCATTGAAGACTCGGTTCCGATTGGCGGGAGACTGAGGCAAATCGTTTACGATTCGCTCACCGGTTATCTTTACTGCACATTTCGCTATGGGCAGAGTGTCAAGGTGTTTGACTGCCGCACCGATTCGGTCGTTACCGTTATCGATTTGCCCGATTATCCCGCGGCAATTGTCCATAGCCCGAGCCAGCGCCGGGTTTACACTTCGGTACCGAACAGTTCTGTTGTTTGTTTCATCCGTGACACAACCGTTGTTGGACTCGCACCGGCGCTTGCGGGCGATTCTAATGACCGGTTAATTCCGACCGTCGTGCGTTACACTCTGTCTTTACCCCAAAACGAGACCGGTGTTATCTTTGACATCTCCGGTCGTAAGGTGCTCAATCTCCAGCCCGGTGTTAATGACATTCGGCATCTTGCCCCTGGGGTCTATTTTATCCAGCCAATCAAGGAGGTGGCGCCCGGCAAAGCGACGATTAAGGTGCTCATCACCCGCTAAACCGTACCTGTTTCTGCTTGACTTTGGTCTGTTGCGAGGTAATTTAACTATTCAATGACCGATAAACTTTTTTTCTTTGTCCAGCTGTTTGAAGAACTCGAGAAAAAACCAGCCCAACCCGGCAGATACTTCACACCCCGCGCCTATCGCAACGCCGCGGTCCGTTTTCGCTCCAACACGGGTCACCGCTGTGCTGAGGCAAAAGCCCAGTTTGGCACTTCTGCCTGTCCGCTCCACTCGGTCCGAGCCCGCGCTGAACTGGTAACAAACATCGGGTTGAACCCGTTTCTCTATCCGGCGCACCTGTTACCGGGCTGTGATTTGCTTTCCGATTCGGGCACAACCACGATGACAATGGAGCAGTGGGCACAACTGCTGCTGGGCGATGAGGCTTACGGCTCAAACGAGGGCTATTATCAGTTGAACGAGCAACTGGGCAAAACCTTTGGGGATGTCTGGCGCCAGGATTTAAATCGGCCCATTCAGACGCTCTTCATATTTCACCAGGGCAGAGCCGCCGAGCATGCACTTTTTTCCAACCTTGCCCGTCATCTTTCTTCTGAAAACCGTGCCCCACTCGCTACCGTGCTGAAGCACCAGCCGGACCAAAACGGGCTTTTTGCCCGCATCAAAGTTGCCCTGAGCCGAATCGAACGCCGCACCAACGCCGCGCCCTGCTACCTCATCCCCAGTAATGGCCATTTTGACACGACCGAGGCGAACATTGCGGACAGTAACTTTGTCCCCCTGAACCTAAATTGTGAGGAGCACCGCAACAACGACGAGCGCTTTCCCTTCCGGGGCAACATTAACCTTGAAGAGTTAAAACTGCTCCTTGATACAATGCCCGACCGCATCCCTCTGGTCTATCTGACAATTACCAACAATACGGGCGGTGGCCAACCTGTTTCAATGGCAAACATCCGCGCCGTCCGCGCCCTGACCGCCGAACACAACATCCCGTTTTTCTTCGATGCCTGCCGCTTTGCCGAAAACGCCTATTTTATTCACAAGTGCGAACCGGGCTATGAGCGTAAAACCATCGCCGAAATCGTCCAGGAGATGTTTCAATATGTTGACGGGTTTCACATCAGTCTGAAAAAAGATGGGCTGGTGAATATCGGTGGCGCCCTGCTGATTCGGCCTGATGGTCTATTTGTGCGCCGCTATCCAGAACTCCTCGAAAAACTCACCGATTATCAGATTCTTGTTGAAGGACACCCAACCTATGGCGGACTGGCAGGCAGAGACCTCAAAGCGGTTGCCGAAGGTTTGCGCACCGTTGTCAATCCGGACTATCTTGCCAGCCGGATTGGACAGGTGCAGCGCTTTGCCGAACGGTTGAGCGCCGATGGCGTGCCGGTACTCAAGCCCGCTGGTGGTCATGCGGTCTATATCGATATCGACCGCTTTTTCCCTGATGCCCAAGACGAAGATTATCCGGGCGTCGGCTTTGTTGCCCTGCTTCTGGTCGCGGGCCACCGGTTGTGTGAACTGGGCGTTTACGCCTTTGGACTGGAAAACAGCCCGGCGCCGCGCAACAACTTCGTCCGTGCTGCCGTGCCCCGGCTTACCTATGAGGACCCGGATTTGTTTGCCGCTGCCGAGGCGATAAAACTGCTCTATCAGCACCGCGATTCAATCCCGCCGGTGGAAGTGGTGTATGGTCGGGATTTAACCCTGCGCCATTTTAAGAGCCGGTTCCGATTTAAATAAAGTCGGGCTTGACCATTTACAATTTTCTCTTATCTTATCGTAAAAACAGGAGGAAACTTGGAAAGTAGCGTAACAACTGCATTCCCGAACAACGCCATACAGCAAAATGTCCGCGGAATGAAGGGCTGGCTCAAACTTCTGGGCATCGTCCAGATTGTTGCCGGCATCCTGCAGGCGTTAACACTGTTTGGTATCATCTGGGCTTGGCTGCCCATCTGGATGGGAGTTATCCTGAACGGTGCGGGCAATAAGGCGCAGGAGTATGCGGAAAAAGGCGACCCGCAAGCGCTCGCCGAATTTACCAGCAAACTGAAACTCTACTTCATCATCAGCGGGATTATGATGATTGTCTCGCTGGTTGCGGTTGCCCTAGCGCTGATTGTAATCAGCGTCCTCGCCGTGCTGGGCATCATCAGCCTGCCCACGCTGTTTGATTCGCTGAACCGTTAGCAGGCGGCGAAGTAAAAATAGCCCGGACTGTCCGGTCTTTGACCCGCAGCCGTTACTTTTGACGCTGGGATTCAAGCCAGCGCTCCACGGTCTGGTGCCAGGAGCGGCTGGTATCGGCGATGTCGTTACCGTCCCAGCGCTGTAAAACCTTGTCCCCTTCGGTAACAACCACCAGCGGCGGTGTGTCGGTCCAGTCAAAATATGCTAAATCGGCAAGGTTTTCCGGTGTCGCGCTTGGCCCATCAACATAGCGCACCTCCACTGGAAGACCAAACCGTGCCAGGACCTGCTGCGCTTTGGCACAGGTCACACAACCCTCGCGGGCAAAAATTTGAAATACCATAACGCCTCCTTTCGGGAACAGATTAAAAATTAACCCTGCCCGGTTGTAAGTCAAGCAATTCCGATTAGCAAACTTGACCCGGCATTCTCTCCTGTTATGCTGAAATAGTGGCTATCGATATCAAACCGGCACTACACAATTTAGGCAGGATTTATCCCCGACTCCTGATGGTTCAAGGCGCGCGCCGGCTGTTTCTTGTGGGGGGCGCAATTCGCGACCTACTTCTCGGGCGAGAACCCGCCGACTTTGACTTTGCCGTTTCCGGCTCTGGGGTCGAGTTTGCCCGTGAGTTTGCCCGTGCCGTTCGGGGAAAACTAATCGTTTTATCAGAAAAGGACGATGAAGCCCGGGTCGTTTACCGCAAGAAAATCACCCTTGACTTCAACGGCATTGGCAACTGGACTATCATTGACGACCTCAAACGCCGTGACTTCGCCCTGAACGCTATCGCCTGTGAACTACCTGGGGCGAATACCCTTATTGACCCTTTCGGCGGCAGAGCGGACCTCGAGCAGAAATTGATTCGGCCCGTATCGAACCAATCCCTCGCCCTTGACCCGCTGCGCTTGCTGCGCGCCCTGCGGCTGGCGCTGGAACTCAACTGCACAGTCCACCCCTCAGTTTATGAGCAGGCACAGGACATCACATTAAAAAACACCGCGCCGGAGAGAATCGGAATGGAGCTCCTCCGTATCCTTGAAGCCAACCGTTCGGTTTCTTATCTGATAAAACTTGACGAACTGCACCGCCTCGAGGAGATTATGCCCGAACTTTCGCCCCTCTTGCAAGATGAAGAGTTGAAGTTGCACACATTCCGCACCGTTGAAAAAATCGAAGAGTTGATTTCTCAGCCCGGGTTCTTCTCCCGTTTTATGCCGGAGTGGCAGCGATATTTCGCGCTGCCTTTTCATGCCGCCCTGCTGAAACTGAGCGGACTGCTCCACGACATCGCCAAACCCCACACCCGCTTTGTCAACGAGTCCGGTGCGATGCACTTTTATGGCCACGATAGCCTGGGCGCAAAACTTACCGTCAAAATCTGTCACGAGCGGTTGCGTTTTGCCCGCGTTCAAACCAAAATCGTCCGTACCCTCGTTAAGGAGCATATGCGCCTGCACCTTCTTGCCACCGCACCCGACCTCTCTGAACGGGCAATCCGGCGTTTTTTCCGCGACCTGGGAGAAGAGGCGTTTGGCTTGATGCTTCTCTGTTACGCCGATGGCTGGGCAACCGCGGGCAGGACAA
This sequence comes from uncultured bacterium, assembly GCA_964626075.1. GTDB lineage: Bacteria > Hydrothermota > Tepidihabitantia > Tepidihabitantales > Tepidihabitantaceae > Tepidihabitans. The sequence continues at coordinate 171,587 of CAZVDD010000001.1, forward strand.
GCCATCTTGAAGCAACCATCACCCGAATGATCGCCCAGAAGCGCGCCGAAGATGCCAGAGCGAAAATCAAGCGGCTCGTCACCGGTGACGACCTGATTGCTCTCGGATTAAAGCCCGGTCCGGTGTTTAAGGTCATATTACAGGAACTTGAAGACCTGCAGGTTGAAGGCAAAATCAAAACTAAAGAAGAGGGCTTGGAATACCTCAAGACCTATCTGAAACAACAAGCAGAAAATTAACGGTTATGGTGGCTCAACTTCTCCTTCTTCTTTTTTGCCTCACCATTAACACAACCGCACAAACCACTGTCCATACCTTCACTTTTTCCCGGGCTGATTTGCAATCGGCCATCACCGAGAACGGAGTTTTGTTCAACCTGCCCGATGCTGAGATTGCGACACCACCCAATACCCCTGCCTTACCCGCAAAGCCGATTAACATTTTGCTGCCTCCTGACACCCGCCTCGCCAGTATTAAAACGGTTAGTGTTGAATACGAAACCCTGCCTGGCAGTTTTAATCTTGCTTATGTCCCGCCCCCGAACATTCTTTCTCTACCAGCACAAAAAATAAGTCGGAAACAGCCCCTTATCGACTTCCCAAACCACTATCCGGAATCGGTCTGCGTTATTACAAATCAGGGACATATGCGGGGTAAACCAGTTGCCTCGCTCCTTATCTTCCCTTTGCAACTGTTACCCAAACAAAATCGGGTCCGGCTCATCAAAAAGGTGAATCTCGCCTTTGAATACAACTTCCAACCAACTGCGGGATGGGCGGAAACCGGTCCACTGGAGTACCTCATCGTCGCCTCCCAAACAATGGACACCGTTTTTGCGCCTCTTGCCCGCTGGCGTCAGCAAACAGGCTTCAACACCGGCTGTCGGACGATTGAATGGATAACCTCAGTTTATCCGGGCCGGGACCCGGCAGAAAAACTAAGGAACTATTTGCAACAGTGCGCCCAGGACTCCGGTTTAAAATATCTCTTGCTGGGCGGAGATGTTGACATTGTCCCGGTACGCAAGGCGTTTGCGATGGCATGCTCAGCCGGGCTTCATCCCCGAGAAGACTCGTTGCCCTGTGACTTTTACTTCTCCTGCCTTGATGGCAACTGGGACGCGGATGGCGACGGCGTGTTCGGTGAAACCGACGACAGCGTTGACCTTTATCCTGATATCTATGTTGGCAGGGTACCGGCAAACACCCCGGAGCAGGCACGCGCCTATGTCGACAAACTAATCGCCTATGAGTTGGGCAGGACAAACGACTATCAAACCCGCACGCTTTTCTCCGCTGCAATCCTCTGGGATGAGCCTTATACCGACGAAGCCATTGCCAAAGAACGCATCGCCGCTCAAACACTGCCTGTTGGATACGGACCGATTCACAAACTGTACGAATCCCGAATGGCGGTTACCGTTGATACCGCCTGCGCCCTGCTCAACAGTGGTTTTGGCTTCTTCAACCACTGCGGTCACGGCTGGTTCAATGCCCTGAGCCTTGCCCGCGGTGCCACCCTGCGCAACCAGGATGTTGATGGGCTCATCAACACCAGCCGCGCCGGCATCGGCTACTCAATCGGTTGCTGGACCAACGCCTTTGACCTTGACGCTATCGCAGAACATTTTATCCGCAATCCACAGGGCGGTGCGGTAGCATTTATCGGTAACTCCTCATATGGTTGGGGATCGCCTGGTAACCCGGGATTCGGTTACTCGGACCGGTTTGATTTCCGATTCTTTAAGGAGCTGTTCGCCCACGCCGAGCCTCGTATCGGTGAAATTCTTGCCCGCACCAAACTTTTCTTTGCACCTTACAGTTTTGAAGCCAATGTTTATCGCTGGCATCAGTACTGCCTTAACCTTTTAGGTGACCCGGCAATGCTCGTCTTCACCGCCCCCCCGATTCCGCTGACTGTAAGCAAACCTTCCCACCTGACCGTGGGCGAAAACTCTGTCTGGCTTGCGGTTCAAGACTCTGCGGGACCGATTGCCGGTGCCCAGGTCACCGTTATCCAGAACGCCACGCTCCTTGCCCGGGGCAAAACTTCAACCGCAGGCACCCTTTGTCTGCCAATTACCCTCTCCGACACCTCAACGGTCCGCGTTATCATCACCGCATCCAATCACTCCCCACTTGAAGATTCCATTCCGACAATTAGTCAACCTACCCTTTCGGTTACCGGTTACCAGCTCATCACTCCTGACGCCGAAACCACCCAACTTCTTTCACCGGGTCAAACCTATCGCCTTCATCTGGCCATCGCCAACACCGGCACTCTCCCAACCAATCCGGTCCGCTGTTCAATTTCAACAACCTCACCCCTTGTTATCTTTACAAACAAAGCCGTTTCTATTCCTGCCCGGCAACCGCAAAGCGAAACGGTTTTAACCTCATTCAGCCTCCACTGCCGCACCCTCAGCCACAACGGGCAAATTGTTCCCTGCATTCTGACATTTACCGAACCCACCGGTTTCGTTCTTTCCCTGCCGCTCACCCTGCAAATCGGTACACCGGTACTGCGACTTGTCAGCTACTTAACAACCATCTCCTACCCGGACACCGTTAACCTATTTCTCAAACTTACCAACTCGGGTTTGGCATTTGCCACCCAGCCATCCGGAACCATTTTTCTGCCTCGACCCGAAAGCCTGTTGCCCCAAATCATCACCCCCGGTTTAATCTTTCCCGATATCGCGCCCGGGGAAACTGTCTGGTCTTTAACTCCGGCCCGGTTTGTGGGCACCGGTCGGTTTCAACTTGGTGTAAACATCACCGCAAATCGGTACCTTACAAGTGAGACATTAACAATCGTCTCCAATACCCTTGGCATCTATACCGGTTTTGATTCAGGTTTCGGCGCTTGGACAACCGGTGGCGAGAACGGGTCCTGGTTACTCTCAACCCGGAGATTTCGCAGCCCATCTTTTGCCTGCTATGCAGGTAATGAAACAGGCGCTTATCCTGACCGTGCCTCGTACTGGTTACTCTCACCCCGCTTTGCTTTGCCACCATTTGCCGTTTTGACATTCTACCGATGGTTCTCATTGCCGATTTACGGTGTTGATGGTTTGTATGTCATATTAATTACTCCTAACCGGGAAGACACCCTTGACTTCATCGGGACTGGTGGTGCCCTGAGTGAAGAAAAAATGGGTTTGACCTCAACCTGGCTTAAAGAAAGTTTCGACATTTCCTCATATCCTGCCGGCGAATCGGTTCAGATTAAATTTCTCTTTGTTTCCGACGGTGATGGCAAAACCGGCGAAGGTTTTTACCTTGATGACATCCAGGTTACAACCGTTGAGTCACTCACTCATCCTGCGCCGGATTCGGCGCAGCTGCTTCGCGTTTTCCCAAACCCCTGCCGGAACCGCACCACCATTTTCTACTCCATTGCGCAAAATTCCGATGTCTCTTTAACTCTTTTTGATGTCAGTGGCAGGAAGATTAAAACAATTGTGCAAGAAAAGCAGCCCGCCGGCTGGTATGCCTGTATTTGGGACGGAACCGACACCCAGGGCAATACCTTGCCTCCCGGCATCTACTTCCTTCATATTACGACCCGTGCTGCACCCCACTTGCCCCGGACAAAAAATACCTATAAACTTGTCAAACGATGATAATCAAAAATTATGTTTATGGCCCGGTACCTTCCCGCCGTCTCGGGCTTTCCCTGGGATTAAACATTATCCCGAAGAAAACCTGCACCCTGAACTGCATCTACTGCCAGTGTGGCAGAACTACTAACCTCACCTTAGCACGCCGCTCATTCTACCCAATAGATGAAATTCTCAAGGAAGTGCGCACCGCAGTTGCTGAACACCGTATTGACTATCTCACCTTTTCCGGTGAAGGTGAACCCACCTTAAACAAAGACATTGGAAAACTCATTCGCCTTCTCAAAGCCGAGTTCAAAATCCCGGTAGCGGTGATCACCAATTCAACCCTTTTGTTCGACCCGAAGGTCCGCCATGACCTGTACCGGGCAGATTTGGTTGTTCCCAGCCTTGATGCCGCAGACCAGAAAACATTTCATCGCATTAACCGGTCTCATCCGGATTTAAAGGTTGAAAAAATTGTTCAGGGACTCAAGACATTTCGTCGTTACTATAAAGGAAAGTTGTGGCTGGAAATTATGCTTGTAAAAGGGGTCAACGACTCTCCCGAACATCTGATGAAACTTCGCCGGCTCGCCTATGAAATAAAGCCGGACCGGGTCCACCTGAACACTGTTGTGCGGCCGCCGGCAGAAAAAGACGCCCTGCCCCTAACAATGGACGACCTGAACCAGGTGAAACTGCTCTTTGGACCTGAAGCCGAAATCGCCTTCTCACCGATAAAAACAAGACAAAGAAAATTCCACGGCAACAGCCAGAAAGCGGTCCTTGCTGTAGTGGAGAACAGACCCGTAACCGAAGAAGACCTCTGCCGTTCCCTTGGAATTCCTACCCGCGATATAAAGCCAGTACTTGAAGAACTGGTCAAACAAGGTTTAATAAAAAAGGTCGCCTTCTGGGGAAAAACGTTTTACGAATCCAGATAAATAAAATCCTCAGCCCGCAATGCGGGCTGAGGACAATCTAACACCTGCACCTGGACACCTACTTCATCGGTGGCGCAGGCCGCGGGGGTGGGAGAATCGGAACGATTCCGTCCATTGCTTCCTCCTTTTTATATAAAGAACCTCACATATTTAATGCAAACTAACTTTTATAATTGCAATAACAATGCCACATTTATATATTTATTATAACTATCGTAGAATTGTAACTTATAATTTTCACCCAACCTTTTGTTCACAGCAATGACAAAACAAAATTGTCGCACCTTTTGAATTCAATCTTACAACTATTTAAAAAATAATAACTTAAAAAATAGGGTAAGACGGTTACGCCTGCCGCAGGCTGTTAAGGTCTATCTTGTATCGTTTTATAAGCCTCTGAAGTTGGCGCCTGTGGGTTGAAAGGCGTTCCGCGGCGCGCGTGATGTTTCCGTTTGTTTCTTTTAATGCGTTGACCACCTGCTCCTTGTCAATTGTCCGTTTCTTATTCCCTGGAAATTCTGGGGAAATCTGCATATCGGTGAACGGTTTCCCAACATCGGCAAGCGAAATCCGGCGGTTCTGGGTCATTATCACCGCCCTTTCAATCGTATTCTGAAGTTCCCGAACATTACCGGGCCAGTGGTACTGGGTAAAGGCGGCAATCACATCATCTTCAAACCCCAATATAGGTTTATTCAACTGTGTGGCATAACTGTGCAGAAAATAGTCGGCAAGATGAGGTATGTCGCCAAGCCGTTCCCGGAGTGGCGGCACATCTATCGCCACAACATTCATCCGATAGTAAAGGTCCTCTCGAAATCTACCCGCTTTTACCTCTTCGGCAAGGTTTTTATTTGTAGCACAAATCAGACGGACATCAACCATTCGGGGTTCGGTTTCGCCTACCCGCCGAATCACCTTTTCCTCCAGCACCTGCAAAAGCTTTGCCTGGATTGTCAGGGTGGTGTTCGTAATCTCGTCGAGGAAAATTGTTCCCCCATGTGCGGTTTCAAAGATACCGACCTTATCTTTGACCGCACCGGTAAAACTACCCCGGGCATGACCAAACAGTTCCGATTCAAACAAAGTCTCGGGTAAAGTTCCACAGTTCACCGCAACAAATTTGTTGTCTTTACGGCCGCTCCGTTGATGAATCAACCGCGCCAGAACCCCCTTGCCGGTGCCGGTCTCGCCGGTCAATAACACCGTGCAATCTGTCGGTGCAATCCGGTCAATAACCTGATAAACCTGTCGCATCGCTTTAGACCTACCAAGAAATAAACCGGTCGCCGCATCAACTAAAATGCCTTCGCGAATATCTGAAATCTGTTCCTGCAGCTCCCGGAAAGTTGTTGAGCGATCAATCGTTGCTGCCAGGAGATTAGCCACCGCCAGCAGCAAACTTCGGTCCTCTTCTAAAAACAGATGGGATGTAATCCGGGAGTCGAGGTAGATTGTACCAATCACCTTACCTTCTACGATGAGCGGCACACACAGAAGCGAGCGAATTTTGTTTAATAGAACGCTGTTAAAACTGTTAAGTCTCGGGTCTGCAAGCGCATCGGCACTGATTAAAGGTTCACCCCGACGCTTGACCTTGCGTAAAACCGATTGCGAAACCACGGTTGCATCCTCAAGGGTACGATGGTCGATATCCCGGGCTGCAACTGGGATTAGCCGGTTACCATGGATAAAAAATATTAATCCCCGCTCTGCCTTGGTAACTGAGAGCACTAAATCAAGTACCCGGTCCAGGAAGTCTTCGCGACTCAAACCCAGATTCAAAAGCTCACTCAGCTGGTAAAAGACCTTCAGGTACTCACTCCGCTCCTGCGCCTTCAATTGCAAAACGCCAAACGCCTGATCCAAAGTATCCAGAAGTTGTTCGCACTCCTGTGCTTCCGGCTTCGCTCCCAACTCCTGAAAATACCCAATCGCCTCCTTCAAATTCAACTTTACCTCGTTGAACTCCTCTCGGGAAACCTGCCGACTGGTAATCGGTACCTTCAAACCCGAGACGCGGCTTTCGCCGGTCAAACTCTTAGCCGGCGCACTCAGAGAAAGCGCCAGTTCATACTTAACACCTAACTGCCGAAGGATTTCAATACTGCGCTTCAACTCCGCCTGCCCCTTTTCCATCTGGTCAAGTCTGCACTTTGCCAATCCCGAACACCGGAGAGCGATAGCATACTCCAGTGAAGATGGATAGTCCCGAAGCAAGGTTAGCGTCCTGTTTGCCGCATAGTGCGCCCGATAAAAGTCACCGGCAGCGAGACGGAGTCGGCTTGAAAGAATGTACAGTTTTGCCAGTTTGCGCCAGTCCGGTTCCCGGGCTACAATCCAGAATGCTCTGACAAGTGATCCTTTTGCCCGTTCCAACCGCTCTGCTCGTAAAGCCACTTCAGCCTGATTCACCAACAGATTAAATTGTAAGTACGAATCGTCAACCCCTTCAATTGTCTTTGCTGCCTGGGCGATATACTCTTCTGCGGCTTCAAGTTCCCCCTGTTTAGCCCGTAGCAAAGCGATATTGCACAGAAGCGCAAATCGCGTACGACAGTCAATCTTACCATCATCTTGTTCAGTAATTGTCCGGGCTCGTCCATAAAAATCGTGGGCTAAAAGCCATAGACCCTTGACATCATATACTCCACCCAGCATCGTATAGAGACTAACCTGATCGGATAGATTACCTACTTGCTCTGCGATTTTCAACGCCTCTTTGAAATACTGCTCTGCCTGGTCCCACTCGCCCTCATCAAGAGAAAGCAAACCCAAACCCTGTAACGATGTCAGAAGATAGTAGACCGCGCCGGCTCGGCGTTGACTGTTAACCGCTCGTTGATAAAACTCTTTTGCCTTTTCCGCTTCCCCTCGACGAATGTAAAGCGTTGCAATAAACTGACTCACTGTCGCCTTCATTATCTCTTCTTCTAAACGCTCGAAAACATCCAGCGCCCGCTCTGCCAGCTGCAATGCCAGCACAAAATCGTATTTTGCCCAGGCGAGAACCGCAAAGTAGTAAAGTATCAATCCCACCAGCCGATTGGCTTCAACGGTAACAGTTGACTTCAATTTTTCTGCCAGTTGCAGAGCAGTGGTCAAAACCTCCTCCGCATGACTAAAATCTCCTGCCCCGCAATAGGACCAACCCAAGTCGGCAAGAAGCCGTGCCCGTTCCAAACTGTCTTCCGATAATAAATGAAGCGCTTGATTCAAAAGGTTTATCGCATCCGCTACCAGCCCCTGTTTTTGATAAACGAGCCCGAGCCGGCGCAGGAATCTGGCAAGCGGCTTTTTATCCCGGGCAAGTTCCGGGTCCGCCACCACCAACCCCATACCCTGACGATAAATGTCAATCGCTTCAGCAAATCTGCCGGTCAACTCCCTTAGTTCGCCTACTTTCTCTAATAAACTAATCCGCTCTCGCGCCGTTATCAACCCAGGTGAAAGGTTCAGGGCGTTTTCATAAAAAACAAGCGCTTGCTCAAAAAGCAACCACTCTCTTGCCCTCATACCGGCGCGCAGCGAATAGTCGTAAGCACGGTCCTTAACTCCAGCAAGAGTCCAGTGATGTGCCAGGTCAAAAATCATCTCCGGCACTTGTTCTGGATAAAGCAATTCCAGCGCCAGCGCCACTTTACGATGGTTCTCTCGTCGTTTTTCAACTGTCAGCTGCTCTACGATGACACTCTCAAGGATTTTACTGGAAAGTACCCAGCCCGATGAGAAACAAATCTTTTCTTCAGGGGCAACGGCACGAAATGCCCTTAGAAAACCGAGCGCCTTGAGCCTGCTAATTGCCTTAAAAAGAACCTTTTCTTCCAGGTTAAGCGCCGCCCGTACCAACTCAAGGGTAAAAGGCCCAGCAGCCGCTGCCGCAATCTCCAGGACCAGTTTTTCCTCCGGGGTTAACGAGTCAACGCGCTGGCGGATTGTATCACTAATTGATGATGGTGGGCGGAAAGCCGCCAACCGATCTTTAGCCAGATTCCGTCCCGATATTTCTCTAACCAAAACTTTATCCTCAATCAACTCATAAATTGTTTCCACCACCCAGAGCGGGTTACCACCGGTAAATTCAAACAGCCAGTCTATCAAAGGTTCAACATCCTGCACCTTTCCTAATGTGGAATGCACCAATTCTTTAACCTCATCCCGGTTAAAAGGTAAAATAACGATGTGGTGAAAATTAGCACGGTGCTTAATCCCATCAATCGTATCCAGAAACCGTTTTTCTTTCAGCCCGGTCACCACGAGCATCACCCTTTCCGTATCAACCCCCAACGCCAGGTAACGGAGAAAATCCAGACTTGTCGGGTCAAAAAGTTCAAAATCATCCACAATAATTACCAGGCTGTGTTTTATCCGATGGGAGTTTGCCACCAGTTTCAATCGTTGAGTTACCCACTCAAACAATCGATAGTTACTCTCCCGGCCCGCATCCACCGAGATTAATGGTGCTCCGGTATGGCCGTAGCTACGCAAGAGCCCAACCAGTGCCTCGATAAGCGACTGAGAACGGGCGTTCAGCGACACGGGCTCGAAAGAGAATACCGATGCTCCTTCCATTTCTGCATAAAATTTGAACTCAGCAAGCAGCCGACTTTTACCTACACCCCGGTCACCAGAAATACAAACCACACCCGACTGACCATCAGCAACAAATCGCAATACCTCTTTTAACTGTTGCAGAATCTCATCCCGGGCAACAAACCCGGAAGCCATTATGTCCCGTCGTAACGCCGGTAATGCAACATTAGATAAGTTCTCGCCAATCAACTCCTCAATGACCGCTTGTGCCGATGCCGGTCGCTGCTCCGGACGCGGGCTAATTAGTTTCATCACCAGTCGGTCCAGTTTATCCGGGATATCAGAATTGAAGGAACAAGGGGGCGCAAAATCACCATCTTGCTGTTTTCTCAGCCAATCAAGAAGGTCTGCCCCTCTTCCTGGACCAATACCCGTTAATGTCTCGTAAATAACCATCCCCAATGCGTAAAGGTCAGCCCGCACATCTGAATCAACCCCTTTTAGTATCTCGGGTGCTACATAACCGGGTGTGCCTTTTCCATCCTTCGCACTTACGATACAAAAATCCTCGGCAAACCCAAAATCGATCAGTTTGACGCTAACTTTCCCCTCATCCTCAACAACCAGAATATGCTCTGGTTTTAAATCACAGTGTATCATTCCCTGGGCATGGATTGCATCCAGTGCCAAAAGAATCTGCACGATGACATCGTTTAAGCGCGGGTCGTAACCAGCGCCAAAATAGCGGGTTATCGGCACCCCGGGGATATACTCCATTGTGAAATAGGCTCGACCATCCGTAATTCTGCCATAGTCGTGCACCGCAACAACACCGGGATGAGAAATCTGGGAAAGGTAAAAAAATTCCCGACTTAATCTTACATTTTCTTCTTCAGGACACCCGCTGCGTACCGTTTTCAGCGCGAGGTACCGGCCCGTAACTATGTCGCGAACCCGATAAACCTCAGTAGTTTCCCCTCCACCAAGGATTTCTTCAATGTAATACCGGTCACCAACGGGTTGAGAAAATTGTAAATTTTCACCACTTCCCCGCTGCGTCATTATGTGAATTATAGCAAAAATAGTAATACCAGTCAAATGTGCGACAACCCTTTATTCACTGCGACAGTTGCCTATCTTTCTGTAATATTAACAGTTATAAATTGATTGGGTCGTTGTATAAAACTCCTACCAAGGCGAGGTTTTCTTGACAGAGCAAAGGAAAAAGTTACTCTCTTATTGTAGCACTAAATAAGCTGATGCGCGTTGGAGTCTATCAATTTTCCCCTGAGCATTTGTCAGTCGAAACGAATTTGGCGCGAATTTTCCACCGTCTCAGCCGCATCAAGGCAGACCTCATTGTCCTGCCAGAACTTTGTCTAACTGGCTATCTCTTTTCCAGCCGCGAGCAGCTCGCCCGGTTTGCCGAACCAGTTCCGAATGGCCCTTCCTGTAACAAAATTATCAATTTCTGTTTGCAACACAGCATCAACATCGTCCTGGGAATTGCTGAAGCAGTGGGTAGCAAAATCTACAACTCAGCACTGCTTGTTACCGAGAGCGGCAATGTCCACATATATCGTAAGGTTCACCTCTTTGCGGATGAGAAAGACCTCTTTGACCCCGGTGACCTTCCTTTCCCGGTGTTCAATCTTGGGAGTGCACGAATCGGTATGCTGGTCTGTTTTGACTACTTCTTTCCGGAAAGCGCCCGTACCCTTGCCCTGCGCCGTGCCCAGATTATTTGTCACCCGGCAAATCTTATCCTCAACTACGCCCAGACAATGACCGTGACCCGTGCTCAAGAAAATCGGATGTTCTGGCTCCTTGCCAACCGAATCGGTGTAGAACAACTCGGCGACAAAAAGATGCAATTTACGGGTCAAAGTCAGATTGTCGCACCCGATGGCACCCTGTTATACCGTGCCAGTGCCGATAAGGAGGCTTTAAAAATAGTCGAAATAAACCCCAATCAGGCTCTCAACAAAAATATCACTGCCCGTAACGATATTATTTTAGACCGCCGTCCCGAGATGTACCTTTAATTATGCGCTGAAGGGTTTCGTATTGCACCGAGAAATAAAATTGTGCCGGTTTCATTATCCTGGATTGCGAAGAGAAAAGGTCGATTGATAACCATCTCAAAACGAGGTTGAGGGGGTACCGACGCAAGAACCATTTCCACCGATGTCACCGCAGCCGCCTCCGTGCCCTCTTCATTGACTTCAACAAAACTCTTATGCTTCACATCACCGATGGCAAAACCCGGACCGCCTTTACCCATTAAAGAAAAATCGGCCTGATTCAAGTCAAACGCCACTCCCATTCCCAATTCTGTTAAAACCTCTTTTAAACTCTTCTCATACTCCATCTTGAAGCGGGGTAACCAAACCGTTCCCTCCCGCGACCGAAATCTGCCCCTCCACTCCTGCCAGGTAGAAGATGACAGATAGAAAATCAAACTGTCCAGTTTACCGCGGGCAGGTAAAAATATCAGCATACTAACCTTGCCCTCGTCGTAAGGCAACTCCACCGCCTGAAGCTCCGCGGTTTCCAGATAGCGGAATTTACCCGAACGCGTCATCATCTTCACCGGCACCGGTTGCGCATCATCGGGATAAAATTTATCATCCTGAGTGTTCCCGGGGTCGAACTTCTCCTGCCATCTGCCCTTAAAGAAAACCGCATTGATTAAAAAGAGCACCGCCTCAGGTTTAATCCGGTCAACGACCTTGTCGATTTTCCCTTTTGTTTTATCCTTTACCCATGTGTTAATCTTTTTCGCTGCATCCGGGCTTTTGAAATCAAGCGTCGCCACCTCCGCCTGATAAAACTCCTTGTTAGTGTTCAAAAAAGCGGGATTAAACGCCACCTCTTTCCTCGCCCAGAGCGAGTTGGCAATCAACAGTTCCAGATCTGGTTTACTACTCTTCAATCTTGCGGCAAGAAATTTTTCTCCGGTGTTGAGCCGCTGAATTTCTAAATTACCAACACCAAGCGTTGCCCCCATTGCAGTACGGGTGGAACCGGCAGCACCATTATAGGTCATTGTCAAAGCAGTGGCAATACTGTAAGGAGAGATAAACACATTTTCCTGCGGCGCTGAACTGACAAGTGTTGAAAGAACCTTGAACCCAAACTCGTTCTTTGCCGAAACCAGTTCCGCATCAATTACCCCGGTTTCCGCTCCACGTGAAGCGGATAAAAAAAGGCTGACAATCAAAATAATGGTGTTCATACTTGAATATAATGACCAATCCCATCTGTTTGTCAACAGCGGTATTCTTGACATTAGCGCTTAATACCCGATGATAGTTTATGACAAAAGCAACCCGGGAAACGCTCTGGACCGTTGCCTATATTATTGCCGGACTCGGTGCAAGTGGGCTTTGTCGGATGTTTCTTGCCGCCCAACGGATTACCAATTTCCCGATGCTTCCATTAATCATCCTGGGCTTGGCAGGTGGTTTAATTTACGCCGCGGTCCAACTACGGGGTCTTAGTTACGCGCTGATGATGGTCGTATTACTATTTTTCGTTCAACTCGCCCTGACACCACCATTACGCACCGTAGCGGCGATTCGTGCCGCGCTCTGGGCAGTACCGGTAGGATTATCGTTCATCATCGCCGGCTACCTGTTCAAATTCCTTCACCGCATCCGGCTCGGCAAATTTCTCGTTATGGCACTCATCGTGGGTTTGGCTCATCTAACCGTTGTCCTGCTTTTTCGGTTTCACACCGGTCAGGAGTTTCACCGTAACCTGCTTACCTACCAATTTACTATCGGTGCGCTATTTGGTGCCCTGTTTGGGATTCTAATTGAAATCATCGAACTTATCTTCCCGAACAGAGTTGAAAAAAGTTCGTTTGACCTGCCGGCATCTTAATGCACCTGATAGATATCCTCAACTGGCATCTCAACCACTACCCATTACTTAAAGCCGAAGATATCTATAAACTCATCTTTCAGGGTGTTTTTGGCCCGGGCCACCTTTTAGTCGACAGGGCGAAAGAACAAGAGAACCTGAACCGCGAAATCGCTCTTGCGTTACGGGCAAAAATCGGCGCTGAAGTGGAACCAATCGACCCTGATGGACTGCTCGTACGGGTCAACCTTGCCTCAATTGTCGGCTCAGCAACCAAAACCGAAAGACTTTTCCAGGCGCTGGTTTATACCGCCCAAAATTTTACACCACAACCTGAACTGCTAACTTCCCGACTCCATACCGCTTTAAAGTGGTGCCGGAGCGCCCTACCCCAAGAGACAAAGCGGTTCCAAACGATTATTGGCCAACCCCAGCATCCGCCTCGGCACTCGGTAACTTATGTAAAAAATTACCGGCCCGCCTATCGCGTCGTCTTTTCCTGGCTCTGGTTTTCCGCTTAAGACAGATAGAATTTAGCGGACATTGCGGGCAAAGTGGCTTATGCGGCAAACAGACCGTTTGTCCCAGCGCGACAAACAACCGGTTCCATTCGCGCCAGAACCTGACCGGCACTATTGCACACAGCCGCTCCTCGGTCTCCTTTGGCTTTTTTGTTCGAACCAGTCCAAGTCGGTTTGCAATGCGGTGCACATGGGTATCAACCGCTATCGCTGGAACTCCAAACCCCTGAGCCAGTACGATATTCGCCACCTTGCGACCGACACCGGGCAGCTTTACCAGCTCCTCAATAGAATCGGGGACTTGACCCTGGTGTTCATCTTCAATCTTCTGCGCCAATGTCACCAGTTTCTTTGCCTTCGTTCGGTAAAATCCCACTGGATAGATTACCCTGGCTACCTCAGCCGGACTCAATCGGGCAAGCGTATGAGCATCCGGCGCCTGCACGCGCAACCGCTCCACCGCTTCTAAAGTTACATTATCCCGAGTCCGGGTAGAAAGAACCGCACCGATAAGTACCCACCAGGGACTCTTATCCGGCATCCTTTTAACCGGCGCATCTAACCCTGAATACGCCTTTTTTAAATTCCAGAAAATCGAGGCGATTTTTTCCTGGTTTCGGATTGGATTCAAAAATGTTAGAGTTTCAAAACTTTTAACAGTGCGGTGAAACCCATTGTCAAAACAAGTGCCAGACTTATCACCACCAGTATCGGATGCCACCTCATACTCGGGGGCAGTTCTCCGGGCTTTCTCTTACCCATCGTAACAATTAAGGCGAAAAAAGCCGCTAACACGTTCGCAATACCCAGAGGCATATGGGCAAAAATTACCACGCCCCGACCTTGACTTCGGAAAATCGTGTTGACCATCAACCCGAATATCCCGGTGATTGCCGTGAAAACAAAATAAATCAGGGTCCGCTTTTTCACCCGACGGAGAGGAAAATCCCAGTCATCAAGTTTTGTCATACTAACCTGTCCGATAAAAAGCCCGTATACAAAAGTCCCCAGCGCCATTAGCGGGTGAATAAAACCATACCAGGGCATAGTTCTACCTCAACTTAAATGTTGCCACTCCGGATTCGTCGATTTCCGGTATATAGGTAACGACCTCACGCAGGCTGTTGAAACCCTGTTCGCTCCGCGCCAGATGAGTCCAGTTGTTGCCAACCTTCTGTAATATCACAGCCCGTTGTGCCCCTGCCGTACTATCAAATGGATAACGAATCAAAAGATAATTCTTCCACACAAGATATTCGCTCGCCCCAGGATATCCCTTTTTTATATTAGCAAGTGGGTCCTTACTGCCACACCCAATAATCAGGAGGGTTAAAATCAAAACAATAATACGCACCATTTTTTCTCACCTCACTTTCTACCCTGCCGTTACGCTTAACCCTGTTTGAACAAACAAAGCGGCCAACGGGAATCGAACCCGTGTAACCGGCTTGGGAAGCCGGGGCTCTACCCCTGAGCTATGGCCGCAATCCCATTTTAATATAGAACCATCGCCCTGGCCTGTCAAGAACAAATTAACATCACTTTCCAACTTAAATCAGGTCAGAATTGATGCCCGTTCGGCTAAAATCGCCCCCAAAATATGATTGCGATATCTGCTTGACAGCTGGGTTCAGGGGGGTATAATACCACTAGCGATGTCGGACGAAGAATTCTTTGAGACACTCCTTGCGGAGTGCATTCGCCGGAACGCATCCGACCTCCATCTCACGGTGGGGCGGCCGCCGACATTTCGTATCGACGGATTTCTGCAGTCAATTGAAGGTTACCCGGTCCTGACCCCGGAGAAAACCGAAAGTTTCAAAAACATCGCCACCAAAGACCTGCGTCATCTGCGCGCCCAGATTGACAATGGTGGCGGCGGAGACTTTGCCCTTAACTTTAAGAATATGGCTCGGTTCCGGGTTGCGGTCTATAAACAGAAGGGGTATTTCGGGCTCGCCCTTCGTCTCATCCCGCGGCGCATACTCTCATTCGAAGAACTTTTTGTACCCACCCATCTCATACCGCGCATCAAGTCGCTCCTTGACCGTCCTCACGGTTTAATTCTCGTAACCGGTCCTACCGGCATGGGAAAAACAACTACCCAGGCGACCTTTGTTGATTACATCCTTGAAAGCCCGCGCCATGTTTTGACAATTGAAGACCCAATTGAATTCGTTCACGACCACAAAAAGGGTATTATCACCCAGCGCGAGGTGGGAGTTGATGTTTCCAGTTTCCGGGAAGCGATTATGAAGGGATTACGTTCCAACCCCAATGTTATTCTGGTTGCCGAAATTCGTGACCTCGCCACCGCCGAGGCAACAATCTGGGCTGCTGAATCGGGCCACCTTGTCATTGGCACCCTCCACACCACCAACGCCCCGGAAACTGTTACCCGGTTTATCGACATCTTCCCGCCGGAAATCCGGGACCAGATTCGTATCCAGTTCTCCATCTCCCTCCTCGCCATATTCTCCCAGCGCCTCTTACTCCGTGCCGAGGGCAAAGGTCGAATCGGTTGTTACGAGGTGATGATGGCAACACCCGCGGTCCGCAACCTTATCCGGGAACGGAAAATCGAGCACCTGCCTTCAGCCATTCAAACCAGCAGCGCCGAAGGTAGTATCTCTTTTGACGCCTATCTGGCTGAACTTTACCGGGCGGGCAAGGTTACCTACGAAACCGCCATCTCTTCAGCGTTTGACCCCAAAGGGTTCCGAGAGCTGGTCGAGTTCGGAACCAAGACCCGCCGGCACCAGTAACACAACTTCGCTAATTTCCAATAAATTAAACTTTGCACTTATCAACCTTACTATCCTGTCGCACTCGCCTTGTAAAACCACGTTTTAAGCGTTAATCCTTTAACCATCGTATTTCAAAGTAGTAAACATTCAGCCCATGACCAAAAGACGGCGGCACAAAAAGTGTATATTTACAAACGGGACAATTGAGGGGCGCAGTTAGGCAGGGGGTGGAGAGAAACCCTCAGGCAGAAACCTCCCCCGGCAGCCTGAGGGTTTTCTCTTTTTCATTACTAACTAACCGACCGCCGCTCCCGAAAGATAACCGTAACTGAATGGTTTGCCAACTCACTCCAGTCGACACCCGTAATTTCAAACGGCGGAAAAGAGGTAAATATCCGTAACAGTTCGCTTTTACCCAGCCACAACTTGAAACTGTCCTGTGCGGCATCTTTTACCCAGTGTGTAACAACCATCATTTCCGGAGACATCATAACAAAAGAAAGTTCTGGTTCATCAGTTAGCTGTGATAATAGCGACTGGATTGATTCGATCGGGTCGCCCGGAACAAAATGGTCGATGAGATGCATAAAAAAGAGTTCACTCTTGTCCGAACTGTCGGGAGCGCGCGTCGGGCGAATCAGGCGCTCGGGCTGTCTTATCGTACCCATATGGCAGAATGCCCAGTTTAAACCTGCTTCCCGGCGCACAAAAGGTTGAACCAGTCGCGGACTGGCAAGTTCAGACTGCTCATGGAGATAAAACAACGCCATATCGGTCTTGATTTCCGCCAGCCGAGCAAACTCATTTGGCATTTCCAAAACCCTGGGAACACGAATCGACTCCAAGCGATTACCAAGGCAATAGGCAAGCCCCCAGGCGGTTACCGGAAAATCGGCGCCTCCTGTCAAATCGGAACTACTTAACGGCGTGGATACCAGCCAACCGGGGTCAAATCTTCCTACCGCGGCTAAAAACCTACCCATTATCGAATTGCCAGTTCGATACCGACACGGCTCAAGCCCAGACTCAACCGCATCTCCTCGTCAAACCCAAACATCTGCGCCGAAACATAGGCATCCGCCATTGAGAATGCGACCACCGCACCGGTCCACCATAAGAAATTGTTCCTGCGGTCCCGGTGCTGAAGATAGGCTACTGTATCCTGCCGCGCCCAACCATCTCTTGCCTTCATATGTTCTGAATAGGAAAGATAACCGAGTACCATCTCCGCCGGAGCGATTACCGCTGCCTTCCAGTAATTTCGGGTGTAAATCTGCCCTCCGCCCGGTAACAGTAAGGAGTAAACTACCGCTCGACCGGGCGACTTGTTCAGAACCTTTTGACTTGTAAGTGAATCCCGACTCAGAGACAAAACCGAGTCGGGTGTTGTTACAAGTAGGATTAAGGCGATTGTCGCGGTCATCGGCTTCGGACCGCAATCTCCACCCGACGATTCAACAACCTCGCATCTGCTGAACCCTTTTTCACCAGCGGTTTGGTATCGGCCGCACCACAAACCAAAAGTCGCTCGGCGCCAATCCCAAGGGTTTTAAGTTCGTTGGCGACCGCGGCGGCAGCGGCGGCGGAATATTCCCAGCCCGTGCGATAAGGGGAACCAATAGGTGGCTTTGCACCATCGGTGTGACCAATAACCTCAAAATTAACATTCAGCGCCTTCAACTGCGGTGCGACATCCCGTAACAGCAACTTACCCTGGGCAGACAAAACCAAACTTTCCGCACTGAGAAACAGCTCATCAAAGCGGAAGGTTCGCTTGAAAATTGTATCTGAAACGCTGGTCAGGCGCTGGAGACTGTCGGTAAGTTCTGTTACCTGTTGCGTCCACATATTAATTTCCTGCTGCAACCGTGCGACTCGCCCCTGCTGGGGCAGATAACTCACATTGTAAAAAAGTAAAACCAGAAACGCCAGTGCTAAAAAAGCAATCCACCCCAAACTGGATAATAACCCCCTCATCTCAATGAACCTCCAGAATCCTCTTCAGCCGCTCCCGCCGCGCCGCAAACTCCTCCCGCCGCGCCTGCTCCCGCTCAATAACCTCATTTTTTGCCCGTTCCAGGAAATCGGGATTACCAAGCCGCCGGTCAATCTCAGCGATTAACCTATCGAGTTCCCCAACCTCCCGCCTTAACCGTTCCAGTTCCTTATCAACATCAACCACACCAAAAAGCGGCACATAAATCTCGCAATCGGAAAACACAATCACCGCCGAGCCGCGGGGACGCGTCGAACCGAACTTTACCGTGCTCACCTTTGCCAGTTCACAGATTAACAACTCCTGTTCTTTAAGGAAGTTCGCCAGTTCTTCGTCGCCGGTATTCACAATGCACTCTACTGTGCTCTTTGCCGGCACGCGCATCTCGGCCCGCACCTGCCGGATACCACCGATAACCTCTCGCATCCGTTCCACCAACCGGAGCGTGTCCGATTTTGCCGGTAGGGGTTTGGGCCAAAAAGATTCAAGAATTGACCTGCCGCCCATCCCCAATCTGTGCCACAACTCCTCGGTAATGAAGGGCATAATCGGATGCAGCAGTTGCAACGAACCCCGAAAGAGATGATATAGCACCGCTTTAACCGTGTTGTCCTTAACTTTCAAACGGTGTTTGGCAAACTCCAGATACCAATCACACAGGTCGTGCCAGAAAAAGTCGTAAAGCGCTTGCGCAACGGTAGAAAATGTGTAACTGTCTATGCCCTTATCCACCCGCTCCAGGGTCTCGTTGAACCGCATCACCACCCAGTTGTCCAGTGCTGTCAATTCGTTCGGGTCTAAAAACACGCTGTTGATGCCGGTGATATGCGGTGCCACTAACCGGCATGCGTTCCATACCTTATTGGCAAAATTCCTGCCCAGTTCAAACCGCTCGTTCCACAACCGATAACTTTGGGACTGACTTTCCAGATAGGCGATGGTAAACCGACAGGCATCGGTCCCATAATGCTCAATAATCTCCAGCGGGTCAACACCCACTCCTTTGGAACGGCTCATTCGGGCGCCGGTTTTGTCTAAAACGGTTGAGTGAATGTAAACATCAACAAATGGAATTCGACCGGTAAACTCCAGACTGGAGAAAATCATCCGCGCCTCCCAGCGAAAGATGATGTCCGGGTCGGTGGTCAAAAAGTCCGTTGGAAAGAATGTCCGATAATCAATCGTCTCTTCGGGCCAGCCCATCGTGGCAAAGGGCCAGAGGGCAGAAGAAAACCAGGTGTCAAGGACATCCTCATCCTGGCGCAAACTCTTACTGTGACAGTCCGGGCATTCAATTGGGTCCTCACGGGCAACGATAACCTTCCCGCAATCACAGTACCAGACCGGAATCCGATGCCCCCACCACAACTGCCGGGAAATACACCAGTCCTTAACATTACGCATCCAGTCAAGATAGACCTTGTTCCACCGTTCCGGGTAAAAACGGACCTTGCCTTCCTCAACAACCCTGATTGCCGGCTCAGCAAGCGGCTTCATTTTCACAAACCACTGCTCACTCGCCAGCGGTTCAATCGCGGTACCACACCGGTCACAGGTCCCAACCGAATGCTCGTAATCCTCAATCTTCTCCAGCAGCCCCTGCTCTTTAAGGTCTTCCACCACTGCCCGACGACACTCTTCCCGCGTCATCCCCTGATACTGCGCCGGCACGAGCGCTGTCATCTTGCCATCATCGTCAATCACTTTGAGCCGGGCCAGCCTGTGCCGTTCCCCAATTTCAAAGTCAACCGGGTCATGGGCTGGTGTTACCTTGACCGCCCCGGTCCCAAAATCCATCTCTACCGCTTCATCCGCCACGATGGGAATCAGTCGTTCTGTCAAGGGAAGGCGCAGCATCTTACCCACCACCGCCTGATAACGCTTGTCTTCGGGATTGACCGCCACCGCAGTATCACCGAGCATCGTCTCCGGTCGGGTTGTCGCGACGGTCACACCGCCCGTGCCATCGGCATACGGATAACGGATATACCACAACTGGCTCTTTTCCTCCTGATACTTCACCTCTAAATCCGAGAGTGCGGTCCGGCAGCGCGGGCACCAGTTAACAATCCGCAGACCGCGGTAGATTAACCCCTTCTCATAATAGCGAACAAAAGCCTCGCGCACCGCCCGGGCACAGACCTCATCAAGGGTGAAGCGAAACCGGCTCCAATCAAGACAACATCCCAGGCGCCGCAACTGTTTAACAATCTCATTACCGTATTTCTCCTTCCACTCCCAGGCACGACGCAGAAACTCCTCCCGTCCGAGGTCAAATCGGGTCTTGCCCTCCTTCGCCAGCATCTGCTCAACCTTGACCTGCGTGCCGATGCCGGCATGGTCGGTTCCCGGTAGCCAGAGCGTTTCAAACCCCTGCATCTTTTTCCGCCGAATCAGAATATCAGGCAGAGTATTGTCCAGGGCGTGCCCCATATGCAAAGAGCCGGTAACATTGGGTGGGGGAATTACAATCGAAAACTTGGGCTTCGGTGATTCCGGATTTGCGGTAAAAAACCCGTTCTCCTCCCAGAACCGGTACCACTTTTCCTCAACCGGTTTCGGGTCATAGCGGGGTGGAAAGTTGGTTTGATTCTCTTCAGACATTACCCTCAATTATAGAAAACGCCCAATTGTGGTCAAGAACCATCTTCACGGACGCACAGCTCATACCGGCGGATGTAATTAACCTTCCCCATCTTACGACATTAGCCGGCGGTGGTCTTGGGCATCTTCCTCACCAAACATCGTCCAGCAATGTTGTTGTCAAATTACCCTTGCGGAATCGCGGACTTGACAGCAACCGCCGGTGAAACTCAATCGTCGTTGCAATTCCGCCGACAGTTGTCTCTGCCAGCGCCCGCTCCATTCTTCGCACCGCTTCCTCCCGGTCCCGCCCCCAAACAACTATTTTGGCAACGAGCGGGTCGTAAAACGGTGGCACCCGATAACCCGGATAGATATAACTGTCAACTCTAACGCCCGGACCTCCAGGGAAAACAAGGTCGGTAACCAGTCCCGGTGAAGGTTTGAAATCGTCATCCGGGTCCTCGGCATAAATCCGGCATTCAATCGCATGGCCCCTTGGCCAATCAGGCTGTTCTTTAATATGCAACCTCTCACCCCCGGCGATTTTCAACTGCTCACCAACGATATCAACCCCGGTAACCATCTCTGTTACCGGATGCTCAACTTGAAGCCGGGCGTTCATCTCCATAAAGTAGCAGTTTCCGGACTCATCACAGATGAACTCAACCGTTCCCGCACTCACATAACCCGCCGCCTGTGCTGCCTGCTTTGCCCAGTCACCCAACTTCTGCCTCAACTCGGCCGTAATCCCCGGCGCCGGACTCTCTTCAAGCAACTTCTGATGGCGGCGCTGTGCTGAGCAGTCCCGTTCTCCCAGACTCACAAAGTTCCCCTTGTTATCGGCAAGAATCTGCACTTCAATATGCCGGGCGTTTGTGATGTACTTTTCCAGATACAGCCGGTCATCGCCAAAAGAGGTCCGCGCCTCACCCTGGCACAAATTCCAACCCGCTTCCATCTCACTTTCATCGTTGATGACCCGCATCCCTTTACCACCACCGCCCGCCGCTGCCTTGAGCAAAACCGGGAAACCAATCTCCTTTGCCAGTTTAACCGCGGAACGGAAATCCGCCAGTGCGCCATCCGAACCCGGCACAACCGGTACCCCTGCCGCCTTCATTCGCTGCCGCGCCATCACTTTATCGCCCAGGAGCCGGATTGTCTCCGGTTTTGGTCCCACAAAAATCAAACCGGAAGCAATAACCGCCTCAGCAAAGTCGGCGTTTTCGGAAAGAAAACCGTAACCGGGATGAACCGCATCGCAACCTTTAACCAGGGCAACCGATAACACCCGGGAGAAATTAAGATAAGAACCGCTTGCCGCTGCCGGACCGATACACATCTTCTCGTCGGCAATCCGAACCGGCAACGCCTCCCGGTCTGCCTCCGAATAAACAACCACACTCTTTATCCCGAGGTCGGCACAACCCCGCACAATCCGCAGGGCAATCTCGCCCCGATTCGCAACCAGCACCTTCTGCAACATCTTCCTATGTAGCATAAATAGTTATCATCAACTGTCAACAGGATGAGATTACTGGAAAATAGAATATAGCCCAGCCCCAACAGTTCGTTCGCAAACAAAGTTAACATTTACTCTGATAAGCCTGACTCAACCAAAATAAATATCGGCCCCCGAAACTTACAAGGGCTTTGTGATGCTAACATTATTAAAAACCATCACTTATTTGAATTGGGCTTTATATCCTGACATAACCCTAATAAGGGTTCGGTATACCACTCTGGGAACCGCTCAGGGAGTCGTTCCCCAATTCGCCTATCGATTCATTTGCTGAACGGTTTCCCCCACCCTATCCCCTTTTAATTCTGAGACTTATGAAAAGGAACACCGGTTTATCATCAACCCGTCCGCTTATTCTTCTGACGCTATCACCTCTCTATTTATTGCTCAGCATCGTCAGCGGTGGTTTCTGTCAACTTCTATCGCTGTCCGGATAAAAGCGATAAACTGGAAACGAGTTCAACCCCTAACAAACTCAATCCCCTGATGCGCTTTTGTTATCACCTTTCTCGGCTACCCGCTGGAGAAGTTTCTCAATCCGTTTCTGATTTGTAAGATAAATTGCGGTAAATAGCAGGGCAATCACGACCAAAATCGCCCACTCCCTGAAACCGAACCTAACCGCACTGGCACCAACCCAGCACTCCAGAATGTTACTCGGAAGCCGGGCAATTAAAACAAGGGAAAGGAATAAAAACAACGGCATCTTGGTCAAACCCGCGAGATAGTAAACCCAGTCGCCAAGCGGATTGGGCACAAGGATTAATAAAAAAATGTAGAAAACGCCCTTGCGCACAACCAGGGAGTCAAACCGCGCCAGTGTATCTTCGGGCACAAACATCTTCAGCAGCCGCCGGCCCGAAACCCTTGCAATAAAAAAGGCGACTGTGGCACCAATTAAAACCCCGATAATCAGCCAGACAATCGTGGGCCAGAAACCAAGCACATAACCACCGACAAACGCCATCAAATTACCAGGCAGGGGTGCAAAAACAATCTGAATAAGTTGTAAGACCACAATCCCTAATGGCGCCCATAACCCCCAGTTTTTCACCAGAACACGCAACTCCTCAGGATTGCGGAAGTATCGGCCCAAATACCTGTTTAAAAACAAAAAAATTGCAATAACCCCGATGAGTAAAAAACCGCTTAATACAATTGAAATTACCCTTTTTTGCGCACCGGGCTGTTCCATAAATTTACTAACCATAGGAGATTAAAATTTGTTGTCAAGAAAACGGATAGTTTGACATCAAACCGAATTTGTATATTATTTTACTAATGGTACTTACAGAACGGAGGGGTAAAAAGAAGCTCCTCCACAAAACATAAGCACTAAAAAGAGGAGGAAGTATATGAAAAAAGTTGTCCTATCACTAACCCTGCTCGCAACCGTTTTCTTTACCGGCTTGTATGCCGACCCCGCGCTCGGTGGTGGTCGGGGTCTTTTCCGCATACAGGACGCCCGGGTTTGAAGAAGACGGTGCCCTGGTGTTCGCGACCCGCTGGATGTTTATCCGTGCCAATCTGGGCGAAAATGTCACCCTGTACCGGGGACCGCTCTACGGGATGGAAATGAACTATGCGCCCTACCCGTTCTGCGAACTGTTCGGCTCGCTTGTTGGCGTCATTGACTTTCGCACCAATCCCAACGCCCTATTCTATGACTGGCAGGGACAGATTCTCGGCGCGAAACTGTCAATTCCATTTCTACCGGTGGTTAAGGTCGCAGCGCTCGGTACCTGGGTAATGCCCAAGAGTACCTACAACTTCAAGGAGACCGACGGATTCCTCGACCGGTTGGCATCAGATAAAAACTCCTGGCGGGGACTGCTCTCATTACGCCTCTGGGAGATGCACAAAACCTTGCCCACTTTGATGTTTAACTATGGCCAGACCCTGTCGGCCGAAAAAGAGAACTGCGCCGGTATCGGCATCGAAATGGCAAGCAACGCCATTGACCTGTTTGTTGAAGCAACATCAGCAGCGGACGCCAGCGCCGGATTTTCCGCGCTCTTGGGTAAGGATTATACACCGCGCGCCCGAATCACACCTGGTGTCCGGATTAAGATGGGTGTGTTGCACCTGAACGGCGGCGTTGAACTTGGTTTAACCGATGCGGTTCCCGATTACGAAGGTATCTTCGGGCTGAGTTTCGTCTCGCCTTTCCCCAAGCCGCCCGAAAAGCCCTGGGGCAGGCTAGTCGGCAAAGTTGAGGACGCCCGCTCCGGGATGCCACTTGAAGCAAAAATCCGATTTATCAAACGCCGGCTGCCAACACTTAAAACCGATCCGGAAAACGGCCCCTTCTTCCTCGAAAAACTACCCGCCGGTGTGGTCGTAGTTGAAGCCTCCCGAGAAGGGTATATCCCGGAAGCGGTACCCCTTGTCATACCGGACAAGGGCTATGCCACCTACACCTTCAAACTGAAGCCGCTCGTGCCCTATGGCACGGTTGCCGGCAGAGTTTCTGACGTCTACAACGGCAAACCGCTTGAAGCAACAATCTCATTTATCGCCACCAACATCCCACCGGTAACTTCCAACCCGACAACCGGATTTTTCCGCTCCGACAATGTGCCGGCAGGGCTGGTTGTGGTCCGGGTGGAAAAAGAAGGTTACTTCCCACAGGAACGGGCGGTCGAAGTTGAAGACGGTGGCGTGACCAAATTGAACTTCGCCCTCTCCTCACTTGAGATGAAGGGCGTGTTCAAAGGCAAGGTCGTTGATAAACAGAGCGGCGCACCGTTAGCCGCCACCATCTCGTTCACGCAGGGCGAACGGCCCTCGCTTTCAACCGATGCAACAACCGGCGAATTCGAGATCGAACTGCCTGTTGGCTCCTACGAGGTGAAGGTTGAAGTCCCGGGCTATCTGCCGCAAACCAGCAGTTTTGCAATAACCAAGGGCGAAACCACCACCCGGACCTTTGAACTGGTTGCCAAGGGTATGGTGCTCACGCTCAAAGGTGTCTACTTTGAGTTTGGCAAGGCGACACTGCGCACCGAATCCTATCCGGCACTGATGGAAGCCGCCCAGATTATGAAAGACAACCCCGACATCATCGTGGAGATTCAGGGACACACCGACAACATCGGCTCGGATAAGGCAAACCAGATTCTCTCCGAGAAACGCGCCTACTCGGTGATGAACTTCCTGGTGCAGTACGGTGGCATTGACCCGAAACGGCTCAGCGCCAAGGGCTACGGCGAATCGCGACCCATCGCCTCTAACGAGACCGAAGAGGGCAGACAACTCAACCGCCGCGTCGAATTTGTCATTCGCCAGTAAATCGGCTCAAAGATAAAACAGCCGGGGAGGTAAAATCGCCTCCCCGGCTTTATTATGCTAAACCTATCGCCCGCAGATAAAGGTCAAACAGCATCTCACCCCAGTACAACCCTACCAGCCCGCCCAAGGCTAAAAATGGACCGAATGGTACCTCAGCACCCGCCTTTGTCTTGCCCCAGATGCGACCCACAACCCCTGCTATCACACCGCTAACCACCGCCACCGCCAGCGCCACCGCCATCCCTTTTGGTCCCACATAAACACCAATCATCGCCGCAAAGGGCAAATCGCCCCAACCCATCCCTTCTGCCCTTTTTACCCCGAGACTGCGAAACGGCTTCGCCAGTACAAACCGCCAGAGTGCCCAGGCAAAGAGCACAAACACGGCACCGATGACACCGCCCCAGAAAGCCTTTCCAATGTTAAACTGAAACCCAGGGATGAAAGAAAAAATCATTCCCAGAATTAGTCCGGATAACGAAAGTTTGAAGGGCAGTATCTTGTGGTCAATGTCAATACCGGCAAGAATGACAAGAAACCCGATAAAAGATAGCGGGCGCAGAATTGCCGGATTGAGTCCAAAGCGGATATAAGTTAACAGGAAAAGGAACCCACTCAAAAGTTCAATAAGTGGATAACGAATTGAAATCGGTTTATTACAATCCCGACAGCGGCCTTGAAGAATTAAAAAACTGACTACTGGGATGTTGTCGTAAAACCGGATGCGTTTTCCGCAGCGCGGACAGCGCGAAGGCGGATAATTTATTGACTCACCGCGCGGAATGCGCCAGATACAAACATTAAAAAAACTACCAAAAACCAAACCCAAAATTAGCACCAATAAGTAAATCACTGCCCTTTCGGACCGGGCGGTGAAACCGGATTGGCCGGAGGAGTGAAAAGTTTTTTGTCGCTGGCGACAGCATAGGCAACCTCCGGAGCGATAAGCCCCGCTGCCATCAGCGACTCTAAACACTGGTCCATTGTCTGCATCCCGTACTGAGAGCCGGTCTGGACCAGTGACGGTATCTGGTGGGTCTTTGCCTCCCGAATAAGGTTTTTGACCGCCGGCGTCGCGACCAGAACCTCCATCGCCGCCACCCTTCCTCTGCCATCTTTCCGGGGCAACAAGGTCTGCGATATGATACCGCGAATCACATTGGCAAAAATCTGCCGAACATACTCCTGCTGGTCAGCGGGAAAAACATCAATCACCCGGTCAACAGTCTGAGCAACATTGTTCGTGTGGAGTGTAGAAAGGACCAGATGGCCTGTCTCGGCTGCGGTCAAAGCAAGACTGATAGTCTCCAAATCCCTCATCTCGCCCACCAGAATCACATCCGGGTCTTCCCGCAAACAAGCCCGCAGTGCGGCGGCAAACGAGCGAGAATGGGTGCCAATCTCCCGCTGACTTATCAAGCAGTTCCGGGGGTGGAAGATGTACTCAATCGGGTCCTCAATCGTGATTATCCGTACCGCACGTTCCTGGTCGATAAGGTCAATCATACTTGCCAGCGTCGTCGACTTCCCACAACCGGTCGGACCGGTAACCAGAACCAGCCCGGAATGAGTGCGCGTCAGCTCTGCCACCGAAGCGGGCGCCGGCAATTCGTCGAGCGTACGGATTTTGGCTGGTATGAT
This sequence comes from uncultured bacterium, assembly GCA_964626075.1. Lineage (GTDB taxonomy): Bacteria > Hydrothermota > Tepidihabitantia > Tepidihabitantales > Tepidihabitantaceae > Tepidihabitans. The sequence continues at coordinate 198,839 of CAZVDD010000001.1, forward strand.
GCGAAATGCCGCTCCCACCCCACCTAAATCAAGAAATACATTAACCCTTGCCCGGACCCGCTCCGGGCTGATATAATCAAGGGTTACCGCCTCAGGCGGTAAATGGTGCGAAGCCTCACCCCAAGTGTAAGAAAGGTCCAGCTCCCGTTTTCTCTCCACCGCCGCCCGCTGTTCATCCGAGAGAATAGAGTAGACCAGCAACTGGGCATCTTCTGCCGTCAGTGCTGGTCCAGGAATTTTCTTTAGTCTGCCGTTAACCCTGATTATCGGCGGATTGCCCGCAGTGATATGGAGGTCAGAAGCACCGTATTTTGCTGCATAGCGCAGGAGTTCGTCGATATTCATTCATCAGCAAAAGGCAATGCCGCCTGCTTTTCCTAATTCATTAACCTATCCGTTTTCGGGCATCAGTATATGGGGGATAATAAAAATCATCAGGTCGCTCTTGTTGCGCTGAATCGATGTCTTCTTAAACAAATGCCCGATAATCGGAATGTCACCGAGAAGCGGAATCTTGCCAACATTTTTCGTCTCCTCGTCCTTCACCAAACCGCCAATCACCACCACCTCATCCTCAGCAACTTTAACCTGGGTCTCGGCTTCCCGCTTGGCAACTATCGGTTGGCGGTCGTCTGCGGAGCCAACCCAACCGGTAATCGCCTCAACGCTGGGCTTCACCCGCATCGTAATCATCCCATCGGAAGTAACATGAGGGGTAACATCCATCTTGATCGGAATTGACCGTGTCCGCCAGGTGTAAGTAATCTCTCCCGTGTTCGGGTCTTTGTGGACTTCTCGTACCGGCACATCCAGCCCCATACTTATCGACGCCGTTTGATTGTCCAGCGTCACCGTTCTTGGATTGGCAAGAACCCGGGATTTACCCCGCGACATCAGCAGTTCCAGTGAAGCACTGAACTGGGAAAACGATATCTTGCCGAAAAGCATCTCTTTCACAATCACCGGTATCGAAACCTCATCGCCAATTTTGGGCACCTCGGTAGAAAATCGCGCAATTGGGGTCCAGTCAATGCCGTAGCGGTCTTCACTGGAATAGGTGGTCTCAATGAACTTTGCCTCAATCGCAATCTGGGGCATCGGCCGGTCCAGTTCGGCAATTATTCGCGCGATGTTATCGAGCGCCTCGGGCACATCGGTTACCACCAGTATTCCGCTTCGCTCCTCACCACCTGCCGCCTTGGTACCGACCCGGCTAAAACCAATCTCGGCCGTTCCATTTTCCGAAAGTGCCTTGGCAATCGCCTCCTTGGCATCCTTGGCTTCAAGGTAGTCGAGCCGAAAAACCCGCGTTTGCGTCTCGCCATACATCTGCTTCTTCAGCGGCTTAACAATTATCACCCCGCTCTTATCTTCCACCATATTACAGCCCGCCGCCTTCAAGAGCGCCTCCACCCCAACGCGCAGTGGCACCTCATTCAACCGGACACTAACCACCGACTTTACATCCTGACTAATCAGCAGGTTGAGGTCAAACTGCCGGGCAATCATCCGCAAAACGCTGGCAATGTCCGCATCCTGAACCAATAACGTTAGCGGTGGTTTGCCCTCAAACTGGTCCTGGCTCTTCATTTCGGGCGCGGGCATCAAAGGTGTTGTTCCCAGGTCAATCGTTACGACACCGCCTTCGTTGTAAATCCGGTGCCGCACGACATCGCGCAGAAACACAGTTACCCGAACACCGTTGGTCGCATCGCTCGGTTTAACCGTAACCGCACTCACCGGGTAGAAACGGGAGGTGATACGCTCTTGCGCCACCTTAGAGGTCGCTTCCATCACATCGACAACCAGCGCCGGCGGTTGATAAGAAACATAGGAACTGATATTGGGTGTCTGACTACAGGCAATTGTCACCCGAACACCATCGAGCAACTTTTCAACCGCGACATCCTTTACGACAATTTGCTCCTGGGCTGCTAACAGACCCATAAGGGCAAGGAACAGTACAACCAAAACTGTTGTTTTATTTTTCATAAGTTACTCCCCCAGTGTCAAAGTAAATGTTCGACCACCCTGCTCCAGGGTTACCTGGTCCTCTTTGATATCAACCACTTTCTTGCGATTGATTTCATCTCCGACTTGGACAATCTGGTCATTGATTAAGGCGCTCGCACCGTGAGGGGTAACTGTAATCGCCTGAAGGTTCAGATTGGCAATCTCAGTACTTAAAACCCAGTCGCGCACGAATGGGTCGCTTCCCCATACCACATTTTCTTCATAACTGGTATTGGTTTCCAGCGCTGCGCCCTGGGTTGATGTTACCCCGGCAGATGACGGTGCCTTAACCTTTTCTTTAGATTGCATCGAACGCGACACCTCGGCCGTCGCCATACGGGAAATTTCCATGTATGCCGTCCCGTCAGCAAGCTTCGGACCAGCACCATTTGTTCGGAAAAACAGGGTATAACCACCCAGGGCAACAACTGCGATAGCTAAAATTGCTAAAAATTTCTCGCTCAAGTTGCTCCTTTCCTGTTTAAATCCTTCGCTTTCTCTCTGTGAAATAGGAAGTGGGTAAGATACTCTCACCCACCCGGACTACACTCCTTCGTCCAAAAGCCTCAATCTCAATTCTGTCGGGTTGAATATCAACAATTCGGCGCCCCATCACGACATCGCCCACTTTTACCCGTCGGCTATCAATCAAAGCGTAACTCTCACTGCCCAGCGAAACAATCGCTTTGACAACATAGTAGGTGCCCTTACGGCTCGCCTTTCTGCTTCCCCGCTTTGAGCGCGCATATTTAAGCATCCGGCGCCGCTCCCGCTCGCGCCGTTTCAACTCCCGGCGCTTCTTCTTCTCTTCTTCCCGCAACCGCTTTTTTTCTGCCAGTCGCTCCTCTTTTGTTTTCGCCTTCAACCGTCCTACCGTCTTTCCCTTCGTAGCGCGGACGGCAGCCGTACCACTTTGCTGACCGGCAACCTGTGTTGAATCACTCTGCGCCGTTTTGCTCTTTGTCCTTTTCCCTGTTGACTTCTGGGGCTTACGCAAAAGCAAAAACCCGCCGACAACAACAACCGCGGCTAGAACAATCAGGATACTAACCCTTCTCACAAATTACCCCCACCCGCGAGACTGGACACGTAGATGTTCACCAGCAGTTTCGCCTCAATCTCCGGTCTTATGTCATCCCGGGCATTGATGTCAATATCGGGCACGCGCACAAAGTACTGATAACCGTTCAGGTTCTGGATGTAGCGGCCGATATCAAGATAACGCCCCTGAACCGTCACAAGAAAAGGCACGGGCCTCACCTGCGCGCTTGGTCCCTCTTCCTGGAGAAGCGTATCCAGTCCCGGCGGCACAATCTCTAAGAAGTGCACCCGCTCCCGTTCTGCCTCCTGGGAAATTCGCCGGAAGAGTCCTAACATCTCGGAACGAGGCACAACGCGTGCCCAGATATCACCTATCTCCTGCTCCAGTTGCGCCTTCTTCTGCCGCAAACGCGGCATCTGGGCAATTCGGGCTTTGGTATCGTCCAGCTCCTTGCGCAATTCAGCGATTTCCTTCGCCGCCTTATTCCGGGCGTTTATCCGCGGTTGATAAAGCAAAAACCAGGCTGCGACACCTAAAACAACATATACTGCCAGTCCAATGATAACTACCCTTCTTTCAAGTATCCCCATATTTTACTCCGTGACACATTGGATTTCAAACTCTAAAACCGCTTCCCCCTGCAGGGTACTACGGTTCTTTGAAACCAGCTGTACCTGCTTAAACACCTGACTGCGTTCGAGGTCAATCAAGAACTGGGCGAGGTCAACATCAAGCAGGTGTGGTTCACCGCTAACCACACCGGTGATTTTCACATTGGAACGGTTGCTCAATGTGAAACTGCTCAACTGAATATTCGTTGGTACAATCGTCGAAAGGGCACCCAACACCGGGACCGTCGGCAAAACTTCGCCCACAACACTCTTCAACGCCCGCTCGCGCGCCTCAAGGTCAGCAATCTCATGCTCAAGCGCAAAATAGCCCCGGTTTTGCTCCTCAGTTGCTTTAATCTCGTTGCGCAACTTGGAAACTTGGCCACTGGAAATGCCGGTCCAGCCCGCAACCAGAATGTAACCAAGGATTAAAATGCCTACCCACACTATTCCACCTAAGGTCATCATTCGTACATCGCGCGCGATGAATCGACCCGACTTCATTTCAATCGGCAAAAGGTCCACCGCCGAATGGTCATAGTACAACCCCAGCGCCGCAACCAAACGATAGCCGATTTCCTCTTCAGGACCGGTCGCTTTGCGATAAAGGCCAAAGTCCCGGAACGGGTCAAAAATTTCAGTTGGAATTCCCAGGCTGGTCTGTAGATACTCCCGCAGCCCCTTCATCGCTGCCGAACCACCGCAGATGAGCAGACGGTCGATCTTCTGCTCGCCAAACTCCCGGCGATAATAGTCAATTGACCGGTTGATTTCGGCAACAAACCTCTCCAGCGCAGGCCGCTGCAGGGTCAACAAGCGCTTCACCATAATACCCGAAGGAAGCCGTTCCTGACTGTCTTCCGGCGGGATTCCGTACTTGCGTTTCAACTCCTCGGCGTCGTAGGCGTCAAGTGCCAGTTGCCCTTCCTCAGTTGTAATCGCCACCGTCATCGCTTCGGTAATCGCATTGCCCGCGGTCGTTACCGTCCTTGCCAGGTCAAGCCGTTCTCCTTTCATAAATATCATATCGGTAAATTCGGCACCGATATCAAGCAAACAAACCGTTTCGTCCGGTCTGACCCGGCCGAACTTCTTAACCGCCGCTTGCAAAGCAAATGGCACAACGCTGATGGTCGTAGGTTCAAGGCCCGCCTTACGCAGAGTCGAGATGTGGTCGGAGACAATGTCCTTACGGGCCGCAATAACCATAACGTTGTCTTTTATTGCCCCCGCCTCGCGCACCGGTCCGAGAGTCTTAAAGTCAAATATCGCCTCGTCAAGGGTAAATGGCGAGTATTTATCCAATCGTAAAAGAATCGCCTCTTTCAATTCCCGGCGATTCATCTTGGGGAACGGCGCCTGACGCACGCTGACTGATGGACCGGAGACAAATGTGTACACCTCGCGCGGCTTGTAATCCTTGATCAACTCACGGAGAATTGAGGGCACATCAAACGCCTCACCGATCTCCTTCAGACCATAGTCAACAACCCGGCCACCTTCTACCTTTACAAACTTTACCGAATTGGAACCGATATCAATACAGAGGGTGCCTTTGCCACCCCCGCCAAAGACCTTAGTTGCCAATGTACCTCCTTATTCCCGCCGTCACGGACGCACCGGTGTGACGGCAAACTCCGAACCATCATTAAACCTCAATCGAAACAGTTTATTGTAGATGTTTGCCTTCGTCGAATCCGCAATATTCGGGGTCTTGCAGAACCCGTAAAAACTGAACTGGACCTCCTCCGCTTTGCCAGGCTGAATAGAAAACGGAGGATTCACAATTAAACTATCTCCCTGTCCCTTACGGGGGGAAAACTGTTGTTCTTGGGGCGTTCCGCCCTGGGTGACGCTGTAAATCCGTAAAAACCCCAGATAGGCGCTATCCGGTGCAATAAGTAACTTTATCGATTTAACCGTGTCAACAGTTGACCCGCTGTTGACAACCTTAATAGTGAAACCGGAACTGTCACCGAAAAGCTGCGGCTCACCAATCATCTCCAGGTAGTTGCGGAATGAACCGGTAAACCGAAAGTCCACCATCACTTTACTGCGCGGCGTCACTGTGACCCAGCGAACAATAGAATCTCCCCCCGGGCGGTTGGCGACTATTTTATGAACGCCAATCGGCACTGGCCCGTGCGTCTGGGGAGTAAACTGGTAAAAACCACCGGGGGCGGGTCGAGTAAAATAAAATGAGCCGTTGGGGAGATACAGCTTAATGCCAATCGTTAACGCCTTATCACCAGGAGGAACATTCTCGGCATCAGAAACATTTCCCATCACCCAGTTGTCGGTCAAGTGGGATATCGCCTCAGCAACGCGCATCGTCATCGGATACTTGCCATTTCCCAGTGTGGCAATCGTGCCGGTAGTCCGGTCATAAGTATAAGGGTTTCCCCAAGCATCCAATCGATAACCCATCGTATCCTGCAAAAACTCCCGGCGGATATAGGGACCACGCCAATAAGGCGAACCGGTCGTGTTCTCTACTAGTTCTGTCAAATCGTTTGGCAACCGCATCATATCACCGTAAAATCCAAAATCTACCCTCCGACCATTAGCCATTATATCCGGGTTGCCGACCATCGCATAAACCAGTTCCCTCATCTCCTTTGCTGTCTGGTCAAAAAGGGAACGGTCCCTTGTAGCGTCAATTGTCCGAACCGCAACGGTGCTTAAAACGCCAATGATCAACAAGACCACCAACAGTTCCATTAAAGTAAAACCGTGCTGTTTTTTCATAAACACCTCACGGATTACTCCAGTCTACATTCATTCTTACCTCAATTCCTCTTGCCCCAACGCGCGGTAAAACCGTCAGCACCTTAACGACCGTATCACAACGCGGTGGTGGGGGGTAGTAATGCCAGAACATCGCGCGCAATGTGTGCACTCCCTGCGGGATGCCGATGAAATCAAACGCACCGTTTGTTCCCGGTCTAATTGAAGTTGTATCCCGGAAAGTCCGTCCATCTCTGGGATATTCCAGTTGTACAATTACCCTTGGCGCCACGCTATCGGGTGGTGGTTCTCCTCTCTGGTCAACCACCCATCCATCAACCGTATTAGACAAAAGGTCATTGTGAGTGTAACCCAAAGAACGGGTGAGCCAGCGGGCTGGAGTTACAAGCCCACCACCACCGTAACTGCGGAGAAACAAACTATCTTTGTTGAAAACAATCGAATCGCCCCAGCCGTCAATTCGATAAGCCTCGGGCGATTCAGCAAATGGTGCCTTGACATAAGGTCCGCGCCACCGGCTGCTCTCCGGGGGTGTAACCCAGTTTGGTTGATTGGCAAGGTCGGCAAGAGTTCGAGGTAGACAGCCCATATCACCAATAAACCCAAAATCGACGCGTACGCCACCAATTACATAGTCCGGGTCACCGGTAATCGCTTTTGACAGCCGGTCAAGTTTCTGCCGGGTCTGTTCAAATCGGCCTCTCTCTAACGTCACATCCCAGGTTTTAATCGCGGCCGTCAAGATTAAACTGAGAATCATCAAGACCACCAAGAGTTCGACGAGAGTTACACCCTTATCCAATCTCTTCATTAAAACCTTATCTTGATATCGTCATCCTTGACCGCTCCGGGCTGACCATAAAAAAGGCCATCCGGACCGGCGCTTATTAATCCCAGCGTTTCGTTATTTTCTACCCAGTATTGATAGGGAGTTCCCCAAGCATCATAAAGATAACCCATCTGGCCGTCTTCGCGAATATAAGGACCATTCCACCCTTTTTGAATATACGGGTCCCAGCCAGGAAGTGTTTCTTTACCAAGGTACATTACCTGCGCATACATACCGTCAAACGGATTACGGGTAACAAGCTCAATCAGGTGCCGCGGTAGTCTACCCATATCCTGCTTAAAACCGGTACCGACAACTTCACCGCCAACTCGCACATCTGGATTGCCGACAATCGCTTCGCGGAGCGCATTCATCTCCTGAATGGTCGCGGTACGGCGAGTGTTGTTTGTAATCCGAGAAATCATCGTTGGGAAAAAGAAAGCCATCAGAATACCGAGGACCGATATTACAACTAAAAGTTCAATGAGGGTGAAACCTGGGGCTGTGCGGACCGTCTTAAACACTAACCGCATTATATACCTATTAAATCGGCTGTCAAGCACATCATCCCCCATTAATTGTGCAACACAAATATTATTGCATCACCGTCCGCATCATAATCGCGAATTGAAGACCCACTATGGTCAATACCAACGAGCCCGTAATTCAAAGGATAAGCCGAACCCGGTGGGTCCCAGACACTGTAAACGATATTGCCCGGGTCGTAACCGGACACATCGTTGGGACCATATTCACTGGTATTACTTATATCGGTAATGTCATCGTATTCCTCGGGATTAAACTCATCCGGGTCCATCTCTTTTCCGGTCCAAGGATTAGTGGGCAATTTACCAATCCTCACATCGTACTCCCCACCGGGAAAAATACAGCCATAGCCATCCTCGTAAAAATCCTCGGCGTAATATCCAAACTCCTGATGAAAGGTTTCAATCGCCACCTGAACATTGTGGAGATTCATTTTCATCGCTCCAACCCGGGCCTGCTCTCTGATACCAGAAAATCTCGGTACCGACATCCCCATCAACACACCTAAGATCATTATCACTACCAGGAGCTCAACCAGAGTAAAACCATTATTTTTAAAGTTCATATCGTCTCCTGTTCTGATAATAATTATCAAATATTATCCTCATTTGTCAAGTTAAAACTTCATCGCCTAAATCTATTTTATTGAACCGGGCTGAGTAGTACTACGCACTTTACCGTTTTCTATGAAATACTTCCCGCCAAAGGGCTCTTCAGGAATCTCTTTGATATACCCCTGACCGATTAGTTCCTCAATTCTGTGCGGCAGGCGCTTCTCCTTTTCATAAAATTGGTCAACCGCCTCCTGTAAACGAGCGATGCCCTCTTCAAGTTTCAGCACTTGCAGCTGGCGGATTATCAACTCCCGTAACTTCTTGTTCTCAGTTGAGTAATACAAATCTTTCCACATCTGCCGCGCCGTTTCAAAATCACCCGTCTTGGCGGTTATGTAAGGCACCCACCGGGAAACTACGGTCCAGGCACCGGGTAATTCCGCAGCAACCTGAAACAGTTGTGCTGCTGACTTGTAATCGCCTGTCAACATATAATTTATGAATCCAGCATCAAAGGGTAACTGCCAGTTGAGCGGATTTGCCTTCAGGCCGTTCAACAGCAACCGCAACGCCTCAATCGGCTTATGCGCATCCCAGGCAAGGGTAATTGCCCCAAAGTGGTAGGCACCGACAAACCGGGGGTCAAGCGTTGTGAGAATTTCAAAAATGTGCCCGAGCCACTCGTAACGGCGGTCCGTCTCCTGATGGCGCCCGTAGTAGTCAATCGCCGTTAGCCATATAAAATCAGCAACAATTTCCCGATACTCAATCGCCGCTTCGCGCAACGCCACACCTGACGGAAAATAGGCAAGTTCCTGCATCAACCTCTCACCCTGCCTTCGACTGGTAGAATCAATCGCCAGCTGAAGCAGATAGACACCTACAAACCCCCAGACAACCACAACCGCGGGCAGGATATTCATCAACAACCCAGGCCCCTTTGGTAACGGGGCGGTAACCTCTGTAATCTTCACTTAAAAATCCTTGCGGTTGAAAACAATCACCGCAATCAAAAGAAGTGTCAAACTATAGACTAAACCATACAGGCCGGAAAGTACCAAAGCCTGAGGATTTAAGGGCGCACCATATACAACATCACCCTTTATATTAAAATTTCCTAAGTTGGGCAATATGTAGTAAAGGACGACGCCCAAAAACTTTATTGCCGGTACCGGACTCATCGCTGCCAGCTGTTTAAGTAAATAGGTGCTATGTCCAATAAAATATATAATGAAGGTAAACACCGAACTGGCAATCGGCGTTACAAAGGTTGAAAAGAAAATCGCCACCGCGGTGAGCAGCGCCAGCTCAAACGCCGTCATTAAAACCGCCCACAGTAAATAAAGCGTCACCGACACCCGGGAAATCAAAAGGATTAAGTAAAACCCGGCGGTCATTATCAACAAACTCAATACCAAAACCGCCATTAGCCCCATATACTTACCCAGGATGAACTCTAACCTTCTTACCGGCCGAGCCAAAATCAAATAAATAGTTCTTTTCTCCACCTCGCGATAAACTATTCGCCCGCCTACCAAAACCGCAATCAACACACAGAAAAGCGTAATCGCCGATAACCCTAAATCCTTAATGATTTTATCTGCCTCACCCATCGCCACCGGTTGAATCACCTTTGCCCCGGCCATCACCACAATCGCTGTAACAATCAAAGCCACCAGGACCCGGTCCCGCAAAGACTCCCGAAAGGTATTCACCGCCACACCGAATATCCGATTAAGCATTTTCTTGCTCCTCAACAATGGACTTTACCTGACTCATAAAGAAATCCTCCAGCGTCTTGGTACGAGGTACAATCGCTGTAACTTTTGCCCCGGCCTCCCGGGTGATTGCCATTATCCGTTCCACATCATCATCATCCTTGACCGTAAGCATCAAAAACTCTCCGGAATCAAACGCCTTTTGTGCAATTCGCTCCAGCGCCTTACGGAACTTACCCTGCACCCCTCTCACCGTAACTTCAATCGCCTCCACCTCCGAAGTAAGAATTTCACTCAATCTACCAGCCTTCACCATTTTGCCACCAACAATGATACCCACCCGGTCACATATCATCTCCACATCAGCGAGAATATGAGTTGAGAAAAATACTGTCTTTCCCTGGTCTCTAAGGCTGAGTATAATATCCCGGAACTCTTTCCTGCCAATCGGGTCAAGCCCGCCCATCGGCTCATCCAACACCACCACCTCAGGGTCGTGAATTAACGCCTGAGCAATCCCGATCCGTTGCAACATCCCCCGGGAAAAACCCTTCATCTGAATATTGGCGGCATGCTCCATCCGCACCATCTTTAACATCTCGCGGACACGCGGTTTCAACTCCCCTCTTGGTACCCCGGAAAGTTGTGCGGTCAATTCCAGAAACTCTGCCGCGGTCAAATATTCATAAAAATAGGGCGACTCCGGTAGAAACCCAATCGACTTTTTTACTCGGTGGTCTCTTGGTGGTTTGCCAAGGACCGTAGCAAAACCCTGCGTGGGCTTTGCGAGGCCGATGATAATCTTAATCGCCGTTGTCTTTCCGGCGCCATTCGGTCCCAAAAAACCGAAGATTTCCCCCTTCTCAACTTGAAGATTTAAATCCACCAGCGCTCGCACACGCTTCATCCTAAAACCAGTGCGATAAAACTTGGTCAGTCGGACCGTTTCGATTACTGGCTTTCTTACGACTGATGCCATTATAGAGTGCATTATAAAATCAAATATCTACCAGTCAAGCAAACAAAGAAAACGGGGTGGGTTTTAACACCCACCCCGTAAAGTCTGCGGAGGTATTAGTTGTGCAGGACGAAGAAAATCCAGGACTCTTCGTCGGTCGGATCGTCCGCCATCGGGTCCAGGTCGTACATAGGATATGATACATCACGACCAAAGCCGTAGATGCCATACTCCTGAGGGGTCTCGTTCCCAATGCCCGGAACATAGGTCATAATGCCGATACCACCTGGATACTCCGGTGTACCGCCGGCATCAAGGTACGGACACTCCTCGTCATTACCCCGAATCTGGGCGTTCTGACCCGGCTCCAGTTCGCCAAAGAAGTCCTCGTAGTTCAGGTCCATCTCGTCTTTGTCCTCGTCGTTGTAGCGCTTACCGTCGTAAGGATTGACCGGGAAGTTGCCGGGCTTGGGTTCTCCGTCGATTCCCACTGGGTCGCCACCCGGGAACCACAGACAGATACCAGCCTCATCACCGGGATCCCAGGAAACATCTGCATTTGGATAGTTACCGTAGTGGTCGACAGCAAAAGCCTCGAGCGCGGTCTGGATAACGTGCATATTGTTCTTCACCGAAGAACGACGAGCACGCTCCTGGAACAACACGAAGTTCGGGATGATCAAAGCGAGTAAGATACCGATAATCAGGATCACCACGAGTAGCTCGATCAGTGTAAAGCCTCGGTTCTTCATTTTACTGCACCTCCTTTCTTTTTAGGGATGTGAGACCAGATGAAACGCTTATGCCCCAACCAAACCTTTTGTTGAGTGGATAAAAAAAAGGGTAGTTGAGCGCATCGCATTTCTCTGCTCTCATAATAAATATACCAAAAAATCTCTTGCTGTCAAGAAAATTCTTATAATAAAAGAAAAAAACCCGGCAGCGACCTACTCTCCCACGCCGTTACCAGCGCAGTACCATCGGCCCTGGAGGGCTTAACGACTCTGTTCGGAATGGGAAGAGGTGTTTCCCCTCCGGTATCACCGCCGGGAATCTTACTCCATATTGTAAAACCCGGGAATCTTACTCCATATTGTAAAACAATTATAGGAGAAGAAGCAGACTGACGAACTCAAGCCGCACGGCCGATTAGGACTACTCGGCTGAACGCATTACTGCGCTTACACCTGTAGCCTATCAACCTGGTAGTCTACCAGGGGCCTTCAGGGTGAAACGCCTTGCGGCGCTCACACGGGAGACCTAATCTTGGGAGGGGCTTCCCGCTTAGATGCTTTCAGCGGTTATCCCTGCCGCACTTGACTACCGAGCGGTGCCCTTGGCAGGACAGCTCGTACATCAGAGGTGCGTCCACCCAGGTCCTCTCGTACTATGGGCAGCTTCCCTCAAGTCTCCTGCGCCCACGATGGATAGAGTCCGAACTGTCTCACGACGTTCTGAACCCAGCTCACGTACCGCTTTAATGGGCGAACAGACCACCTTGGGACCTTGTCCAGCCCCAGGATGCGATGAGCCGACATCGAGGTGCCAAACCGGGCCGTC
>CAZVDD010000002.1:0-2343 GCA_964626075.1 uncultured bacterium
TCCGCCGGGATTGACTAAGCCGGATGTGAGTGCGCCCGGGGTGGATGTGAAGTCGTGCCGGGTGGGTGGTGGTTACACCTTGATGAGTGGGACCTCGATGGCGACGCCTCATGTGGCGGGCACGGTGTGCTTGATGTTGTCGAAGAATCCGAATTTGACGCCGGCGGTGGTGGATTCGATTCTTGAGGTGACGGCGGTTGACCTTGGTCCAGCGGGCAAGGACAACGACTTTGGGGCCGGCCGGATTGATGCCTTGGCGGCGGTGAACTATGTGACCGGTTCAGGTGGACCGATGATTGTGCTGCGGGGGGTGGCAATTCACGACTCGCCGCCCGGCGGTAACAACAACGGTCGGCTTGATCCGGGAGAAGCGGCACGGTTGCGGATAACTTTGCGCAACTCGGGTGGTGCGAACTGCAACAACACTTCCGGAACATTCCGGGCGTTTGATGCGCGGTTGACCGTTACCGATTCACTCGCTACTTGGGGCGATATCCCTTCCGGCGGCGAGGCAACAAACAGCACCGACCCAATTGCGGTTTCTGCGGCGGGAACAATTCCCCCGGGGACAAATGTCGCCTGCACCCTTTATGTAACCGGAGACAGCGCTGACTATGCGACCAAAATCCCGATTGCGCTGCGGGTGGGTGAACCGCCACCTCAGCCCGGAACAATCATCTGGGGACCTAAGGTCTGCCCGGGAATGCCGAGCGACTGGGGTCTTTACGGTGTGGCGTACAACAGCCGGGATAGCCTGATTTACTGCATCTACTTTATGAGCGCCACCCTCTACAAGTACACATCCGACTCCTTGCTTCAGGCAAGAGGCACGATTACCTTACCTGAGGACTCCTGTACGGACATCGCTTACAACGCTTACGACAACACCTTCTGGGTTGTTGCCAATCCTTCAAAGCGGGTGTACAAGATTACGCCCACCGGTTCGGTGATAAGATACTTTACCGTTCCCCAGGCAGAGTACCCCTGCGGCGTTGTTGAATATGAGGCGACTCATCAAGTTTATGTCAGCGACCGGCGTACCTCTACCCAGCAGCTGATTTTCGTTTACGATACACTGGGCAACATTCAGGACACGATTGTTCATCCGGTTGCCTGGTACTATGGCACGCGCTGTCTGGCACTGGACTACCGCTCACCGACTAATACCCCATCACTGCTCAATATGCACTCCTTCTTCGATGCCTCAGGTACAACCCTTGACTCCTGTGCGATGATGGAGATTGACCGGGTAACGGGCACACTGCGCAATCGATTCCGGTTCGCCAATACCGGGTGGAATATGCGGGGGATTGAATACGACCCGCGTGACGGTTCCTACTGGGTAACGATTATGCAGTACAGTTCCGGTTCTAACAACCAGATTCTCAAGGTGGTCGGGTTCAATATGGGTGCGACCGGCACCGAAGAGGAAAATGTTAAACTACCGGGAATGGGCAAGGCGGTAGCGGTTTCTGCCTATCCCAATCCGTTCACCGGTAAAACGATGTTGTCGGTAACACTGAATCAGCCCTCTAATGTTGACCTGATGGTTTACGACAACACCGGTCGGTTGATAAAGAGTGTGGCGCGGGCAAAGTCGGTAACAACGCGGACCGATTTTGTCTGGGATGGCAGAGACGATGCCGGCAATGAAGTGGCGCGCGGTGTTTACTTTTACAGGGTTAAGACCGCAACCGACGAAGCGTGGGGTAAACTGGTTCTGACCAGGTAGAGCAAAAGATAAACGCCGGGGCTGGGAGACAAATCTCAGCCCCGGTTTTATTGTATTTTAAAATCAGGTTGTTGTAGGATGATGCGCGGGGTGGCGGGAAAAATTTGCCGGAAGGTTAATGAAGTTGTGCGGACGAAATGATCTGCGGGGTTTGAGACCCAGGGTGTATTTTGTGCGGACTGAAAAGGGGATGCAAACCGGTTGGTGATTATGCGGTAGCCAATTCAATATTTGAATATAAAAAAGAAGAGGAAAGGCACCTCTTTAATAAAACTTGACCGAAAGTAAATTTTGGGTTATAGTTAACATCAGGGCGGGTTGGACCGCCCGACAGTTTTGCCGACATAGCTCAGCCGGTAGAGCAGAGGTTTTGTAAACCTCAGGTCGGGGGTTCGACTCCCTCTGTCGGCTGGAAAATTTGGACGGGTTCCCGAGTGGTTAAAGGGGGCAGACTGTAAATCTGCTGGCGAACGCCTACGGAGGTTCGAATCCTTCCCCGTCCATTTTTGCTGTTGCCCGTACGGTGCGGGCGTGGTGTAATGGTAGCACAACAGCCTTCCAAGCTGTTTGCGTGGGTTCGACTCCCATCGCCCGCTGGCGTGCTGTTTTTG
>CAZVDD010000003.1:0-40257 GCA_964626075.1 uncultured bacterium
TAGTTATTCGGTTTTTGCCTGGTTTTAATGCCGAGGGGGGGATTTGAACCCCCATGGGTTTCCCCACTAACTCCTGAGGCTAGCGCGTCTGCCATTTCCGCCACCTCGGCATCGGTCATTTTTAGTTAAAAATAACCGCAAAATCGGGCAAAGTCAAGAACCGTATTAGAAACTTTCCGCCACATCGGAGATGTTGACCTTGTCGCAGAGGAGCCAGGAGGGAACCGCATAGGCAGAAGGGGTGCGGCGCTCGTAGGTTGCGGACACATTTTCCGCTACCGCCTGCGCAGAAACCGCAATCACCTGGTTGAACAGGTTGGGGATGGCGTCGGTGATGCGCGAGGAGAAGATAGGCGCAACAAATTTGCCGTCTTTAATCAAGAGGGCGTTGAACCGGGAGGAGCCGGTGAAGATGCCGCGGGTGGGGTCAGGAAGGTGGGTGTAGTGGAGATGGGGGATGTAGAGGGCGTTGCCTGCCAGTTGGAGCGCCTGTTTTAAGTCGGCGGGACCAGAACCGGGCGCCATTACCAAATCCCAGTTCTCAAGGTCGTGACCCGTGGGTTGTTTTTTGTACTTTGCCGCGGTCTGGGAGTCGTAAGGCACATTGGCAAATACACCTCGGTCCACCAGTTTGAACAGTTTGCGCTTTTTGCCGATGAAGTCAAAGGGCATCTGGAATACAAGCGGGTTTGTCGGGTCGTCAACAATTGTGATGTGCTCGGAGAAGATTTTGTCACCGGGTTTGTTTTTGGAGGTGAAGGCTCTGCCTTCTTCGTAGAACCGGCCGATAAACCCGCCCCAGAGGCACAAGCCGATGAGATCGGCGATGGCGCCAGAGCCGAAAAGGACGCGCTGGGGTCCGATTGCGGGATGAAATCCCGGGTTCTGCTCGTAGATGGGCAGGAGGGTTTCCAGTTCCTGGATGATGCCGTCGGCGTCAAATTCGTGCGCCTTTTTCTGGGTGCGGCTGACCGAAAGTTCCCATTTCTTTGTCTGCTCTTTGAGCACGAGGACCAGTTTGCCGTCGGTAAGGCGGCGGTAGGCTTCGTGGTCGTTGGCGGTGGTGGTGTAGTAGATTTCGGTGGAACCGCTGGACCAGGAGCCGGAGAAGTCGTATTTGCCCCGCGGCTTGACCGTTTTAATCACCCGGGCGCACAGTTCGGCTTTTGCCTGGGGTGAGAGGCTTTCCAGTGCCGGGTCATAACCGGTGGTGTCGGCAATTGGTTCTTCAACAACACCGAAGATGGGGTCGTAGTCTTTGGGCAGGGCGTTGCGGCAGTTTTCTTCTGCCTGACGGAGCGCGGACTTCAACTGGTCAAGACTGGTGATGTCTGCGGTCAGAGAGACGGCGCCGACCCGGCGGTCCTGCATCACCGATATGTCAAGACGGGTGAGTTCTTCCGAAGTGGAGAGCGCGATTGCCGAATTGCCCAGCCGAATGAGGCTGGATTTTTCCCGATGTAAGGAGAATTCGGCGTTGATGCCCTGCGCGCGGGCATAGTTGCGTGCCTGAACGATAATATCGCGCAGTTTTGGTTCGAGCATTTTTTACCTCCCTTCTCCGGTTATGACATTGCGGAAGCGCATCACCGGCACACCGTGACCGACCTCCATAATCTGGTTGGGTTCGCCTTTGCCGCAGTTGGGCACCTGAACCAGACGCCAGGTTGAGCGGTCACCCACCATATCAAGTGAATTGTAGAATTCCAAGGTGTGGCCCTGATAGGTGGGGTTTTTGTAAACCTTGGTGCGTCTACCATCCTTGACCTCCCAGGCGATTTCACAGCCGAAGTGGAAGTGTTCCCGGTTGGAACCGATTGACCAGGATACGGGCATATCAAGGATGACGCCGTTTTCCGTTGCCCGGACGATATCTTCCAGGGTGCCGTCCGAACCCCATTCAACACAGACATTGGTCATTCGGTCAATGGGCGTTTTGTAGAAGCCCGCTGCCCGGGCTGAGGCGCCCGACCGTTCAATAACCTTTTTTCCCGCTTTGGCGTTTGCTTCGCCCAGGTCAAGCCGGCAGCACAGGACATTGACCAGAATGCCGTTTTTAATCAGGTAGTACTGGTGCTGGGGTGTGCCTTCGTCGTCGTAGCCAAAGGTGCCGGGCGAGTTCTCAACAATCATCACCACCGCATTCAGTTTTTCAGAACCGTAGCGCAGGGTGCCGATGTCCTGCGGTTTGACATGGGAGCCGCCGGCAAAGGACAGTTCATAGCCGAGGATGCGGTCCAGTTCCAAAGGGTGGCCAATCGTTTCGTGGACCTGGAGGTGTCCCTGACCAGGAAGAAGAATCACATCGCGGCGGGCAGGAGGCAGGGTTTCGGCAGAGAGTAACTGGCCCAACTCGCTTTTGATGCGGTCGGCATGGGCGGCAAACGATGCGGGGTTGGCAACCCATTCAAAGCCGCGCGCACCGGTGCCGTCGGAGTCAAGGTCGTAAGAGCGGCGCTGGGTGCGGTTCTCGTTGTCCCGTGCCATCACCGTCATATTGGCGAATGGGTTCATCACCCAGCGTTCAATTTCACTGCCCTCACTGTTGAAGTAGAAGATGCGCCGCTTCTGGAAGTAAAAGCGCACCATCCGGTGCTCAACCGGTTTTTCGTTCAACTGCTGGTCCACCGTTTTCATCAGGTTGAGGATTTCGGGCAAAGGAACGGTGAACGGGTCTTTTTCAAACGGCGGTTTATAGGTGCCGTGCACCGGGGGCTGACTGCCCATATCTTTGGGAAAGCCCAAAAGGACCGCAGCGGCTTCGGCGTTAGCAAGGGCGCGGGCAAAGCAGTCCGGGATGCGGTCAAGGTCGGCGGTGGCGGCAAAGCCGACGGCGCCATTTTTTAACACCCGGACCCCGATGCCGCGCTCGAAGCGGCGGTAGTTACTTTCCAAGTTGCCATCGTAAAGGATTAAACTCTGGGTGGAATCTTCTTCGTAATAGCGGGCGTCGGCAAAGGAGCAGCCGGCGTCAAGTGCTCGCTGGAGTTGCTCTTTTATAATTGCGGTTAGCGAACCGGAAACAGTCATAGTTTACTCCTCTCTTTTTTAGTCTCGCTCTCTTTTGTGGTAATAATAGCAGATAATAAACCGCGGGCAAGCAAATTCTTCTTGACCGGGAGTGTCGGGCGGTGTATAATGACTGACCAGTCAGTTTTGAATTATGAAACGGAAATCAAAGGTGCGACGGGAAACGATACTGCAGGCGGCGTTTGATGTCGTCTGCGCCCAGGGCTACTACGAGACGAAGATGGACGATGTTGCCCAGAAGGCAGGCGTTGCCAAGGGCACGGTCTACCTTTATTTTAAAGACAAGCCCGATCTGTATGTCGGGATTGTAAAATGGCTTATCGGGCAGGCGCGGGCGATTGTTGCCGAGGTGGCGGGCAACGAACAGACGCCAAGCAGGAAGTTACACCGGGTGTTTGAGCGTTGGATTGAGAGTTTGATGAACCGACCGGCGGCTATTGACCTGGTGTTTCCGGAGCTGCGGGAGGAGCGGTGCGAGATTAGCCGGCGGTTTCACGAGCAGGTGATGCCGGAGCTTAAAGGTTTGGTGGACGACATCGCCCGGCTGGTTAAGGCGGGAGTGCAGCAGGGTGAGTTTCGGCGTGTTGAGCCCCGGCTGGCAGCGCTCTCGTTTTTGAATGCCTTTCGCGCCGCACTGCTTGTTAGCACCCACCGTTTGAAGGTCAGGGTTGCGCCCATGAAGGCGCTGGACATTTTCTTTAACGGGATAAGGAGAAGATTATGAAAAGGAATAAGCGACTGATTTTAATTGTAGTTTTATTTTTTGTTCAGGTGGTGTCGGTTGTTAGCGCCGATACGCTGGTGCTTACGGTAGAACAGGCGGTGGAACTGGCATTGAAGAACAACTACCAGTTGAAGCAGAATGAGGAAAAGGTGCAGGAGGCGGCAGCGGGTAAGGGTGTGGCGTTTGGCAATTTTCTGCCCCAGGTGTCGCTTTCGGGTAGTTACACCCGGCTCGGTACGGTGAACGAGTTTGAGATGGTGGCACCGGTTTACAAGATGTTGCCGCTGCGGGTTTACGACCCGATAAGCGGTCAAATCATCGGGTTTACCGATTCGGTGCCGCTACCGGTTGGTGCCGATACGGTCCGGATGGCGCTGGGTTCGCAGAACAACTACCTGTTGCGGGGCACGGTGCAGCAGACGCTTTTCACCTGGGGAAAACTAATCAACGCCTACCAGATTGCCGGTCTATCGCTTGAGGCGCAGAAGGCGGCGCGCGACCAGGCACGACAGGAGACTAAGTTTTCTGCCCTGCAGGCTTTTTATCAGGCGCTCCTTGCCGGAAAGAGCGCCGAACTGCTAAACGAGTCGTACGAGCAGTTGCGGCGCCATGTTGAACAGGTGGAAAAACTTTACGACAACGGGTTGGCGAGCCGGCTGGATGTGATGCGGGCGCAGGTCAGTTTGACCAATATGGCGAATCAGGTGGCACAGGTTAAAAATGGAGCGGAACTTGCCCGGGCTGCGCTGGCTAATGTACTCGGACTGGAACCCGGGACGGTGCCTTTGCCCCAAAGCGAACTGGAATCTGAGACGACCGGACCGGACACCGTTGGGGCGTTGCGCCGGGCAAAGGAAAATCGGCCCGAACTGGTGCAGTTGCGGCGCCTGGTGGAGATTGCAGACCGGTCGGTGCGCATCGCCCGAACCGCAAACCTGCCCACGCTGTTTGCCGTAACAAACTTTGACTACAAGAAGCCGGTTGGTTTTCGAGATGAGTGGGGTAAAGACTGGAACGCCACGCTCGGCTTGTCGATGCCCGTTTTTACCGGCTTGGCTAACTACCACAAACTGAAACAGGCGCAGTCGAAATACCGGCAGGCGTTTCTGTCTTTGAAGATGGTGGAGAGTGCGATTGCCATTGATGTCCAGGCAGCGCTCGCCAGTTTAGTTCAGGAGCAGAACAACATCGTTTATCAAAGAGAGAATGTGAAGGTGGCAGAGGAGGCGTACCGGCTTGCCGAGGAACGGTACCAGAATGGGTTGCTTTCTAATCTGGAGTTTTTAGACATCCAGTTGCAGTTGACCCAGAGTCGGGTCGCCTATCTCAACGCCCTTGCCAATTATCAGGTTGCCCGGGCACGGTTTCTGCGGGCAGTTGGAGAATTTTAAAAAGGAGTAGAATATGAGAAACATTTTTAACCAGGCAAAGAAGAGAAAAGCAATGGTTGGCAATTTTGCCCCGAGTTTTCTTTGGGTGTTAAGGCGTGTGGTGGCGGGTACAATACTGCTGATAATTGTAACCGCAATCGGTTGCCCCGCCCGTTCCGGTAAAAAGGAAAAGGAGGCGAGCGTACCTGCGGTCGCGGTGACAACGGTGACGAAGGGCACGGTGCGCCGTTCAATTCAAATCCTCGGTGTGCTGCAGGGTGAGGAGCAGGTTTTGGTCTATTCCAAGATTACCGGAAGGGTGACCGAAATCACCAAGCCCGAGGGTTCGTTTGTTAATCGGGATGAACCGATTGGTTATGTGGTTAACGACATTCCGGGAATGGACTACAAGCCCGGACCGGTGCGTGCGCCGATTGCCGGTGTGGTTGGTAAGGTTTATGTTGAGGTGGGTCAGACTGTGGCGCCGACGATGCCTTTTGCGGCGGTGGCTCGGTTTTCCGACCGGATAAAGATGAAGGCGATGGTGAGTGAGGCGGATTTGCCTTTTGTTAAACCCGGGCTCAAGGCGCAGGTCTCTTTGTCCGCAGCGGGCGAGAGTGCATTTAGCGGTGTTGTCACCAGAGTGACGCCGATGCTTGACCCGCTGTCCCGTTCGGCAACGGTGGAAATCTCCATTCCCAATTATGGGCGTCGTTTGATTCCCGGGATGGCAGGAATGGCGCGGCTCGTGGTTGAGGAGAAAAAGGATGTGGTGATGATACCACGCACGGCGCTGTTTGCCACCGGTGAGGAGCGGGTGTTTGTGGTAAAAGACGGGGTTGCTTATTTAAAGCCGGTGCGGTTTGGATTGCAGGGTGACGATTGGGTTGAGGTAATTGAAGGACTGGAGCCCGGCGAGCAGGTGGCAACAACCGGTAAGGAAGGGGTTAAAGAAGGGCAGAAGGTGAATCCGGTGGAGGCAGGTGGAAGATGAAGCTGACCGATAAATCAATCAAGCGGCCGGTAACCACAATCCTCGTTTCTTTGGTGCTGGTGCTGTTCGGTGTTGTGGGCGTTTCCCGGATGCCGGTTGACATCCTGCCACCGGTAACGCTGCCGATGATGATTGTGGTGACCTCCTATCCCGGTGCCGGACCGCAGGAGGTTGAGGCCGAGGTTACCAGGGTGATTGAGCAGCGGGTGGGGACAATCTCCAATCTGAAGGAGATTTCATCGCGGTCACTGGAGAACATCTCAATTGTGCAGTTGCAGTTTGCCTGGGGGACAAATCTTGATGCGGCGGCGGCGGATGTGCGCGACCGGCTCGATATGGCGATGGCGATGTTGCCTGATGCCGCTTCCCGGCCGGCGGTTTTCAAGCTGGATGCGTCGATGATGCCGGTTTTACAGATTACCCTTTACGGCGCTGTTGACCCGTTGGTATTACGGGATGCGGCAGACGATTTAGCCGATGGATTGCAGCGGGTGCCGGGTGTGGCAACGGCGATGGTGGCAGGTGGTACCAAGCGCCAGGTGCAAGTGAGGGTAAAAGAGGAGAAACTGCTTGCGGCTGGCATCACAATCGATGCGCTCAACTTGACCCTGCGGGCGCAGAACATCAACTACCCGGTAGGACGGGTGAAAAGTCAGGATAAGGAGTTTCTAATCCGCCTATTGGGCGAATATACCGACTTAGATGAGGTGCGTAACACCGTGGTCGGAATGAAGGGGCAGAGTCCAATTCTCTTGAAGGACATCGCCGATGTTTCCTGGGGACCGGAAGAGGTGTTGACCGTCACCCGCTTCAATCAGGGGAAAGCGATTTTTGTGGTTGTGCAGCGGCGGCCTGATGCCAATCCGGTACAGGTTGCCCGGGAGGCGCGGACCGAACTCAAACGGTTGAGCGGTTTTTTGCCCGCCGGGGTTGAATACCAGGTTATCTTTGACTCGTCCAAGGAGATTACCCGCTCAATTTCCAATGTGGTTTACAACATCCTGCTCGGTGGTATCCTGGCGGTGTTTGTGCTGTTTTTGTTTCTGCGCCGGTTCCGGGCAACGCTGTTTGTTGCCTTTGCAATTCCGCTTTCGGTTTTCTTTGCCTTGTTCTTTATGTTCCTTCTGGGTTATTCGGTGAATATCCTGTCAATGGCGGGGCTGGCGATTGCGGTCGGGATGGTGGTGGACAATGGTATTGTGGTTTTTGAGGCGATTTTCCGGCATCGGGAGCGCGGTGCCGAGCGGTTTAGTGCGGCAAGTGTCGGCGCCGATGAGGTGGCGATGGCGATTACCGCTTCAACCCTGACAACGATTGTGGTGTTTTTGCCCTTGCTTCTGGTCCGGGGTTTTCTCCAGGTGATATTTCCCCAACTGGTCTGGGCGGTTGTGGGTGCGCTTGTCGCCTCGCTCGTTATCGCTTTGACTTTGATTCCGACCTTAACGAGCCGGTATCTGCCCGACCCGAAGCCGGCGGTTAGCGGCATCCGCAAATGGAGCGAGCGGTTTTATCAGCGGATTGAAGAGGGCTATGTGCGATTGATGGGCTGGGCATTGAGCCACAAGCGGCTGGTGGTTTTTGGTGCAATGGTGATTCTTTTTATCAGTCTGGGGCTGGTGCGGTTTATTGGGACCGAGTTTTTCCCGATTCAGGAGAGCCAGTTTCACCGATTACAGGTGGAGATGCCGGTTGGCACCAGCCTTGCGGTTACCGATAGTGCGGTGCAAAAACTGGAAAATTATGTTCTCGAGCGGTGGCAGGCGGACATTGAGGGTGTGGCGGTGCAATTGGGGAGCGGCACCGGGTTTGCGGCGATTATGGGTGGTAGTTCGGGCAGCCACTCCGGGCTTATGAACATCGTTTTGAAGCCAAGGCGGTTGCGCAAGCATTCGGTTGAAGAGATTGACCAGGATGTCCGGCGGTTTGCCGCAACAATTCCAGGATTAAAGGTTTATGTCCAGGAGTTCAGTTTCGTAAGTATGGCCGGCGCAACCGCCGGGGTGGAACTTGACATAACCGGCTATGACCTCGCCACTGCGGACAGTCTGACCCGTAAGGTTATCGCAGCGATTGAGACCATACCCGGACTGGTGGACATCAAGTCGAGCCGCCAGCCGGGCAAGCCGGAACTGCAACTGGTGGTTGACCGGCAGAAGGCGGCGCTTTACGGCTTGACGCCCTATCAGATTGGTGCCGCGCTGCGCACTGAGATTGAGGGCAATGCGCCAACCGTTTACCGATTGGGCGGTAAGGAGTACGACATTTTGATTCGCCTGCCCGAAGAGCAGCGCAACGAACTTTTGGAAATTCTGGGCGCGGTCGTGCCCGCTCCTAACGGAGCGGTGCCGCTGGGTAATCTGGTCACAGTGCGCACCAGCACCGGTCCGCTGGAGATTGAGCGGAAAAACAACGAGCGGATTGTTAAGATTACCGCCCGGAATGTCGGCATCTCATCGGGTCAGGCGGCGCAGAAAATCACCCGGGCGGTCAAGGGCATTCCGGTGCCGGCGGGGTTCACAATGAAACTTTCCGGCTCGTACGAGGAGATGACCAAAACCTTCCGGGACTTCGCCCTGGTGCTCGTGATTGCACTGTTTCTGGTGTTTGTCGTGATGGCGTCCCAGTTTGAGTCGCTGCGCGACCCGTTCATCATTATGTTCACGATGCCCTTTGCCCTTATCGGTGTGCTCTGGATTCTTTTTTTGACCCGGACGACCCTTTCGGTGATTTCGCTTTTGGGGCTTCTGATTCTTGTGGGCGTGGTGGTGAACAACGGGATTGTGTACATTGACTATACAAACCGGCTGCGCCGGGAGCGCGGGATGGGTTTGATTGATGCGGTGAAGGAGGCGGGACGGATTCGACTTCGGCCGATTTTGATGACCTCACTGACGACGATTTTCGGGATGCTGCCCCTGGCGTTTCAGATTGGTGAGGGTTCGGAGTTGTGGTCACCGCTGGGCAGGGCGATTGTTGGTGGAATGGTTGTTTCCACCTTTTTGCCGCTGGTGTTCATCCCGGTCCTTTATACGATATTTGAGACCCGCGCCGAACGCCGGAAGAGCCGGGGATAAAGAAGTAGATTCAGAGGCTGGCTTTGAACGCTCGGTTGGCAAGATTGCAGGCGGTTGCCGGGTCAGCGCAACTTGCTCCTTCATCAAGGTAGGAGTTGAAGTAGCGCAGGGCGTGGTCCAGGTTGTCGATAGTTTCGGAGTCAAGGTTTTTTAATAGCGCCTGCAGTACCGCAACGACCGAGAGTACCAAGCCTTCGTCCGCGAGTTTGATGGGCTCCTCAAACACGAGGTCGGGTTCATTGGAACCGGGCGGGACAATCAGCGCCGCATAAACCGTCTCGCCGTCGGCAATCTTTCCGGTATCAAGGAGAGTAACTTTGTCCTGGGCATCGGCATAGCGAATCAGGTCCGAACCGGGCCAGACACCTTCGTTGACAATCAAGGTAAGCATCGCCCGTAGTGTGGTTGCCATTTCGTAGCCGTGGGACTCCTGTTTGGGAAAGCGGGCAAGGATGTGGCTCAGGTAGTGCAGGGCTAAACAGACATTGTCTTTTTTGGGGGCTTTTATGGGAAAATCAACGGCGAATTGCCATCTACCGTCGTTGGCGCGCCGGGCGTCTATTTTCAGTCCGGCGATGAGTTTGATTGTTTTGCCTTGAGTAAGTCGTTCAAACAGGTTCATTTCTCCTCTCCTGGTTGACTTTGTTTCAGTTTCTGTTCGATTTTTGCCCAGGTGTCCCGCAGGGTAACGGTGCGGTTGAACACCAGATGTTCCGGCTTGCAATCTTTAAGGTCGGCACAGAAGTAGCCCAATCGCTCAAACTGGAAGCGGTCACCGGGCTGGACTTTTTTCAGGGAAGGTTCAACCTTGCAGTTGGTAAGGACGACGAGCGAATCGGGGTTTAAGTTTGCCTTCCAGTCCTGACCATCGGGCACATCGTCCGGGTCCGGTTTTAAGAAGAGCCGGTCATAGAGTCGGACCTCGGCGTTCAGGGCATGAGCGGCTGATACCCAGTGCAGGGTTGCCTTGACCTTGCGGCTTTCACCACCGCTGCGGGTTGCAGGGTCATAGACACAGCGTAACTCCTGAACCCGACCTTCGGCATCCTTGACCACACCGACACATTTGATGATGTAGGCATAGCGGAGCCGGACTTCCCGACCCGGGGCGAGTCGGAAGTACTTGGGGGGCGGTTCTTCCCGGAAGTCATCTTGCTCAATGTAGATTTCCCGGGAAAAGGGCACGAGTCTGGTGCCGGCTGAAGGGTCTTCGGGGTTGTTGAGCGCTTCGAGTTCCTCAACTTTGCCTGCGGGATAGTTTTCAATCACGACCTTGAGCGGTTTCAGGACCGCCATCACGCGCGGGGCACGTTTGTTTAAATCTTCGCGGATGCAGTCTTCCAGCAGTTCAATCGCGACGACGGTGTCCGCTTTGCCAACACCAACCCGGTCGCAGAAGTTGCGAATTGACTCCGGGGTGTAGCCCCGACGCCGCAAACCGGCGATGGTCGGAAGGCGCGGGTCGTCCCAGCCCGACACATAACCGTTTGTCACCAGTTCTAAAAGCCGGCGCTTGCTCATCACCGTGTAGGTGAGGTTGAGCCGGGCAAATTCAACCTGACGGGGGTGATGCACGCCTAACTGGTCAAGAAACCAGTCATAGAGCGGTCGGTGGTCTTCAAACTCAAGGGTGCAGATGGAGTGGGTGATTCCTTCAATGGAGTCGGACTGGCCATGTGCCCAGTCATAAGTTGGATAGATGCACCATTTATCACCGGTGCGATGGTGCGGTACCTTCATAATCCGGTACATCACCGGGTCGCGCAAATTGAGGTTGGGTGAAGCCATATCAATCTTTGCCCGCAGGGTTTTTGAGCCGTCTGGGAACTCGCCGCGGCGCATCCGCTCAAACAGGTCAAGGTTTTCTTCAACCGAACGGTTGCGATACGGGCTCTCCTTGCCCGGTTCGGTTAAAGTCCCCCGGTATTCGCGGACCTGTTCGGGTGAAAGGTCGCAGACATAAGCCTTGCCCTTTTTGATTAATTCAACCGCCCATTGATACAACTGCTCAAAGTAGTCTGAGGCGTAGTACAGATGCTCACCCCAGTCAAACCCCAGCCAGCGGACATCCTCAATGATGGAGCGAACAAACTCTTCTTCTTCTTTTTCCGGGTTGGTGTCGTCAAACCGCAGATGGCACCTACCGCCGTACTCGCGGGCGATGCCGAAGTTTAAGCAGATGGACTTGGCATGGCCAATGTGGAGATAGCCGTTGGGTTCAGGTGGAAATCGCGTGACCACCGGCGGCGAAAACCGGCCACTCTTTAAGTCTTCGTTGATGATGCGCCGGATAAAGTCCGGTCCGGATTTTTCCGGTTCCACAGGGGCTTTTTCTGCCATAACAACTCCTGCAAGTTAAACTTTTTGTACCGCATTCAACGCCTGCCGGATGCGGTTGCGCACCCGCTTTTTACCGAGAATCACTGCACAGTCGGCAATCGCAAACCCGTAATCCTTTCCGGTCAAGGCAACCCGTAATGCCTGACTTACCGCCATCGGTTTGGTGTTGGTGGCAGCGGCAAGCTGAGCAACGAGCGATTCAATCACCGGTTTGGTGAAGTTGAGGTCATTGGTCAAAGCGGCGGCAAACTCGGCAAGCAAACTTCTTTGACCTTCGGGTGCCACCCAGCGCTCTAACGCCTTCGGGTCAAAAACCAGTTGCTCATCAGGCACAAAGAAATAGCCATATTCAAGGATGTCGCCTGCGACCTTGATGCGGTCACCAGCGGCTTGGACAATTGCGGCAACCATTTCCTGAATTTCGGGCGCAGCCGGTGTTTTTACCAGTCCGGCTTTTGTCAGATAGGGCAAAACCAGTTCCACCCTTTTTTCCACGGGCAGTTGCATCATATAATGGACCTGAAATGCGAGAAGTTTCTGGGGGTCAAAACTTGCCGGCGCCCGGTTTACCTTTTCAAGAGAAAACGAGCGGATGAGGTCATCTTTTGTGAAATACTCGGTGTGGTCGTCCAGTGCCCAGCCTAACAGGGCGAGGTAGTTAAGGAGCGCCTCGGGCAAAAAGCCCATCTTCTGGTAGAAGTCAACCACCACCGGATTGAACAGGTCAGGGTTAATGGTCAGGTTCAGGTGCCGGGCAATCGCTTCACCTTTGGTCATCAACTCCTTAAACTCGGCACGCTTCAGGTACTCTTTGAGCCGGCGCTTACTCAACTTGTTCTTACTGCCCGGTTCGGCAACGAACGGCAGATGGGCAAAGCGGGGCAACGGATAACCGAGCGCTTGGAGAATAAAAACCTGACGCGGGGTGTTGGACAGGTGTTCTTCCGCCCGGATGATATGGCTGATTTTCATCTCACCATCGTCAACCGCGCTGGTGAGATGGTAGAGAAATGTGCCGTCCTGGCGCTGGACAATGTGGTCCTGTTCCAGGGCAAGGTCAAACTCAACCCGACCGCGAATCAGGTCTTCAATCACCATTGTGCCAGTTTGGGGCATCTTCAACCGGACAACCGGCTTACGACCCTGGGCTTCAAACTGCGCCCTCTGCTGCGGTGTTTCTGCCATCCAGCGTCGGCTGTAACGGAAGGTTTCCCCGCGCTGGCGCGCCTGTTCCCTTTCGGCGGCAATTTCTTCCGGTGTGGCGTAGTCAAGATAGGCGGCGCCGACCGCAATCAGTTTCGCCACCGCCGCCTGATAGACCGAAGTGCGTTGCGATTGGTAGTAAGGTTCGTAAGGTCCGCCCTTTTGGGGACCCTCATCCCAATCCAGTCCGAGCCAGCGCAAGCCGTTGAGGATAGGGTCAAGCATCTCCGCCTGATTGCGCACCTGGTCGGTGTCGTCAATCCGAAGGATAAATACACCTTGGTGCTGGCGGGCAAAAAGGTAGTTGTAAAGCGCGGTGCGGGCAAGACCGAGGTGCATCGCACCGGTTGGTGAAGGGGCAATGCGGACGCGCACAGGCTCGTTGCTCATAGTTTAATGTTACTGGTTACCGTCAAACCATTTTACCCCTGCCCAGCCGATTTTTGCACCAGTGGGCAAGAGGCAGCGTTGTTAACGGAGAGGAAGGGATTCGAACCCTTGATACGGGGTTAGCCGTATAACCGCTTAGCAAGCGGTTGCCTTCAGCCGCTCGGCCACCTCTCCAGATTTTAGCAGAAGTTAGTAGCACAGTAGCATAAGGGTCGGGCAATAGTTCTGCTCTTCAGCGCTATCCGGCTACCGCGCTTCTGCTCTATCCTTACGACGGAGGGCGCAGGATTCGAACCCGCAAGACCCGTTGAAGGGTCGGCAGATTTCAAGTCTGCTGCCTTACCAGTTAGGCTAGCCCTCCTGGTGTTAATGCTTTAGCAGCCCGAAAAACGCCTGACCGCTTCTTATTACTGTAAATGAGATTTAAGAAAAGTCAATGATAAACAACCTGTCAATACCGAGCCTCCGATGATTTGACAACGTGTTGGGCGAGCGGGCAACCGAACCGATAAGTTAATCGTTAAAGGGCGATAGGAGCCGAAGCACGGAAGAGAGAGCGCAGAAGCAGCGAATGCCCTGCTGAAAAGGGCAACTGCTTTAAGTGTTCGTTCGGATAGGCACAAAAAATAAATATATTCTTTACAATCCGTTGGCAGTAACGGTGTAATGCTCTTTACAGTGGGAATAGGAATTTTTCCCGGGATTCACAGTACCGAGACTGTGTTGTTGACATTAAAAGGGCGGGATAATATACTGATAAATTATGGAAGGGCTAATCGGCGTTTTGAAGGATACCGCTTTGCGGTCCCAGAAGGTAGCAAAACTGCTTGCCGGTTATAGCCGGCTGGTAAGTGAGCCGATTCGTTATGCGTATGAAAGAGAACGGATGGTGGTTGAGGTTGAGAAGGCTATTGAAGGTTTTGCTCCAGGTGAGGTAAGGGATAAGGTTCGACAGTGGCTCGATGAGGAGAAGAGGCAGATTGAGGCGGCAAAGGAAGAGTTTAAGTTTGAGTTTGGTAGGCAGTTGCTTGCCGGTCTGGAGGGAAGCGGTTTGACTGTTAGGGGACAGTTGCCTTTTTTGCGGTGCGGGTTGTTTTCGGTGCGGGTTGATTTTACTACAGGCAGAGCCACCGTTTTCTGGGGTCCGGAGATTGAGCGGTTGAAAAGTGGGGTGAAACTTGAGCCGCTGGCTCTGGCGAAGATACTGCGTAGTTATGATGAGAGTTTGAAGAAGCGGGCGATTAAGGAGCCGGCAGAGTTTGTCGAGCGGCTTTTTACCGCTTACCGCCGGATTTGTCTGGCACGGAATATCGTTGAGGGAGAGCGGGTTTTTTTAGTTGATTTGCTGAGTGAGATGGTGTTTTTGATGCAGTCGGAGGGGTTCAGGGTGAATCCGGTGCGGGAGCGATTTGTTGAGTACCCGCGCATCCGCTTCAGTTATGACCTGTACATCTTAAAGCGGTCGGGTGTGCGAACGGTGGGCGGCAAGGGGTTACGGTTGTCGGTGGCTAATTTTGATGCCACCGGTGAGAAGGCAAAGTCGCTCTGGGTGCCGGATAACGAGGAGGGCGAAGGCACCTTCTATTCGTATATTTCTTTTGTCAACGGGTAGTATTTAGACTGAGGAGTTGTCAAATGGATAGAGAACTGGCAAGGGCAATAATCAACAAACTGGGCTCAACCGGCACCCCGCCGGAGTTCGGGATTGAGGCGTTTACGGTCGGACTGGACCGGCTGTTGCAGGTGATTGAGGATGAGTATCTTAACGGTATCCTGAAGTACAATCTGTC
Organism: uncultured bacterium; assembly: GCA_964626075.1. Lineage (GTDB taxonomy): Bacteria > Hydrothermota > Tepidihabitantia > Tepidihabitantales > Tepidihabitantaceae > Tepidihabitans. The sequence goes on from CAZVDD010000003.1 coordinate 14,916, forward strand.
CAGTTTTAAGCTGGTGACCGGGAATTACGGCGGGGGCAAGACACATTTTCTCTACGCGGTGCGTAACCGGGCGTTTAAGCACAATTACTGTGTTGCGTATGTGAGTCTGTCGCCGACCGAGTGCCCGTTTGATAAACTGGAACTGGTTTATAAGATGGTGGCGCTTAATCTGACCGCACCCCAGGAGACAAGCCGGCTGGCAACGCTAAATGACAAGGGGATTGATGCGGTTATTCGGCAGTGGGCGGCAAACTGGCGGAGTAAGGAGGACAACCCGGAGCGGTTGCAGGATTATCTCTTACAGTTGCCGGTACCGGACTCAACGAGTTTTTTTAACGGCGTAAAGGGTGCGTTTAGCGCCCTGCTTGCCGAAGACATTGATGGTTTTACTGAGGCGGTGCAGTGGCTGAAAGGTGAGGAGATTTCCCGGGAGGCGCGGGCACGGTTTAAGATTTCCGAGCGGATTGACAAGTCGACGGCATTCCGGATGCTGCGGTCGTTGATTCAGTGGGTGCATACGATTGGGTTTCGGGGAGTTGTTTTGCTGTTTGATGAGGCGGAGCGGGGGGTGTCGATTTCTTCGTCAAGGGATAGACGCCGGGCACTGGACAACTTGCGGCAGTTGGTTGATGAGTGTGGCAACTCACGTTTGCCGGGAGCGATGTTTTTCTATGCGGTACCGGATGAGAATTTGCTGCTCGAGGGTTCAGGACCGGTTTACGAGGCGCTGAAGCAGCGGTTGCGCAGCGGGTTTTCTGAGGCAAATCCGGTCGGAGTGCGGATTAATCTGGAGGAGTTGGGCATTGAGCCGGTGCAGTTTCTTGAGGAACTGGGTAAGCGGCTCGTTGACCTTTTTGAGACCGCCTATGGCGCAAAAATCAATGGCGTGGAACGGAGTTTGAAACTGCTTGCCGAGACCGCGGTCAAGGGGTTTGTGCTGGATGTCAGTTACCGGCGGTTGTTTGTGGTGGCGGCAGTTGAGTTTTTGCACCAGGTGCGCGCCAATCCGGGAATGGTGTTGACCGAGCGGGATGCGGAGAAACTTTTGCGGGTAACAACCCAGCGGCTGGAGAGGAGTGAGCAGGAGAAAATTGAGCGTGAAGAGTTCTAAACTGGTATCGCATCCGGTTTTCGGTGAAGGCGAAATTGTTGACAGCCGCTGGCAGGGCAGTGAGTTGCTGGTGCGGTTTCAGACCGGTTTACGGTTGTGGTTGCCGCGCAACCGGGTGCGGTTTCTTTTTGAGTTTGACGGCGATTTACTGGAATCGGCGACCGCCAGTTTTGCGGCGATTGACCGGGTTAGCGCCTGTCGAATGATTGAGGCGTTCCGGCTGGGCATTGTGCCGCATCAGGATGTGGAGCATTTTACCTTTGGCCGGGAACAAGAGGTTAAGGTGGTGGAAGGTGCACTGCGTAACCTTGCCCGTAATCGGAGTGATGTTTATATGTTAGAGGGGGAATACGGTTCGGGCAAGACCCATCTTCTGGAGTACTGTTTACATCGGGCGCTGCAGGAAGGGATGGCGGCGACTCTTATTCAGTTCGATCCGGTAGAGGTTTCACCCCATCGGCCCAAGCGCGTTTACCGGGAACTGGTGCGCAACTTCCGTTACATCAAGGATGGAACGGAGCAGGGGTATCGGGATTTGTTGCGGGCAGCCACGCAATTGAATTTTAACGACCACATTTTCTTTGGTCCGGTCCTTAACAAATTGCGCCGCTTGGATGCTGGTTCGCCGGAGAGTGAAGTTTTTTGGCAGTGGATTGAAGGCGAAAGCACCAAGGAGTATGCGGTGGAGATGCCCACCGCTTCTCGGGTACGAGGCGCGCAGGGGATTCCGGCGCTTTACGATTTTTCTACAGCGGCCGACTTTTACTGTAATATCATTACCGGGATTTCCTGTATTGCCCGGGAGTTAGGGTTGAAGGGGCTGGTTTTGTTGATTGATGAGGCAGAGACCGTAACCCGGCTGTGGGATGTTGTCTATCTGACCAAGAGCGTTAACTTTATGGATGGGCTGGTGCGCTGTGCCCAGAACGACCCAGAGTTAAAAGTGGTAAACGAGCGGTTGATTCACAATCAGGTCCGGCCTGTGCCCTACATTTATCGGGACCCGGCACTGCTAATTATTTTTGCCACGACACCAACTCCGGGCGAGTACGGTTATATCCGGCTTACCAATGCGGTGCGACATCGGATTGCCCTAACGCCGCTCGAAGACCAGGCGCTCGCTGATGCGTTTGCCACGATGGTGCGGATTTACGAGCGCGCCTACCCGGGGTTCAGGTTGCCAATTGAAGAGCAGAAACGTCTTCTGTCCCGTGCTGCCCGGCAGAGCAGCAACGGGGTCCGGGCTTTTATCAAGTTCTGTGTTGAGGCGCTGGATATCGCCCGGCTTCAGCAACAGGGGGTTTTGCCCCGACTGGTCGCTAACCGCTGAGAATTAAAATAGCGGATGTGGAACGAAATTAAGGAGCAACGGGCGGTAAAGGCACAACTGCCCCGAACTTATTCGGCGTTTTTTGCCCGGTTCGGAATGTTGACCGAAGTTCAGATGGAGACGATTCCCCGAATTCTCAAGGGTGAGAATCTGGTGGTGATTTCGCCCGCTGCATCGGGTAAAACTGAAGCGGTCGTGGCGCCGGTAGTTGAGCGTCTACTGGGAATGGGGAAAAAAGACTTTTCGGTTTTGTATGTGTCGCCAACCCGGGCGTTGGTTAACGACCTTTATCGCCGGCTTTGGGAACCGATTGAGTACCTGGGGCTCAAACTGGAGCGCAAGACCGGAGACCACCCGCAGATTGATGAACGCAAATTGCCCTTCATCCTTATAACCACCCCGGAGTCTTTCGACTCGCTTTTGTGCCGTCATCCCCGAATTTTCAAAACTCTGGGTGCGGTAATTCTGGATGAGATACATCTTCTTGACAACACGCCACGAGGTGACCAGTTAAGGGTGCTCCTCGAACGTTTGCGGCTAATTAATTCCCGTTTTAATGGGTATGCGCTTTCGGCTACGGTTGATGATGTGTTGATTGGTGAGCGGTACTTTCCTGGTGCCGGCGTGGTACAGGTGGTAAAACGGCGGGAGATAAATGCCGAACTGTTGCCCGGGAGCAAGGAGTGGCCAGCACGAGTTGTGCAGCGTTTGACAGAACAGGGTTGTGATAAAGCACTGGTGTTCTTCAACGCCCGGTCGCTGGCGGAAAGCGGTGTGAAACTTTTTGACCTGCCGCCTTTTTCTGGTCGAGTGTGGGTACACCATGCGAGTTTGACCCGTCAGGTTCGGGAAGAGGTTGAGGCAAGGATGACAAGGGAAAGAAGCGGCATTCTCTGTTGTACTTCAACTCTTGAGCTTGGGATAGATATCGGCGATGTCGATGCGGTTGTGCTTTTTCGGCCACCGTTTAATGTTTCTTCACTGCTGCAGCGTATCGGGCGGGGAAATCGTCGCCGGGGAAATGGGCTGTATATGATTGGGGTTTACCTTGATCCCTGGGAGAGGCTTTTGTTTGAGACCTTTATCGACTGCGCCCGCGAAGGAAAACTTTTTGACAAAAGGTATACCCCCTGCCTTTCGGTTCTGCCCCAGCAGATTATCTCCTACTGTTTTCAGCGTCGCCGTATCGGAACAACATTAGAGTCAGTGCGGCGGATTTTTCAGCCGCTGTTCGGGAACAGCCCGGTGGTGGAAAAGGTTTTTTTCTATCTGTTACAGGAGGGGATGTTGCAGGAAAGAAGGGGGGGAGTTTATTTTCTTACTTCGGCACTTGAACACCGGGTTGAGACCGGAAAAATTCACTCCAATATCCAGGAGAAAAGTTTTGGGCAGTATCAGGTGATTGATGTTACCAGTGGGCAGGATGTTGGTTCGGTATTCTTTGTGTTTGAGCGCTTTGTTCTTGGAGGCAGGTCGTGGGAGATTGTGGAGCGAAAGGAGAAGGATAAAAAACTTTTTGTCCGGCCGCTTGAGGCGGTATCTTCCAGCACCAAGGTTTTCGAGGGTACCGGAACCGGAGGTTACTTTTACCGGATGTCAGAGGTGTTGAAGTCAAGAATTTTCCCGGGGTTAAAATCAGGTGAATTTCCCTATTTTTTCGAAGGTGGTCAAGCGTATCTGGTGCACCTTCTCGGCGCGGTTTATGGTGGGATTTTAACCCTTGCTTTACAGGCGGAAGGGGTAGCGGCGGTGGATATGGCTGGTAAGGTTATGATGCTGCCCGCCGCACGGTTACAGGAGGGGCGATTTCCATTACCAGGACGGGAGGCGCTCAAACGGGTAGTGCGAGACCATCTTCTTGAGTTTGAAGATAATCTTGGCTCTGGGGCTTTTTTCCGGAACTTACCCGTCGATTTACAAATTGAGGACCATCTTTTGACCCTTGATATCGATGGGCTTTATGAGTTTCTCGATTCAATCCAGCTGGTGCGGATGGAGCCGGCAGTCGTGAAGGCACAAATCACCGAACATATGCCCGGGGAAGGCAATAGAAGCGTAAAAGAGCATTAGGGATGAACAGGGTACTTTTCATCGCCTACTACACCCCGCCGCTTGGGCTTTCCGGTGTGATGCGGGTCACCAAACTTGCCAAATTTCTGCCCGAATTCGGCTGGGAGGTGCTGCTTTTAACGGTAAAGGATGTTGCCTATTACGCCTATGACCCGGAACTTGTTGCCGATTTAAGGAAGGCGAAGGTATTTCGCACCGAAAGCCTGGACTCAAATCGGTTGTTAAGGGTCATTGGCGTGAAGCAGCTAAAAGGTTGTTCAGGGGAAATCGGACAAACTTATAAGGGCACATTGGGAGGTACTCCTGCCTTTTTCCGGCGGTTTTTCTTTCCGGATAGCAAGGTCGGGTGGTTGCCGTTTGCAGTAAGGACAGGTAAGAAGGTTATCGCCCGATTAAATCCCCGGGTGATTTTCGCAACGGCGCCACCCTGGACCACACTGATGGTCGGGGAGAAACTTTCCCGATTGAGCGGGCTGCCTTTTGTGGCAGACTTCCGCGACCCGTGGCCCGGAGGGTTTGAAGAGCCACCCGCAGGGCAAAAGAGGAGGATTTTGAGGTTACGGGAGCGGATATTACAACAGGCAAAACTGGTTCTTGCTGTAAATCAAGGGACTGCACGTATGGTTGGGGAAATGGTGGAGGTGCTCGAAAATGGGTTTGACCCGGAAGAATTTAATGTTGAACCCGAACAACTTGAAGGTTTCAGTATTCTGTATGCGGGTAATCTTTGGCACCAGGAAAAAGTTTTGAGCGATGTTGTTCAGGCTTTAGTTGAGATACCTGATGCCCGACTGTACATTGCGGGTGGCGTTTCCGAAGAAATCGGGCGTCGGTTCACAACCAGTCCGCAGGTGCGGTTTTTAGGGTTTGTTTCTCATCAACGGACTATGAGTCTGATGAAGGGGGCGCAGGTGCTTTTGTATCTCGGCAAGCCGGGTCAACCGGTCGGATTGAAGCTTTACGAGTATCTGGGCAGTGGCAAGCCGATTGTTGTCTGGACCGATGATGAAGATACGGAGCCGGCGCAGATTGTTAGAGAAGTAGGGCAGGGGTTTATCTGTCAAAACCGGCAGAGTTTTGTTGCCGTTTTGAAGGAAATACGGGAAAAGGGGATTGGTACGCCGGTGGCAAGGGCGCGGGGCGATGTGTCCTTACAAGTAGGGGTTGACCGTTACAACCGGCGGTTTCAGGCAAAAAGGCTGGCGGATTATTTCGGGCGGTTATTGGATGGACGCATAGCAGCGCGTCCGGACAGGTGCCAGTAGAGGACGCGGAGTAAAGCCGAAATCTCAAGGAGCGGTAACAGGATTATCGCCTGAAAGAAGAAACGAGTTTTCGGTGTGTGTTTTCTTAAGAAGTTAAAAAGGGACCGGTGGTTTTCGTATATCATTTTTGGTTTGATTGCGTTGGTGCTACCGCCAATTCTGTGGTAAACACGCGCGGATGGCACGTAGCAGGTCTGGTAACCTCTGCGTGCCATCCGGTAGAGAAGGTCAACATCATTGTAGTAGATGGGGAAGTTTTCATCGAATCCGTCCAGTTCAACAAGAACCGAGCGCCGGATTAGAAGGCAAGATGCCATTGGTTGCGCTACCGGTCCGGGTTTTTCGTAGTCAAAGTGGCGCAGACGCCAGGTGTTAAGGCGCTGGCAGCTGGGAAACAAGCGCGGAATACCGGTCATTTCGACAAGGACGGAGGAGAATGTGGGGAAGGAGCGGATTGACAGTTGTTGGGAACCATCAGGATTTAAAAGTCGAGGGGCGACTGCAGCGCAGGCCGGGTTGCGGTCAAGGTGTTCAATAAGGAGTGGAAGCGCTGCGGGTTCGACACGGGTATCCGGGTTGAGAAGTAGAATGTAATCACCCTGGGCAATAGCAATGCCCTGGTTGTTAGCTCGGGCATAGCCGAGGTTTTGAGAGTTGAACACGGTTTTGATGCCGGGATAGGACTGCAAAATTTCTCGAGTTCGGTCCTGAGAGGCGTTGTCGATTACGAGTATTTCGGCGTCAGGCTGGGATACGGAAACGGCGTCAAGACAGGGAGTTATATCCTGCTCACTGTTGTAGGTGACGATAATGACCGAGAGTTTCAACTGTTCCGGTAGTATTCGAGAAGATCGGACAAGGTTTTTTCAAAGGGAATTTGTGGGGTCCATCCGGTTGCCCGATGGAACTTTTCGGGGTTGCCGGAGAGGAACGGAATGTCGTAAGGTCTTTTCTCACTAACACTTTGTCGGATTTCTATCTTCTGACGGGCAAGGCCCAGCAGGATTTCAACACCGTCGCGGAGCCGAACCGGTCTGCCTGAGGTGACATTGTAGGTTTCACCGGCAGGACAGTTTTCCAGCGCACTAATGTAGGCACGGACGATGTCCCGGACATCGGTGTAGTCGCGCCGAACTTCGAGGTCGCCCATTTCGAGAATCGGGCTGGCTTTGCCCTGTTCGACCTTAGCGATGTGGCTAGCGACCTTGGCAAAGATAAACCGTTCAGCCTGGCCTGGCCCGGTGTGGCTGAACGAACGCAAAATTACGATATCCATATCCCAGGTTTGGTAGTAAAGGCGGGCGATTTCTTCGGCAAGATATTTGCTGCGGGCATAGGCGGTAAGTGGTTGGACCGGGTCGGTTTCGGAATGGGGCCTGTCACCCCGGCCATAAACATCAGCCGAGGATATTAAGAGAATTCGGCAGGGGAGCATCAGCTGGTGCACGGCAATGAGCAGTTTTAAGGTGCCGATGGTGTTTACCTCATAGGTAGGGATTGGGTTTTTTTCGGCTTCGGCAACTGAGGAGATGCCGGCAAGATGAATAATCCAGTCGGGGCGGCTTTCCTCCAGCGCTTTTTTTAGGGTGTTGAAGTCGTTGATGTCGCAGGGAAAAAGGTTTGCGGGTAGTTCTTCACCCGGGGGTGCGTAATGTATGCCGTAAACCTCGTCACCGCGCTCTTTAAGATGACGGGCAAGATGGCCGCCGACAAACCCTTCAATACCGGTGACAAAAACCCTCACACCCGCTCCCGCCAGTAGTCGAGCAGGTCTTTTAAGGTCTGTTCAAACGAGTACAGCGGTTCCCAGCCGGTCGCCGATTTTAACTTTGTTGGGTCGCCGATTAACAGTTCTACATCGCTGGGACGGAGCCGCTTTGGGTCCTGTTTAATCTGAAACTTAGCGGTGGAAAGACCTTGGAGGATTTCAAGAACCTGGCGGATTTTGTAGCCTTTACCAGTGGCAACATTGTAAACCTCACCCGGCGCACCTTTTTCAAGAATCAGATAGTAGGCGCGGACCGTATCCCGGACATCGGTGAAGTCCCGAACCGCTTCGAGGTTGCCCACATAGAGGATTGGTTCTCTTTTGCCCTTTTCAATTTCGGCGATTTGTCGGGCAAAGTTGGATGTAACAAATACCATTCCGCGTCTTGGTCCGGTGTGATTGAACCCCCGGGTGCGGATGATGTGCATTTTATAGCTCTGATGGTACTGGTAGCCCATTAAATCCTGCGCCACTTTACTAACCGCATAGGGCGAAAGGGGCCGCAGTGGGTTGGTTTCCTTGATGGGGGTTTCGTCGGGCATAACCAGTCCGTACTCCTCGCTCGAACCGGCAATCTGAATCCGGCAAGAGCAACCGGTGGCACGGACCGCTTCGAAGATGTTCAATTGGCCAATGACATTGGTGACGAATGTTTCCTGAGGTGCGGTCCAGGACATCGGGACATAACTCTGGGCGGCAAGGTGATAGATGCGGTCGGGTTTTAAATCGGCGATTAAACGGTAAACCGAACCGGAGTCCCGCAGGTCACAGTCGTGTAGATGGATTTTCCCTTTTAAATGGTCGATGTTTTCGGTGCGCGAGCGCCAGCGAATGGTGCCGTGGACCTCGCAGTTGCCTAAACTTAAAAGATATTCAGCCAGATGACTGCCGGCAAACCCGGTAATACCAGTAATTAAACAGTTCAATTACCCTCCTTTCAGGGAAAGCAAATCGGATGTCGGACCGAGAGCCGTTAGCAACATCTTTGTGCCCGAACAGAATAGGTCGATTGGAACGCTAAGTCCGCCAATTTATTTAATGGCATCAAGCCTTTTGCACCTTTCCGGACCGCAAGCAACGGGTGCAGACCCAGATGCGGCGGGTAGTGGTGCCTTCCTTGATGCGGACCCGCTGGAGATTCGGCTCCCAACGTCTTTTGGTTACATTATGGGCGTGGCTGATGTTCGAGCCAACAATCGCAACTTTTCCACATATTTCACAATGCTTTGCCAAGTGTCCTCCTATTAACTTTTAGAAAGGATAATGACAATCACCAGAAGTGTCAAGAAATAAGTCGGGGGAAACCAGATACCGTGAACTGGTTAGCGAACTTTGAGCAGTTTTTGTATCGGTGCGGTGGTTTTGGGACCGACGAAATAGACACCGGCGGGCAGGCGGTTGATTTTATTTAATTGCGCTTTTCTACCAAGCGGGTCGTAAATTACAAGGTTGGTTGAGAGGTTTGATGGGATAGCGGTAATTGTGGGTAGCAGGTTGAGAGGAGCGGGCTGGAATGGCGCGTCAGCGACATTTAGTTCGGTGAAAATGCGGGACGGTACCCGGAGGTATAAAACCGGGTTTAAGGTCTGTTGCCCTTCACCCAGTTCCCAGCAGCCGGCTATCTGGTCGGCAAAGTAGATGATGTGCAGGGTGTCGTTTACTGTCTCGGCAAGGAATGGAAAACGTTTTGATGTGGAGTCAGGGGATGTGAGACGGATGGGCTCGGTCCAGGTTTTCCCGTTATCGGGTGAATGGGAAGCCCAGATGTCGGCGCGGGCGATTCCGGTTCGCGGGTCGATGTTCATCGGGTCAAACTGTTCCCAGACGACATACAGGAGATTGAGATTGGAGTTACGAAGGCGGCGGTCGATGCCGATACTGGGCCGGCACAGGGCAGCGGTGTAGCGTCCGAGTTTTGTGGTGTCGGGAAAGGAGAATTCGTGTATGAAACGCCAGGAAGGGGTGTCTGAAGCACAGTAGTGCCAGAGTTGTACCCGGCCCCGGTTGTTGCCGTCGTAGAGGTCGGCGACGATGTGGATCTGTATGGAGTCGTAGGTTGCCTGGACGCCAAACATCGACCGGTTGCAAATTGAAGGAACGCTATCGGTAATGAGGCGTCGGGGATACCAGGTACCACCGCCATCGGGCGTTTCTCTGAGGTTCAGATTGCCCTGCTCATCAGCCCAGACGAACCCAAGGCGTGAGGATTTTTTTGAGGCGATGATGTTGTGCCGAGGAAAGGGACCAATATGACCAAGGCGGTAACTGGACCAGGCGCTGAGATAGTACAGGGTGTCGTTTCTGATGGCAGCGAATTTCGGATAGCCATAGCGGCCGGCAGCAATAAGAGGAAACTGGGCGCGGGTTGTTATAAAAGTTTCCTGAAATCTGCCAGCACCGGGCGCCGAGTCGATGAAGTTGGTGATGGTTCGTGTCCCGCGGTCAAGGTAGTCGGTGGAAATGAAAGTTTTGCCGTTACGGATGTTGTATTCAAGGCAACCGAGGTTGCGCTGATATTGATTGACCAAAACACCAGAGGGAAAGAGCCAGTTGCCACCTTTGGGCCGAAAGTTGTAGCGAATTTCACCGTAGCCCGATTTGTACACGGCGGATACGCCGTAAATGGAGTCGTAGATCAAGTAGCGTGTCGCCGGGAAGAGAAATTGACGGTCGCGGTCGGTCCAGCCTATGGTGTCAATTAAAATCTGGGCAGGTAGCAGGAATAGGAATAAAATCATTTAAGGAACGAGCAGTACCTTACGCAGAGTTTGGTTGTCCTGACGTAGGAAGTAAACACCGCTTCGAATTGGCTTTTCTATCGGTCTACCAAGCGGGGAGTAGGGTTTTACATCGGGTAAGAGGTTGAGTTGAGAAACTGGACAGATGGTGGTATGAAAATAACGATTCAGCCTGCCGGGCAGCTTTTCTTCGATGCCGGGCAGGTCGGATACAGGGACGCGTAAGACACAGACCGGGTTGGTTGTCTGGGAGCCGTGTCCTTGTTCATAGACACCGGCAATCTGGTCAAAGATGGTGATAATGTAGAGAGATTCGCCAACTTCTGGAGCAAGACAGGGTGAAAGCCGGGAATATCCGTCCGGTCCGGTCAAACGGTAGGGAGGGCTCCAGTTTATACCGTTGTTTTGGGATTGGGCGATGAAAAGGTCGGCGCGCGCGAGTTGGGTCTGGGGTTCGTAGTTTAAGGAGTCGTAATTGAGCCAGAGGGCAAAGAGTGAGGCATCGCTTTCTCGAAAACCGATACTCGGTCTAACCACAAATGGTTCGCCCGGTTCAGGGGGCGCAAGAACTGATGAAGGGGCAAAACGATAAATTAGGGTCCATTGAGGATTTCTGTTCTCCTGCCAGTGCCAGATTTCTGCCGGATTTTGATTGGTGCCGTTCCAAACCTGAGTGACGATGTTAAGCCGGTCTGCGGAGTCAAACAGACCGTAGGCGCCGAACTTACCCGGTTTAGGGTTAGAGATTGTTGTCGGCGGGGGAAAGATGTTCTGGACACCAGTCCAGGTGGTACCGCCGTCTTCGGATATGTTGAGCCACAGTGCCCCTGAATCTTCATTGGTCCAGATTGCGGCGATGCGCCAAGAGTTTTCTGATGCGGCGATGTTGTAAGTCGGATTCGCCGGGATGATGCCCGCACAGATTGACACGGGTAAAGACCAATGAACACCGTAATCGGTAGAGCGGGAGTAGAGTAGCGTGTCCTGAGTAGCAGAGTCAACGCAGAGGAGGTGAAGCCAGTTGTTGGCGGTAAAGGCGATGGGCGCACGGGAGCAGCCCATCAGGCTGGAGTCGGGTGGGCGCATCACAAAATTGTTGGTGCCCGGGATACTCTCCACTGCGATGATGGGCCAGCGCGGGTTACGGTTGATAAAACTGGATATAAAAGTGCTGCGATAGTAAGGAGAGGTTGGGTCTTTGGGAACATCAAGGCTACCGCTGGCGTTACGCTGGGAGCCAAACACCTCAACTTCACCGGACCAGGTGTGGGTGGTGAAACTGTAGAAGTTGGCAAACATCCCGGTCTTGACCCAGGCGGTGTAGATACCGGTGCCAGGCAAGTAAACGATACGTTGCCAGATTGGTCCGTAGTTCTGGGCGTCAACACCGGTGGTACCGATGGTGTCAATTTTAGTTGTTGCTGCACCGGTGCCGAGCAACACGGAGATAATTATCCAAGGATAAGAGAACAGGGGTTTCATTTCTTACCTCCTGATTGATTATAAGTTAGGAGTTATCGGAGTCAACACAGTTTGACAGTTGGGGCAATCTTGCCAGGAGGGGTTTTGTTCTGTATAATTTTAGAAAAAGGGAGGGATTATGGGAAAGTTCAGGGAGCGGTTTGCAGTTTTTCTTATTTTAGTTCCGGTTTTTATTTCTGGTTTGCCAATTGAAGCCGGGGTTGAGTTCACCGGACAAACCCGCTATGTGTGGCGCGGGTTAAGATTGAGTCAGGGTCCGGTGGCACAACCATCGGTTTGGGCTTCCTTTGCCGGCTGGACAATTTCTCCCTGGGCGAACATCACTCTGGGTAACAAAAGGGGGGATGGCTGGGGCTTGAACGAGTTGGACCTTAACCTTGGTTATCAACTGGATTTTTTGGGAATTATTAAGGTTGAGCCGTCAGCCACCGGATATTTTTATCCCGATGATTGGACCGAGCCGGAACTGGAACTGGGGGTCAATTTTGGTTATGAACTTGGCGAATTGGAGTTGTCCAGCGAACACACCTCAGTGGTTTTCCCGTCAGCGGGTGGGTATTTCGGGACAATCGGTGGCGTTTTTTCCCGGGATGTTGGCTTTGGGTTGACACCGGAAATGCGGATTGCTGGTGGCTGGGGGTCAGTAAAGTTCAACGAGATTAATTACGGGGTTGCGCGTTGGGCTCTGAATGTGGTTGAGGCGGGGGCGGGATTGAATTACTCATTGAAAAGGCTGGTTGATGTCAAACCGTTTATCGCGTTGAGCGTTGTGCCTGACAAAACCCTGCGCAACGCTGGGGGCGAGAGGTTGATTCAGGTTGTTTGGGGATTGACCATCAGAAGGGGGGTATAATGTTTTCGCGCACACCAATAAGGTTTTTTACTCTTCTCCTTGGGGTTGCACTACTTATCGCTACCGGGTTGTTTTTTTTCTACCATAAAGAGAAAGAACGTACCAGCCAGATTTTCCACACCCAGGAGCATGCCCTGACAGGGATATTCCAGCGTCTTTTGGAGTTGAAGGGCGCTGTGCTTGAAAATTTTGTTTACGAGTATACCTACTGGGACGAGATGGTTAACGCAATACGGAATAATAACAGGAAGTTTCTTGATAAGAATATTCCCGAAGCATTAGGTACTTACCAAGCAGATGGTGCCTGGGTTTACAACCGAAAAGGGGAACTGGTTTACAGGGCGCTGGCTGAAGGTAAAGATAGTTTAGCCGGGTTTTGTCTTGTGGATAAGGCGCAAGAGATGCTGGCTGATTCGCAGCGGTTTTGCCATTTCTGGGCAAAGACGCCTTTAGGATTAGTTGAGGTGCGGGGCGCAACGGTGCATCCGAGTGACGACCCGGAGCATAAGACTGAACCACAGGGGGTCTTATTTGCTGTCCGGTTATGGAATGAAGGTTATGTCAATAATCTGGCGCAAATGGTCAATGGCACAGCGCAAATCGTCCCGCCTGGGGGCGATGGCGAGCGCACAAACCAAACCCAAGGATTGATTGTGATTCGCTACCCCCTCGAAGGAGTTGATAAAAAAACGGTTGCCGAACTTAAATTGAGATACATTTGTGGAGTTATTGTCCAGTTTCGTCGGGGTGCGATGCAGCAGTTAGGGTGGTTAATTGCAGTGGCGCTGGCAACTTTTTTGACGGTCGGAATCGGTCTGGTGTTCTGGGTTACAAGACCCCTTAAATATATAACGGATGCCTTGAATAGCAAGGACAGCAGCGGGTTGGTAAAACTTAATAAAAGCCGGTCGGAGTTTGGGGAAATAAGCCGGATACTCACCCGCTATTTTGTTCAGGAGACGGAGCTGCGTCGAGAAAAGGAGCGGGCACAGATGTATCTTGATGTTGCTGGGGTGATAATTGTCGCCCTGGACCGGGAAGGTAAGGTTACACTGATAAATCGTAAAGGTCGCCAGGTTCTGGGTTATCAAGAGGAAGCGGTTTTAGGAAAAGAGTGGTTTGAAAACTTTTTGCCCGAAGCGGTGCGGGACAAAACCCGGGCGGTTTTTAAGCGGTTGATGGCCGGTGAGGTTGAGCCCGTTGCCGAGTATGAAAATCCGGTTCTGACCCGGGATGGGATAGAGCGTTTAATCCACTGGCACAATGTAGTAATCAAGGACGAAGCGGGTAAAATCGTCGGGACTTTAAGTTCGGGCGAGGACATTACCGCGAGGAGAAAAGCGGAAGAGGAGTTAAAAGAAAAGGCAGAGGAGTTGCGCCGCTCAAATCAGGAGCTGGAACGGTTTGCCTATGTGGCGTCGCACGATTTGCAGGAGCCGTTGCGGATGGTGAGTAGTTATGTCGGGCTTTTAGCCCGGCGGTATAAAGGAAAACTTGACAGCGATGCTGATGAGTTTATCAACTTTGCCGTTGACGGCGCGACGAGGATGCAGCGGTTGATTAACGACCTGCTGACTTACTCCCGGGTGGGAACAAGAGGAAAAGAGCCGGTGCCAACCGATAGCAATGAGGTTTTGAAACGAGCGCTGACCAACCTTAAAGTCGCAATTGAGGAGAAGAATGCCGAAATTGAGTGTCAGCCCTTACCCGTAGTTCTTGCCGATGAGCGGCAACTGGAGCAGTTGTTTCAGAATCTGGTGGGGAATGCGCTGAAGTTCACACGCGGCAAACCACGGGTTGAAGTCCGAGCCGAACGGGTTGATGGGATGTGGCGATTTGCGGTCAAGGACAACGGCATCGGGATTGACCCGAAGTTCTCGGAAAAGGTCTTTGAGATTTTTCAGCGGTTGCATACCCGGGAGGAGTATCCGGGAACCGGAATTGGTTTAGCGGTTTGCAAGAAGATTGTAGAACGGCACGGGGGCAAGATTTGGTTTGAGTCTGAGGTCGGCAAGGGTACAACCTTTTTCTTTACCCTGCCACCGGCAGAGATAGCGGCAAATAAGCCGGAGACGAGCGTTCGGGCACAGGGCGATGTGCCCAAAGAAAAGGAGGGAGAATGACAAAAGGGGAAAATGGTACACCGGTTGAAATCCTCTTGGTTGAGGACAATCCGGGTGATGTGCGATTGACCCAGGAGGCGCTGCGTGAGGCAAAGGTGCGCAACAATCTTTATGTGGTAAGTGATGGCGAAGAGGCGTTGAAGTTCCTTTATCGGCGCGACGGCTACAGCGATGCACCACGACCGGACATTATTCTGCTGGATTTAAATCTGCCGAAGAAGAATGGCCAGGAGGTTCTTGCCGAGATTAAGGCGGACCCCAGTTTACGCCGGATTCCGGTGGTGATTCTCACTACTTCCAAGGCAGAGGAGGATATCCTGAAGAGTTATGACCTGCATGCCAACTGCTATGTGACAAAGCCGGTTGATTTTGAGCAGTTTATCCGGGTAATACAGTCGATTCAAGAGTTCTGGTTGACGGTGGTCAAGTTGCCCGAGTAAGGTTTAATAAGATGGTGGAAGAAAGATTGCGAATTCTTCTGGTTGAAGACAATCCGGGTGATGCCCGGTTGCTCCAGGAGACGATTGCTGAAGCAGACGGGGGGCGTTTTGAAATCACCCATCTGGTACGGTGTGAGGAGGCGACCAAAAGGTTGGTTGAGGACAGTTTTGATGTGGTATTACTTGACCTTTCGCTGCCGGACAGCAAAGGACTGGAGACGGTGACGCGGGTCAACGCCGCGGCGCCGCAAGTACCGATTGTGATTATGACCGGGTTGGATGATGAAGAGATGGCGGTGGCAGCGGCAAAAATCGGGGCACAGGACTATCTGGTAAAAGGGCATATTGACAGTCGGGGACTGGTGCGGAGCTTGCGTTATGCGCGGGAGCGGAAGCGACAGGAGCTGGAACTGGCAGAGAAAAACGCCCAGTTGGCAAAGTTGAGCGAGCTGAAGAATCAGTTTCTCGGAATGGCGGCGCACGACCTCCGTAACCCATTGACGGTGATAATCACCTGTGCCGGTTTTCTCTTAGAAGAGGCGGGTGGTTCTTTGCCTGAGGATAAGAAGCGGGAGTTTCTCAGCCGGATTAAGGCGAATGCCGAATTTATGGTAAATTTAATCAATGACCTGCTGGACTTTACCCGGATTGAAGCGGGTCAGATTGAGTTGAATTTGGAGCCGGTCGTGTTGACAGAATTGGTGGCAAGGAATGCGGAGGAGAATCGGTTGCTGGGCGCACAGAAGGGGATTGAACTGGAACTGGTGGTTGAAGGTAATGGTGCCCGGGTGAATGTGGACCCGGCACGGATTACCCAGGTACTGAACAATTTGTTGAGTAATGCGTTTAAGTTTTCGGCGCCGGGTACAAAGGTGCGGGTGACGGTTAAAAAGGAGAACGGGGGTTTGAAGGTTGCGGTGCAGGACCAGGGGCAGGGGATTCCCAGAGAGGAGATGGGCAGGTTGTTTAAGCCGTTTCAGAAAACCAGTGTCCGGAGCACGGCAGGGGAGCGTTCCACCGGTCTGGGACTGGCGATCTGCCGGCAGATAATCGAGGCGCATAAGGGCGTAATTGGCGCCGAGTCAGAGCCGGGCAAAGGTTCAACATTCTTTTTCTGGCTGCCGGTTTTTGAATAAAACCGGTGTTGACCAGAGTCCGCAAGCTGGCTATGATAAAGCGATGTGGGACAAAGTAACATTTGATAAAATCGTGGAGCGGATTGAAGCGCTGGAGCCGGAGATGGTGGAGATGCAGCGGCGGCTCGTGGCGCTACCGGCAATCAGCCCGAAATCGGGTGGCGAGGGAGAGAAGGCAAGGGTTGATTATCTGAAAGGGGTACTGGGGAGCTGGGGGCTTGAAGTTGAGGAGTTTCGTGTTCCCGATTCGCTTGCGCCCTGCGGTTATCGCCCCAGTCTTGTTGTCCAAAAGCCCGGTGAACTGAAGGGTCCTAACCTCTGGGTGATGACCCATCTTGATGTTGTGCCGGCAGGACCAAGAGAGTTGTGGGATTCTGACCCGTTTTGTGCCCGGGTGGAAAACGGCAAAATCTATGGCCGGGGTGTTGAGGATAATCAGCAGGAGATGGTGGCGAGTATTTATGCCCTGAAGGCGCTTATCGACCTCGGGCTGAAGCCGCGCTTGCCGGTGGGTTTGATGTTGGTGGCGGATGAGGAGACCGGTTCGCTTTTCGGAGTTGAGCCGCTGTTGAGAGAGCACCGGTTGTGCAGTAGCGAGGACCTGGTTGTTGTACCCGATGCCGGCAACGAGGAGGGTACACTGCTTGAGATTGCCGAGAAGTCAATACTCTGGATGAAATTTACAACAGTCGGGCAGCAGGCGCACGGTTCAACACCCCATCAGGGCAACAATGCGCACCGGGCCGGTGCCCATCTGCTAATCAAACTGGACCGGCTGCTGCACGAACGGTTCAATGCCCGGGATGAGTTGTTCTCGCCGCCCTATTCCACGATGGAACCGACAAAAAAGGAGGCGAATGTTCCCAATGTCAATACGATTCCGGGCGAGGATGTTTTCTACTTTGACTGCCGGATGCTGCCCGTTTATCCACTGGATGAAGTGCTGAAGGTGGTGCGCGAGGTGGTGGCAGCGGTTGAGCAGGAGTTTGGGGTGAAAATCAAGGTTGATATTGAGCAGGCAGCGCCCGCGGCACCACCGACACCGGCGGACGCACCGGTCGTTCAACTTCTCGCGCAGGCGGTAAGGACGGTGTATCGGGTTGAGCCGTTTGTCAAAGGGATTGGTGGCGGTACGGTAGCGGCGTTTTTCCGGCGGTGCGGGATACCGGCGGTGGTGTGGGGAAAAAATGCCGGTCAGGCACATAAACCGAATGAGTACTGTATTATTGCCAATATGGTTGGCAATGCCAAGGTTTATGCGTATCTTTATGGAGTGGAGGTTTAGGCGATGGAGTTGAGGTCTCCGGAGGAGTTGAGGGCGTTTGTTGAGATTGACCGGACCCAGGTGGTTGATGAGCGCGCCAAAGGGGGCGAGGTTATTTTGATTCCGCTTTTGAACCCTTTTGCCCCTTTACCGGCACTGACCGCGGTGGCGGACAATCTTGCCTGGTTTATGGAACAGGTTACCGGTCGGGGCTATCAGAAGGCGGAAGAGGTTTACGAAGTGGGCTATGTGGTGCGGGAACCGGGCCACCAGGCTTTTGGCTTAAAGGTCAATACTGAAGGTGGCATGGTGGTGATATCCCGGATTGCGATTCTTGAGGACGAGTCGATTTTCCGGCGCTATGCCGACTATTTGCGCACCGGACTTCTTTTCTGAAAGAAAAGTTCCAAGACCAGGATAACCATTTCCAATACAAACGCCAGCAGCGCGAGGAATAAAAGCGGTGCGGTCAGTTCGGCGGCGGGCACCGCCTGAGTCTGTACTGTAATACCGGTGCGGGGCAGGAGGTTGTCAGGGAGCGGCGTCAGGTCGCCTTCGCGGGCATCAGGGTTGACGGCGACGGCAACGCTGTCAATACGGTAAATGCCCGGGGTGCGGGGTGCGGGGAAAACAACGCGGGGGCGAGGTTGCCCGGGCTGGGGCGAAAGGGAGACAATTCCTTCCGGGGTTGACAGTGTTACGGGTGCAGTGCTTTTCACCGGCAGGATGATGGTGTCGCCGATAGTGTATTCGGTGCGTAAGGGGGCGGTGGTAAGGTAGTTCAGGGTGCGGATGAAAAGCGGGGCAAAGGGTGCCTTGAACACGAAATCGGTTGCCGCTGGTGCCGGGACAAAGGTCCAGACAATCAGTCTCTTTTCCGGGAGTTCAACAATGAGCGGGTCACCGTTGGAAAGTTGCACCAGGTCTCTGCCGCCGCTGAGGCGATTGACGGAAAAGAAGCGGGCTGATGAGAAGTCCCGGGGTTGAAAGATGTTGAGGATGGGATGGGTGGTGTCGATGCGGGTAACGGTGAGGAAACCGGTGGGCCGGTTGAAGCCCCGGGATTTAAGAAGGCGGTTGAGTCCGGAAAGGTCGGGAAGGGGGGTGCCAGCGATGATGAGCGCCGCACCGCCGGCGCCGAGGTAAAATGCAACGCGGTCCCAGTCCCCGGATTGCAGCGCCGCAGCATCGGTGATGATAAGGAGCGGGTAGCGGCGCAGGTCAAGGCGGCGCAGTTCGGCGATGTCAACGGTGGTAGGTAAAAATTGTCCGGTGCGGTCAGCGGCAAGGACAAGGTTGAGGTAGCGGTCCAATGCCGCGGCGGTGCGGACAATGAGGACCGGCACCTGGGTCGGGACGGTGAAGGCGAAGTAGCGGGAGTCGTCAAGGGGCAAAGAGTCGGCGGTGATGGTAACGCAGCCGGTGTCCAGTCCCGGACCGGCGTGCGGGGTGGTAAAAGAAACGGTAGTGGTGGTGCGCGGCGCGATGTTAACCGTCTGTTCTTCAACATTGTTGTTGCGCTGGAGGCGAACGGTGCGCGTGATGGGGCGGGTGCTGTAGTTGGCGATTTGCGCCCGAATAAATTTATTGTCAAGGTAGAGGCGCTGAATACCGGCATTGACAAATTCGCTACGACCGAGATGCACGATGTGCAGAGGTGCAGGCGGCTTGCCCAAACCTGTTTCGGGCAAAGCAACACGCTGGAGGTCGGTGATGAGGACAAGCGGTGGAGTGCCGGTACGGCTTTCGGCAAACGCCCGGTTGAGTGCCGGGGTCAGAGTTGGAGCGGTGGTCGTCGGCTGCAGGGTGTCCAGGAGATTACCGAGCAATTTTTTGCCCGTGAAAATCGTATCGGGCTGGCTGGTAAGGATGAGCCGGGGCCGGGTGGCAGCGTTGATGAATCGCTGGGCGACAAGGCGGGCGTGAGTCCAGCGGCTGCCATAACCCATACTGTAAGAGTCGTCAAGGATGACAAGGAGGTCTTCGGTTTTCAAACCCAATAAAAGGCGGGGCAGGTAGGGGCGGCTCAAGGCAAAGAGCAGGAAGAGCAAGGCGAGGGTACGGAGGATGAGGAGGACGATTTCGCGCAGGCGCAGCCAGGAGAAACGCTCCCGGCGCACGGTTTGGAGAAGGAGTAAAGAGGGAAAGGGCAGCCGGCGCAGCCGGAACCGGCTCAAGAGATGGATAATGACCGGCAGGAAGGCGAGGGGCAAAAGAAGCAAAAATCCCGGGGCAAGGAATCGCATTCAGGACAGACGGCGCCGGCGCTCAAGGTATTTGAGAAGCGCCTGGTCAAATGGCGTGGCAAGCGATAACGGTTGATAGTCGATGCGGGCTTCGCTACAACCCTTCTTAAAGTCGGCACTGCGCTGGTGGAAGCCCTCTTGATAGCGCATTTTAATCAGGCGCGGGTCAACGGTCAATTCAACACCGGTTTCCAGGTCGCGCAGGAGGAGCGGGGTAGGAAAGTTCAGGTTTGCTTCATCGGGGTGGAAGATGTGGAACAAAAGGAGTTCGTGTTTGCGGGCCCGGAAGTGGCGCAAACCCGAGAGCACCTGGATTTGGTCGTCCCAGAGGTCAGATATGATGATGACCAGACCGCGCCGTTTAAGGCGCTCGGCAAGCTGGTGCAGGGTGTAGGCGAGGTTGGTGTCGCCTCCGGGTTTGGTGTTTTCCAGTTCCCGGAAGATGATGCGGAGGTGAGCACCCGAAGCGCGGGGCGGGATGTAGGTGTTGATGCGGTCGGTGAAGACGATTAAGCCGACCGAGTCCTTCTGGCGGGTGAGGAGATAGGCAAGGCTGGCACTTAGCCAGCGGCTGTAGTCCAGTTTGGTAATACCGTCTGCCGGGTAGTGCATTGAGCCCGAGGCGTCAAGGAGGATGTAGGCGCGGAGGTTGGTTTCTTCTTCAAACTCCCGGATAAAGAAGCGGTCGGTTCGGCCATAGACGCGCCAGTCGATGCGTTTCAGTTCGTCGCCCGGCATATAGGGTCGGTGCTCGGTAAATTCGACCGAGAAGCCCTTGTAAGGCGAGCGGTGCAGGCCGGCGAGAAACCCTTCCACGACCAGCCGCGCCTTCAAATCAATACCTTTGAGTTTGGCAACCAGTTCCGGTTTGAGCGTCCATTTGGTTGTGTCGGTTGACCGGCGCGTGAGCACATTACAGTTTAACAAGCGGTAGGGTTGAAGTCCAGAGGGGCATTGGACAACCTGCCCGTGCATTGTTTCGATAAAGAGAGGTAACACGGTCCGGGACGGTTTTGGCACAGCGCGGCAACATACCGGGCTATTGTGCGGGTAAAGAAAGGTGACTATCCTGTTATCTGTTAACGGTTTTCGGTGTTCTTGACGGAAGCGGGTTCATCGGGTATATGTAGTTATGCGCCGGAAGAAGCAGCGCCGATTTCAAGCGGTCAACGAAACCTTACCGCGGGTTTTACGCCGGTTGGGGATGGAGGATAAGGTTTTGGTTTATCGGGCGGTTAGCGATTGGAAGTTGCTGGTCGGAGAGTCGATTGCCCGCCATACGGTGGCGATTGGTGTTGAGGGTAAGACCATTTTAGTGGCGGTTGATTCACCGGCGTGGATGACCCAGTTGACCTTTCTCAAAGACCAGTTGCTGGAAAAAATTTGCCGGCATATCGGTTCCCAGCAATTAACCGACATCAGATTTTTTCTGAAGCGGAACGCGGACACCGCTTGATTTTCGCGTTAGATTTGTTAGGATAAAAGACAATGGCAGAGGCATACAATGCAGCACAAATCCATGTTTTAAAAGGGCTCGAGGCGGTTCGGCACCGCCCGGCGATGTACATCGGTGATGTCGGGGTGCGCGGGTTGCACCATCTCGTTTTTGAGGTGGTGGACAATGCGATTGATGAGGCGCTTGCCGGTTACTGCGATGAGGTAATGGTGACGATTCACTCGGACAGCGAGGTTTCAGTAGAGGACAATGGCCGGGGAATTCCGGTTGATATCCATCCGACCGAGAAAAAGTCGGCGTTGGAGGTGGTGTTGACCGTGCTCCATTCCGGGGCGAAGTTTGAGCACAAGGTTTACCAGATTTCCGGCGGGTTACACGGTGTCGGGGTTTCGGTGGTGAACGCCCTTTCGGAGCGGCTGGTCGCTGAGGTGGCGCGCGAGGGCAAAGTTTACCGGATGGAGTTTGCCCGGGGTGAGGTGAAGAGTGGGCTGAAGGTAATCGGCAAGGCGAAAAAGACCGGGACGAAAATCACCTTTCAGCCCGACGAGAAGATTTTTAAAAAGGTAGTTTTTAATTACGACATCCTTGCCACCCGGCTGCGAGAGCTCGCCTATCTGAATAAAAATTTGAAGATTAAACTGATTGATGAACGCCAGGAAAAGGAGGAGGTTTTTCACTATCCGGGCGGGCTCGCCGACTTCGTCGGTTATATCGATGCCGGGCGCAACCGTTTGCACAAACCAATCGTGATTGAAGAACAGCGTAACGGGATTGCGGTGGAGGTGGCGTTTCAGTACAACGACGGTTATATTGAGAGCATCTTCTCGTTTGCCAACACCATCAACACCCACGAAGGGGGCACCCACCTTTCCGGTTTCAAGGCGGCGCTAACTCGTGCCATCAATGAGTATGCGCGCAAGAGCGGCCAGTTAAAAGAGGGGATAGAACTGGTGGGCGAGGATACGCGCGAGGGCTTGACCGCGGTCGTTTCGGTTAAGATTCCGGACCCGCAGTTTGAGGGTCAGACCAAAACCCGGCTCGGCAACAGCGAGGCGAAGAGTGTTGTTGAGACCGTGGTTTACGAGCGGGTTTCCGCTTTCTTTGAGGAGAACCCGCGGGTGGCAAACCGGGTGCTGGAAAAGGTGATTGCCGCAGCCAAGGCACGGATGGCGGCACGCAAGGCGCGAGAACTGGCGCGGCGCCGTTCCCTTTTAGAGTCCGACACCTTACCGGGCAAACTGGCGGATTGCGCTTCCGAGGACCCGGCAGAGAGTGAACTCTACATCGTTGAGGGTGATTCAGCGGGTGGTTCGGCAAAACAAGGTCGGGACCGGCGCTACCAGGCGATTTTGCCCCTGCGCGGTAAAATCCTCAATGTTGAAAAAGCCGGTTTGAATAAAATTCTTGCCAATCAGGAGATTCGGGCGATAATTTCGGCGATCGGTGCTGGTGTGGGTGAGGACGACTTTGACCCGGCAAAGGCACGCTATCACAAGATTGTGATTATGACCGATGCCGATGTCGATGGTTCGCACATCCGGATTCTTCTTCTGACATTCTTCTACCGGTTTATGCAGCCCTTGATCGAAGCGGGTTATCTCTACATTGCGCAGCCGCCTTTGTATCGGGTGCGGCAGGGCAAGAAGGAGTTTTACCTCTATTCGGACGAGGAGCTGGAGGAGTTCACCCGCAAGAACAAAGGCGACGGGCTGGAGGTGGTGCGCTACAAGGGTCTGGGTGAGATGAATCCAGAGCAGTTGTGGGAGACAACGATGAATCCGGATAAGCGGACTCTGAAACGGGTGACGATGGAGGATGCCACTGAGGCGGATGCGGTTTTCCGGATGCTGATGGGCGAGGATGTGGAGCCGCGGCGTGAGTTCATTGAACGCAATGCCCGTAATGTAGAAAACCTTGATGTCTAAGCCCAATACCACCTTTTTTTGTTTTGATTTTCGGGTAGATAGGCCGCTCAGGCCTTAATTTTAGACCCCGAAATGTTAAAATCTTAACGCCCCAATCTGATTTATAACGGATAA
Organism: uncultured bacterium; assembly: GCA_964626075.1. GTDB lineage: Bacteria > Hydrothermota > Tepidihabitantia > Tepidihabitantales > Tepidihabitantaceae > Tepidihabitans. Next base: position 38,237 of record CAZVDD010000003.1, read on the forward strand.
GTTTTGTACTGGTAAAGAGTTAGGAGTTTAACGGTAAAAGGTGTCGGGTTGACCATAGCACCGTTAGGGGGATGGTATCAGGGTCGGTTTTATGGTGTTAACCGGTAACGGTCACGGGGAAAGAAACTGGCTTCCCGGATGTTGCTCAATCCCAGAAACTGCTGGGTCAACCGTTCGGCGCCAATCGCCAGGCCACCATGGGGCGGCACCGCATACTGGAATATCTCAAGGTAGAAGGAGAAGTTTTCTGGGTTCAAGCCGAAGTGACGGATGTTTTCTACTAACTGGTGGTAGTCGTGGATACGCTGGCTGCCGGTTGTGACCTCCAGTCCGCGAAAGAGCAGGTCAAAGCCAAAGGTGTACTGGGGGTCATCAGGGTCCCACAGCGTGTAAAAGGGCCGGGTCTGGCGCGGGTAGTGGGTGACAAAGAGGAATTCGGAGTTGAGACTCTTCTGGGCGTAGTCGCACAGTTGCCGTTCTCCTTCTGGGTCCAGGTCAAGCATACCGGTGGTGTCGCGGCCATAGTCTTTGCTTAAAACTTGAAGCGCATCCCGGAAGTGGATTTCCGGAATTTCGCCCACTTCGGGCAGGCGGGCGTCAAGCAGTTGAATTTCTTCGGCACAATTTTTTTCCAAATTCGCCACCAGTTGCTTGAGGAACCGGTTTTCCAGTTGGGTGACATCGCGGTAGGAGTTGATAAAGCCCATCTCGAAGTCAAGGGAAAGGTATTCGTTGATGTGCCGGGATGTGGCGTGGTCCTCAGCCCGATAGACAAAGCCGACCTCAAACACCCGCTCGTAGCCGGCACCAACCAGCATCTGTTTGTAGAACTGTGGGCTCTGGGCAAGATATGCCTTCTGCTCAAAGTACTGAATCGGAAACAGGGCGGTGCCACCTTCGGTGCCGGCGGCGACAATCTTTGAGGTGTGGACCTCAAGGAAACCTTCCTGGCGGAGGAATTCGGCAAAGGAACGGACGATTTCTGCCTGCACCTTGAAGACGGCACCAAACTCCGGGTTGCGCAGGGCAAAGGCGCGGTGGTCTAAAATCATATCCAGTTTGAGGTTTAACTTCTTCTTTGAGCGGTTGACCTCAAAGGGCAGGGGGGCAACCGGTTCAATCAACACCTTCAGTTCTTCCAGTTCCAGTTCGCAACCCTGGCGGGCTTGCGGTTCCGGTTTGACCGTGCCGATGATTTCGACGATTGACTCCCGTTTGACATCGTCAAGGTGAAACCGTGCTGGGTCGGTGGTTATCACCTGAGCGATGCCGGTGCGGTCGCGCAGGACAATGAAGGAGATTTTGCCCACCTGACGGATTTGGTGTACCCAGCCCAGCAGCCGGACGCGCGCGCCAATCCGCCGGGGAAGTTCCTTTGTAAGGGTCCGTTCCATAGAATCAATTTATTGAACAGATTTAGAATGTCAACAAGACGCCGCAGGGTTCAGGTTTAAGAATGGCGTTCCCGGACGAGATAAATTGTGGGCAAAGAGAGCAAGGTACAGATGCCTTTAAGGATGACATTTGCCCAGAAGATGCTTATTACGACAAACAACGGCATCCGGCCGATGAAGGCGAGCGAGCAGAACAGTGCCGAATCTAAGGGCACGCTTACCGAATTGGAGACAAGAACCCTTAACCACTGGCGCCGGTATCCAACCTTATTCACCCACAACTGATAGATTTCACCATCCACCAGTTCTGATGCCACCTCGGCGATGATTGAGGCGATGACGATGCGCCAGACCGGAGAAAGTACGATGCCGAACTCCAGTTGCGGCCCGACCGTTTTGTCCGGCGGCAGTTTTGCCACCAGCCAGAAAAGAAATGCCATAAACAGGTTGATGACGCCGGCGGCAACAACAACGCGGCGTGCGGTGCGGAGGCCGGCGGTCTTATGTACCAGGTCGCGGATGGTGAAGGTGAACGGGTAAATCAAAGTGCCGGCGTCAATGCTGAAGCCGAAAAGAAAGACGATGCGCAGGCTGGCGATGTCGGAAAGAATCTGGGCGGCAATATAT
>CAZVDD010000004.1:0-409898 GCA_964626075.1 uncultured bacterium
AAGATAAAACCATGTGAATTGTTTAAATTGGAGGTGTAAAAATGACTAAAATATATAACATAAAGTCGTACTTAATAAATGACTTCAGAGAATGGGAAGAAAGAGGCGAATTGATATTATCACCTAAATTTCAAAGAAGGCGCGTATGGTCAGAAAAAGCAAAGTCTTATCTTATTGATACAATATTAAGAGGGTTACCACTACCACCAATATTTATTAGAGAAAAAATAGATTTATCGACAAAGAAAACAATTAGAGAAGTAATAGATGGTCAACAGAGATTAGCTACCATATTGGACTATTTAAAGGATGGTTTGAAAGTTTCGAAAACTCATAATGAAGATTATGGAGGTTTATATTTTGGTCAACTTCCTGAGGATATCCAAAATGAAATATTACAATATGAGCTTACAGTAAATGTTGTGCTAACACCTGAAGATAAAGAGATATTAGGAATTTTTGCTAGATTAAATACATATACAGTCCCATTAAATAAAAATGAACTTTGGAATGCTAACTATTTTGGCCTTTTCAAACAAACAGTTCATTCTTTGGCTCGTGATTATTACACCTTCTGGGTAGAGTCAAAAATCTTATCTGAACAAAAAATTACTCGAATGGGTGATGTTGATTTAGTTTCAGAATTGGTTATTGCAATTATAGACGGAATACAAAATAGAAAGGTAATTGAAAAATATTATAAGAAATTCGATGACGAATTCGAACAAAGAAAAGAAATTGAAAATTTTTTTAAAAATACAATTGATACAATAGGTAAAATATATTATGAGATTTTACCAAGTTCTTATTTCAACGGTTTACCACCTTTTTATACCCTTTTTTGTGTTATTTTTGATCTGTTATATGGCTTAAAGGGATCAGATAATACAAGAAGAATCAAACCCTCAGATTATCCTAAGATTAAAACCATTTTACAGGAAATAGATTCAATTTTAGATATAGGTAAAACTGAGAAGAAATATTCAGATGATATCAAACAATTTCTTGATGATTGTAAACGGCATACAACTGTGAAAGAGGTAAGAGAGAGGCGGCATAGATTTCTAATAAAGTTTATTCTTGACCGCTTACCGAATGTGTAAAGTTTAGTTATGCCTGTATCTCCTCTAAATGAAGCTAATAGTGACTTAAAAATGGAAATAGATAAAAGTTTTGAATTAATACAGACAGTTAATCAATTACCTCATTTGCATATTGATAAAGTCCATCTGATATATGAGCTTTCATTTCTAAAAATATTTTTAGCATGGGAATTTTATTTAGAAAAATCATTTATTTTATATATGTTAGGTGAAAAAACAGATAGTGGTTACAAACCGAGAACATATGTCATGCCTAAAGATGAAAAGCATGCTTATGAGATAATTAAAGGTGGAAGAAGTTTTCCTGATTGGTTAAATTTAGAATTTATTAGAGAAAAATCAGAATTATTTTTTGAAGACGGAAGTCCTTTTAAAGATATTTTGTACAACAATCAAACTATAAAGGGAGGTCTGCAAATGATGAAAATCACCCGCAATAGAATTGTACATATTTCTCAAAAAACAAAAGAAGAATTTAGTAATCTATTAAGAAATGAGCTTGGATATGATAAGGGGATAGGCCCCGGTGAATTTTTAAAAAAGAATAAGGCAACAAGCCAACAATCACTATCGTACATAGATTATTTCAAAGATATCTTGTTAATGGCTGCTGATAATATTGTGAGGTAAATATATGCTTATACTGGCAAAAGTAAAATTTGATTTAAGGAACCCAGATGAACTTTATTTTGCCCAGAAAGAGATAGATGCTTTGCTCAATACAGATACGAGATTAATTAAAACTATCGCATTGCTTTTTAAAGAGCAACCATTTAATTTACTTGATGATGAAGTCGTTCACTTAATTAATAGATTAGTTTATATGGGAGAAGGTCAAGCATTTTTGGCAGATCTTCCACCTACCGACATAGTAAGCACAGTAAAAAAAGCAACTTTCTTCAGAGAAATTTATGTAGTCTTTGTTGCAGAAAATGATGTTGAATTAGTAAATACTTTAAAGACAATCGGTTTATCAATAAAAATTGATGATTTAAAAGATAAAAAAATAAATCCAAATCTCTATACTCAAATCTTCATTAAAACTATTCCAGAACAGAGGATTAAATTAGTTACAGTTAGATTTTTGCCCTTCCAAACACTTTTCGAATATGTAACTGAAGTAAAAAAACTCCCTGCAGTAGTTTTTCGTCCTAAAAATGAAGGAAGTTGGCAATCTTATCTTAGGGAAAAAGAAATTGGAATTGAAAAAGGTGCGCAGGAATTATTAGAACATCTGAAAACTGGGCATTACCGTTCTCCTCATTTTGGATTGGGCAAAAACCATATTGGCGATTTCGTTGATTGGGTATCTACTGATTTGCGTAAACCTTTCCTTCATTATCTTCATAAATATAAAGGAAAGGGTGATCCACGAATATCAAGAGCTTTAATCAATCTGCTTAAAGTTAAAGAGGGTGATACAATCCTTGATCCCTTTGTAGGTTCTGGTGCATTTATCGCAGATGCACCAACAATGGGCATAAACGCTATTGGAATAGAAGTATTGAGCATAGGCAAAATGATTGCAGAGGTAAAGTGTAACATTGGAATAAATATTGGGAAGGTTCGGGAGGCAATCATTAAACTATTTGAATACATTGATAGCGTTCTTTCTAAAGAAGATATAAAAAATAAATTAATGGGGTTTAAGGAAAAAATAAGAAAAAATACTTCTGAAAGCAGTGCATATAAAAAGATCGAACCCCATTTAGAGAAAATATTATTTTTAAAGAAAGGTATTGAAAGTATTGAAAGCGATGAAATAAAGAAGTTTCTTTTAATCCTTTTGAGTCAACAGATTGTTGAATACTCAGAAAAAAATAGAGCATGGGACATATTTGGCTCTTTCAAATCATATGTGGAGGACAGGTATTTAATTTTGTATTCAACACAGAAATTAGCCGAAATGCTTGGTGTAAATTTAAACGGTGGCAAAGTAAAAATAATTAAAGGGGACTCCACAAATTTGTCAATGTTAGAGGACAATTCTATTGATGGCATACTCACCTCACCTCCCTATTTTGATGCCTTGGATTATATCGGGAACAACAAGATATCAATTCTAATCCTCGGTCTGGATGAAGACCTCGCCTGGGAATCTACAAAAGATTTCTATGAGGCAAAACATAGGGACGAAACGGAGTATGATAACTTACCTCTATTTGTTAGTGATAAATATTTTTCAGTCACTCTTCCATCCTCAAGTTTAAATCTCATAAAATTACTTCAAAAATCCCGAAGAATTTACAAGGCAAAGGTAGTTGAAAATTATCTTAAGATGATGCAGCTTTCATTTGAAGAATGCTACAGGGTATTAAAAGAGCACAAGTATTATCTGATGGTAATTAGTAAGTACCACGCTTGGGTAATAAATGGAAAAGAAGAGGTAATTGAAACATCGCCTATATTGGCTGACTTAGGAAAGTCAGTTGGATTTAAAGTAGTTGATGTTATAGAGCACGGTTTATCAAAGGCAGATAAAGGTAAGATCGGAGTTGAAGATATATTGGTGTTTCAAAAATGAGGGAAAATGCAAGTTAATCAAAGAAAAAAGGTACCCAAACGAGTGCAATTGGTTCTCCTGGAAGAGTCAATCACGACTCTACGCCATTTTATACAAGCAGATTATATGAAGGATTACCAAAAGAGGAAGCAGTCAAATATGTAGAAAATCCAATTCCACCAGAGGTTATACACAAAATCTCTTGTAAATCGAGTGAAAAAAATGGAGAAATTACCTGACAATAGCGTTCATCTTATGGTCACTTCTCCTCCTTACAATGTTGGGAAGGATTACGATGCTGACCTTACCCTTAAAGAGTACCGCGAATTTTTAAAACGAGTCTGGAAAGAAACTTATCGAGTGCTTGTGCCCGGGGGTCGATTATGTCTTAACATTGCTAATCTCGGCCGGAAGCCTTATATTCCTCTTGATGCCTTTCTCACCGAAGACCTACTTGAGATTGGTTTTCTGATGCGGGGTCAGATAATCTGGAATAAGGACACGAGTGCCAGCCCTTCAACCGCTTGGGGAACCTGGCTCTCGGCGAAAAATCCGACTCTCCGGGATATCCACGAGTACATTCTGGTATTTTCTAAGGGAACATTTACCCGCACCAATATTTATAAAAGACCGAATTCAATTACAAGAGAGGAATTTTTAGAGTTGACCAAAAGCGTCTGGACTTTTCCCGCGGTATCGGCAAAAAAGGTTGGGCATCCGGCACCATTCCCTGAGGAGTTACCGCGCAGATGTATTCAGTTGTACACCTTTGTGGGGGAAGTGGTACTTGACCCGTTTATGGGTAGTGGCCAGACTGCAATTGCTGCACTAAAAACCGGTAGACACTATGTTGGATATGAAATTGACCCTCAATATGCGGCACTTGCGCTGTCGAGAATTACCGCTGCCTGGGGGCAGCTGCGGTTGGAATTTGATGATACGAAATCGGTTGTGGCGAACAGCACACGACGGTCAAAGGTAGAGAGGGGAAAAAGTAAGGATTACGCGGTTTAACGGGGAGTAAAGTCTATTCCGAAGATATTTTTGCGAATGAAGTTTTCGTCCTGGCGCCAGGATTTGGCGACTTTGACCCAGAGTTCAAGATAGACCGGCCGACCTAAAAATTGCTCAATTGATTCCCGGGCGATTTCGCCCACTTTTTTCAGCGCCCGGCCTCCTTCACCGATTAAAATCCCCTTCTGAGACTCTTTTTCAACATAAATCACCGCCCGGATGTAGTCTTTACGGTTGGGCCGTTCGCGGAACTCTTCAATCACGACGGTTGTTGAGTAGGGGATTTCCGCACCGTAGCGGTTGAAGACCGCCTCGCGGATGAGTTCGGCGACAAAGAAGCGCTCGGGTCGCTCGGAAAGGGTGTCGGGCGGATAGAATGGCGCGCCTTCTGGCAGCAGTTCGACAATGCCGTTTTTCAGGTCGTCAACACCATTGCCTTTTAAGGCGGAAATCATAAACACCTTTTCGATGCCCGCTTGCGCACACTCCGCAGCGAGGGGCAAAAGGTTTTGTTTGGGGACGGCGTCAATTTTGTTCAGGGCGACGAGGGCGCGGCGGTGCGCGAGGAGTTTGAGGTCGCTACATTCGGGCTGGGTGGCATCGATGACCAGAAGGACAACATCGCTGTCGTCCAGCGCCTTTTTAATCTCTTCTTTCATAAATTGATGCAGGGCGTATTTCGGGTCAAGGATGCCGGGCGTGTCAAGGAGGAGCGCCTGGTAGTCAGGACCGTTCAGGATGCCCAGTATCCGGTGCCGGGTTGTTTGCGGTTTCGGGGTGACGATGGCGAGGCGATGTCCCAGGAGCCGATTTAAAAGGGTTGATTTGCCGGCGTTGGGACGACCAATGATGGCAACATAGCCGGCGCGAAATGGTTTGTTATCCATTAACGGTGGGATTGGTCTGAAGAAACCGATAGGTCCTGAAATATGCCGATGGCACGGAATTTTTCAATCCGGCGCCGCACCAGTTCATCACCGGGCAGGGTGTTGAGGACATAATAGTTTGCCAGAACCGCCTTTTTTAGCAGACGGGCAGCTTCGTCCCAGTCGTGATGAGCACCACCTGCCGGTTCCTGGACGATTTCGTCAATAACGCCAAGGCTGAGAAGGTCCGGGGCGGTGATTTTTAAAACGGCGGCGGCTTGTTCGGCGCGGGAGCCGTCACGCCAGAGAATAGCGGCGCATCCTTCAGGCGAGATTACCGAATAGACCGCATTTTCCTGCATTAAAATCCGGTCGCCCACCGCAATCGCCAGCGCGCCGCCCGAACCACCTTCACCGGTGACGACAACGATGATGGGCACTTCAAAAAGCGGTATCTCACGCAGGTTACGGGCAATCGCCTCCGCCTGCCCGCGTTCTTCGGCACCGATGCCGGGATAGGCACCAGGGGTGTCAACAAGGCAGAGGATGGGCACGTTGTGGCGGGCGGCAAGTTCCATTACGCGTAACGCCTTGCGGTAGCCTTCAGGATGGGGCATACCGAAGTTGCGCGCCAGTTTTTCTTTTGTGTCCCGGCCCTTTTGCTGGCCGATGATGGCAAAGGGAATCTGGTCAATTTTGCCCAGACCGGCAACGATTGCTGGGTCATCAGCGTATGCCCGGTCGCCGTGCAGTTCGACAAAATCGGTGACTATGCGGTCGATGTAGTCAAGGGTGTAAGGTCGGCGGGGGTGACGGGCAAGAAGGACGCGTTGCCAGGGTGTCAGGTCAGCATACAGTTTTGTTTTGAGTTCTTCAATCTGCTTCTGGATGCGTTTTATCTCGGACTCAGCGCCCAGGGCGCTGACCTCTTCCAGTCGGTCGAAAAGTTCAGCGAGCGGTTGCTCGAAATCGAGCCAGCCCTGGGAAGGTGAGGGCATAGTTTAATTATTGATGGTTGGTTTCAGCAGAGGCTACGCCGTAGGCAACACCAAAGCGGTGTGCGGTGCCAAGACCAAATCCCAGGGGTGCAAAGGTGTAGTCAAATCGGAAACGGTTGACGGCAACGCCGATGCCGAAGTTCAGACGGTTACCCGGGTTTAAAGGGTCGTAACCGGTACGGAGTGATAGGATATCGCCGAGCTGAAATTCGGTGCCAAGTTGAGCCTGAAATTTTTGGGAGTAGAAGAAATAGGAGCCATCAGCAACAAACAGCAGGCTGTTTTTGCCGAAAGGCAGGTTGTAGCCGATACCACACCGAATTCGCGCTGGGAGCCAGATGAGTTGATATTTATAGTAAAGCGTTCGGCCGAAGTCAACGACCGCAATGCCCGCCGAGAGGTTTTTCTGGGGTTTGAATCGGGCACCGATGTCAACCCCGAATCCGGATAGTTCATTATTGAGCAGTTTGGAATAGAAGTAACGGGCGCTAATACCGGCATTGGCCCATGGGGCAAGGCAACGGGCGATGTTGAAATAGCCAGTAAGGTCAAGGGGCGAGAATGTACCCAGGGGTTCTTCGGTAGGGGTTTCTTCCCGATAATCAAATTTGCCGCTGGCGAAAGAGACAACACCGAGCCCGAGGGCAAGGTGTCGGAAGTCGCGGGAGATGAAAAGTGACTGGTGGTGCGTGTCCAGGAACCATTTGGTATATTCCACCTGAGCAGCGAAGGGGGAGGTGTTTGCGGTTGCCGCCGGATTGTAAAAAATTCCCTGTGGGCCAAGGGAAGTGGCGGTACTGGCACCGGCGAGAGCAGCTTCCCGGGTACCAACCGGAATCGTCAACCAGACACAGCCTACTTGCCGGGCATTCGCTCCATAACAAATGGTAAGGGTAACGACTAACACCAGACTGCTAAGCCGCGAATGTCTCTGCCACCGCGCCATTTTTTACTCCTCAATTATTTCGACATTTGCCCGGGGCAGGGTAATGCGCTCGCCCGATTCCAGTTCGACCTCGAGAACTCGGACTTTTGCCTCGGTTTCAATCGTCTGGAGTTCAACCGGAAGAGCGGTGACCTTGCCAATTTTGCCGAAATGCGGTTGACGGATGATGCGTACCGCCATACCGATTGCCAAGCCGCCTTCGGAACTGCTTGGCTTCACTTCTCCACCGGTACCGCTGCAGGGGACAATTATCTCGGGGCGAATAACGCCGGCACGAATCTGGGTGGCGCCATTTGCCGAAGCCATTTTGTTTTCCAGTGACTGCAGTAGTTCAAATGTCCGCTTCGCCATGCGCATCTCGCCAAAACCTTCGGTGATGATTATGGTAAGGCCGCGTTTTTCTGAGCCCGTGATGGCAACACCGATGTCGTAACCTAAAAATTTTCGCAGGGTTGAATCTTCGATGCCACCGCCCACGAGGCCGCGGGCGCCTACTTTCAGCGCCTGCTCAATCGCTTCATAGGTGATAAGGGAACCGCCGATGACAATTTTACCCTGACAGTCACCGTTGATTTTATCGGCGGTCAGGACCTCGTCGGGCGTTTTGACAACAAGTTTTATCACGCCGCGGGTTTCGCCGCCGACGCCGAAAATCCCTTGAATCAGGCTGACCTCGTTGGCAATAACAACCCCTTCCTTAGGTAGGATTTCGTCAACAATTCCTTCAATATAAGCGTCAACCTGTACCAGCTGGGGCGGTTCCCGCACGATGACCTGACCGGTTACCGGTGAGATGTTCTCAATTGTGCCCGTTACCGGTGAGCGAACCTCAGACTTGAACAGGCCAAAGAGACCTTTAGAACGGGCGATAACTTCGTCTTTCTGTACCGGGTCTCCGGCTTTTTTCAACATAAGATGGGGGACATCTTCGGGCGGTACACCAAGGATGCCACCGACATTTACCGTTTGGACATTACCCGGTACCGCGGTGCGGGCAACGATTTCGTCCCCTTTGACCCGCTGGCCCTTTTCCACCAGGGTCTTTCCCGGTAAGGGTAAACGGCGAACTTTTCTGATGGGGGTTGCGCTGGTTACTTTTAATCCAGGTGTATATGCATGTGCCATATAACAAAGGATATTAAACAAAAGCCGAAGTGTCAAGTAAACGGTATGCCCTAAAACCGTTTCCAACAATACGCCTTTGTTACTGATTTTTTTCGGGCAGAAATCAGGCGATTAAAAATTCAGGTATAAAGCGGTGATTTGTCAGGCTGCGGCGCGAAATGTTTTTAAAGGTAGGTTGTCTTTGCGAATTTGAAGAACCGTACCTGTATATTTCACATCGGCCTTCGGGTTGAAGAGATAAACATCAAAAGTTTAACACGGCACATCATCGTCCGGTTATATTACAAAATATATTAAATATTTTGTTAAAATTGGTTTAATTTGCATCCCCTTGTGCGGTAAATTTGTCGGTTGTTATCGGAATTCTTACATTTTCTGGCGGGATTAATGCCTAAATTTAAATAATTCAAATATTTATGAAATTAACGTTATATATATAAAAAATAGAAGGTTTTTCTTGACAGCCCAAGTTGTGGGGATATAGTAATGACTGAGATGAAATTGTGTTTAAATATGTGGATAAGTGTGGAAAATAAGCTCGGGATTTGATATGGGTATTGTAGGCAGGTTTTTCGGCACTTTTGAATATACGATTGATGCCAAAGGCAGGCTGGCGGTGCCGGTAGCGTTTCGCAAGAAACTCGGGCCTGAGGAGGACACCTTTATTTTTGCCCCGGGGCGCTATCAAACTATCGAGGTTTATCCTTATAGTGAATGGAATGATTATGAAGAACGGGTGTTGCGTCATCAACCTGAACACACCGAAGAGGCGCAGCGTTTCAGAATTTTGTTGTACTCTCAGTCGGGCGAAGCGGTGCTTGATGTTCAGGGGAGAATACTTTTACCCAAGCATCTGCGGGAGTGGGCAGGTATTGAGCAGAATGTTGTTGTGACCGGCGCGGGAAGGTCGTTTCTGATCTGGGAACCAGAACGGTTCCGCAAATTTATGGCGGAGTGGATGGCACGATATCAGCAGGATAGGGATGAGGCAACCCGGCAGGGTTGGGAGAGGATGCAACAGTTTGGTAGCAAAGAAGGTTTTTCACACCCCGGTTCTGGTAAATGAGGTGTTAGAGGTGCTGGAGCCGTGCATCAAAGACGGAACAATTGTTGATGGAACGGTCGGAGGCGGAGGCCATACCGAAGCGATTGCGTGCCGGATAAAGGAGTCAGGGGCAAGGGGACCGATAGTCGGACTGGATGTTGACCCCGCGGCGATAAAATTTGCCGCGGAAAGGTTGAAGGGTTTTGGTTGTCGCGTGGTGGATTTTGACAAGAGAAGACCGACAGTTGAGGGCGAGCAGGAGGTAGATAAACAGTTAAACAGGGAAGAAATGATTTTTCTGGTGCGGACCAGTTATGTGAATATGGCAGAGGTGGTTAGGTGGCTCGGTGTTGGACCGGTAACCGCGGTATTGATGGATTTGGGTGTTTCCTCTTTTCAGCTTGAAGGGGCACGGGGCTTTTCTTTTGACCACGATGGTATGCTGGATATGCGTTTTGATTCTGATGGGAGTTATCCAACCGCATGGGAAGTTTTGCGGCGGGCTTCAGAGCAGGATTTGAAAGGGTGGTTGCGAAGGTACGGAGAGGAGCGGTTTAGCGGCAGAATCGCCCGAAAGATATATCGGCATAAGGGGCGGATAAGGACGAGTCGGGAACTGGCGGATTTGGTTCGCAGCGTCGTCCCAACTCGTTATGTGCGAAAAAGCCTGGCGCGGGTGTTTCAAGCACTGCGGATTGTGGTTAACCGTGAACTGGAAAATGTTGAAGCCGGGTTGGAAGCAGCGCTACGGCTACTTTCACCCGGGGGAAGGCTGGCGGTGATTTGTTATCAGTCGGGCGAAGACCGTTGTTTTAAGGATGTTTACCGACGCTGGAAAAAGGCAGGAGAGGAAGGAGAAGGGCGAAGGAATATACGGCTTTTAAGCCCGAAGCCAATTAGACCGGGTGCCGAGGAGGTTAAGATTAATCCCCGGGCGCGGAGCGCCCGCTTAAGAGTTGTGGAGGTGACGGTATGAGTCCAAAAGGAAGTGTCAGAGCAATTGTTGTTGTAGTGGTACTTTCCGGAATAGCGCTGGCGTATCTGTATCAGCACTGGTGGAGTGTGCGGTTGACAAGAGCGGAAATGCAACTGGCACAGGAACGCCGACTGTTAGAGGAAAAAGTTGAGAGTCTTGAGGTTGAGCTGGATAAGTTACAGAGTTTTTGCCGGCTTGAGTCGCTATGGATGAATTATGGGGCGCAGATAGCAATGAATGAGAGGGAAACACCGGTTAGCGGCGTAAAGCAGACGGTGAGCGTTGAGGCGATTGCTGTGGCAGGGGCGGGCGCTACAAGCGAGCGGTGATGACATCACCTAAGAAACGGAGCGAAATTGTAAAGATTCTTGTGCTGCTGGTATGGGGCGGACTGGTGTACCGGCTCATTGGGGTGCAAATTGTTCGCTGGCGTTTTTATGACCGGGAGGCGAGCCGACTGCATTTTAGCCGGGTTGAGTTGTTGGGGGAAAGAGGGAAAATTTACGACCGCAAAGGAAGGCTCTTGACTCTTAACCGTTCAACCTGTTCTATCAGGGTGCTTCCCCAATGGGTGCGGGATAAGGATACACTGGCTCAGATTTTTGCTGAATTCGGATTAGGGACCTATTCGGAAAATCGTCGTTTGTTAGATGAGCATAAGCGGTTGTTCTGGTTTCGTCGGCGCGTTGATTTTGCGCTTGGCGATTCGTTGCGCTCAGTTCTGGTACGGCGTCGATTCCGCAATGCGGTACTGGTTGAAAACGACTATCAACGGGTTTACCCCTACGGTGAGGTGTGCGCCGATGTGGTGGGGTTTGTTGGAGCGGAGGGCGGGCTTGCGGGTATTGAATGGGAGTTTGAACGGGTTTTGAGAGGAGAACCGGGCTGGATTATGATGCAGAAGGATGCATTGGGCTTTGCCTATCCTTCGCCCGGTTATCCAAGAAAAGAGCCAAAACCGGGTAAGGACATCCATTTGACAATTGATGCAGACATGCAGGAGATTTGTTACCGGGTGCTGGAGAAGGGGGTAATTCAAACCGGGGCAAAGCAGGGTTCGGTGGTCGTGCTTGATGCCCGAACCGGCGCCATTCGGGCGATGGTTGATTATCCGGGATACAACCCCAATAAGTTTAGCGATTTCCCGAAAAATTTGTATAAAGCCATAGCAGTTGCCGACCAGTTTGAACCCGGTTCCAGTTTTAAGATTGTAATAGGTGCAGCGGCGCTGGAAGATTCCCATCCTGAGCGGTTTACAAATCGGGTTTACGATGTGTCAATTGGTTATATTGAGATTGGCAAGAAGAAGATCAAGGATGTCCATCCTAATGGGGTGCTTTCCTTCGATAGCGTGTTTATCAATTCTTCTAACCCGGCGTGTGCATTGATGTCATTTGAAATTGACCCGGAGTTGTTCTATTCTGTGGCGCGGCGCTTGGGTTTCGGGGAGAAGGTGGGAATTGGCTTACCTGATGAGGCTTCGGGACAGCTCGATAGTCCACGACGTTTACGGAACCGATTACGGCTGGCGACGATTTCTTTTGGGCAGGGGGTGACGGTGACGCTTCTGCAGATGGCAGCGGCATATCTTTGCATTGCCAATGACGGGTTATATCTTAAACCTTATTTGATTGAAGGGCTGGCAAACGGGTTTGCCGGCAAAAAGGATGGTGGCGGCATGGCAATACGTCAGGGGTTGAAAAGGTCAACGGCAAAGAGGATGAAGGATATTCTTGAGCGGGTAGTAACCAATGGGACTGGAAAACTGGCTGCGATTCCCGGTGTTGCGGTTTGTGGAAAGACAGGAACTGCGCAGAAGGTCGAGCCCTGGGGTGGGTATTCTAACACCCGTTCTTTGATGAGTTTTGTTGGTTTTTTCCCGAAAGACAGTCCGCAATTTGTGATTGCGGTGATGATTGATGAACCCAAAACAGTAAGGTTTGCGGCGGCGGCGGCGTGTCCGGTTTTTAAGGAGATTGGAGAGCGGCTCATGGTGTTGGAGCAATTGGATAAAGTTGCCGAGCGATGAATCGGGTAAAGAAACTTTCTGAAATTGTACGCGGCGTTCCTTGCGAAATCAAGGGCAATTCTGAGGTGGAAGTTAAAGGTATTGCCTACCATTCGGCGGAGGTTAAGCCGGGCTTTTTGTTTGTGGCAATTGACGGGTTTAAAATCTCGGGCCGCGAGTTTATTGACGATGCGGTGCATCGGGGCGCGGTCGCGGTAGCATCGGTTGATGTGCGGGATGTGAAAAAGGGATGGGTGACGGCGATTGGCACGAAGTTTCCAAGGCGGTTTCTTGCTCAGGTTGCTAATCGGTTTTACGATTTTCCGGCTCGGAAGTTAAGTCTGGTTGGCGTCACTGGGACAAATGGGAAGACGACAACCTGTTTTATGCTCCGCTCTGTTTGCCGGCAACTGGGTTTTGAACCGGGATTTATTGGCACGATTGAGCATTTTGATGGTGAAGAGCGAAAACCGGCGAATCAAACTACCCCCGAGAGTCTTGATTTTGTTAGGATGCTTGCCCGAATGGTTGAAAATGGTGTTCCGGTGTGCATTGCCGAGGTTTCATCGCACTCACTCGAACTGGACCGGGTTTTTGACCTTGATTTCCGGGTGGCGGTTTTCACCAATTTATCCCAGGACCATCTTGATTTTCACCGCACTATGGACAATTACAAGAAGGCAAAGATGAAACTTTTTGAAAGCCTAACACCGGGGTCGTTTGCGGTAGTCAATTTTGACGACCGCGTTGGCAGGGAGATACCGTACTTGACCAGGGCGAAGGTCATTTCGTTTGGAACAATTGGGGGTGGAGAACCGCAGCCGGACATCTCCGGTATAGTAACGTCGGTACAAGCCGAAGGGACTCGATGCGAAGTGCGGATAGATGGTAGAATAGTGCCGGTTGAGCTTCAGATTCCTGGTCGGCATAATCTTTTGAACCTTTTGGCGACCTTTGGGGTTGCTAAGGCGATGAAATGGGAGCCCGAGGTGGTGGCGGAAGGTGTGAGTAAACTGGAAAGGGTACCAGGTAGATTGGAAGCGGTACCGAATAGATTGGGTTTTTCTGTTTTTGTGGATTATGCCCATACGCCGGATGCTTTGCACCGGGTGCTGGAAACAGCGCGAGAATGGACAAAAGGGAGGGTCATCGTGGTTTTCGGTTGCGGTGGTGACCGAGACCGGGGAAAAAGGCCCTTGATGGGCAGGGTTGCAGTTCAGCGCGCGGACATAGTGGTGATTACCTCTGATAACCCAAGGAGTGAGGACCCAAAACAGATAATCGCTGAAATTTTGCAGGGTATAGGAACTCCTGGTCCTAATGTCATTGTTGAGGTCGACCGGCAGGAGGCGATCCGTCAGGCACTGAAGCGGGCGCAGAAAGGTGATACGGTGATTGTTGCCGGGAAAGGGCATGAGGATTATCAGATTGTTGGTAAGGAGAAGGTTTACTTTGATGACCGGGCGGTGGTGCGCAACTTTTTGAAGGAGATTGAGTAGTGCTTTACCATTGGTTAACATCACTCCAACCATATTTTAGCCCCTTAAATTTATTTCGTTACATCACCTTTCGGGCGGCAATAGCCGGTGCTTTATCAATCGTACTTACACTGGCAGTTGGCAAACCATTGATCAAGTTGGTAAAGCGGCTGCAGATAGGACAGAATATCCGGGAGGAGGTGCCCGAACGTCATAAAGCAAAAGCGGGCACGCCCACGATGGGTGGGGTTTTGATGCTTTTATCGGCAATAATCGGCGTGGTACTGTTTGGTGACCTGACAAATCGCGGTATTCAACTCGGGCTGGGTGTACTTGTTGCACTGGGGCTTTTGGGGTTATGGGACGACTATGTGAAAGTTCGGGGTGGCAGGGCGCGGGGCATAAACAAGAGGACAAAGTTGCTGTTTCAGTTTATCGTTGCCCTTGGTGTGGGCGCGATACTGTATTTCGTTCCTGTTGACCCGGTAACGAAGACAAAAACCAATTTTCTTTTGCTGAAAAATGTTGTGGTGGATTTTGGAACTTTCTATATTCCGCTGGTGATGTTTATCATCGTAGCAACATCAAATGCCGTTAATCTCAGCGATGGCCTCGATGGGCTTGCGGCCGGCTTGTTGTCGGTTGCCTTTGCTACTTATACGGTGCTCTCTTATGTTTCCGGGCACAGCAAAATTGCGCAGTATTTGAATATCCAGTATGTGCAGGCAAGTGGAGAAATGACGGTGTTCTGTTTCGCCCTTACCGGTGCCTGTCTCGGATTTCTCTGGTTTAACTGTCACCCGGCGGAAATCTTTATGGGTGATACAGGTTCATTGCCGCTTGGTGGGGCACTGGCACTGGTTGCAGTTTTGTCTAAACATGAACTGCTCTTGCCGTTGGTTGGCGGCGTTTTTGTCCTTGAGGCGGCGACAACGCTTTTACAGATAGTTGTCTTCCGCGCAACCGGGGGCAAGCGAATTTTCAAGATGACACCGTTGCACCACCACTATGAACTTGAAGGCTGGGCTGAACCGAAGATTGTGACTCGTTTTATGATTCTGGCGGTACTCTGCGCTATGCTGGCGGTGGCAAGTCTCAAGGTGCGGTGAGATGGCAAAAAATAAATCTCCGATGCCGTGTTTTTATTCAGACCGGCAGCTGGCTTTAAGCGTGCTGAAAGAGAAACGGGTTCTTGTGCTTGGCTTGGGCCGCGCGGGAAGGGCTGTAAGTGGATTTCTTACTAAATCCGGCGCTGTGGTTTACGCCCATGACGACAATGAGCAGGTATGGAATGAACCAGCGATAAAGAAGTTGAGCAAAGCGGGTTTGAAGAGGTGGCGGCAGCAGAAGGTTGATTTGGTTGTTGTCAGCCCCGGCGTGCCAGAAGTACATCCGGTTGTGCAATTTTTTTACAAGCATAATGTTCCAATTGTCGATGAACTTGACTTCGCAAGTTGTTTTTTGCCCGGAACGGTGATTGCGGTTACGGGAACCAATGGCAAGTCAACAACAACCGCATTGATTGCCACGATGATTAAGTCAGACAAGAAACAGGTTTTTCTGGGTGGTAATATCGCACCGGGCAAACCGCTTTCAACCGCCCTGAGTATGAGACCCAAGGAGTTTTACTGCGTTGAAGTGTCGAGTTTTCAGCTGGAACGGGCAAAGTATTTAGCACCGAGGGTTGCGGTAGTTTTGAATGTCAGTCCAGACCATCTTGACCGTCACCAGACGCTAAAAAGTTATATTGAAGCCAAAGCACGGATTTTTGCCCGACAGCGGGAGAACGATTGGGCGATACTCAATTATGATGATCCACGGGTGCGTTCAATGATCAAGCATTGTTGGGCAACAAAGTTGTTTTTCTCGTCCGTAAACCAGGTTAACGGAACATTCCTTTCTGGGGACTGGATTTACTTTAACAATGAACCGGTGGCGCCGGTAAAGGAGATCAGGATACCGGGAAAACATAATGTTGAAAACGCGCTGGCGGCGGTTTGTGTGGCGCGGATTTTAGGGGTTTCTTCAAAGGCGATCAGGCTGGCATTAAGGACTTTCAGGGGACTGGAGCATCGACTTGAGCCGATAAAAAGAGTTAATGGGGTTCTTTATGTAAATAATTCGATGTGCACGAACCCCCAGGCCGGTGTGAGGTCAATAGAAGCTTTTAAAAAGAAGGTCGTTTTGATTGCCGGAGGAAAGGAAAAGGGAACAAAAGCAGATGACTATCTGAAAGCGATAAGTAGGCATGCGAAGTGGGTAGTTCTTTTAGGTGAAAATAGCGCCGTGCTTGCCTTAAAACTTGCCCGTTTAGGTTTCAAACGTTTTGAATTCGCCCGGACAATGCACGATGCGGTTCGTCTGGCATCAGCAAGAGCTGCAAATGGCGACATCGTGCTTTTTTCACCTGGGTTTGCCAGTTTTGATATGTTCCGTAATTTTCAGGAACGGGGAAAGGCGTTTAAAAATGAGGTCGGGAAATTGGGGAAGGCCTAAAGCCAACGGCGTACTGGTCGCCAGTTCCTTTGCCAACACGACCGCCGAGCGACCCAATGCAACTATTGATTACATGCTGTTATCGGTGGTGGTTACCTTGACGCTTCTTGGTGTGGTGATGGTTTATGCCTCAACTTATCACCGGGGGTTTCAGTATCTTAAGTGGCAGTTGTTAAGAGCGATACTTGGTATCCTGGCGTTGTGGGTAGGAACAAAGTTAAATATCTTTCGGCTTGCGCGGCCTGGAGTACGCCTGTTTTTATTACTGTTAACCATTGGGGCACTAATTGCAACACTGTTTTTCGGCGAACTTGTCGGCGTCACCAAACGTAACATCATGGGCGCGGTGCAACCAGCAGAGTTCGCAAAGTTTGTGGTGATTATCTGGCTTGCCGGGTATTTTGCCGAGCTCAATGATTCCGGGGAAAAGCCAACCTTCGCGAACTCTTTTTTAAAGCCGTGGTTGGTGGTTATGGTGATTGTAATGTTGACTCTGTTACAGCCCGCAGTCGGAACAAGTTTTATTATTGCTCTTTCAAGCGCCATTATGTTTATCGTTGCGGGAGTAAGATGGCGCTATCTGTTTGTCGGTGGGGTGGCGGTTGGTTTGTTGATAGCAATCGGGTTGCTGATGTTGCCTATATTGCGGGACAGTAAGTATCGCTATATCGTTGAGCGATGGGATAAGTTCCGTACAGGCGACCGTTATCAACAGGAACAGGCGTTGATTGCACTTGGTTCAGGAGGACCGGTGGGACGCGGGCTTGGTGAGGGTCGTCAAAAATACTATTTTTTGCCAAAGTTGCACAAAGATTTCATCTTCTGTGCAATCGGAGAAGAAATGGGTTTTCTGGGTTGTTTTGGGGTAATGGTACTATATCTGGTATTTTTTCTGCGGAGTCTACGCATCGCCAAACGGACAACGAGCGAATTCGGGCAGCTTCTGGCATGCGGTATCGGCGTTGTGATTATACTCTATGCCTTTGTTCATCAGGCGGTGGCGATGAGCATTATCCCGACAACCGGTCAACCATTACCATTTATTTCGTATGGTGGTTCGGCGTTAATGGCAAACCTCTTTGGTGCGGGAATGGTTTTAAAAGTTTCCAAGTACCGGAGAAATGGAAGTGAAGAGAGTGTTAATCGTCGCGGGTGGCACCGGTGGCCATATCTTTCCGGCGCTCGTCCTCGCCCGTGAACTGGTGCAGCGCGGGATAGAAGTGGTTTGGGTCGGGCGACCGGAAGGTATCGAGCGAGATATTGTGGCAAAGACTGGTTATGATTATGCACCGGTGGTCGCGGGTAAATTTTCCAAGACGGGTATTGGGAATAAACTTGTGAGCTTGGTGCGATTAATACCGGGCTTTTTTCAGAGTGTGAAATTATTGACGAAGTTACAACCTGATGCGCTTGTGGGAGGGGGTGGGTTTGTTTCGGCTCCGGTTCTACTTGCCGCCCTGCTTCAGGGAAGGCAGTTTTTTCTGTTGGAGCAGAATCGAATCCCGGGTAAAGTGACGAGATTTTTTGCGCCCTATGCCCGGGAGTCGTTTCTTGCTTTTCCACCGGAAAAGCCTTTTCCCGGCCGTTTTACCGTAACTGGTACTCCGTTACGCGATGGGATTGTTTCTAGTGAACGAAAGGACGATGGCAAGACGGTTCTTATTTTGGGAGGTAGTCAGGGCGCGCGGGTGTTAAACCTTGCGGCACTTGATACTGCGGCAGCATTGAGCAATCTCAATTTTATCGTCCTTACCGGTAAACGCGACTACGAAACAATCAGAGCACTGGTGCGGTCAGCCAATTGTGAACTTGTTGAATGGACGGACCACCCGGAAGAACTTTACCGCCGGGCGACAATCGCTGTGTCCCGGGCCGGTGGTATGGTGACAAGTGAGTTGCTTGTTTTTGGTATTCCGATGATTTTGATTCCTTTGCCCGAAGCAGCGGACCGGCATCAGGAGGCGAACGCACGGTATCTTTCGTCAATGGGTGCGGCAATTGTTCTTGAGCAGACTCAGATTTCCGGATTAACAAGTTTGGTGCGAACCTTGATGGCGGATGAAAAGCGGCGACGGGATATGGAGCGAAATGCACGAGCACTGGCGAAGCCGGCAGCAGCAAGGGAAATTGCCGAAAGGATTGAGCGGTGTTTGGTAGATTAAAACGGATTCACTTTGTCGGTATCGGTGGCAGTGGTATGTCTGGAATTGCCTTGGTTTTGAAGAATTTAGGCTTTGAGGTCTCGGGGTCAGATTTGAAGGAAAGCGAGGTTTTAAACCGGTTACGGCAGTCGGGAATCAAGGTTTGTATTGGACATAATGCGGCAAACTGTGGTGACGCTCAAGTGGTAGTTTACTCAACAGCGATTAGGGAAGATAACCCAGAATTAATGGCGGCACGCGCAAATGGAATTCCGGTAATCAGACGGGCGGAGATGCTGGCGGAGTTGATGCGCTTGAAGTTCTCAATCGCAATTTCCGGTAGTCACGGGAAAACGACGACAACCTCCCTTGTTACTCATATTCTCACGCGGGCGGGTTTAGACCCAACCGCGGTCATTGGGGGCATCATTATGGGGGCAGATGCTGGTGCACGACTGGGCCAGTCGGAATATCTGGTTGCGGAAGCGGATGAGAGTGATCGGTCATTCCTTTTCCTTTACCCGACGATTGCAGTCGTGACCAACATCGAGCCGGAGCACCTTGATTTCTACCGTGACTTAACAGACCTAAAACGAGAATTTGTTAGATTCGTTAATCGGGTGCCGTTTTATGGTTCTGTAATTCTCGGTGTGGATTGCCCGGCGGTACGAGCGATTCGCTCGCGGGTAATGCGCCGAATAGTGACTTACGCCATTGATAATCCGGCAGATTTTCAGGCAAAAGATGTTCAACTTTATCGCTGGACTTCGGCATTTTCTTTACTTTATGGTGGTAAAGAGGTAGGCCGGTTCAGTTTAGGTATGGCGGGCAGGCACAACATTCAAAATGCCTTAGCCGCAATTGCTGTAAGTGTAGAGCTGGGAATAGATTTTAAGACAATTGAACAAGCCCTCGCAACATTTTCTGGGGTTCACCGACGGCTGGAAAAAAAGGGGGAAGAAGGTGGAGTTGTTGTTTACGATGATTATGGGCACCATCCAACGGAAATTAAGGTCACAGTTGAGACTCTCCGCCATGCCTATCCCGAAGCACGGATATTGGTCGTTTTTCAACCGCACCGCTACACCAGAACAAAATTTCTGGCTGAGGAGTTTGGAACGAGTTTTGATAGTGCTGACGAGGTGATTATCATGGGAATTTATGGGGCAGGTGAGTTGGCGCTGCCCGGCGTTGATGAGCGATTGATAATCGATGCGGTGAAAAGAAAGGGCCGACCGGGGTTAGTTGTCCATCATATTCCGGACATGAGTTTGGTGCCAGAGTTTCTACAGTCGCGGTTGCAGCGTAATGACGTGGTTTTGACATTGGGGGCAGGAAGTATTACGTCCCTTGCTAAAGAGATTTTGCAGAAGTTGAAAGAAGGTTTAGGCAAGCAGCAAGCGGTGAGCCGGGAGAATAACAAATGAAGGAGTGGCAAGCAAAATTGGCGCAGGTTTTTGAGAATAGTGATGCGGTAGTGAAGTTTGATGAACCGCTCGCTCGATGGACCAGTTTTCGGATTGGGGGACCTGCTGATGTTTTTGTTGTTGTGAACGATGAAAGCCAGTTAGTAACGTTAAGACGCTGGACCAATGAACATAAGGTAAAGATGAGCATTCTCGGTCTGGGGAGCAATGTAGTGGTTTCGGACCAGGGTCTGAGAGGAGTGGTGGTAAAGTTGAAGGGCGGTTTCGAACGGATTGCGGTTATTGGTTGGGAAAAAGACGGCGGGGTGCTCATCAGTGCGGGAGCCGGTGCCCTACTCGACCGGGTTGCGGAATTTGCTGAGGAGCATGGGTTAACTGGAGCTGGGTTTCTGGCAGGAATTCCCGGGACTGTGGGAGGGGGGCTTCTGAGTAACGCGGGTGCGTTTGGTCATTGTTTAGGTGAAATCGTTGTCAAGGTGAAGGTAATGGATAATTCCGGGGCGTTTCGAGTGTTGGAGAAGGCGGAATTAAATAATGAGTATCGCAGTCCGATAATCGAGCGCTCGTTCATTGCAGTTGATGCAGTGCTGCGGCTGTTACCAGGACGAGAGAAACAAAGTGTGCGGATGATTCGGGAGAGTCGCTGGCAGAAGCAGCCCAAGGAACCATCAGCCGGTTCTTTTTTTAAGAATCCGGCAGTTGATGCACCGGCTGGAGTTCTGATTGAGCGTTGCGGGTTGAAGGGGGTCCGGGTTGGAGGAGCAAAGGTTTCCGAGAAACACGCCAATTTTATTATCAATGTTGGAGGGGCAAGGTTTGCTGATGTTTATGAGCTGGCGCAGATGGTTAAGGCGGTGGTTGAGGAAGAGACGGAAATTAAACTAAAAGAGGAGGTTCAGTGGCTGCCGCGGTTTGAAGGACAGGGGGGAGGGGAAATTGACGAGTAATAAATTTCAGGGGCAGATTAAGGGTTGGAACACTAAGGAGGAGAAAAGGAGGTAGATTTATGTCAAAATTGAAGCGGGTTGCGGCAGTTGATATTGGCAGCACCAAGATTTGCTGTATGATTGCCGAGGTCGACCAGGTGGGTAAGATAGAAATCAAGGGGTTTGGCACAGCACCGCCCGATGGGTTCAGGCTCGGGGTTGTTATCAGCCTTGATAAAGCGATTGATGCTGTCGCCCGGGCGATGGAGGATGCGGAGAAGATGGCGCAGTGCCGGTTTCGAAACTGTCAGGTCTTTACCAGTATTACCGGAGACCATATTAAGTACCTTTCCGGTCTTGGTGCCGTGCCGGTTAGCCGACCGACAAAGGGAATTCAACCGCGAGATGTTGAAGATGTCATTCGCCAAGCGCAGACCATTCGTTTGCCCAATGATGAACAAATTCTTCATGTGATACCAACCCAGTTTATTGTTGATGGTCAGAAGGGGGTTCGAAATCCGTTAGGACTTTTTGGTGTTCGACTTGAAGTTGAGGCATTACTGGTTATTGGCGCGGTCACTGCAATTGAAAATTTGTATCGGGTGCTGGAACGTCTCGAGGTGCGTTCGCGGGTTTTGGTTTTACAGTCACTGGCAACTTCGTTTGCGGTGTGTGATGAACAGGATAAGGAACTGGGCATTGTGGTAGTTGACATCGGTGGAGTAATGGATATTTCGATCTATCGTGAAGGGGAAATAAGGTTTACGAAGTTGTTACCGGTCGGCGCGGCTAATATAACCAAGGATGTAGCGATTGGACTCAGGACTTCTTATCAGGAGGCTGAACGGGTAAAAAGAGAAAAGGGTGTGGCGATGGCAGGAATGGTTGAGCGTGATGAGGCGCTGACGATTGAAGATGCTTCGGGAAGAGGCCCGAAAGAGGTGTCGCGCCGTTTGTTGGCGTCGATAATTGAGCCGCGGGTCGAAGAGCTACTGAACCTTGCCGATAGTGAGGTGCGCAAGTCCGGGTTGGGTGATGGGCTGTCGGCGGGGATGATTCTGACCGGAGGTGGGGCGTTGCTTCCCGGAATAGATATTCTTGCCGAGCAAATTTGCGGTATGCCGGTAAAGATTGGCAGGCCAGACCGGGTCAATGGGCCACGGGAGATTACCCAAAATCCCGCTTTCAGTACGGCGGTTGGGTTGATAAAGTGTGCTGTTGAAGCTAAGGGTAGACAGTTCCACCAGTTGCCCCCCCCAAGTCTGGGGCAGAGGCTCTGGGATGATATCATTAAAGGATGGTTTTCGTGAGGTAGCAAACATAAAAAGGAGGCAAGATGATTGAACCAGTAGAGGAAAGAAATCTGACCCGAATCGGCGTGTTCGGAGTTGGCGGTGCCGGTTGTAACGCAGTAAATCATATGTGCGAGGTTAAACTGGATGGAGTGGAGTTATATGCGGTGAATACTGACTTGCAGGCGTTGTCGATGTCTTTGGTGCCCAACAAGATTCAGATTGGAGCGCAGTTGACTGGCGGACTGGGTTCTGGTGGTGACCCTAAAATCGGCCGGCAAGCGGCTGAGGAGTCTATAGAAACATTGCGCGAGCACCTTGCCGGTTTCGATATGGTGTTCATTGCGGCGGGCGAAGGTGGGGGAACGGGAACTGGTGCGGCACCCGTCGTTGCCCAGGAAGCAAAGCAACAGGGTGCACTGGTCGTGGCGGTGGTAACTCGACCATTCGATTTTGAAGGGAAGCAGCGTCAGGAGAAGGCTCGGATAGGAATTGATATGCTCCGGCCCCATGTTGATACGCTGATAGTACTTCCCAATCAACGGATTTTAGAAGTTTACGGTGCGCAACCTTGCTTTGAGGCATTTCGACTTGCGGACGAAGTTCTGTTAAACGCCGTACGCGGCATTTCGGAGATTGTTACTACCCGGCAATTAATCAATATCGATTTTGCTGATGTGCGGACCGTGATGAGCGAACGTGGTGGCGCGGTGATGTCAGTAGGTATTGCGCAGGGCGAAGGTCGGGCTTCTGAAGCGGCGCACCGGGCGCTGCGGTCACCGTTGATTGAGGATGTGGCGATTGAAAGTGCGCGTCGGGTGTTGCTCAATATTTCCGGTGATGAAACAATGACCTTGAAGGAAGTAGATGAGGCGGCATCGATTGTATTTCATGCGACCAACGGTCAAGCTGATATTAGAATGGGAGCAGCCCGTTTAGCAGGGATGAAAGCAGCATTGAAAGTAACATTGATTGCTACCGGTCTCAACGAGCCATTACCCAGGATCGAAGATGTTAGCGATTTGTTAAATAATCTGGATGAGTCACCCTTTGCTCGAGGGAGAACAAGGGCAAACGAACGTGTAATTGATCCCACAAACCTGGAGGTACCAACATTTTTAAGAAAGAAACTTGATTAAAGGCGCAGACTCTCGGGTAGGTTCCAGGCGGTGATATTTAAGCCTCCTGCCGTCTGGAACCTACCATTTTTACGAGATGGGTTTAGATTTTTTCGACCGCAGTTTGCATCCAATAAGTTCGCTCTGCCTCTAAGAGTTTCAGGTCTTTGCGGGTTATGCCGGTTGGATAGACTCCTTTAAAGCAGGCAGTGCAGAAGTGACGGGAAGACTGTTCGCCGCGCACCGCTTCAATTAAGCCGTCGTAGGTTTGATAAATTAGAGCGTCGGCACCGATTATCTGACAAACTTCTTTTTCGGTTCGGCCCTTGGCGATAAATTCGCCCCTGGTCATCATATCAATACCATATACACAGGGGTAACGTAGGGGGGGCGCGGTAATTGCCAGGAAGACTTTTCGGGCACCGGCTTCACGAATCATCTGGACGATCTCCTTTGATGTCGTGCCCCGGACTATGGAATCATCAACCAGCAGGACATTTTTGCCTTCGATTTGTGAGCGAACTGGGTTCAATTTTTGTCGTACGGAGTGGGAACGGTTGGACTGCCAAGGCATAATGAAGGTACGGGCAATGTAGCGGTTTTTAATTAACCCTTCCCGTAACTCCAGCCCGAGTATGCGGGCCAAGGCAACACCAGCCGGACGGGCAGTATCGGGAACGGCGATAACCATATCTGGTTGTAAGCCCCGACGGCGAACCTCAACAGCAAGCTTTTCGCCCAGTCGTAAGCGGGCTTCGTAGACTTCAATATTGTCGATGACCGAGTCCGGCCGGGCGAAATAGACAAATTCAAATATGCAGGTGTAGGATTCACCCTTTTTTATCTGCTTAGAGTGCAGGCGGTGCTGGTTATCGATGAAAATTGCCTCTCCGGGATTGATGTCCCGAAACTGTTTAAAACCAAGGATGTCAAGAGCAACGCTTTCTGACGCCACGGCGAAACTGTTGCCATCTTGGGCAATCACGAGCGGTCTGATGCCTTTAGAGTCCCGGAAGGCAAAAAGTCCCTGGCGATGGATTAGACCGACAACCGAATAGGCGCCCTGAGTGCGGCGGAAGACCGCTTGAATTGCCCGGAACACATCGGCTGGTTTTACGCGCGTCCCTTTTGTTTTTTCTAGTTCGCCAGCAAAAATATGAAGGATTGGTTCAAGGTCACAGAAACTTGTTAATTGCCGGCGGTCTTTTCTCTTAAGTTCTTCACGGAGGTAAAAATAGTTGGTAACGTTGCCGTTGTGTGCCATGGCAATCCCGTACGGGTAGTTTACATAAAACGGTTGGGCATCCTCGCTTGAGCCCGGACCTATAGTCGGATAACGGGTATGGCCAATACCCAGTGAGCCAGTAAGACGGGCAAGGTTCTTCTCATTAAACACCTGCGTTACCAGGCCGTTGCCTTTTTTTAGATGAAGGGTTAAGTCCGAGGTCAGGATGCCAGCAGAGTTTTGTCCCCGGTGCTGGAGGGCAAGTAGTCCTTCAAGCAGGTCCATAGCAACCGGGTCCTTTTCATAGAAGAGACCTAAAACGCCGCACATTCTTATATATTAAAAAGGAATCAATTTAAGTCAAATTTGCTAAAGTGCTAACAATTGTACTCTTGTAGTTGAGGTTGCTAATGGGCAAAGCCTTGGGCGGTGTTGCGGTCATTATTTCTTCCACTTAAATGGATGAATCTAAACTCCTCTGCCTTCGAAATCGGGGGTAAAATCTTCGGAGGCGGCGGATAACTCCTGGCAATAGCCTTGTTTGAATCCCAATTCAATGAAATACTGGCGAATTGCTTCGTATTCAGAAGGTCGAAGCCGCCGGTTCATTCCTTCCAGTTCCCAAGCGCGGTAAGTGGGGTAGTACTGCGCCATCAGGCTGATTTGGGTTTCGGTGCCCAGATTTTGTTTTATCCAGAGAAGGATTTTTTGGGAATCGTCAATTTGGCCCGGTAAAACGAGATGGCGGATTATAAGCCCTTTTTTCATAACACCCTGGTCGTCGTAGACATTCTGCCGGGTCTGGCGCTTCATTTCGGTTATCGCACGAGTAGCAAAATGGAAGTAGTTGGGGGCGGAAGAGTATTTTCGCGCCAGTTCGTCGGAAAAGTATTTGAGGTCCGGTAGATAGATATCAACTAAATCTTCAAGCCGGCGCAGGGTTTCAACTTTTTCGTAGGCGTTGGAGTTCCAGACAATCGGGATTTTCAGTTTTGGTTTTACCTTTTCAAGAATGGGAATGAGCTGTAGACTGTACTGGGTTGGGGTAACAAGGTTGATATTGTGGGCACCGCGGTCTTGAAGTTCAAGGATAATTTCTTCAAGGCGCTCGGCACTTACCTTGTGGCCGTATCCCTCCTGTGAGATGTCGTAGTTCTGGCAGAATTTGCAGGCGAGGTTGCAGTGGGTAAAGAATATTGTCCCCGAACCCTGGTTTCCTGAAATCGGCGGTTCTTCCCAGTAATGGAGTTGTGCCTGGGCAACTTCAATATCTGCGGTAGCCCGGCATCGGCCCGTTTGAATTGAACGGTCAACCAGGCATTCAAAAGGACAGGCGTTGCAGAGCATAATTAAATTTTATGAAATTTCGAACTCCAGGCAACGGAGGAAAAAAACCGGTCTAAATTTCTTTTCGTCCTTCTAAGGCACGGGCGACAGTTTCACGGTCGGCGAGTTCGAGGTCGCTGCCCATCGGTAAACCACGAGCGATACGGGTGACCTTAATGTTTAAGGGTTTAAGGAGTTGGGCAATGTAGATGGCCGATGCCTCGCCTTCGGTTGTTGGATTGGTGGCGATGATTACTTCGGTGACTCCCTCGCTTTGGACGCGCGCCAGCAATTCTTTGATATGAAGGTTTTCCGGTTGAACATTGTCAAGGGGCGAAATTACGCCCCCGAGGATGTGGTAGCGACCCCGGAATTGCCCGGTTTGTTCAATTACCAGTACATCAGCCGGTTCTTCAACTACGCACACTATTTTGGGGTTACGAGTGGCATCGGCACATATTGAACAGATTTCCTGCTCAGTAATGTTAAAGCAGATAGTACAGAGCCGGAGATGTTCGCGAGCCCGTGTGAGCGACTCTTCAATCTCCTGACTCAAACCGGGGTTCTTAAGCAGATGGAAGGCGAGACGCTGGGCAGACTTTTTGCCAATACCGGGAAGGCGAGAAAGAACAGCTATAAGGTTATCGAGCGATTGAGTCACTGCTCTTCGACCTCGCCAAAATGTTTTTTGAGTTTGTCTTTGATGTGGTCGATGTTATTTTCTTCCCGCACGGTTGCGTTTAGATGGGTGGGTTCGCCAACAATTTCGGAAAGTATTGAGTCAATCAGTTTCTGGTGTTTTTCTATCTGCAGGATGACGCCTTTCTGTTCACGGGGAAAGGTCACTTTGAGAGTGGACGAGTCCCTAACGGTTGGTGTGCCGACCCGGAGAAGGGCGGCCAGGGGTGCTTTTTGGGTTGCGAGTCGGTTGCATAGCTGGTGATAGATTTGTTCTGGTTCATTGGCAGGAGGGGGTTGGTTGATTGAAATGTTAGGGGTGTTTGTTTTTTCGCGGACGCGGGGTGGATTTTGAGGTTGCGGAGTGAGTTTTTCTCCTAAAAGTTTAAGCGAGACAATTTCCAGTAATAAACGAGGAATCGGGGAATAACGAGCCACCGATTCATTTTCACTTAAGAGTTTGAGAATCTCCATTAACTGTTCGCGGGAGAATCGGGCGGCTTGTTTATTTAGTCGGTCGAGCTCATCGGTGGAGAAGCCTGATTCAGGGGGTATGCCATCAAGTTTTGCGACAAGGAGATTACGGAAATGGGTAACCGCACCGGTATAAAACTCGATAAAGTCGTAGCCCGATGTGAAGAGCCGGTCGATTAAGTCGAACAGACCACGGGCGTTGCCGGTTGCGAGTAGTTCCGCATATTCAAAGAAAAGGTTTGCAGGGACAAGCCCGAGAAGCTCTTCAGCATGGGAAAGTTCAACCCCTTCCGGGCTATAGGTGGCGAGTTGTTCGAGGAGTCCTTCGGCGTCGCGAATTGCACCATCAGCGCGGCGAGCAATAGCGCTCAGCGCCTCAGGGGAAATTTTAATTTTTTCCCGTTCGGCAATCCATGTTAGGCGTTGGACAATTTCTGCCGGGGTTGCTTTTCGGAAGTCAAAACGCTGGCAGCGCGAAAGGATGGTTGGTGGTACTTTGTGAGCAGCGGTTGTTGCCAGGATAAATTTGGCATGGGCAGGCGGTTCTTCGAGCGTTTTGAGCAAAGCATTAAAGGCTTCGGCGGTTAGCATATGAACTTCGTCGATGATGTAAACTTTGTAACGGAGGCTTGCCGGGGCGTACTTGATGTTTTCGCGCAGTTCTCTTACCTGGTCGATGCCCCGGTTGGAGGCGCCGTCAATTTCCAAAACATCCATACTGCGCGATGCGGCGATTTCGATGCAAGCCGAACATTGGTTACAGGGCGTGGTTGTTGGTTTGTCAAAGGAAAGACAGTCGAGGCTTTTTGCCAGTATGCGTGCTGTTGTGGTTTTACCAACACCGCGTGGCCCGCTGAAGAGATAAGCGTTGGCAAGGCGATTGAGTTCAATGGCCCGGGTCAGGGTGTTACGGACATGGTCTTGAATAAGAAGTTCAGCAAAAGTTTGCGGTCGGTACTTCAGGGTTAAAACTTTACGAGTGGACATCAAGCGGTAATGAATCCGGTCGTGCCAGGATCCTGGCACAGACGGTGAGGGGGTTTGAACCAAAACGACTCCAACCAGGCGCCCCGGTGACGAACCGTCGCTCCGTTTACCGTTGCTACCTTCCGGTCCTGGCGGGGTTCACGGTGATGGTCCTCACCGGACCCGATTTTCATCGCCATTTTGGATTTCAAACTTGACCCGCATCGTGCTGCACTCGGTATCCCTTTCGACCCCGCGTGGGCGGGTTTCGGGTTACAGGGGACCGCCAACCCCCCGTCTAGCACGACCGGAAAAAGTAGTTCAATGTCAATCATTTTAACGCATCAGTTGAGATGGCTGAGCGAATATGTTCTTTGTGTCGAGGGTTTCGGTTAGGACACCAACTTTGAGCATTCGGCTGGCAAGGGTCTGGATGCCGGGTTTGTTGATTTCGGAGATTTTCTGGAACAGGGGAAGCCGGATGCCCGCGCCGGCGGTGTCGTTACCGAAGAAGAATTGGCTGACAGTCTTTTTTGCTTCTCCGGGCTGTGCGTCAATCCGGTCAACTGCAGCATCAAGGGCAATTTTAAGCCTGGTACGCTGAATTTTGGTGGTGTTTTTTAAAAATTGGGGGCTGAAGCCAATCGCATAAGCCGGAAATGGGCTTGCGATGTACTTTGTCGTCAGGGCGGTCAGGGTGTCGAATTTCGTAAAATCAATCTGGGTTATGAAGGGTTCGAGAACCCATACCGCATCAAATTCGCCGGCGGCAAGGCGAGCGGGTAATACAGACAATGGTAGTTCGGTAAGTTTAACATTCGACGGGTTCAGGTTAATGCCGGCAAAGAGGAGTGGGAGGTAGTCGCGCAGTACCGGCGGATAACCAACTCTTTTGTCTTTCAGGTCGTTGACCGTTTTGATTTTACCCTTGATTGGTTTGGCTATTGCATCAACCGGCAGTGTCGGCCGGAATTCCACCGCCATAAACACCTTCAGGGTTTCCCCTTTATTAACGATGCGTTTGAACACCGTACTCCAGGGGAATATGCCGATATCGATGTTGCCCGCGAAGAGTTCATCGAGCGCCTTTTCTGGGTCGGAGTAGAATATTATCTCTGGTTCTATGCGGTTTTTAACAAATAGCGTATCCTGAACCGCAACGATGAAGGGCAGCGCCGCAACCGAACTGTCGCAGGCGAAACGGAGGCGCTGGGGGCGGTTTTCCTGTAATTGCGGGTACAGGATGACGCCGATTAGAACCAGGCTGAGGACGATGATAATAGCGGTTAATAGTTTAGTCATCTTGGCTCCTTATTTGCTCAATTTTTTATACATCTCGTAAGCCCAGGCTGCCTTATCTTTGTTACCGGTTTCTCGGTAGCAGTGGACGAGGTTGAGGTAGGCTTCACCGTTTTTGGGGTTGATTTTGGTTGTCATTATCAGATTGGGAATCGCCTGATTGAGGATTGATTTTCCCCGTTCCGCGCGCGTGGCTTCAATTTGTGCGAGACCGAAACCGGTCAGGCTTGTCCCATAGAGCAGGTAGATGTTTTCCAGCTGAACCGGGTTTTCAGCACTTAAAAACATACCGGCGGTGTCTGTTGGATTGAGGGGAAATTCTTTCTGTTCTTTTTTGTCGGGGAAGTAGAACCAGGAGTAACTGCCAGCGCGATAACCAAGAGCGAACAGGGTGCTGTCAACAACTGCAAGGAGGTCGCCGGTGAGTTGTAAATAGCCCGTTTTTGCTGCCTCCGGGGAAATCTGGGCGACGAGCTGGGCGCTTAGATTTGGTGGTAGCACGCTTAGCGGTACAACCGTTCCGGCAATTACTTGAGAAAAGGTTGCGGCAGCAAGGCTGTCGTTGCGTCCCTGATACTGGGCGATGCCGAGGTTAAACATCGTGGTAAAGTCAAATCGGTCGTATTTTAACGCCTGGGTGAAAAGGGATTCAGCTTGGGCACGGTACCGTTCTGCCGTGTCCCGTTTGGTCTCGGCTGATGCCCGGAGTAAGGCGGTGCCGAGACGGGCTGATGTAACATTGAGATTGTTCTCGGCATAAAAAAGGCGGGAGGCAATCTGGGCAAACCTTTCCAGCTGTTTGCCTCCGGCCAACTCCTTTTCAATGTAGCGCTTCAGTTCTTCGGGAGGAGAAAACCGCTGCTTTTCAACCAGTTGTTCGGCAACTACCCGGATGCGGTTCGTGTCGGTGGTTTTAATAAGGTTACCCAGTTCGGTCAGCGCACTATCAAGTCGGGCGCGGTAAATCTTCAATGCTTCGCTGTAGTAGTAGTAGACTGAGTCCCAGCGGCTTTGCTTTGCCTGAGGTGTTTTCCAGGCACTGTCCGGTTTCTGGAAGAAGTAGAGCCCGATGAGTGAGTAGGCTTCGGCGCTGGCGGTGTTAAGGGCGAGCATTTGACGGGCGGTGGTGAGCATATCTTCGTAATTTCCCATTGTGCTGTAGGAGTTGGCAATAAGTGAATAGGGTTGAGAGCGGTCAGGATGGATTTTTAGCGCGGCGCGGGCATAGGTTATTGCCTTTTCGTAATCACCCGCTGCGTAGTTTTCCCGGCTGGCGGTAATAAAAGCGGTCCAGACCCAGTACTCCTGTTGCTCGTCGTTACGGATGCTGGTGACGAGATGCGAGTCGTTTTCAACCGCTTTAAGGAAATGCGCGGCGGCGGGTGTGAGCCGGTTTAACTGGGCTTCGCACAACCCGAGCCAGAGGTGAATACTGGCGCGGGTTGGGTTGTCAACGGTTGTCCCGTACTGCTCAAGCGCCTTTTCGAATTGTTCTCGTGCTCGTTCATAGCGGCCACCCTGATAGTGGATTCGTCCGCCTCTTAAGAGGGCGTCGAGCGGTACATTCTGAGCGACGACGACCCCGCTTAGGACAACGAGCGTTATTGCAAACCGACGAAAAGTTAACATTTTTATCCTCCTGAGATTTTGCACTAAATTAAAGAAATCATAACCATTTTGTTTTCACTGTCAAACATCGTTCGATGGTCAAAGGAGCGAACCCGTCTTTTGGGGCAGGTATTCTGGTTTTAGGTTGTGGATGCCCCAGAAGATGTTGGTTTTGATGCGGGGGTCGGTGTGTTCAAGACGGGCGAGAAAGCGGCGGATGAGCAGCCGTTTGCTTTTTTTACCGTAAGGGCAGGGGTTGCGCACCGGACGGATTGCGGCGACTTTGAGTCGGGTGCGGATGAGCTCTTCGGTGAAGTAATAAAGGGGGCGGATAACAATGAGCGTACCGGAAAAAAGCGATTGTCGGGGTAGAATTGTTCGGGCCGAGGATGTGAAAAATAGGTTCATCAGGAATGTTTCATTGACATCTTCGAGGTGGTGACCCAGCGCTACCTTATGGCAGCCCAGTTGGGCCGCAGACGAGAAGAGTGCTTTGCGCCGTTCGTGGGCACAAAAAAAACAGGAGTCGGTCTTTGTTGCTCGAAGTTTCGCTGGAACATCAACTGTTTTTACTGTGCAGGTAAGCCCAAACCGCTGGCATATTGCCTCAATGCGGTCCGTTTTCCAGCCGGGAAATCCGGGATTGATGTGGATGGGATAAATCTGCCAGTTTTTTCGATAACGGCGATTGTATTCCCAGAGGGTTAAAAGTAGGCACAGGCTGTCGGCGCCACCCGAAAGTCCGACCGCAACTTTCTCGTTTTCTTCAATGAGTTGATTTGGGGTCAGTGCCGCCCGGAGGAGTCGTTCAGAACGGTGCATATTTAAACAGGGTGTTCAGTTCTCGGGCAGGACAACTTCCGGGAATTTGCGGAGTTGGTCATAAAACAGTTGTCTGATTTCATTTAACCTTTCCCGGGTTTTGGCTTCAAAGCGCAAAACGAGAATCGGCTGGGTATTGGAGGCGCGGACCAGGCCCCAGCCATCCGGAAATACCACGCGGACACCATCGATGTCAATTGTTTCGAAATTCCGGCGGAAATAGTGATTCAGGGCTGATACCACCTCAAATTTCCGTTTGTCCGCATCCGGGCTTGCGATTTTAACCCGGATTTCAGGGGTGGCAAAGTAGCAGGGTATCTCTGCCGCCAGTTCGGATAGCCGTTTTCCTGAATTGGCGAGGAGTTGGAGCAAGCGCAGGGAAGCGAAGATGGCGTCGTCGTAGCCGTAGTAGTCGTCGGCAAAAAACATATGACCCGACATCTCGCCGGCAATGAGGGCACCCTCGGACTTCATCTTTGCCTTAATCAAGGAGTGGCCTGTCTTCCACATCACAGGTACACCGCCCAGTTTTTTGATGTACTCAATTAGACCCTGAGAGCATTTGACTTCAAACACAACCTTCGCCCCGGGATGACGGGCAAGAATCTCCCGGGCAAATAGAGCCAGAAGCCGGTCACCGTAAATGGTGTTACCGGTTTCGTCAATGACACCGATTCGGTCGGCATCGCCATCGTACCCGATGCCACAGTCGGCATTGGTTTGTTTAACCAGGTTGCTCGCCTGTTCAAGATATGCTGGAACAGTGGGGTCAGGAACATGGCTCGGGAAGTTGCCGTCTGGTGTTAAGTTGATAAACACCGGCTGGATTGGGGTTTGGGTAATCAACCTTTCGAGAAGGACACCGGCGGTGCCGTTACCCGGGTCAAAAACCACCCGGAGCGGTTTTGTGATTTTTACTTTTGACAGGCACAGCGTAATATAAGGTTCAATGACATCGCATTGGCTCAGTTCACCCTTGCCGATGGCAAATTTGCCTTCTTCGGCAATTTGACGCAACAATTGGATTTCTGTACCGTAGATGGTGGTTTTGTACATGCCGATTTTAAAGCCGTTTTCATCAGGCGGGTTGTGGCTGGCGGTAATCATTATGCCGGCGTCGATGTTTAGGTGGAAAAAAGAGAAGTAGAACACCGGTGTTGGCACAACGCCGATTTGTATCACATCGACACCGGTGGCAAGCAACCCTTCGGTCAACGCCTTTTCAATTCTTGGTCCGGAGAGCCTAACATCCCGGCCAACAACACAGCGGTAGACTCCTTTGTTCTGGATGTGAGTGCCAAAAGCCTGAGCCAGACGGAAAACAACATCGTCGGAAAGGTCGGTTGCCGCCTTTCCACGGATGTCGTATTCACGAAATATCGCTGGATTAAGCATCGTAAACATAGTAGCAAAATTTGTCTTTCAGGCAAAAAAAACGGGGGCGACGGTATCGCCCCCAAAGGATGTTGTCAGATTTATTCGCCGTAGACGATGATTGTGTAGGTTGACCACAAACCGAGAATGCTGGTGACCTCCTGGTCAACATGATGGACTTTTTTGATTCCGCCTTCGCGCATCGCCGCTTCAAGACTGGCATCGCCGGTGGCAATGAGGCCGAGGATGTTGGTTGCGGTTACCTTTGCAACTTTGGCATTGGTCGTTGCCTGCGGACCGTAGTAGGCGATTGCCGATGCCGGGGTCTTTACCGAAGTGTAGAGCGTTCCCACGGTGTAGAATCCGGGAATACAGCCGGTCATCATCGTCAGACAGACCAGCGGAACGATACCGAGAAGCAGCGCTTTTTTCATTGAGACCTCCTTTTTGATTTGGCTTTGCTGCTTTGGCTTCTCATACCGTAACTAATTTAAATATATAAAGGTTAAATGTCAAGAAAAAAATATGGGTAGCGATGGTAAACTGTCCTTGCCGATGGTAGTGCCTAAAGCGGCTGTGCTGCGGTTAACAGAAGGGTTCATTTCACGGCTCTGGATGGCTAAGTTGTGATGATTGCGGGCAAAATAGGCATCTCGGGAAGTTTTTTACGGACAACCGGTTGCCCCAAAACCATTTAGATGGGCCGGGGTTGGGGTGCGTATACAGGGAGAAAAGTGGTTAAGGTAGATGAGTAGGGTGTTAACTGCTGGGAATTCAATAAGATGGCATAACAGGTTAGCAATATCATGGTTTTAAAGATAGAGTTGGGCAGGGTGGGGTAAAGGGTTCAATGAGTTAATCTGGGAGTCGTTCCCTGAGCGGTTCGGTGAGCGGTATCAGGGTTTATGTTCTACGGTGCGGGTAATAGAGTTAGATTGATTTGCTACGAATGGCCGGTTTTTACTGTTTCTTTTCTCCGAACAGGGGGTAAAGTTTGATTCTGGTCTCTTCGTCAACCGGGCTAAACCGTTTGAACTGCATCGAGTGGCTGGCACGGCCCTGGGTAAGGGAACGGAGGCTGGTGGCGTAGCCAAAGGTTTTGGAAAGGGGTATCTCAGCGGTGATAATCTGGTGACCCTTAACCGCATCGAGGTGGATTATTCTGCCGCCGCGGGCGTTGATGTCGCCAAGAACGGTACCGAGGTACTGTTCCGGAGTCACCACCTCCAGTTCCATTATCGGTTCGAGAAATGTCGGCTGGGCAGCGAGGAAGGCTTCACGGAATGCCTGCGCCGCGGCAACTTTGAAGTCGACATCTGAAGAGTCAATTTCATGATAGGCGCCGTCAGTGATGTGGACACGGGTGTTGATTATCGGATAACCGGCAAGGACACCGCTTTCGAAGCATTCTGCAACCGCCTGTTCAATCGGGGGAATGAACTGTTTCGGGATTTTGCCTTCCTGAATCTCGTTGACCACCCAGTTACCATCGAGCGCCGGCTCCAGGGTAAGTTTGACCACGGCAAAGTGTCCCCGGCCCCCGGTTTGGCGAATAAATTTACCTTCGGCAGTGGCGGTGGCGGTTATCGTTTCCCGATAGGAGACCTGGGGTTTTCCCGGATGTACCGCAACCCCATAGTCACGCTGCAATCGGTCGAGCAGTATTTCGAGGTGGAGTTCGCCCATCCCTGAGAGGATTAACTGACCGGTCTCTTCGTCGGTACGGATTTTGAATGTTGGGTCCTCGAGCGCCATCGTCTGGAGGGCGTTGTGCATCTTTTCGTCATCGGCTCTGGTCCGGGGCTCGATGGCGAGAAAGACGACGGGCTCGGGTGCTTTGATGGGTTCGAAGGCGATGGGGTGGGCAAGGTCGCAGAGAGTCTGGCCGGTGCGGCTTTCTTTTAAGCCAATCACGACGCCAATTTCACCCGCGGCAAGGGAGTCAACCTCTTCGTAGCGGTTGGCATGGGCAAGTGCCAGCCGCTGGACCCGTAACCGCTTCATCTCGGGGACAGCAAATACCACATCCCCGGACTCAACTTTTCCGGAATAGACCCGGATGTAGGAAAGCATTCCACGCTGGGGGTCAAAGGCAAGTTTGAAGATCAATCCGGCAAACGGTGCGGTAGGGTCAGCGGCGCGGGACTCCTCTTTCTGGGTTTTGGGGTTGATGCCTTTTACCGGCGGGATGTCAATGGGAGAAGGAAGATAATCGACAATACCGTCGAGGAGTTTCTGGATTCCCTTGTTGCGGAAGGCGGCACCGCAGAAGACCGGAACGATGCGTTGCTCAATCGTGCCCCGGCGGATGGCGGTCTTTAACTCTTGGGGCGTGGGTTCAATACCGTTGAGGTATCGGTCCAAGAGGGTTTCGTCAAATGTCGTCAGGATGTCGAGGAGGCGGTGGCGATATTCGGCAACCTGTTTTTGGTACTCAGAGGGAATGGGCACGATGTCAAAACTGGCGCCGAGGTCTTCGGAGCGCCAGATGCAGGCTTCCCGGGTTATCAGGTCGATGACGCCAACAAATTGGTCTTCCACCCCGATTGGTAGTTGAATCGGGAGCGGCGTCTGCGCAAACTTCTCTTCCATCATTTTTAATACCCGGTAGAAGTCGGCACCGAGCCGGTCGAGTTTGTTGACAAAGGCGATGCGCGGCACCCGGTAACGCTCGGCCTGACGCCAGACCGTTTCGGTTTGCGGTTCCACGCCGCCGACGCCGCAGAGTACAATAACGGCACCATCCAAAACCTTTAAGGAACGCTCGACCTCGATGGTGAAGTCAACATGACCCGGGGTGTCGATGATGTTGATGCGATGCTCCAGCCACGAAACGCTGGTCGCCGCCGCGGTGATGGTGATGCCTCTTTCTCGTTCTTGAGTCATCCAGTCCATCTGGGTTGTTCCTTCGTCGATTTCGCCCATCCGATGAATACGCCCGGTGTAGTAGAGAATCCGTTCGGTCGTAGTGGTTTTGCCGGCGTCGATGTGCGCCGCAATGCCGATGTTGCGAATCTTTTTCAGGTCGTAATCTGACATAGATAAAAAGTAATGCTAACATTAAGTAGAGTTGTGTCAAGCGGAGGAGGTGGTAAGCGGTGGCGCACCCCGCGCGGATAGAGAAATGGGCGGTTTTCTTGACTTTGCCGATGGCTGGTTTAATATGGTAGATTGACAATGCTGGAAAGATTAAACGAGGTTCTACCCCTCGTCACCAAACCGATTCGTTACACCGGTGGCGAATACAACTCCTTTTATTTTGAGCCCGGGTCGAAAAAGGTCAACTGGGTCCTGGCGATGCCCGAGGTGTACGAAATCGGGATGTCCAATTACGGGTTGCGGATTCTCTATTCAATTATCAATCGACTGCCGAACGGTTCATGCGAACGGTGCTATGTGCCCTGGCCCGATTTCGGTAAGTTGCTTAGGGCGCAAGCAATTCCCCTTTATGCTTTAGAGTCAAAACGGCCGGTTAAGGATTTTAACATAGTCGGTGTGTCTTTACAGAGTGAGTTGACCTACACCAATCTGCTTTATCTGCTGGACCTTGCGGGGATTCCGCGCTATCGAACCGAACGGGGCTGTAATGACCCGCTTGTGGTTGCCGGGGGTCCCGGGGCAGTAAATCCGCTACCGCTGGCAAATTTCGTTGATGTGTTTGTCATTGGTGATGGGGAAGATGCGGTGCGGGAGATTACCGCGGTTTATGAGTGTTGGAATCGGAAGGCGCGGGAAACGCTGCTCGAAGCCCTTGCCAATTTGCCGGGAATTTTTGTGCCCGGTTTTACCGATACAAGAAGAGGTCGGGTGGTGCGGCGTCTGGTGCCGGAGTTGCGTGAGGAGGACTTCCCCTTTCCGCCTCTGGTGCCGATATGTGAAATAACCCATGACCGTCTAACGGTGGAAATTGCACGCGGTTGTACCCGCGGGTGCCGATTCTGTCAGGCGGGGATGATCAATCGCCCAACTCGTTTTCGTGATGTGGAGCAGGTGGTGCGTCTTGCGGAGCGAGGCATCAGGGCAAGCGGTTGGGAGGAGGTTTCACTGCTGGCACTTTCCGCCCTTGACTATCCCTATATATTAGAGCTGGTCGAGCGGCTTAACCGGCGACTAAGAGAGCGCCGGGTGGCAATTTCCTTACCTTCAACCCGGGGCGAGGACTTTTCGCCAGAACTGGCATTCTCTTTGCAAGAGGTAAAAAAGGCAGGGTTGACTTTTGCTCCCGAGACGGCATCAAATCGGCTGCGGGGTTTGCTCAACAAATACATCGCGGAAGAAAAAATTTTAGAGTCGGTGCGCAACGCACTTGATGCCGGCTGGGCCGGGGTAAAACTTTACTTTATGATCGGGTTGCCCAGTGAAACCGAGGCGGATGTTCGGGAGATTGGACGGTTTGTTACCGAGGTGGCGCAACTGTGTCGGGGGCGCACGGTACGGTTTAACCTGACGCCTTTTATCCCCAAACCCCACACTCCGTTGCAATGGGCCGGCTTTGCGCCGATTGCCGAGACGCAAGCGAAGATGGCGCTCTTGAAAGAGATGTTGAAGCGGCGCAATATCAAACCGAAGTGGGAAAATCCCGAGGCATCTTTTGTCCAGGCGCTGATTGCCCGGGGCGATGAAAAGGTTGGTAAGGTGATTGAGCGGGTTTATGAGCAGGGCGGGATTTTCCAGGAGTGGACCGAGTTTTTTAACTTTGCGGTGTGGCAAGAGGCTTGTGTGCAGGCTGGTGTTGACCCGGCGGAATATTTAAGTTCCCGACCGGTTGGCGAGCCGTTGCCCTGGGATTTTGTTGATGTTGGTGTGACAAAAGATTTTCTAATCGCGGAGTACAAGAGAGCGCAGCAGGGTGAAAGAACCCCGGATTGCACCCATGAGGGGTGTAGCAATTGTGGTGCCTGTCTGGGCCCGAAACCGGTCATGCCCCCAGCGCCGGTTGAAACAAAGGCCGATGAAGAAAAGAGTTTTGGGAGAAGGCCGCGGCGCGTTCGGGACTACGATGAGTTGAAGAGCCGGTTTCGGTTAAAGTATCAGGTGGAAGAGCCGTTTCGATTTGCCGCCCATCTTGACCGGGTTAGGGCATTTTACCGCACTTTAAGGCGCAGTGAATTACCGGTGGTTTACACCCACGGTTTTGCCCCGAAACCGATGCTGTCATTTGGCCCTCCATTACCAGTAGGTTTGACATCGGACGGCGAGTATGTTGATATCTATCTGTCTTATCACTATTCGGGGAACATTGTCCGGGACCTTGGGCAGTTTTTGCCGCGCGGGCTCCGGGTAATTGCGGCCCGGCTTGTACCCAACAGTATGCCCAGTTTAGGTGGGACTATCAATCTGGGTCGCTACGAGGTTTTGTTACCGGATGATGAGAGTTGGCAACAGGTAATGGCGAGAGCAAGAGAACTTTCGGGCTTGCGGGCGGCGACAAGGCTCGATAAAGGGAAATTACAGGTTGACCTGACAATTGGGCCCGGGGTCAAGTTGTTTGCGGTGCTGGCGCAACTTTTGAGCCGTGAGGTAAACGAAGCAAGAGGGCTTATGGTTAAGCGTAAAGATTGTTTTGTTCTGGAAGCTGGGGTGTTGAGGTCGCCATTCGGCGAGGTGGTGCAATAGCAAGGTTATGGAGGTAAAATGAAGGTTAAGACCAAAATTGCTATCAGTGCCAATGAATGGGAAACAAGGGTAGCGGTGTTTGAAAACGACCGGCTTGTGGAGTTTTATGTTGAGCGCGCCGAGCAGCAAAATTTAGTGGGGAGAATCTACAAGGGTCGGGTCGAAAATGTGGTAAGAGGGCTACGCGGGGCGTTCGTGAACATCGGTCTGCGCAAGAACGGTTTTTTGCCCCTGACCGAGATTCCGGAGTTTGACACCCTTGAGGGGGATGAAATTGATGAACTGGAAAAGGGGAAGGTTCAGCCCCGAACAATCACTTTGCGGGAGGGAGAAGAGATTCTTGTGCAGGTAGTCAAAGACCCATTTGCGGAGAAGGGTGCCCGGTTGACATCGTTTGTATCGATCCCGGGCCGGTTTTTAGTTTACTTTCCCAATGCCCAGCGTATCGGCATATCGCGACGGATTGCGGACCGGCGGGAACGAGCCCGTTTAAGGGAGGCGGTGCGTCAGTTTAAGAGTCCCCATGCCGGATTAATTATCCGGACCGCAGCAGCGGAAGCATCGAGTGATGATTTGAGGCGGGAGTATCAGGAGCTGGAGCGAATCTGGGAAGAAGTGCGCTCTAAGGCGGAGAAGGTCCGTTCGCCTGCGGTCCTCTACGAGGAGCCGTCAATTGCGATCAAAGTGGTGCGCGACCTGTTGAATGAAAGCGTCGAAAAGATTACTGTTGATAACGAAGCGGTTTATCAGCAACTGGGCGATTATCTCACTCGACTGGCGCCGCGTTTTCGGCGGCGGCTGGAATTTTACCGGGGGGAAACGCCTTTAATGGAGTACACCGGCGCCGAAACGGAATTGGCCGGGTTGTTTCAGAAACGGGTGTGGTTGAAGTCCGGTGGATTCATAACCATTGACCAGACTGAGGCGATGGTTGTTATCGATGTCAATACCGGTCGTTCGGCGCAGGAGGAGGACCCGGAGAAGTTGATATTTGAAACCAACCTGGAAGCGGCGGCAGAGATTGCCCGTCAGATAAGACTTCGTGACCTTGCCGGATTGATAATTATCGATTTTATCGATATGGAGGACCAGAAGAACACCGAACGGGTGGTTCAGGAGTTGAAGGCACAACTTTCCAATGACCGGGCAAAGGCGGATTTTTCTAAGATGAGCCGTTTCGGGTTGTTGGAAATGACCCGAGAAAGAACCCGACCGGGAATGATGTATCTGTTGTGTGAAACCTGTCCGACCTGTAACGGCACGGGCCGGGTGCGTTCGCGTGCCGATGTTGCGATGCAGGTTGAGCGGATGATAATCAACCGGTTACCCAAACTGCGGGGTCGGCGGGTCCGGATTCTGGCCGCACCGGCACTGACCGAATTTCTCACCACCGAATGGTATGACCGGCTCGCAGAGTTTGCCCGAAGGTATGAACTGGCGATAGATGTGAAAACCGATTATCAGCTGGCACCAACCGAGTTTAAGTTACTTGCCGAGTCGGTTTAATCAGGAATTTCAAACACCTTCCAGCGACCTGTTTTTCCCTGCACCAGTCGAATGGCGCTTTTGGGCAGCCGGAGGAATTCGGCCAGGGCGCTGATAACAGCTTGGTTTGCCTTGCCTTCTACCGGCGCGGCCCGGACAGCAACGGTTAAAGTCCCATCCGGATTACGAATCACCTCATCTTTCCGGCTCTTTGGTTTAACAAAGACGCGCAGGCGCAAACGGTTAACCGGCTTGTGCCAGCCTCCGAACGGTACGACTCAGGTCGGTTTTGAACCGGTCTTTAAGTTCCTGCCGTTTGCCGGCGTTCCAGCCCGACACTCGTGAGAAGTAACCTGTTACCCTGGTGATGTAGTCAACATCAGAGGAGTGGCAATAAGGACAGGTTTCGGCGATGCCTCGACTGGTACGGTGACATCTGGTGCAGGTAGTAAATTCAGGGGAAAAGGCAATCTGGGCGTTCCTGCTGTTGTAATAGGTTTTCAAAACGAAGTTCGCAATCGACTCTTTAGGCGGTCGGGAGTCGGCAAGCCAGACATGGGTGAGGGCACCGGCTTCAATCATATCGTGGAACTTACCCTCGAGGTAAACACGGTCAATGGGGTCGATGGGTAACGAAACGTTAAGATAAGTGGAGTTGGTGTAGTACACTGAACCGGTGTTAAGGTCTCCTTTGACAACCCGCTGTGCCTGCTCGGGGTAGAACTCAAGGTCAAGTTTGGCGAGTCGATAGGCGGTTGACTCAGCGGGAGTTTGTTCAATCACCAGCCGGATGTTGTGCTCTTTTGCCAGGCGCTGGCATTCAAGGTTAAGAAAGGCAATTACCTTCAAACCAAATTTCAACGCCTCTTTGCTTTCGTGCAGTTCCTGCCCGAGGTGGTACTGCACCATTTCGTTCAAGCCCAAAACGCCGACTAAAAATGTTGCCCGATGCAATCTGAGATAAGGTTCACCATCCGGGTTCATGGTCAAAAGTGCCAGTGGTCCTTCGGACTTCAAAGACAGCAGTTTTTCAAGGAAGGTCTTTTTTTCGAGGTGAGCCCGAACCACCATCTCCATTCGTTCCCGGAGCAGTGAAAACAGGGTCGCATCGTCATGGTTGGCTAAAAACGCAATCCGGGGCAGGTTTATTGTTACATTCTGCAGGGCACAGTAGCGCATCTTCCAGGGAGTTCGGGCATCCTGGAGGTCGTTTTCGTCCAGCCGGAAACTGAGCCGACAACATTCGCTAATCTTGGCGGTTTTGCCCCGGTCAAATACAAAATAGGTGTTACCCTTTTCCGCCGCGACATCGGAGATGTGATACAGGAAGTCAAGGGCACCGTCAGTTTTAAAGAAGTTGTCGGTGAGGTGCACCAGTGGTTTAGGGAAGAAGAAAGGCCGGCCCGAGCCGTCGCCATCAAGATAGACATCAAATATCGCCCGAACAAACCGCTGTGCTTCGGGCAGATAGTCCTGATACTTTTTCCCGGTGTATTTGCCGCCAGGTCCAATAGCCTCGACATCGGCGAAGTGGGGAGGAATTTCCCAGTAGAGATTGATGTCCGAAAAGATTGCCTGACCTCCCCGGGCAACATTCTGCTGCGAGTATTCAAACACCAGCATCTGAGCGAGCTGATGGATGTCCTTGTCGCTCATT
Organism: uncultured bacterium; assembly: GCA_964626075.1. Taxonomy (GTDB): domain Bacteria; phylum Hydrothermota; class Tepidihabitantia; order Tepidihabitantales; family Tepidihabitantaceae; genus Tepidihabitans. Next base: position 41,993 of record CAZVDD010000004.1, read on the forward strand.
CCGACTAAAAAGGGGGCGAAGAAGATGTTCACCGCATCCCAGCCAATTGCACCGGCAAAGTGTCCCTGAAGCGCTGCCGAGAATTTCACCATATGGGCAAGGAGCGTTTCCGGATGACGAGCCGGTTTCGCCATCGATAAGGCATTGGGTAGATTGAGGCCAAACTTTTTTACATACTCAAGTGACTGGCCCGAACAGTATGGGCGGTTGATGAAACCTAAATCGTGGAGATGGAGGTCGCCCCAGGTGTGAGCATCCGCAATATCCGGGTCAAAGACCGAAGAGAGCGCAAACTGCTTCAGGGTCCATTCCGCCAGGGTCATATTTGTCGCCTCAGGATTGTGGGGGGTGTTGGCATTTTCCCGGTTTTTGTAAAGGATGAGGTTTTCAACATCGCTCAGCGGTACACCAAGCCGGGCGTGACGGCGCCGATGTTCCTCGAGTCCGTGTTCAATCAGTTTGGCATTGACCAGTTCCCGTACCAAACTCGAAGTCACCCGACGGACATTAGAAGTGACGATAATCTCTTCCACCTCGCGGGCGATCTCTTCAGCGGTGTCAGGGTCGAGGTTTGCCTCTCGGATAAGGGCACGACTGATGCGGTTTCGGTCCCAATGCTGGATTGTGTCGTCCGAGGAGCGAACAAAAAGGGCAAATTCGGTTGTGTCCCGGTTAACTCCCACCCTTGGTTTTAGGTTTGCGGCGCGCCTTCTTCGAGCCTGAGCACGCTTTTCCCGGTAAAGGATGTAGGCTTTAGCGGTCTGGGCATGTCCGTGTTCTATCAGTACTTTTTCAACCGCATCGCCAATCTCTTCTACCGTAGGAATATGGAAGCCCCGCTGCTCGTAGAGGTAGTTTACTACCTTCTCAGCAAGTTCTCGGGAGCGGGCGTAATCTTCACCGCCGACCGACCTCGCTGCCTTAAAAATGGCAGCGGCAATCTTTTCGATGTTAAAATCCACCAGGTCGCCCGACCTTTTCTGGACCTTGCGGAATGGGTAAGGTGACGGTCCAGTTGCCCCCGATGCATTGTCAAGTTTCTTACGGTTCTGTTCCACCGGTTTTCCCACGCTGGTCTCCTTTCTTAAGATTTTCTAACTCCTCCACAAACTGTTCCGGGCTATTAAATTGTCTGTAAACCGAGGCAAAACGGACATAGGCTACTGGGTCTATTGAAAGCAACTGCTTAAGCACAAGTTCTCCAAGTTCCGAAGAGTTGACTTCGACCCGGCAGTCTTCGTTCAGCCTCGTTTCGACAAAGTCGATAAGTTTTTCAATTTCTGCTCGACTTATTGGTCGTTTACGACAGGCAAGTAAAATTCCATTCAACAGTTTTTGCCGGTTGTAAGGTTCTCGTCTACCATCCCGTTTCACAACCATCAGTGGCATCTGTTCAACATACTCGTAAGTGGTAAATCTTTTTCCGCAATTGATGCACTCCCGACGTCTTCTAATAGCAGTTCCATCCTGCGAAGGGCGGGAGTCAAGAACGCGGTCTTCAACACTGTCACAAAAAGGGCACTTCATATTGTGATTTATTTAATAATAATACAATATATAGGGATGTCAAACAAATTGTAAAATTGGTGTTAATTTTTTAAATATTTGACAAACAGTGAATTATAAATGCACTGCCGAATAAATCGGCATTTAATATTCAATGTGGTCGTAAAGATGTATTTTAGCCGTCTTTGGAGTTTATCCACATTTTATCCACAGGTTATCAACAAAATCTTATTAAATTCGAAAATGGTCGTAGCCAAGGTTTGTCAGGGGTGTGATGGTGTTTTCTTGTTTGAGGAATACTCCTGAGCCCTTTTCCACACTGCCGATCACGGTAACTGGTACTTTATTGATAATGGCGGGCGGCTTAAATGGCGCGGTGAACAGTAGTTCATAATCTTCGCCTGCTGTTATGCTGAACTGGAAAGGTTCGATGCCAATTTTTTTCGCTAACGAGCGTGTTACAGAATGAATTGGAAGGAGTTCAGGTTGAATCACGATACGTACCCCACTCATTTCAGCGATGTGTCGGGCATCGGTGGCGATGCCGTCGGAAGTGTCAATCAGGGCATTTATCCCGCGCCGAAGTTCTGTCATTACCTCGATTCGGGGCAGGGGGCAGAGATGCCGGGCAAGCGCCTCTCGCACTACAGCAGGTCTATTTTTTTTCTTTTTTACCTTTGGGGTCAATAAAAGTCTGCCCGTTTCTGCTAAGCCGGCAAAGCCAGTGACACACAGAAAGTCGCCAGGACGAGCGGCGGTTCGGAGTAAAGGTTTTTGCGTGTTGCCCAGTGCGGTCAGTGTCAGGACCAAGCGGTCAAATGCGATGAGGTCACCGCCGACAATCTCACAGTTTAATCTTTTACAAACGAAGTCTAACCCTTTATAAAGCTGTTGAATCTCTTCGACCCGGGTATCGCCGGGCAATGCCAGGGCGACCAAAAGTGCAACCGGTTTGCCACCCATGGCAACGATATCAGAGAGGCAGGCACAGGCGCAGCGCGTTCCGACATCGCGGTAACTCATATAAGAGATGTCAAAGTGTACCCCCTGGGCGTAACTGTCAGTGGTTAAAACGGTTTTGCCATCCTTTAAAACACAGGCGTCGTCACCGATACCAACAAGAACTTTGTTCCGTTTTTTAACTGTTCGCTGGATAATCTCCACTATTTTTGTTTCGCCTAATTTGTTCAGAAGCATAGGGTATTTTATATTACAGGAGTTAAGTTTCAATAAAGACAAAGCGAATTGGCTTTCTTACGCAGGTAGCACGACGATAGTGCGATAGCCGGATAGAATTGTTGCGGAATTAGCGCCGGCGTTTGTTTCACCTTTCCGCTTTAGTATTGCGAACCAGGGCGGAGTAGTCCCTTCAAGTTTCTTGCCCTTGATGGATTCAGGGGAACAAAGATAGTTACTATTTTTAAACATATTAGTCGTTTAAACACCACGATTCCAAGCAAACAGGTAAAGATTTTGGCTTTAGAGGGGGATAAATTTATATGAAAGTTTTTCTTGACAAGCGATTTTTAATTTATAATTTTATTTTCTTGAGGATATACTTTTTACCAAACGAAAGGCGCATCAACTGGATCACCCGGCTCGCGGGTGGACACAACCTTTTTCTACCGGTTAAGGTAAATTCCAGCGTCCACTGGGTGCGGTTCGATAAAGGAAATTTTGATATCAACGCGCTGGCTTTAAAGGAGATTCGGGCTGCTGAGCCAATAAAACCTTTTCTCTTCAGCCCCAGGGAACGGGTAGCTCTCTTTCCCGAGCCACTAAAGGAGCCGGCTAATGAAACGCCGGCTCTTCTTTTTGGGGTGAAAGGGTGTGACCTTAGGGGCTTGGCGGTTCATAAGATAATGTTTCAGGAGGGTGAGTTTGCGGACCCATTTTATTCCCAAAGGTTGCAAGAGACAATTCTTATCGGTGCGGACTGTCCGGAACCGAAGGACTCTTGCTTCTGTAACCTCGTTGGTTTAAAGCCTTATGTGGTTGATGGCGTGGATTTGGTCGTCAGTGTGATCGATGAGGGCTGGCTGGTTGAGGTTCTGTCGGAAAAAGGGGCAAAGTTGATTGCGGGCGAGGATTGGCGACCTGCTAATGAGAATCAAGTGGGCAAAAGGAATGCACAAAGGCAGGAGGCGGAAGCGGTTCTGCAGCGCCGCAATCCCAAACCACTGAATCCCAATTTACCCCAGGCGATTGCTGAGAAAACCAACGATGAGAAGTTCTGGGCAGAAGCGGCGCAGGATTGCGTTGAATGCTTCGGTTGTTTGATGACCTGCCCGACCTGTTTCTGTTTCTTACTGTATGACCAAGCGAAAGGTGATAAAGTAGAACGGACTAGAGTCTGGGATGCCTGTTATATGGCGATGTATGCAAGGGTTGGGGGAGGCGCAAATCCCAGGGCAAAGTTCCTTAAACGATTTATAAACCGGTTTCACTGTAAGTTTATGCACGGGAAAAATCAACACGGGTTTTACTTCTGTTCAGGTTGTGGCAGATGTTTCACCGCGTGTATGGGAAAGATTGATATCAGAAATATTATAGGAAGGCTATGAAGAACCCTTATCAGCCAATTCCGACAAAGATACTTAATGTTATTGAAGAGACGCCCAACATTCGGACATTTGTCCTGAAACCGGAGAAGGAGATTCCTTTTCTTGCCGGTCAGTTTGTTGAGTTGACCATACCCGGTTTCGGGGAGGCGCCGTTTACTCCTTCATCGTCCCATTTTGAGCGCGAAGTTCTTGAAATGACAATAATGCGGGTTGGTCGGGCTACCGGCGCACTTTTTACCAAGAAATCAGGAGATTTGCTTGGAATTCGGGGACCTTATGGCAAGCCGTACCCGCTCCAGGAGTTTGAGGGACGGGATATTTACATCGTAGGCGGCGGTGTTGGTCTGGCACCTTTGCGGGCGCTGTTTCTGGCGCTGGTTCATGATATTAATAAATATGGAAGAATCTTTCTCCGGTACGGTGCCCGCACACCGAAAGATATCGTCTACAAGAAGCAGTTGAAGGAGTGGGAGAAGATAAAGAAGGTTGATATTGAACTGTCGGTGGACAGTGCGGATGAACCCTGGGAAAGAAAGGTTGGGGTTGTTACCTGTTTGATGGATGAAATACCATGTGATGTCAAAAAGAGTGTTGCGGTCGTATGTGGGCCACCGATAATGATGAAGTTTGTGACGAAAAAACTGCTTGATGCCGGTTTCCCTGGTAAGTCGATTTACCTGTCGATGGAGATGAATATGTCCTGTGGTCTGGGTCAATGCGGACACTGTCGGCTTGGTCCATATTTCACCTGTAAAGATGGACCGGTTTTGACCTGGGAGCAGATAAAGGACATTGAGGAGCCTTTCCTGTGATGAGCGAGATTAAGCGTACGACCTGCGTGATGTGCCGTAACGGGTGCCAGTTGGGTGTGGTGTTTGATGGGTATCAGTACCGAATGGAGTATTTAATGGATGTGGCGCCGAACAACGGTCGCACCTGTCCTCGCGGGAACAGCGCCAGTATCGTTATCGATCACCCTAAAAGGCTCAGTTATCCATTACTCAATGGCAAAGAGACCACCTGGGACGAGGCGTTTGGTTTGATAAAAAAATGGCACCAAGATGTGAAACCGGAAGAAATCGCGGTCGTTTATAGCCGGGGCGCAGGTGCAGCCGAAATTGGTTTGATACGGGGTTTTGCTGCGGCGCTCGGAACAGAAAATCTTGTGTGCGGTTATCTGGAACCGGACAATGCGTTTCGGTTCCGTTTATCCGGGGTTAAGTCGGCAACGCTTGATGACGTGAGTGCAAGCCGGGCTACGCTGCTGGTGGGCGATGTGTTTAACACCTCGCCGGTGGCAGCGAAACGAATAATTGAAGCCCGGTATGCAGACAAACAAAGTCGGATGGTGGTGATTGACTCCATTAAAACCCGTGAGGCGGGATTCGCTCACATATTTATTCAGCCCAAACCCGGAACCGAGTTTTTGGTTCTTGCCGCGATTGCCGGGCTAATCGATGCGAAGTTGAAGATGGACATCGATGGGATTGCCAATAGAACCGGTGTGCCACGCCGGCAGATGGAGGAGGTGGCACAAGTTTTAAAACCCGGTGTGCCAGGGCTTATCGCCTGTGCAGCAAGTACTGGACGGGTAAGCGAGCCTTACTGGCACTCAATTTGTGCTCAGATTTTAGCCTTTAAGGCGGAAAAGCCGTTTGTTGGCTTTGGTGAGGCACTGGTACCGGATGGGAAAATTGGGTTTGGAAAGTTAAAAGAGGCGTTAGGCGCCGGGAGAATTAAACTCCTCTTCTGGTTCGGTGGGCTTCATCCTTACAGTTATCCGGAACTGTTTCCGGAGATAAATAAAGTGGAGTTTCGGGTGGCAACGAGCATCTTTAGACCTGAAAACCCGCTACCGGGCCTTGTACTACCGGTGCCCAGTGAATTTGAAAAGACTGGTAAGGGGGAGAGTGTCTGGGGCGAGGTAAAGTTTGAACCGCTGGCGAATCCGGTCAGCGGTACCAGGTCCTTGGCAGAAATCGTGCGCCAGTTTGGAACGGTGCAAGATATTCCTGGGGATTTGTTCCAAACGGTAAAACTGGAAGAGGTAACGGCGCAGTTAACGGAAACGCTTAACAGACAATTGAACGCATCACCGTCGGACTCGGGAGATTTTTTCTGGCTTCTCGGGAGGAAAGAGGCAATTGGAGTTGGTGGTTTCTTTGAACCTGAGGAAGAGATTTTACTTCATCCGGCTGATGCCCAGAGGATGGCGGTTACGGAAGGGGATTTTGTTAAGGTGAAAAGCAAAACTGCTGAGCGGCTATTCCGGGTCAAGGTTGTATCCGTAGTTGCTGAAGGAACCGCGAGTGTGGGGGTCAATGTCCATCAGAACCGAACTCTGTTTGCGGTCGAAGTTGACCCCGGCTCGGGCGAGGTTAAAATTCCGCCCACAAAGGTCGAGATATGGCGAGTGTCGGCGTAAAGGTTAAGAAGCGATTGGTTGTGCGTCTGGATTATTGCATTGGTTGCCGGGCTTGTGAAGCGGCATGTCGCAGCCGGTTTAAAGGCGAGAGTCGGATTCGGTATGCCCCGGTGGGTGAAACGGTTCTGGTTCCCCTGCCTTGTCGGCATTGTACCGAGCCTTTGTGTGCTGCGGCGTGTCCGTTTGAGGTGATAAAGAAAGATGAAGAGCGGGGAATTGTCTATCAGGCCAGCGTGCACTGTGTTGGTTGCAAATCGTGCATCCTTGCCTGTCCATTTGGGGTTCTGGACAAGGAGTTGTTGCGTCGAATCGCGCAGAAGTGCAATCTCTGTGGAGACCGGGAAGGTGGGCCAAGATGTGCCGCTTCCTGTCCGACCGGTGCGTTACAGTTTGTCGATGAAGATGAGATGAAAGAGTTGATGGTCGGTAAGCGGGTACTTTCTCGGTTGCCTTTCTGGAGGCGGGCGTGAGTTCCTTTTTATCCGGATGGCGTTTGGTTCTGGCGTTTGTCGTGAGCCTGATTGTTGTACCCGTAGCAGGACTGGTTTTGAACTGGGTTGACCGGTTTGTTTCGGCAAGGGTGCAGTGGCGGAAGGGACCACCTTTTTATCAGCCATTTGCCGACATTCTAAAACTGCTATTAAAGCAGACGGTGGTACCGCGGGGTGCGGCGCGTACAGTATTTCTTTTAGCGCCGCTGGTGGGGATTGCCGGGATGAGTCTGGTGGCGATGTTATTATTTTTTAGCAACTCCGGGCTGGTCGTGGCGCAGAAGACATCTTTTATCGGCGACACAATCGTCCTTCTGTACCTTCTGGCATTAGTACCGCTCAGTTTTATCGTTGGCGCATCAGCGTCCCGTAATCCAATCGCCGCGGTGGGGGCTTCGCGCGAGATGACCTTATATCTTGGTTACGAACTTCCCTTTGTTCTGGCGCTTTTGGTGCCGATTGTCAAGGTTGCCCGGGCGTGGGATGTGGCAAGTGCTTTAAGAATTGGCGGACTGGTTGCCTATCAACAGCAGTTCGGGCCATTTTTGTATTCAATTTCCGGAGTGATTGCGGCGGTGATTGTTTTGTGCACGATTCAGGCAAAACTGGGTTTTGTGCCGTTTGACATTCCGGAAGCGGAGCAGGAGATAATGTCCGGTGTTTTTGTGGAGTATTCAGGTGCGCCCCTTGCGGCGTTTCGTATCACCCGGGCGATGATGTTTGTTTTATTACCGCTTCTTCTTATTACCCTATTGTGGGGTGGCATCAGGGACTGGTGGGCGGTGTTGAAGTTTCTCTTAATTGTGGTCCTGGTGGTGTTGATTAAGAACACCAATCCCCGGTTCAAGATTGACCAGGCACTGGTGTTTTTCTGGTTCATTCTGGCGCCATTAGGTATAATTGCAGTGGTTTTAGCGTTTATTGGCTTATGAAAGACTTAAGATTGTGGGGACTAAAAAAATCGCCGTGGGTTTACCACGTGGCGGCAGCGTCATGTAACAACTGTGACATCGAGATACTGGAACTGTTGACCCCGCGTTACGATGTCGAGCGGTTTGGGGTTGTGCTGGTTGGTTCGCCCCGGCATGCGGATGCGCTCCTTGTTACCGGGGTCATAAACCGAAAGTCTTTGCCCCGGGTTCTGGAGGTTTACGAGCAGACACCCAAACCCTGCCTGGTGATTGCAATAGGTACTTGTGCTTGCAACTGTCACATATTCCGGAACTCCTACAATGCGGTTGGACCTTATGACAAATACATTCCCGTTCATGCCTATATTCCCGGCTGTCCACCAAAACCCGAGGCGATGATAATGGGTGTGGTTAAGGCATTGAGCAAACTATGAGCGAATCACTGAAACTGTTTCTGGAGCAATTCCCGGATACACAAGTGTTCGAGAAAAACCCGCGTCGGCTGTATTTAACGATTCCGCGGGAAAAACTGACCGCGGCGGCAAAGTTTCTCCATCAAGAGCGAGGGATGAGGCTGTCAATCGCCACGGGAATTGACACCCGGCACGGTTTTGAGGTGCTTTACCACTTTTCGGAAGATACCACCGGAATAATTTACACGGTAAAGGTGTTTGCGCCCAAAGACGACCCGCGGATTGAGGCGCAGGGCAGCTGGTTTCCGGCGGCTCAATGGATTGAAAGGGAGATGCATGAACTGTTAGGGATTGATTTCGTCGGGCATCCCAACCTGGTACCGCTTCTTACTTCGGACACGGATTGGGAACAGGGGCGCTATCCATTGCGCCGGGATTATGAACGGAGGAACGAAGCCCATGAGCGGTGAGGAAAAAAAGCGCCGAATTGTGCCGATTGGTCCGTATCATCCTCTGCAGGAGGAGCCGGAGTTCTTCAAACTGATTGTTGAAGGTGAGACGGTTGTTGACCTGGAAATCCACATCGGCTACAACCATCGGGGTCACGAGTTTATTTCCCCGGAGTTGACCTACGAACAGGTTCCGTTTCTCGTGGAAAGAATTTGCGGTATCTGTTCAAACTCGCATCCCCTGGCCGCGGTTCTGGCAATTGAAGATTGTGCCGGGATTAAACCGCCACCCCGGGCGAACTACATCCGAAGCATCATTCATGAACTGGAAAGAATCCACTCCCATCTACTCTGGGTTGGTCTTGCCGGGCATTTTATCGGCTACAACACCGTCTGGATGTGGGCATGGCGTTATCGAGAGCACATCCTTGAGGTTTTTGAGATGATTACCGGAAACCGGAACCATTACGGCGCTAACAAACCGGGCGGTGTGCGTTGGGACATCAAGCCGGAGCAGATTCCTCAGATTGAGGCCGTTCTTAATGTGGTGGAGAAGAAGACGATGATGCTCACCAAAGCGGTGCTTGACGACCCGGTGATTCGTGCCCGTCTTGAAGGGGTCGGGATTCTGACAAGAGAGCAGGCGCTTCAATGGTCGGTTGTTGGTCCAACCGCCCGGGCTTCAGGGGTGGACATTGATGTCCGGCGCGATGACCCGCATGCTGCCTATGACCAGGTACCCTGGAATGTGATTGTTTTACCGGAAGGTGATGTGTTTGCCAAGGCAAAGGTGCGGCTGCTGGAAATATTTGAATCGGTGCGTATCATTCGCGGCTGTTTGCAGAACCTGCCCGAGGGCCCGATTGACACAAGGATTGACGAGGTTCCACCGGGAGAGGGGATCGGCAGAACCGAAGCGCCGCGGGGTGAGGTTTTCCATTATATCCGTTCGGACGGTTCTAACCGGCCCTTGCGGCACAAGATTCGGGCTCCGAGTTATATGAACATCGCTTCCAATGTCGTGGCGGTCCGGGGTGGTTCAATTGCCGATGCGGCGCTGACGCTGGCCGCGGTTGACCCCTGTTATTGTTGTACTGAACGAATGGCGGCGTTTGAGGACGGTAAAATGAAATTTACCGGCAATGAGTTGTTGCGCCTCTCCTGGGAGAAGACGGAAAAAATAAGGGAGCGATTCCAATGAACTTTGGTTCCTGGACCAGTTATTCAACCGGACCGATAGAGGTGTTCCTCGCTCTGGTATTCGGGTTTATCGGACTCTTAACGATGCTGTATTCGTTTGCCCGAATTCGAGGCAGTAAGGGACAACTTGCCGAATACTACATATTTTTCCTTGTGCTCCTTGGTGCGGCACTGGGTGTGGTGTTTGCGGAAAACCTCCTCTTGTTGTATGTGTTCTGGGAACTGGCAACGGTAGCGCTGTGGCGTCTGGTAACCTATTTCCGCAAAGAGGAAAGTGTTCTGGCAGGTGCCTGGGCACTGTATCTGAACTTTGTTGCGGCTGCGGTGATGCTCGTCGGTCTGGTTCTGATACAACTGGAACAGGGGACACTGGACCTTGCTGCGCTGGCGGGAAAACCACTGCCTGTGTTACCGGCGATACTTATCCTTGTTGGAATCGTTGCCAAGTCTGCAACCCTGCCCTTATACATCTGGCTACCACGAGCCTATCTTCAGGCGCCAGCCGCGGTTTGCGCTCTGCTTTCCGGAGTGGCAGAAAATCTGGGGCTGGTGCTATTTTTGAAACTGTATGTTTTGACAATGCAGGTACCCAAGCCAATTTTTCTGGCGGTGGCGATTGTTGCGGTGGCGTCCAGTTTAATTGCGGGCGGGGTGGCACTGAGCGCCAACACCATCCGGGAGACCCTGGCGTACTCAACCGTGGGTCAGATGGGTTTTATGCTACTGGGGTTTGCCGGTGTCGGTTACTACGGTGTGATGGGTGCAATGCTTTATATTATGGCACATGCGATTGCGAAGTCGGGGATATTTTTCGCCGCCGGTGTTGTTGAGGACGCGAGCGGTTCGGGTGATTTATCCCGGCTCGGTGGTTTTGCCCACCGCTCTCCGGTGCTTGCTGGCGCTACGGCGGTGCTGATGCTTTCGGTTATGGGGTTACCACCGACATTAGGATTTTTCGCCAAGTTGGGAGTGGTTCTTGGTGCGGTCCGGAGTTCAATTTTACTCGGGATTGGTGCCCTGGTTGCGGCGCTGTTCACCATTCTTTATCTCAGCCGGCTCTACTCCCGGATATTCCTTGGTACCGTTACAGATAGTTATGGTAGAGTGCCGGGCTTTGTGGTATTTTTAGTTGTCGTGATGGCGATTGGGACAATTTTAGCCGGTGTCCTGTGGTTTATGCCGGTGCGGTTTCTTGAAGCGGGTTTTAGTGGTTTGAAAATGACGATGTTGGGTGGAGGCTGGTGATGTTTGCTCATTCGTTTGTGTCAATCATTGTTGCCCCGATAGTAGCCGGACTTCTCGGTTATCTGGTGGGCAGGTTGCGCAATGAGTTCAGTTTCATCGGCGTACTTGCTTCGCTTTACTACGCCATCCGGCTATTTTTGATTCGGGGTAGTGAGCAGGTGTTAAATCTCGGCGCGATTGCCGGGGTACCGATTGCCTTGCGCCTTGACCCGTTGTCCGGTTTTATTCTCCTGTTTGTGAGCATATTTACGGCGCTCGTAATGTTCTACTCCTTCCGTTATATGCGGGGACGGGAAGGAACCAGGGGTTATTACCTCTACTGCCTTTTGATTCTTGGGTTTGCCAACGGTGTTGTGTTGAGTGCCAACCTTGCCGTCCTGTTCTTCTTCTGGGGCGCTTTGCTCTTCGTCCTGTACGGGATTCTTTTGATTGGCAAGGGTGACACCTTCCTCACCGCCCGCAAGGCGCTGGTCATCGTCGGGCTTTCCGACTTTGCGATGCTTCTAGGCCTGGTTCTTTTACTGACCAGGACATTCATCGCTGGGGGCTGGATTGACCTTGCTCCCAAGGTTCCAATGCCGCTCTACGACCCGATTGCGATTGCCGGGTTTGTGCTTGTTACCGCGGGTGCCCTTGCCAAAGCCGGGTCGATGCCTTTACACACCTGGATTCCTCAGGCGGCAGAAACGGCACCGGCGCCGGTGATGGCGTTGATTCCCGCATCACTGGACAAACTTCTCGGGATTTATCTTTTGACCCGGCTCTGTGTCACGATGTTTGACATTTCAAGTAATATGGTTTTGAGGAACTCCCTGATGGGAATTGGCGCATTGACGATTATCGCCGCGGTGATGATGGCGCTGGTGCAGAAACGGATGATGAAACTTCTGGCATTTCATGCGGTCTCCCAGGTTGGTTATATGGTGTTAGGTATTGGTACCGGAATCCCGGTTGGTATTGCCGGCGGGCTTTTCCATATGCTTAACAACGCTATTTACAAAACCGGGCTTTTCCTTGCCGGTGGTTCGGTGGAACACTGGGCAAGGACCGACGAACTGGAAAAACTCGGGGGTGTGGCAAAGCAGATGCCCTTGACCTTTGTTTCGTTCTTTATCTGTGCACTGGCAATCGCCGGCGTACCGCCGCTCAACGGCTTTTTCTCAAAGTGGATGGTTTATCAAGGGGTGTTATCGATTGGCAGTGAAGGCAACCGGTTGTTTCCCGTATTCCTCGTTGCCGCAATGCTGGGCAGTGTTTTGACCCTGGCATCATTTTTGAAGATGCTCCATGCGTTGTTCTTTGGTCAGCGTCCGGCAAATCTGGAGCGGGTGCGCGAAGTGAGTATGACGATGTGGTTGCCGCCTTTCCTTCTGGCGCTTGCCTGTGTGGTTTTCGGGGTGTTTGCCTACCAGTTGCCGCTCACCGGGTTGATTTTACCCGGACTGGGGCTTTACGAAGTTACACTTTACGGCGTCTGGAGCCCGATTCCGGCAACCCTGTTGTTGATTGCGGCGCTCGGCTTTGGGGCGATACTGTATCTTTTTGGTACGGCAGCCCGTCCGGTTGAGGGAAAGACCTTTGTTGGTGGCGAGAAGATTGCGGACGCCGAGGAGAGCAGGGTGCCGGGCACTGCGTTTTACTCCTCGGTGAAGCATACCCCTTTGATTGGCGAGATGCTTATCTTTGGGGAACGGGGTGCATTTGACGTTTACAACTGGTTGGTTGGTATCTTCAAGGTTGTTGGAGCTGGTCTGCGTGAAGGGTTTGACCGGGTGCTTGATGCCCTGGCCGAGTTCATCGGCAAACTAATTTACTACTTCGGTCTCGGTTTGTCCCGAATTCATACTGGTAATCTGCCGCTTTATCTCTCCTGGGTGTTTTTAGGTGCCGTGATATTCTATTTAATGCTGTTTTTGAGGTAGAAGATGGTTGAACTTTACATTCTCTTAGGTGTCATGCTGGCAGCGGCGCTGGTCGCCAGCGAAACAAAGAACCTGCTGGCGGCAGCGGTGGCGCTGGGTATGGTTGGGTTCAGTGTTGCGATTATGTTCATTTTAGCTCAAGCACCGGACCTGGCGATTGTCCAGATTGTGGTTGAGACCTTAACGGTTGTGTTCTTTACGGCGGTGATTCTGCGTACCACCGAGATTGACACGACGGCAACCGGCGGCTTAAAGATTGAGACCGCAATGTTCATCGCTGCATTTCTCGCCTTTGGCGGCCTGTTCCTTTCGCTCATCATCGGTGTGTTCCGGGAGTTACCGACATTTGGTCAACCCTTGATGCGTCTTGCGACCGACTACATTCAGTTCGGGCTGGAGCGGACCGGGGCGGCAAACATCGTTGCGGCAATCATCCTCGACTTCCGGGGTTATGACACATTAGGTGAAGCAACGGTTTTGTTTACCGCGGTGGTTGGTGTATTGACGGTTATGCGGTTTGTCTCCAAGAAAAAACCGGGGGGAAGTTAGTATGCGCGGAATGTCTTTGATTGTTCAGGTGATGGCAGGACTGCTCGCCGGCATACTGTTCCTCTACGGTGGTTACATAATGCTCCATGGCCATTTAACGCCTGGCGGCGGATTTGCCGGTGGTGTTTTGATAGCGGCAGCGTTGATTCTTGTTTCGTTGGCATACGGTTCGGTTGAGCAGGTGGAGCGGCGGCGCTATATCCTATCTTCGGTTTTTGAGAGTCTGGGCGGTGCTTTCTTCCTTGCGCTGGCACTTGCTGGCTACTTTGCGGCGGACTGCTTTTTCCGTAATACCGGTGTGTTTTATTTAGGCAAACCCCTGCAACTGGTTTCCGGTGGTCTTATTCCTCTGGCAAACATCGCCATCGGGATGAAGGTTGGCGCCGGACTCTTTGCCATCTTTCTGGCGCTGGGTGCATCAAGGTTTGTGATGAAGGAGTAGAGATGATTCCCTATATTGCCTGTGTGCTTTTGTTTCTCATCGGTCTCTATGTGGTGGTGTCAAAGCGCAACCTGATTAAAATTGTGATTGGGTTCTGTTTGATTGAGTATGCGGTCAACCTGTTCTTTGCATTGGTCGGTTTTAAAAAGGGTGCTTTGCCGCCGATTATCACCAGTGCCGACCAGGTGCGACTCGGTGTTGCCCGCAACTTTGTTGACCCGGTACCCCAGGCTTTGGTTTTAACGGCAATCGTCATCGGACTTTCAACCACCGCCTTGATGCTCTCGCTTGCGCTCCGTCTCTATGAGAAGCACAAGACCTTTGATGTTTCCGAATTCAGAAAGTTGAAAGGATAAGAGCCGATGGAGTCAAGGTTTCTACCACTATTTATTGCGGTGCCTTTAGCCGGTGCCTTTCTGGTGCCCCTTTTGTCGAAAATCTGGTCCCGTTTTGCCGACCTGATTGCCGGCATCGCTAACACGGTCCTCTTGGTGGTTTCGGTTTACACCTGGCTTATCCTTAGAGCGGGCGGTGTGCCGCTACACTACTGGGTCGGTGGCTGGAAGGTAATTGGCATTGCGATGTGGTTTGATGCCCTGACCGCACTCGTTGTTCTGGTGATTAACATCGTGGGCTTTTGTGCAATGCTCTACTCAATTCGGTATCTGGACCGTTACACCACGGGGCGCTGGAAGTTTTACACCCTGTTTTTGCTTCTCATTGCGGGTTTAAACGGGTTGGCGATTTCCGGTGACCTGTTCAATATGTTTGTGTTCATTGAGATTTCTGCGATTGCCAGTTATGCGCTGGTGGCGTTTGGTACCGAAGAGGAGGAGGTTGAGGCGGCGTTCAAGTATATGGTCCTGGGTGAAGTTGGTGGTGCGGTGCTTCTCTTTGGAATTGCCCTGCTCTACGCCCATACATCAACCTTGAATCTAGCGACCCTATCTCAGGCGCTGGCAACAAACGGCAAAACCCCGTTTTACTGGTTTGTCATTGCGACCTTGTTAATCGGGTTTGCAATCAAGATGGGTATGGAACCGTTCCACGCCTGGCTGGCGGATGCCCACTTCTCAGCACCGGCACCAATTTCGGCGCTCCTTTCCGGTGTGTTTATCAAGGTTACCGGTGTTTACGGGATGTGCCGTTTGATGTTCAATGTGTTTGGCGTGTCGCGGGCAGAAACCCCGGCTTTCTTCAACCTGTTGATTGCCTTTGGTGCGGTTTCCATGGTGCTGGGCGGACTTTTAGCCTATTCCCAGAACGACTACAAACGGCTCCTTGCCTACTCCAGTATCAGCCAGATTGGTTATATTCTGGTGGCGCTCGGTATCGGCAACTACTGGGGTTTTGTCGGTGCGCTGTTTCATATCCTTGCCCACGCCTTGGGTAAGGGCACGCTCTTCTTAGCCAGCGGTTCGGTTGAGATGCAGGCGGGGACAAGAGAACTTGACCACCTGAAAGGGCTGGAGCGGTCGATGCCTTTTACATCCTGGGCGCACATTCTGGGTTCATTTTCAATGGCGGGGGTGCCGCCCTTTGCCGGATTTTTCTCCAAGTTGTTCATCATCATCGGTGCGATTTCCGCCCGGATGTACTGGCTGGCATTCCTTGCCGCACTCTTTTCCGCGGTCACCCTGAGTTACTTAACAAAAGTTGTCAATGTCGCCTTTTTCGCGAAAAAGAACGAGGAGCCCGTTAGGGCAAAAGAGGCGCCGGCAACGATGGTTCTGGCGATGGTTCTGCTTGTCGCTTTAATACTGATTGTCGGGTTAGGTTTTCAGGGGGTTCTGAACCATTTAATTGGTCCGGCGGCAAAGGTGCTTATGAACGGGCTGGATTATGCCCGCTTGATGCTCGGAGGATAAGATGGCAAAGCGCATCGCTTACTTCATTGCCGGTGTTATCGTCTGGATGCTTCTTAGCTGGACCCTGCACTATCAAGAGGTACTGGCCGGTGTTGCGGTTTCGGCAATTGCCGCCGGGATGTTTGGTGGCAACCTACCCCTGAAGGCAAGCAAACTTTTAAATCCGGTGCGCTGGTTCTGGCTGCTGGTTTTTATTCCGGTATTTATCTGGCAGTGTCTCAAGGCGAACATCGACGTTGCGCTGCGCGTCCTTTCACCCGGGCTGAACTTAAAACCGGGGATTGTGAAGATTAAAACCAACTTGAAGAGCGATATCGCCCGGGTGTTTTTGGCAAACTCAATCACAATGACCCCGGGTACTCTCACCGTGGAAATAAAGGATGATAACCTGTACATTCACTGGATTGAGGTGCGAAGCGAAGACCCGGAGGAGTGCGCCCGAATGATTAAAGGACCATTTGAGTTTTTCCTCGCGCGGATATTTGATTAAGGAGGCTTGAGAAATGATACCGATAATCGTTTTAATTCCGGCAGCGCTCTTCTGTCTGTATCGGGCGCTCCAGGGTCCATCAATTGCCGACCGGGCAATCGCGGTTGATATGATGGGCGTGGTGTTCTCGGCAATTACCGCCCTGGTTGCCCTTCAATACCGGCTGAGTTATCTTCTGGACTTATCAATCGCATTGGCGGTTATCGCCTTCATCGGCGCGCTGGCGCTGGCAAAGTACCTTGAAGGAAGGAGTCTGGATGATTAGCGCTCTGGCATTGCTCTCGCTTTGGCTCGGCGTGATTTTCGTTTTGCTCGGTGCGCTTGGGCTGGCACGGTTTCCGGACATCTACAACCGTATGCAGGCAGCGACCAAGTGTGTCACCCTTGGGGTCTGCGGCATTATGCTTGGTGTTTTCCTGAAAACCGGTTTTTCGGCGCTCGGCATCAAGGCGCTCATCTGCGCGCTCTTCATCCTGATTACGGTCCCCGTTTCCAGCCATGCCCTGGCACGCGGTTCACTAATCGCCGGGGTGAAACTTTGGAAGGGCACAATCAAAGACAAATTTACCGAAGACCGAGGTGGCAAATCACTAATTGAGGAAGAAAAATGAGGATTCCGTTACCAAAACTGCGTGAACTGGTTGAGGCGGTTCGGGCGGTGGTTAAGGGTCCGTTTACCACCAAGTTTCCGAAAGCGGTCGATTCAATCCACCCGAACTTTCGGGGGATTTTGAAGTTTCGGGAAGAAAACTGCCTTTGCTGTGGTGCCTGTGTTCAGGTGTGTCCGACCAATGCAAGGGAGATTGTGATTGACCGCGCCAAAGGTGTTAAACGCAACATCCATTATGCGGAGCGGTGCATCTACTGCGCGCAATGCGTCCTTTACTGTCCGAACGATGCGATTTACCACACGCCGGAGTTTGACCTTTCCCGCACCGAACGGGGCGGCTGGGAAACATCGGTTGAGAAACAACTGGTCTACTGCGAAAATTGCGGTGAGCCCTTTGCTACCCGGGAACATCTCTTGTGGATTGCCCATCGGGTCGGAGATCTGGTAAACTCCAACCCGACCCTTTTCCTGACTCTTTATCAATCACTTGGGGTTGCGGCACCACAGGAAGCGCCTGCCGGTGCACTGCCTTATCGTTCGGGTACACTGCGCATTCTCTGCCCGGACTGTCGGCGCAAGATCTATATGACCGAAGAGTGGGGTTATTAGCAACTCCGACTCAAAGGTTTTAGTACCAAACGCTCTTCAGTAGTTCAAAGTAGGCTTTCTATTAACCCATTGCAAAATAATGGGTTAGGGAATGGCTCAGGACCGGTAACTTAAATGCAAACTTTGCATTAGAATTGAAAACAGAGTTGCGGATGGGACAAAAAACGGTTCAGGATATCGTGGGCATAATTGGCAAAGGGTGGGTCTCTGATTGGGTGTTTGGGAAAACATTATGGATTATCGATAAGATAGGTGTTATTGTCTTGTCTTGGGTTCAAGCGGGCGTGATAATTAAGGTGGGCAGATGGGTGATGAACGATGGGATGTGGAATACTATCCCGGGGATTGCTCCCGGGCTGGGGAGTAGGAAAATTTTTCACCTTTCCTTGTTTTTCCTATCTAATTGTAAATTGAAGAGATGCGCCGATGGTAAAGTTAAAACCAAAATGTTCAGCGTTAATAAAGATGATGCTTTGATAAACCGGGTTCTGTTGAATATTGTTTATAGTTAAAATTACGATGGCGAACCTACTGTACTCGCCAGAAGATTTTATATTAAATACCCGTTCCCGCAATATTGACTGCCGCTCCGACTTGCGGGGAAAGTGTAGCGGCGTGCTCGTAAGTTCCTGATGTCTATCTTTGTGATGGTCTGTGATATCGCTTGACATTTTTTCTGTTTTGGTAATACTTGGAGTGTGACGATAGGTGAATTTCAGAAGTTAATCGGTGATATTTATTTTGTTAAGGACAACCGGCGCGGAGTTGAGGGCACTTTTCGCTGGTTTGTGGAAGAGGTCGGAGAGCTGGCACGGGCACTGCGGCACAATCGGCAGGAAGAGAAGGAGGAGGAGTTTGCCGATGTTTTTGCCTGGTTGGTGAGTCTGGCGAGTATCGCCGGGGTGGAACTGGAACAGGCGTGCCGCAAGTACCGTAATGGGTGTCCGAAGTGTCATGCAATACCGTGTCGGTGTACGGAGGATTTAAGAGCAAAGGAGCGGGAATGAGTAGCACAATCTTTTTGTTCTCTTTTCTTCTAAGTGTGGTAGCGCCGCCCGTACCTTTGGTTCAGGATACGCCGGATGATGCGGGTAAGAGTATCACTATCCGCTGGCAATTGGCGCCGGAACCGACTCCGGACTTTGTTGTTTTGGAACGGAGTTGCGAGCGGGAGTCAACGCAGGTTGTGGCAACGCTGGGTGCAAGTGATAATAGTTATATCGACGAGAATGTCTGTGATGGGGTGCGTTACTCTTATCGGCTGGGTGTGGTGTTGGGCGCAGATACGGTATGGGGCGAACCTTCGCAATGGGTGGTGAGTAAGCCGCAGTGGTTTAACCGGGCACGGCTGAACATCCTGGTGGCGATGATTCTGTTTTTCGCCCTGGTGATTTATTTTATTGAGCATGCGAAGGCGGGTCGGCATCTGTTTGTGCGGCGCATCGCCGGGCTGGATGCGGTGGAAGAGGCGGTGGGAAGAGCGACTGAAATGGGTAAGCCGATTGTTTATGTGCCCGGATTGGGTTCGGTCGCCGATATTGCGACGATTGCTTCCCTGAACATCCTTGGTGAGGTGGCAAAGAAGACGGCGCAGTACGATTCGGCGCTTTTGGTACCGAACCGGGACCCGATTGTTTATACGGTGGCACGCGAGGTGGTGAAGGAGGCTTACACCCGCGCGGGCAGACCGGATGCGTTTAAGCCGGACAACATCTTTTATGTGACTTCGGAGCAGTTTGCCTATGCCGCCGCGGTTGACGGTCTGATGGTACGGGAGAAGCCGGCAACAAACTTTTTCCTCGGAACATTCTGGGCCGAGTCGCTGATTCTCGCTGAGACGGGCGCAACAACCGGGGCAATTCAGATTGCCGGGACCGATTCGGTTTTCCAGTTGCCATTTTTTATCACCGCCTGCGACTACACTTTGATTGGCGAAGAACTTTATGCGGCAAGCGCCTATCTGTCGCGCGAGCCCCTGCTGCTTGGTTCGCTCAAGGGGCAGGATATGGGGAAACTGGTGATTCTGGTGGTGATTTTTTTGGGCTCGGTTTTGCTCTTGCTGTCGGCAGTGCCGGGGCTGAAATTTTTCCAAGGGGTCAGCAATTTCTTTAATGTCAGCGGTATCAACCTGATTGGTACCGGGCTTCCTCTTGGGTAAGAGAGAAAGGAGGGTGTTGTGCGCAGGAGTTTACCGCTGGCGATTTGTTTGATAATGGGGATTGTGATGATGGTGCAGTTTTTTGTGCCTCATCCGATTTCGGTGGGATTTTACGACTTGACGACGAAGTGGATTCGGATTGTCTCGGCGTTTGCTCTGGTACTCGGGGTGGGTAGTTTGATTCTTTATCATCTGGACCGGTTACAGCGCCGGCGTGCCGGCTGGGTTTATTCAATCGTAACTCTGGTGGCGCTGGTTGTTACCGCGGTTATCGGGTTGGTCTGGGGTGTAAAACCCGGTTCACCTTTGCAGGAGGTAATTTTTAAGAATATGCTGGTGCCGCTAAACGCTTCGATGTTTGCAATTCTGGCGTTCTATATGGCATCAGCGGCGTACCGGGCGTTCCGGGCACGAACCAAGGAAGCGGCATTGCTTTTGATTGCGGCGTTTATTGTGATGCTGGGAATGGTGCCGGTGGGTGCAGCAATCTGGGGCAAACTTCCCGAAGTGGCAGAGTGGATTCTTTCGGTGCCGAATATGGCAGCAAAGCGGGCGATTGTGTTCGGGGTGGCGCTGGGCGCGATTGCGACTTCACTTAAGGTGATTTTAGGTATTGAACGAGGCTGGCTGGGAGGAGGTAAGTGATGAGTTTCTGGGAGCGCCTTTTAAAGATTGACCGGAAAATAATTTTTATCGTCATGGCGGTTTTGGTGCTTTTCCCGCTCTTGAAGCCGCTCGGTTTGGGGGTTAATTCCGGACCACGGGCGAAGGCGGTTTTTGACGCGGTGGATGCGATTCCACCGGGCAAGACGTTGTTGATTTCGGTTGATTTTGACCCGGCGTCAATGCCCGAACTTTACCCCATGCTGGTGGCGTTAATGCGCCATGCCTTTGCCCGGGATGTGAAGGTGCTTTTGTGCGGGTTGTGGATTACCGGTGCCGGACTGGCGGACAAGGCGGTAACGGAGATTCCTCCAGAGTATGGTAAGGAGTATGGTAAGGATGTGGTTTATCTAGGCTGGAAAGCCGGGGTTGATGCGGTGATATTAGGGATGGGTGAGAACATTAAAAATGTGTTTCCGGTTGACTACTATGGACATCCCCTTGACTCATTGCCGATGATGCAGGAGGTGGTGCGGTTGCGAGACATTCCGTTTATGGTCGCGATATCCGCTGGCACACCGGGATTCAGTGACTGGTTGCTCTACGGGCAGTCACGCTATGGGTTACGGGTCGGTGCCGGCGTTACCGCGGTTTCCGCAGCAGATGCCTATCCTTTTCTGCAGAGCGGCCAGTTGACCGGGCTTTTAGCCGGGATGAAGGGTGCTGCTGAATATGAGGTGCTGGTTGCCAAGAATGGCTACAGCAAGGCTTATATGCCGGCGGTTGCGGCAATGGACTCTCAGTCTCTCGCCCATCTGGTGATTCTATTTTTGGTTGTGCTGGGTAATGTGGCGTTTTTTGCCACCAGAATGAAAAGGAGGTAAGATGCACATTTCCACCGATATTTGGACCTGGGTGGCGGTTATCTTGACCTTCGGGATTTTCTCTTTTCTCTGGAAGGACAACCCGTTTTACAAGTTGTGCGAGCATCTTTTCGTCGGGGTTTCAGTTGGCTATACGATTGCGCTTACCTGGTACAACGCGGTGTACCCGGACCTGATTACGCCACTTTTCCGGCAGGGAAAACCGCTTTACATAATTCCGTTTGTTCTTGGCCTGTTCTACTTTACTCGATTCATTCCTCAGGTTTCCTGGATGGTGCGGATACCGATGGGTTTTGTGCTGGGCTGGGCATCAGGGGTGGCAATTCCAGCATTTTTCCAGACGAACATCATCAAGCAGATTCAGGGGACACTGTTGACACCGGGGATATTTAGCCGCTGGGATGTGTTTCTCTGGGCGCTGATTTCGTTCATCGGTGTTATCTGTTCGGTGCTTTACTTCTTTTTCTCCCGGGAGCACAAGGGGGCATTAAAAGTGGCGGCAGACACCGGAATTGTTTTTCTGATGATTGGGTTCGGTGCTTCCTTTGGATATACGGTAATGGCGCGAATGTCGCTGCTCATTGGCCGGTTTCAGTTCCTTTTGCGGGACTGGCTCGGGGTGATAAAGTAGGTAGTTAGCAGAGAGCGGTGATTGAAAATCCGTTTGCAATGAAACTGTAAAATGGGACTTTTTCTCGGGCTGCTTCTGGTTGCCTATGTCAACAGCGCCGTTTATGTGCCGACCGATGCCCGGATTTATGATGACATTGATTTGCTTAAAACCGCGGGGCTGATTAAATCGCTACCTTCAACCAGTAAACCTTGGACCCGGCAAGAGTGCCAGAAACTCTTTTTTGAGGCGGAATCGGCTGCCCGCGGTTGTCGGATAAATGCGGCACAGCAGACGGCGCTGACAAGGTTGCGGTGGGAACTGATAAAGAAAAAGCCGGTGGTTAAAATTGACCTATCCGAGATGGACAATGGTGGTGACCGATTTATTTTACTCAATTTGTTCTCGAGGATGCGGGCAGAACCGGGAAAGCAAAGGGCGTCGTTAGGTGTAACTGCAGAAAACGAGCTGGCCGGCAGGTTCTTTTTTTACGATGAGATGGCACCGGTGCTGCTTAATCCGAAAGAGCCAAGGATTTGTGACTCTGCTGGCTGGCACAATCCCGGTGTCAGGGTCGTTTCTTGGCGGGACCGGGTCTTGTGGGAGATGGAGCGGGCGTATTTAGGTGTTAATTTCCCGGGGTTAAGGCTGGAACTGGGCAGGGATGAGTTTTTCTGGGGACCAGGGTATCTGTCAAGCGTGATGCTTTCGGACCAAGCGCCGGCGCTTGACCATGGACAACTCCTGATGCAGGGGAAAAATTTGAAGTTTCTTTCCTTTACCGCGATGCTCTCGCGCTGGAATAGGTCGCACCGGTTTTTATCCGGGCAACGGCTCGAGGTGGCGCTTTTTCGACGGCTGATTCTGGGTGGGGCGATGTTCAATGTTTACACCTATGAAAATACCTGGGACTTTACCGGGATGCTTAACCCGCTTTTACCGCTCTACTTTTCGGTTGCCAACTCCGGACACGGTGACAACCTTTTGCTGGGCTGGGATGCGGTTCTCTATCTACCGAAAAGTAAACTGTACGGGCAGTTGTTTCTGGACAACTACGAGTTCAACACAAGGAAGGATGCGCCCAACTGCGTCGGTTTGCAAGCCGGATTTCTCTTAACCCCTGCGGATTTTGAGATTCGGGCTGAGTATGCACTGATTACCGCATTTACCTATTACCATCGGATATATTCAATAATGTATGAGAACTATTCGGTTCCTCTGGGGCATGAACTGGGACCGGATGCCGACCGGCTCTGGGCAAGAATCTCTTATACGCCACTAACCGGGCTCAAAACATCGGTTGTTGGAGATTGGACCCGGCGCGGTTATTACAATCGGGGTGGTTTTTTGCGCCAGAGTTATCAGATGACCGACACCGTTTTTCTGCGCTACTACTATCAGTTTCCGGCACGGGGCTGGGATGCAACTAAAACCGATGAAGATGTTGAGGTGGAAAGGGCGTTACGGGTTGGACCAGAACTGGAGTTCAGTTTACCGCGGGGGTTTTATATTCAGGCTCGGATTCAGGCGGCATTTTATAAAAACCAGGGCGGAATGCCGGGAAAGGATGCGGTAGAGCCCGAGTTCTTGCTTAAGTTGGAGTACCGCTACTAAGGCGCGAGTTTTAAACCGAGCGCCTGTTCCAGTTCTTGTCTTTTGATATCGCCTTCGCGAAGGAGCCGGGGTTGACGGGTTGTCAGGTCAATGATAGTTGATGGGGTGCCCGAGCCAACTTTTCCGGCATCGATTGCGAGGTCAACTTGGGCGATAATTTCCGGCTCGAGGGCGTTGAAATCGTTGGTTGCCGGCTGACCGTAGCGATTGGCGCTCGTGCCCACCAGCGGTGCGCCAAGCCGGGAGACAATTTCACGAAATACCGGGTTGTTGACCACTCTGATTCCCACAGTATTTGTCTGCGCCCTTACTATGGCCGGCGTTTTAGAAGAAGAGGGAAGGATTAAGGCAAGGGGGCCAGGGAGAAATTTTTGCGCCAGGAGATGGGCAAGAGCGGGAATTTGTTTCACATATAAAGCCGCTTGTTCCAGGGTGCTACAGTGGATGAGACAGGATTGTTGATAAGGGCGCTTTTTGATTTCATAGAGGCGCTGAATCGCATCCGGGCAACGGATATCAGCGCCGATGCCATATACGGTTTCGGTCGGAAATAAAACGACACCGCAGTTCAAAAGGGTGTTGACGGCGCGGTCAAGCACCGCAGAGTCCGGGAGCGGTAGTTTGACGATTTCCGCCATCTACAAAGCGGGCTTAATTTCGGCGACCGTCAGGGTTTTATCACCCATCTTGACTTTATCGCCGGGCTTTTTACCGATGAGTTCTTGGGCAAGAGGAGATTGAAACGAGATGATGCCGTTTTCCGGTTCTGAGTCCCAGGGACCGAGTATTGAAAACTGATATTTTGTGCCTGCGGCATCCCTCAATGTTACCTTACAGCCGACGGTTACGGTGCTAATGTCAATTCTTTCTGGTGCGATGGGCTTTGCCCGGGAAAGGTCGGCGCGTAACCGATTGATTTTTTCCATCAGGCGCGCCTGTTTTTCTTTTGCCGCTTTGTATTCGTAGTTTTCGGAAAGGTCGCCAAAACTGCGAGCACGGGCGACTTCTTCAGCGCTACGGGGCAATTCTTCCTCGGTTAATCTTTTCAGTTCGGCTTTCGCTTTTTCGATGCCGGCTACCGAACTCCAAATAAAGTCGGCCTCGGGTTCGGTTTTAAGCGCCGGGAATTTTTCAAAAAATATGCGGTTTATCTCATCCTGCTGGTATGGTTCTAAGATACGAATACGGAGGATGCGGGCCAGCAGTTTTTCCGCCTCTTTTTCGGTGATTTCGGCTAATGTGTTACGGATAATCTGGTAGTTGTTGTCGACCAGAACTTTTTTGACCCGGTTGGTAATGGTGCGACTTTTTTCGGTTTCGAGCAGGTCAAGGAGTCGGGTGAGAATCGGGCGATAGGGAGCAGTGCCGGTTTCCGCAATAAATAGGAATGCGGGGATGCTGGTGCGGTAGGAGGTCAGGGTTGATTCCACTAATGACTGGTAAGTAGTCGGCTTTTCGGTCTGAAGTTTTTCCCAAATGTGGGTCTGGGTCGTGTTGTCCTGGGTGATGGGAAAGATACGGGCATAGAGCGTTTCCCAATCGTCGGGGCGCTGAAGTGCAATCTCTTTGAGGAGTTTCTTTCTTTCGGTTGCGGTACGCAGGCGCTGATAAGCAGCGATTATCTCTTGATGGCTCATTGCGGAAAGCCGGGAGTAGTCAACACCTGGAAGAGATGTTATTTTCTTCGGCGAAGCGGATGAAACATCAACCGTTTTTCTCTCTTTATTCGGTACCTCAATCCAGCGATACATCCGCGTTGGTCGAGTCTGGAGTTCGATATTGGGATGCTGGGATAGACCGCGGCGTGCTTTTTCCCAGATGTTGGAGTAATTTTGTGTTCCGATAATGGCGGTCAGATACTTCTGGATGTCGCTTGGAGCCATCCATTGACGGGTGTCTTTGAGTAAGAGGGCGATGGCAGCGGCGGGGTCGTTGGTAATCAGTTCCTGTAAATGTTGCGGTTTGGTTTCCTGCAGGGCAAAAAAGCCCTCGGATGCAGGAAAACTGAAATAACGGCTGGCTAAAGGAATGTCAAAAACGGCTTCTTCCCCGGATTGGAATGCAACTGTTACCCGGTCGAATAAAAGGTCAAGTTTTTTAACTTTGCCTGGTCCGCGCTGCGGGTCATAAACCAATTTTCCTGGCGCCATTTTTATATAGCGGTCAAACTGCTCAAGCGCCTCGGATAGCGGTTTTCCATAGCCCAAGCCCGATTTCTGGAGCATTTTTTCGAGGAGCGGTTCATCAGGATAGATTTTTTGCAGGCAGACGGTAATGGCAACGGTTAATTTGCTGTCGTCGGGTGTCAGTTCGATCAGACGGCGCAAGACGACCAACTCATCCTGATACCGTTTCTGTTCTGTTAGGGCATCGGCAAGGACCCAGAGCAAAGGCGGGGTTCTTTCTGGTGCCCAGCGCTGGACAAGGTCAACAAGGTTGAGGAGCTCGGCGAACGAGATGTCGCGTTGAATCAGTTCCAGCCAGGATGCCTCCATTTCTTCAAATTTTTTGGTTCCCAGTTGGATACGGAAAAGTTTTATCAGTTCTTCACCCATCTTGCCTCTTTTCTACCCGTCGGATTGCTACGGATGCCTTTATAGAGGTACGCCGACCGTTTCTTCCCCAAAAACATAAGTAAAAATTAGACTATTCACATTTTCTTTAGAGTCAAGAAGGTTTTTTCTTGACCGGGGAAATAGTGAGGGTAGTTTTAATTGATGAGTTACAAGGAATTTATTGTGCCGGTGGGAATTGTCATTTGCGGGTTTCTCATCGGATGGCTGTGTGAGCTTTTGATAAGGACGGTGCTGAAAAGCTTAGCGCGGCGCACAAGGTGGCAGGGTGACGATGTTTTAATTCGGGCTTTGCAGGGGTGGGTTGTTGTCCTCTTTGTCATTCTTGCACTGTACATTGCGTTTTTCTTTTTGCCGGCATTTTCCCGGATTCTAAGAACGCTTCATCGGATTTTGTTAGTGGGAACGATTTTGTCAGTTACCGTCATTATCGCGCGAACCGTGGCAGGTTTCATCAATCTGTATGGCGAGAAGGGTAAGGGGATACTGCCTTCGGCATCCATCTTTGCCAATCTGAGCAAGGTTATTGTGTTTATTCTCGGTGCTCTGGTGGTAGTTAATTCATTAGGCATATCTATTACTCCAATCATCACCACACTGGGATTAGGGGGGTTGGCAGTGGCGCTGGCGCTTCAGGATACCCTTGCCAACTTCTTTGCCGGGTTACATATCATCATCACCCGTCAGATAAGGACGGGCGACTATATAAAACTGGAGAGCGGTGAAGAAGGGTATATTACCGACATCACCTGGCGCAATACCACAGTCCGGCAGTTGAACAACAATGTGGTGGTTGTACCCAATGCCAAACTGGCAGCGGCGGTAGTTGTCAACTACGACCTGCTTGATAAAAGTATGGCGGTGGCGGTGCCGGTTGGGGTAAGTTACGACAGCGACCTGGCTAAGGTGGAACAGGTTACGCTGGAGGTGGCGCGGAAGGTGATGCGCGAAGTAACGGGCGGAGTTCCCGATGCCGAACCGCTTATCCGATTTCACACATTCGGGGAGTTCAGTATCAACTTTACCGTATTCTTACGAGTAAAGGATGCGATTTCCCAGTTTCCGGTAAAACATGAGTTTATCAAACAGTTACATCAGCGTTATAAGGATGAGGGGATAGTGATTCCGTTTCCGATTCGAACGGTATTCCTGCATCAAACTGGCGCGGAAGATGACAAATCTGTTTGACAAAAATTAAAGGTTCAATATTATCTGAAAGTTATGAAAGTAAAACTTGCTGGATACAACATCGATGCCGACTTGATAAACAACTTGGTTAAAAATCGTCGGTTGGTGCCGACGCCCGAGGTCATCGCTGCAGCTTATGCTCGAATCAGTCGCAGTCAGAAGTCGATTGAGCAGTTGCGCAGTGAGGCGCGCCGGGAATTAAAAAAGGCGCGGCAATCCAACCGAACCATTGTGTTCAGTATGGGTCATCATTCTATCGCCGAGCATGCGGTTTTCAATTTTGATATTACCGAAATTTCTCGTTTGGCGGTAGAGGAGATTGAGCATCACCGTTTGGCATCATTTACCGAGCGTTCGCAGCGCTATGTACAACTGGAGAATCAATTTGTTGTGCCGGCCGAAATTCAGAATGCCGATTTTTTAGGCGACTATCTAAATATCATTCGGCTTCAGAACGAAGCCTATCATCGTCTGATTGAGCGGTTGAAAGAGCATTTTGCTAACACTAAGCCGGAGTTGAAGGATGACCCGCAAAGAATAGAAAATCTGGCAAAGGAGGACGCCCGGTACATCACCAGTCTGGCGACTCAAACCCAGCTCGGGATGACGGTCAACGCTCGAACTCTGGAGTTGATGTTACGACGCCTCGCGGCAAACGAGTTAAGTGAAGTGCGGGCGGTGGCTGAAGAGCTGTACCACCAGGCAGAAATGGTAGCGCCTTCACTATTGATATTTACCGGTCCAACCGATTATGAACGGAACACATATCCGCGCTTGCGGGAGTTTGCCCGAACCTTTATGACCCGACCATTTCCGCGCCGTCCCAGGAATCTGATTGCGATGTCGGCATCGGATGTGACGCTCGTTGATTACACGCAGAACGCCGATAACAAACTGCTTGCCTGCCTGATGCATTCTGCCTCCCGCGCATCTTATATGGAGTGTTTTTCCCGGTCGGAAAAGCAGACCCTGGCAAGAAAGAAGGAGATTTTTAAACTGGCGTGTCAGGATTTAGAGGCTTACGATGCGGTGCTGCGTGAGTTTGAGCATCTTTACCTGACATTCGAACTGGTCATTTCTGCCGCCTGTTTTGCCCAGTTAAAGCGCCATCGGCTTACAACAATTACTGTCCAGCCTTACGACCCGGATTTAGGCTGGACGATTCCAGTTTCCATAGCAGAGTTAAAAGAACACAAGAGTTTTAAGGAAGTGCTGGCACAGACCGAAGAGGTCTATGATAAGATTGCGGCGGTCAATCCGCTGGTTGCTCAGTATGTGTTGACCAACGCTCATCAACGCCGGGTACTAATTACGCTGAACGCCCGGGAGTTGTACCATCTGTCACGACTCCGTCAGGACCCTTCAGCCCAGTGGGATATCAGAGATATCGTAGGTAGAATGGTTGAGCAGGCGCGTAATGTGATGCCGTTGACTTTGCTCCTTGCCGGGGGCAAAGAAGATTACCCTCGGGTTTATCAGGAGTTGTATGGTAAACCGCCTCGGGTCACAAAACTTGAACTGCCCCAAGCGCGGGAAATTAACAATAACAGCAAAAACAGTCCCAAGAGAACCGTAAGGCGGAACAATGAACATTAGCAACAACCAAGAATTAAAAGAGGCGATTAAACACCTCGAACCGGAACTGGTTATATTCGAACCCGATATTATCAAACGGGTGCGGTTGCTCATGGGATTGCGCCAGGCGGCGAATATCGCTGTTCTCGTGATTCTGGCAGGGGCGATATTTATGTGGGCGAACCCTTTTGGTGTTTCATTTTTTCCCACGGCTAACGGCAGATTGGTTCGTCAGATACTTTTGGGGATTGGTGTTCTTTTACTTTTTGCTGATTACCTGATGCCTGTTGCCCGACATTACAGAATCGCCCGTTATGAAGAAGGTCGGTTGCAACTGGTGTTAAGGAAGCAAAAATAGGAGGTTAGACGCGTTATATTATATTCTTCTTACCGATGCTAGTTTGGGCACAGTTAAATTACCTGCCAGCAAGTAACGGGTTTTACGAAAACCCGGCGCTTGAAGGTGGCCGGACCGAACTGGAGTTTGCCGATATCAACAATGATGGCAATGTGGATATTCTTTCAATCGGTGACCACGGGAGTCCTTATGTCAACACTCAGGAACACGGCGTGATGGTTTGGTTTGGCGATGGTGCGGGAAACTGGACAGTTTATCAGTACGGTAATTTTGGTTATGGCGGAATTGCGGTGGGTGATGTTAACTGGGATGGAAACTGGGATGTAGGTTACGGCATGCATCATAACTATTCAGGCGAAGATTTGGGCGACGATATGCTGGAGGTGGCGTTAGGTGATGGTACGGGCATGATGTGGTATGCGTGGGACGATAGCCTGGTGCGTGGAGGCACGGTCTGGGGGATGTTTAATACCTACTTTGCCGATGTTAACCACGATGGACTTTTGGATATTGGTGCGTGTTCATTTGGTTACGGTGTCGGTTTGCAAGTCTTTCTAAACCTTGGTAATGGTACCTGGCGCAAAAGTTTTGGTTTGCCGGAAAGTAGTAACTGTGCTATGGAGTTTTATTTTCGGGATGTAAATCGGGATGGCAACCCTGATATCATCTGTGCCGTTGCCGGTCCAGCGGTCTATTTTGGAGATGGGACAGGGAACTTTTATCCTGGTGATTCGGGATTGCCGCGTTCCAATTACGGGTTGGCAGGAATTTCCCCGGGCGATGTTGATAACGATGGTGGAGATGACCTGGCGTTTGTGAATGATACCAGGGGGATAGAGGTATGGCGCTGGAATAGTGCGCTGCGGGTCTGGCAGAACTTTTCTGGGAACCTTCCTGTCGCCGACTCTTTTTATGCAACGCAACTGGTTGATATGAATCGGGATGGGTTTATTGACCTGTTAGGTCTGCAGCGTCGGGCGGTGAAAATCTGGGCTGGTGATGGCCAGGGTAACTGGACCGAAATGGCGAGTGTACCTCTTAATAACCGGGCTGTAGATTATGGAGCATTTCGTGCCGGGGCGGATTTTGACCACAACGGTTATCCCGATTTTGCCCTTGTTGTTAGAGAGGGGACCTGGCCCAGTTATAAAAACTACGCCTATGCCTTTCGCGAGGCAAGTCCTAAAGAAAGGTTAAGAATTTTTCCGGTTTTTCCCCGTGGTGGCGAACGGTTCTGGCAGGGTTCGGTGCAGTTTATTGACTGGTGGAGTGAGGCGCCCGGGGCAGAGTCAAGCATGGTGAGATTAGAATTTTCAACTACCGGTTCGAGTGGTCCTTGGAGTTTAATTGCCGACAGCCTGCCCAACGGTGGGCGGTTTCAGTGGTTAGTACCCGATAGCATCAGTTCCAACAACTGCTACATAAAATACACCGTCTTCAAGGGAGCCGAGCAGCATTCAGCAGTAACAGCCCGAGCTTTCTTTATTGGTGACCCGACCGGGATTGAGCAGCACGCTGATTTATTTAAGGTTGGTGAAGGGATAAAAATCCAGTCCAATCCAACAAAGGGGCGGGTCCGGGTTAAGTTCAGTTCGACACTGGCAAGCCAGAAAAAGGTGATTTTGTGTGACCAGAGCGGCCGACTGGTCAAAGAAATTACCGTTCCCGCAGGCGCTACTGAGATAGTGCTTGAGACCCGGGATTTGGTTGCCGGAGTTTACTTTATTAATGTTGAGGGCAGTAAAGTTGCCAAGTTTGTCGTCGCGAAATAAAAAGAAGGAAAGAAAGGAGGAAGTATGCAAAAAATGTTCGCGCTAACGCTCGGGCTGCTTTTCATCCTGGGCGCAGTTGGCTGTCACAAACAGGATATCGAGAAGGACAAGACGGCGATAAAAGCGCTGGTGGAGCAGGATACGGTGCATTTTTCTATTAGCACCACTCACGATTCGAGTTCCAGTGGGGGTTATTTTGTCGCCAATGATACGGCGGTTTTCTGGTGGCGGGGACCTCAGACTCATGACGACCCGGTTATCGATGTTAAAATCGTTGAAGACTCTGCCTATGTTCAGTGGTCAAGGCACAACTTTGGCGAAATTCACATCTTGATTAGTCCTCCGGACACCAGTTTGCTTCTATGGAATAAACCGCTGAAAGAAACTGCCCGCCTCTGCGCCATCTTTAAACGGGAAGGAAAGGAAACCGACACTGACCGGGGCTGGCGTTTGAAGAAAATATCGCTTGCCATGGGCGCGTCCGATTCGGTCCAGACGGTGCGAATTGACTCGTTGTGGGTGAGGAGTTCGTTACGGGAACTCGTGGTCAAGGACCCGCTGGAAACGTTTTTCCCGATCGACAGTTTGTTTTCCTTTACTCCCGGTGAACAGGTTACGGTTACATTGTACACGAATGCCACTGACGGGCTCGCATTTCTGCACACATTTGTGTTAATCTGGCCCTTCTATGTCCGGGTCCCGTTCAACTATTTAGGCGATGGGGTATTTCAGGCCACCTGGCACGCGCAACTTTTACCATCATTCCGGTTTGCGATTTTTGACCTGATGCCCCGCTCTGTTCTCTATTCGCCAGACTATCCTTATGACTTCCACGGCTGGCTTTTCTGTTATCAAGTGAAAACGGCGGATTGAGGCGATTGGGAAGGTATTCAGGGAGTCGCTCAGGCTCCCTTTTTGTTTTAAGACCTCGGGATTGGCCAAGTTGCGGTTTCCACCTTATAACCCGTGAGGCTTTTTGGAAGGTTTGACCCTTTTGGGTTAATGGATTAAACTGAATTATGTATAGAATATTTATAATTTTGACGGTTGTCGGGTCGGTATGGGGGACCAACATAATCGTCAATCCGTCATTTGAGATATGGCTCGACACACTTGGTGTTAATCTTCCTTTCGGGTGGTTGAGTTCAGAGTTGCTCTACCCGGGTTCAGCAACGAAGGATACAAACTGCAATTCAGGCTATTATTGTGCGCATCTAACCGGCGGTGATACGATGGCGTTTGTGAGTACCGTTACGGTTGTTCGCCCGGGATTCAGTTATGAGTTTGCCGGATATGCATTTGTGCCGAGTGCGGTGGGGGGTTCTTTTGTCATTCAGTTTTTGACGATGCGGGGTAATCCGTTAGGGAGTCCGGTGCTAATTCCACTATATTACTCAAGCGGGTATCGCCGTTATTCCCGTTGGGTTACAGCACCCGATTCGGCAATGTTTGTTTCGGTATCATGTGTTAGTTTACCTGGGGTTTCAATTTATGTTGACGATGTCACACTGGAGGATACCGCTATTGTTTCAGTCAATGAGGAAGAAAAAACGATTTTTTATCCGAGTGTTAACCGGAAAGTTGTTACAACTACCGCGCCGCGACGGGTCTTTTCTTCGGCAACGGTTTTTGATGCGCTGGGTCGAAGGGTGAGACATCAAGTTTTACAACCCGGGGTGTATTTCCTCATCGAGCGGTGAGTTTCTTATTTTTTCATTCGGTAAACACCACTTTTTATCCCCGAAAGTCGTAACAGTAAGATAGAAAGGTGGTTATGTGATTTCCGGAACACTTTTTTCTGCGGTGGCTGGCGTAGTTTGGGCAAACTTGACAGTGCGGTTATTCTGTGTAGAAGTATTAAGTGAAAATTAATGGAAAAAGGAGGCGGAATGTATTGTGAATTAGAGCGTGATGTTTTGGCCGATGTGCTTAACAGCATTGTCCAGGTAATTCCCGCCAAAACCACATTTCTAATGTATCAGAACATTTTGCTGGAAGTTACTGATGGTGAACTGGTGATAATAGGCTCTGATGGTGACACAGCAGTTAAAAAGAGGGTTCGACTCGAAGGGAAAACCAGCGCTGGCACAGCACTGGTTAAGGGGCGGGAGTTTAACACCCTGGTGCAGGAGAGCAGCGGTTCAACGGTCGTTCTGGATGGAGATGGCAAAATGTTGATGGTGAACTGTGGTCGGATGAAGGCTTCGTTTGTTCAGTTTTCATCGGAAGACTTTCCTTCTTTTCCCCAACTTCCCGAAGGTGATGTATTAGAGTTTCCGGTCGCTACCTTGTTTGAAATGTTCGACCGTTGTGGTTTTGCCACTTCCAAGGAAGAAAACCGACCAATACTGACAGGAATCAACTGGGAGATTTCTAAGAACGAGACCCGGATGGTTAGCACCGACAGTTATCGGCTGGCTTTGATTACCCGTAAAGTCAAATCCAGCGTAAAGGCGAAACTACTTGTCTCTCCTAAGGTTTTGGGGCTATTACCCAAGGACGCAGACAAGGTTAAGGTCCATTTCGACCCCAATAAGATAGGGCTTGTGACCGAAAATACGGTGATTGTTACGAGAATGATAGAAGGTCCTTACCCGGATTATGAAAGGGTAATACCCAAGGAGAGCCCTTACCGGGTGCTGGTCAATCGTGATGGATTGATGGCGGTGGTGCGGCGTGCGGTGATAATTTCGCGGGCAACTGGTAACCCGATAAGCTTAGAGTTCCAGAACAATTCAATTACGGTGCGAGCCGAGCATCCGGACGTGGGGAAAAGTGAAGAGGTGTTGGATTGTCAGTATGAAGGCGAGTTGTTGCGTATCGGATTTAATGGTAGCCTTTTGCTGGAAATAATCAGGCATATAACGACGGAAGATGTCCAAATCGAGTTTTCCAGCGCGATGACACCGGTTTTCTTTAAACCAACCGAACAGAAATCGGGTGATGAGGACCTGTTTCTCTTGATGCCGATTCGGCTCGATTAGCCCGATGAAATTAGCAAGCACCCGGCGGCGTCAAATCTTGTTGGCGGTCATTTTTGCTTTTTTTTCAATAACAATTACTGGTTGTCGGCAACTTGACCCGAACTATTCGGAGCCGATGGTGAACGGTTATCTTTACCGGGGGGAGTATTACGACTATTCGATTGAGTATGAGCGCTATGTTCAGGTTTTTGACCCCAAGGGTTTGCGGATGGTGCCGATTGTAATGCTTAATGGTGAAAGACTGGATGTACTTTCTTATAGCTGGACGAGGTATGAGTATGGCGATACGATGGAGTTTATGGTCAATCATCCCTACGAACTGCAGGTTGTCCATTACTGGGGTGACGCAAAATCCCGCGTAACAATGCCGGGTAACTTTTCACTTACCAGTCCGCCGGAAAGGTACATTCTGGATATGGATTCAACATTGCTCATCTCCTGGACGCGGTCCGCGGACGCAGAGTGGTACTGGGTTGAAGTCGATGTTTCATTTGAGTACTTTGATACGCTGGGGTTTGACGATGATTATGACCTGCGGCTGGATACGATGGTCCAGGATACTTTTTTAATTGTCCCTTCGGAAAGGATTTTTCCCGCTTTTGTGGCGGATGTAATTGAGGGTGATGGCAGCACAATGGTTTGGGCAGGTAGCGGTCCGGCAATAGAACCTGGCGACCGGGGCAATGTTCGGGGCGTTGGGTTTGGATTCTTCAATGCGATAAACGAGCCCCGGGAGAAATATTTCTATGTCGGGGCACCAGTTCAGACGCGCCGGTGTCCAGATAAACGCACGGTTGCAAACCGTTTGCTGGAAAAACTGCGCCGGCGCAGTTTGGTGCGTTGACATTTTCTCCCGCTAAGATATAATAAATCTGGGTAGAGATTTGTGGTTATGGGAGCTCTGCGGTTCGATTTGCCTCTTGCACGGTGGTGAATAAAAGTAATAAGAAGAAAACGGGGGCGAATGGTCTCGACGGAGTGATTGATGGGTTCAGGGGCATAGCGAGGCTCCTCTGTTGCCTCGTAAATACTAACAGAGGAAATACAGCTGCCAACAGCAGCTACGCACTGGCTGCCTAAAGCGGGTAGCCCCTTGCCCGACGATTTTCACCCGGCGTCGGTGCAGGGTCGATAAGGGTGATTAAAGTCGTCATTGTGTCTCAGGATGGCGACTGGATTACAACTGAGGCTGACCTGCTGTTGCCTGTCAATCGGCTAAACAGCGGGTGAGAAAAAAGTAGATTGACTAACTATGTAGAACCTGAACTCTGAACACTTCGGACGCGGGTTCGATTCCCGCCGCCTCCATTTGTCTTATTTTTGAGTACCACAGGAACAAAATAGTGAAGCGAAAGAAGTAACGCATAAGGTGGATGTGATTCGCGGAGAGTAAGATGTTGACTCGAGGTGACAGCGAAGATAATCGCCGAATTGCTGTTCTATCTAACTTTATGCAAACATCTTTTCTGACCACGTTGTGGGAAAAAAGGGTTTGAGAGTATGTTAATAATAGACGATGTTAGCGGATCCAAAAAGGTTGTTTCGGTATAAAAGGTGTTTTAACTTATCCAATAGAACAGAATTAAAGGACGATGGAACAATTTTTGGACAACTAATAAATTTTAGTTATAATGAAAAACTTTAACAGGAAATGAATATATGGTAGTCGGAACAAAGCGATGAGAACTTTGCGCAGGAAAGTTAAGAAGGTGAAGAAAACGGCGTTTAGCAGCTTGTGTCGAATAGGTAATCATAGTAAAAATTGTGCATCCCTAACAGTGAAATTGGTCTCGGGCACTGTGGAAAGTATCGGTAAAATAAGAAATAAACAGGAGGAGTAAATGAGGAAAGATAGGACAGTTCGGGGTAAACAGGCGATGTTACCCAAATCAACCGGAACTCCGAAACGGCGCAGCGTTTATGAGAATGTGGTCAGTCAGTTCAATCGCGCCGCGGATATAATGAATTTAGACGATGGAATACGCAAAATCCTGGGAACAACAATGAACGAAATCATTGTTCATTTCCCAGTCAAAATGGACGATGGGCGCATTGAGGTGTTCACCGGTTACCGGGTGCAGCATAACAACGCCCTTGGTCCATTCAAAGGTGGCTTGCGGTTTCATCCGGCGGTCGATATCGATGAAGTTCGGGCACTGGCGACCTGGATGACCTGGAAGTCGGCAATCGTCAACATTCCGTTCGGTGGCGCAAAGGGCGGTATTCAGCTGGACCCGTTTAAATACTCATTTTCAGAACTGGAGCGGATAACACGGCGCTTTGCTTTTGCTTTGGGTAATACCATCGGCCCAGAATACGATATCCCGGCGCCGGATGTGAATACCAATGCCCAGATTATGGCATGGATTCTTGATACCTATCAATCGATGATGCCACCCTACGAGCGCCAGCGGTGTCTCCATGTGGTAACTGGCAAACCCATTGAATCCGGTGGTAGTGTGGGTAGGGACAAGGCAACCGGACAGGGAGTGGTGTATCTCATCAGTGAGTGGGCGAAAGACCACAACTTTGACCTGGGTAATGCAACATACATCGTGCAGGGATTTGGTAATGTTGGTTCCTGGGCGGCGCGCCTGTTGAAGCCATTTGGTTCAAAGTTGCTGGCGGTGGAGGATGTAACCGGTGCGATTGCCAATCGCGATGGAATTGACCCGGACGATTTGACCGGCTATGTTCAAAAGCGCGGTGGTGTCAAGGGATATCCTAAGGCAAAGCCGATAAGTCACAATGAGTTCCTCAGGACAAAAGCCGACATCTTCATTCCCGCAGCGCTGGAAAATCAGATTACTGGGGAAACGGCACCGATGCTCAATGTAAAACTGGTTGCGGAAGGAGCAAATGGTCCAACCGATCCAGAGGGCGATGCGATCCTGGCAAAACGTGGCATTAATGTGCTTCCCGATGTTCTCTGTAACTCGGGCGGAGTGATTGTTTCTTACTTTGAATGGCTGCAGAACAAGCGCAGTGAGTACTGGGATTTAGAAGAGGTTGATACCAAGCTGTACAAAAAGATTGTCCCCGCTTACCATCGGGTGCGCGAAACAGCAGACAAGTACAGAGTGGACTGGCGTACGGCAGCCTACATTGTTGCCCTAACTCGATTGGAGAGGGTCTATAAGGAACGCGGAATTTTCCCATAAATTAGCGACCGGAGTAAAGCCGCGCCCGGTACACCCGGGCGCGGATTTTTTATCCGGGTCAAGGTTGACTTTGGTTCTGAGGAAGGTAGAAGGTTTTAGTGGTGTGGTATCGGCTGATGATGTTGTTGGGCTTTGTAGTTTTTGCGGGGTGTTCGATTCTTTACAGCGGTGCGCCGCGTTTTGGTCGAACACGGACAGTGAGAAAACCGGTCCCGCAATCACAAGCGGTTTTAGCAAAACATCCGCTGGAGGAGAAAAAGGGAAAGTTGCCCTGGCCGGTTTCTGGAGTTGTTGTCGGGCAATTTGGAGTTCAGGTTGAGCCGAAGTATGGCACAAAGACAAAAAATTCCGGAATCGATATCAGTTGCAAGAGTAACAGTGTGGTGCGGGCGGTTGGTAAAGGCAGGGTGAGTTATGCCGATTTCTTTATGGGTCAGGGGTTGATGGTGATTGTGGAACATGGCGGTGGTTACCATTCGATTTATTCCCGGTTGGTTGAATTGAAGGTCCGTAGCGGTGATGAGATAGCAGCCGGAGACACTGTAGGGTTGAGTGGTGATGTTCTACACTTTGAAATCCGTATCGGCGGTAAGGCGGTTGATCCGCTGCAATGGTTGGAGAAAAAATAGGCTACTTGATTCAGAGTTGGCCAATTTTTTTGCCTGGGGGATAGTCTTTACTTTTGGCTTAAAAGGATAGCAAATCCTGATTGAGGAAAGCAGATCAGTACGCCGCGCCCACTTTTCTGCAATGTCGATTCTTTAGTTCAGGAGTGAGTGGTTGCGGGGAATGGGGATGTAACTTGTTACATTGTCAATAAGATGGAGACGAAAATGGTGTCGGAATTGGTTTTCGGGGTGATAAGAGGTAGGGTATCAGGAATTTTAAGAGAGGGGGCGCTGGAGGTAATCCACAGAATTGCCGCCGGACTGTGGATGGGATGGATTTTTGTTCCTCTGTCTTAATTTTTTGTATGTTAAGATAGGGGTAAAATAGTAACACAGGTGTTTTTGGCCTGAGGGTTGTTTCTAATTCAATTGTCTTTAGGTTACCATCAGGGTGGTATGGTGTTGACATCAGTAAGGTGGCTGATGTAATATAATGGGAATTATGGATGGTAATCAGATAGAGGAGAAGGTTGTTGATGTCCAACTCACACCACCCTGGTCCTGGGTCAGTTATGTCGGTGCGGTGACTACTGTTTTGCGGTCGCGCGGTGTCAAGTGTGATTTCACGGATGTTGCCGGAATGAGCGGCTACGCATTTGTTATCAACATTGACCCCGAACTTCTGCCTACCGGTCCGGTTGCCTTTGACTGGGAGGTGCTGGTTGAAGGAACGCAGGCGCTTGGTATTGAGACCGAGCTGGTGGCGGTTGAGCGGGGTGCAGATGAGCAGGAGCTGGCGGCTGAGCTTTTTGAAAGGGTGCGGGCTGAGATCGATGCCGGAAGGCTGTGTATAGTCTGGGGTGCGGGAGATGCGCCTGAGTTTGGTATCATTTACGGTTATCGGTGTGACTCTTATCTGGTACGCTCTTCAAGGAGTTGTCGGTTTCATGAAGAGAATAAGGAGCTGGGACCGGCTGATGAGCCGGAGCCGCCGGTTAGGTTTGACAGTCTTAAAGCACCATGGCGGCTGGCAGGGTTGTTTTTTGGCGAACGGATAAAACCCGATGTTGAGCTGCAGGAACGTCAAGCAATAAGCCGAGGGGTAAAACTGCTGCGGGGACACCATGCCTGTTTTGATAGTAATTACTATTACGGGGCGAGGGCTTTCCGTATCTGGGGTGATATTCTAAAAAGGGGGCGAGCCGACTCGGTTGGTAATGTCTTTAATTTGATGTGCTATTGGGAACTTCAGATGTTTGCTACAGGTTTCTGCCAGCGGCTGGCTAAAAGAAGGAAAAGTGCGGGAGTACCTCTGGCTGAGGCGGCGGATCTTTTTCAGAGTTCCTTTAAAAATCTTGAAAGGTTGAAGAGCCAATTACCGAAGAATGTTGAAGAAGGGATAGAAAATTGGGTTGCAACAACAGGAGCGGCTAATTTACTTAATGAGTGTGCCGATTTTAATGAAAGGGCGGCGGCGGCGTTAGAACGGGCACTGGCGCTGATGTAAGGGTGTAAAACTGATTCAGGGTTTACTGGCAACCAAGTAGATTCCGGTGCCAATAAGCAAGCCACCGGCGAGTTCAAGGATTGTGGGCGGCTGGTTGAGGAGGAGCGCCGAAAGGATGGTGGTGCCAATCGGTTCGCCCAGTATTGACATTGCAACAACCGGTGCGGGGAGGAATTTCAGCGCCCAGTTAAAACTGGTATGGCCAATAATTTGTGGTCCAATAGCAAGGAGCAGAACCAGAAGATAGGTTTTTGGGTGATAGCCAAGAAGGGGGGTGTGGCTGACGAGGGCGAAAATCAGGAGAAAAAGTGCGGCGAAGGTGTAAACGGGATAGATGTAATTGAGCAGCGAAAGTCCAGCCCGGAGTTTTCTTCCTAAAATTACATAACAGGCAGCACACAGGGCGCCGCCGAGGGAAAGGAAATTACCGCTGGTAAGGGTCGCCGATTTCAAGGTCGGTCCGGCAATGAGCGTGGCACCGAGGAATGCGATGAGGATTGCCAGCCAGCCCCTTAAGGACAGGCGTTCTTTGAGTAATGGCGGTGCAATCAGGGCAACAAAAATCGGATTCATCGCCACAAGAACAACCGAACTGACGACGGTGGTGTGTTTGAGCGATTCAATCCAGAGGATAAAGTGAGCCGCAAGAAAGATGCCGGCAAGAAGCGCCCAGCGCCAGCGTGCCGGTGTGAGTTCCTTGCGGTGGGATTGGAGGTTTTTGATGAAAAAAGGGGTAAGAATGATGCTGGTGAAGAGCATCCGACCAGCAGCAATCATCGGGCTGGGAGCAGGAGTAATGCGGATGATTATCGAGGCAAAAGAGGCGACGCTGATACCAAAGAGCAGGACGATGAAGATTCGGATACGAGAGATGGGCATTGAAGTAGTTTTGCTTTAATTTTTCTTTTGTCAATAGAGGTATTAACTGGAGAAGGTTACGCAATTTTGTAACATTCGCCGCTTTGACCACGGTGGAACTTTTTTTACCGCATCAGGGGTTGTGTTGCAATTCAAAGCCGATTCTATATATTTTATCTGTGCAAATCTTGCCGCTGTTTCTTATCGTAATCGCCGAATTTAATTTTTTGGGTTCTTCAGTGACCGGTTTCACATTTATGAAAATTGGCGTTGGGGCAAGACCAACAGCGTTAGGACAGGCGTTTACCGCGGTGGCGGACGATGTTTATGCCCTTTTTTACAATCCCGCCGGACCGGCGCTGGAGCCGAAGTTTGATGCGGGCTTGACGCTGTGCCAGATGTTACAGGGGGTTTCCTATGCGTCGGGCGGGATTACGGTGCCATTTTTCAAGCAACTTGGTTTCGGGCTCGGTTTTGGGTATTTGAATGCGACCGACACCCGGCGGAGTGAACTGGGTGAAGAGTTAGGGTCTTTCGTTTTAAGTGATTTGATTGCGGGTCCGGCAGTGGCTTGGCAGCCGTTAAAAAGGTTTGCTTTAGGTGTGGGCACAAAGTTTGTTTACAGTCGGCTGGACTCTTTTGCCAGTTGGGCGGTTTCTTTTGATGGTGGCGTACTTTATCGGCCGGTGCGTTACATCACGCTCGGTGCAAGTTTGCTTCATATTGGAACACCGCGCAGGTTTATTCAAGTTTGGGAGTACCAACCAGTGAGTTTGCGGTTCGGTGCCAGTTTTAAGCTACCCTTTGACAAAAATTATATTCTATTTACCAGCGACGTTTCCACCTATCCAGATTATGGGCCAACAGCCGGGGTTGGTGTGGAAGGAAAATTGGATATGCGCGCATTGGGTTCGACACAGACCGGGGCGTTGTATTTAAGAGCAGGGTATCAGTCGGGTGGACACCTTGGGACCTGGTCCGGTTTCTCATTTGGGGTCGGCTACGAAACGGTTTTGAGTTCTTATTTCACGATTCTGGTTGATGCGGTTTATCTTTCTTACGGAATCTTAGGGGATGCGCAGCGGGTGTCTATCGGTTTGCGGTGGGTGCCGAAATCCGGAAAGTCGTAGGTGGGATTCTCATAGTTATACCGCCTGATGCGCGGGTGTTGATATATCTAACGCCCTTTGGGGGAAGAAGCGATTCCAGTTTTGCCGGAGTTGGATAGCGCCCCATCACAACAACATATTCTGGTTTAAAGAGTTCAAACAGTTGTTCTTTATTTCCTTTGCGGCTGCCATGATGAGGCGATTTCAACAGGTTAACCGTGCCGCTTTGGGTAGCGGAATGAAGAATTTCCGGGAATTCACAGTCGCCGGTGAAGAGCATTTTGAACCCGCTTTTTTCTATCAGGGTCACGAGGGAAATCGCATTGGTAGGGATGAGTTTTTCAGCGTAGAGCCATTGAGTAACTGCATCGGGCCAGATGATGTCAACTTTATAGCCCAAGCCGGTAAGGTATGCCCCTTTGTTTACAACAACGATTTTTGTGCCCGACCGTTGCAACCGGCGAAGAAGGGCTTGGTATAAATGGTCGCCTTCTAATGTGGGAACAAGCAGGAGGTTTATCCTTTGGGTCGGTTCAAGGTCAAGGAGGCCGCCGTAATGGTCGCGGTCAGGATGGGTAATTAGAACGGCGTCAAGCCGTTTAACACCCCGGCTCAGCAAAAAATCCCGGAGCATACCGGTGTTGTCGATGCCGGCATCGATAAGCAGTTTTCTTCCCTGGTGGTCTTCAATAAGAGCGGCATCACCACGACCAGGGTCAAGGAATGTGACCCGGGGATGTGGTTTGGTTAGGGCGTTTTCCCATACGAGGAAAGTTAAGCCGGCAATCAGGCTAAGACGGAGAGCGGATTTTGCCCAATTCTTGCGGTAGTTAAGGCTGAGCAGGATAAGACCGTAAAGGTAAAACACTCCAAACCAGGAGAGTTTTCCAGGTTCAATTATTGCCCACCTTAAATTGGCGA
The DNA here is from genome assembly GCA_964626075.1 of uncultured bacterium. Lineage (GTDB taxonomy): Bacteria > Hydrothermota > Tepidihabitantia > Tepidihabitantales > Tepidihabitantaceae > Tepidihabitans. The sequence continues at coordinate 84,170 of CAZVDD010000004.1, forward strand.
AGATACTGGTAATTAAGAGCATCAGCCGGAGCAAAAAACGGAGTGTTTCGGCAGGAAAGGCGGCAAGTGTCGGAGAGATAAGGTTGATGAGCGCGAGCAGAAATCCAAGCGGTAAGGTAATGGTTGTAAGCGGAACAAGGAGGATGTTTGCCAGAAATGTTAATGGCTGGAACCGAAAAAAGTTGTGGAGTAATAAAGGCGCGGTGGCGACTGTTGCTACTGTTGAAATTAAGACCGGATTGATGAGCCAGTTTTTCAGATAGTGGGGAATGCGGTGGCTTTTGAGGAATGGCTGGAATCGGGGCGGAATCGTGATAAGGGCAGCGGTGGCGGCAAAGGACAACTGGGTGCTGGCGTTAAAAATGCTTAAGGGTTCAATAAGAAGGATGATGATACTTGCCACCGCAAGACTGGAAATGAGGTTAACGCGGCGCTGGGTCGGGATACTCAAAAGGGTTGCCCAGGCCATAAAACCGGCGCGGACTGCAGAAGCACGCCAGCCAATGACAAGGATGTAAAAGAGTGTTCCAATGGTCAAGAGCACAAACCGCATCCAGCCGCGAATCTGTAATACATTAAGGAGCAACCAAAAGGCAAAAACGATTATACTGATATGGAGCCCGGAAACCGCCAAGAGGTGCATTGTTCCGGAGTCAGATAGCGTTCGGCGCACATTTTCTGGTAAAGCGGTTTTATCTCCCAGAAGAATACCTTGGAGCAGAGCCGCTTCCGCGCCACCAATCGAACGGTTAAACAGATTCAACAGGTATCTCCTTGCGGGCATTATAAGCCGGGTGATTATCGGGTTCCCGTGGTGCCGGCTGATGATTTTTATTGCGCCCGATTTTACGGTAGCATACCCAGCATAACCTTGTTTGGACAGAATCTGATTGTAATCCAGAAGACCAGGGTTTCGGGGAAAGGAGAACCGTTTGATTTTTGTCCGGAGCAGAAGCAGGTCACCGTAGTGCACGCTGGGCAATGAATCTTTGAAAAAGAGCATAACTTTACCGTAGTAAGGAGGGAGAAGGACACCAGTTGCTTTTCTGGTCATTAATGGTTCCTGGGTGATAATGACCTTGAATGTTGTTGCACGGTAGGTTTGGGGCATCGGCGCTTGAGGTTCACGGCTGCGGACAAAGAGCAAGGTGGTAGCGGTAAGTGTGAGATAAAGTGAAAACTTGTTAGTCCATCGGGTGAAGGCGATGCCGAAGAGCGCCGCCCCTAATGCGGACCACCAGGGTAGAAACGATACCTGACTTAATACGATACCTGCTGCAATGGCAATCAGCGCCCGGACCGGAGCATAACGGATGCCACTTTCCGGAGCAGAAAATTTCATAGCGTAGAGTAAGGGACGGTTGATAAGCTGTCAAGAAATAGGGTGTATTTAGTTCAGTCCGAAGTCAGATGACGTTCGTGCGATTATTTATTTTATTTGACAGGTTTTTTAAGATGGTTAAAATTAAATGTGCTGATGAGCGCGGCGCTCGGGTTACTGTTGGTCGCCCAGTTGTACCGATTTGATTTTACCCCGATAACCAGTCCGCAATATGCCGGAGATTCGTTTGAGGTGGCGATAATCGCCCGGGACCCCTACGGTGGCATCTACGATTACAATCGCCCTGCCTTTCTATCAACCAGCCGTGGGGCAAGTTACATCTATCCGAATGTGATCGGTCCATTCCGCAACGGGGTGTGGAATGGTAAAGTAATGGTAACCATCGCGGACAGTTTACAGATTCGGTGTACTGATGACTCTGTCCGGGTGACAAGTAGCAGTAATGTTTTTCAGGTTGTTTCTGGACCGCCGCGGCGGTTTGTAACGGTGTTACCGGGACAGCAGTTGAGCCCGGGAACACGCGAAGGAAGGTTGGGATTGCCCAACAGTCAAAGTGCCGGTGACAGTTTTTATTTTACGGTTTATTTAACAGATGTTTGGTGTAATCCAGTACGTTTTCGGACCGACAGCGTATATTTCAATGCCAGTGATAACTTTGCGGTTCTTCCTGCTGGTGGCGAGATACAGGATGGGAGTGGCCGATTTAATGCCATTTTCCGGCGTGCCGGCGTCCACCAGCTTTACTGTTTGCCCGCAACCGGACAACCATTTGTCCCCGATACCTCATCTTTGTTCGATGTCCGTCCCGGTGCATTCGAGCGGCTCCTTTTAATTCTTCCTGGAGAAGTGCCGGCACCAGGAGATACGGCAACTCTGGCTTGGATGACCCCGGGTAAATCGGGCACGCCTTTGGCCCAGTATGTCCGGGAACCGTTTCCGGTTTCGGTTTATCCCTGTGACCGATGCTGGAATGTCGTTGGGGCAAGCGGGGTGCGTATAAAGTTGAATTCTGAATTCCCGATAGAGTTCTTTCCTGCGGAAACCACCCTGGTCGACAGCGCAAATTTCTTAGTGCAATTTAATATGTCGGGACCCAATCAAAATTTATGGGTTTCTGATGTTGCGGGTGGAAACGAATCTTACCGCACCCGGCTAGACATCAAAGCCCGGGGTAGAAGTTTGGAGATTACGGCGCCCGATACGGTGGTTGCCGGAGAGACTGCTTATATCAGGGTTGTGGTGCGAGATGCAAATCAACAGCCAATTACCGCCGCAGTTTGCCGGTTTTCGGTGGTGAAGGGAAATGGTGATATCCTTGATGAGGCTTTGCTTACCGATACATCAGGTATTGCCGTTGCCCGTTTTCTCTGTACCCGGGCGCGCTTTGCTGAGTTTGACACGCTTCGGATTGTTTCCGGTGCTGCTGAGTCACTGGTTGGGATATATATTGATATTCCGGACAGTGCGGTGATGTCAGGAAAGATCGTTGCCTTTCCGAATCCCTTTGGTTTTAATCAAGATGCGGCAGAGATTGTGTATTACCTCACCCGGTCAGGTGCGGTTGATGTGCAGATATTTGACCCGTTCGGTAACGAAGTGGTCAGCTGGCATTTCCCGGCTGGAGAACCAGGGGCACGAGCAGGAATCAACCGGGTGATGTGGAATGGCCGAAATCGTCACGGCCGCAGAGTTGCTTCGGGTGTCTATGTCGTCCAGGTTTTTGGTCAACTGCACACCGGTACGGTGTTCCGGAGTACCTACCGTTTAGGAGTGGTATGGTAATAAAAAACAGGGTGGGGTTGGCTTGTTTTTTATTTTTGATTGCGATTGTCTTATATGCCTTTGCGGGTGAAGGCGGGTTAGCCGGCGCGTTTCTCAATTACGGTGCTGGACCGCGCAGTCTGGCAATGGGCAAGGCGTTTACGGCGATTGCAGACGATGCCCAAGCGATTTACTTTAATCCGGGTGGGCTGTTTCAGTTAAACACGCACGAAGTTCTTTTAGCCCACTCGCAACTTTATGGTGCCCGAATGGAGTATATCGCCTATACGATGCCGACAAAAGAGTTTGGAACCTTTGGTGTTAGTATTTTAAATTACGGCGCGGAGGGGCTGGATTCGAGAACACCGGAAAACTGGCAGTATCAGCCGACCTTATTTTCCGAAAACGCCTACCTTGTTTCTTATGCCTACAATCCGTTCAGTTTTCTGGGTTTCGGCGGAACGGCAAAACTGATAACCAAAAACCTCGCACAGTTTGCCGATGTGGGCGTTGGTGCCGACTTTGGAGCATTGGCAAGAGCGGGAAATATTTTCAGTTTTGGTCTGGTGGTACAGAATGCGGTTGAACCGGTTTTGACATTACATACCCTATCGGACCGATATCCAAGAACATTTCGTTTCGGTGTTGCTGCCCATTTACTGGAGGGTCGGGCGGTGATTACGGCAGATGTGTCATCACCGTTATTGCGGCAGATTGATTATTCGACCAACAATCCCATTGACCGGCTGAAACTGGATTTGACACCCCGGGGTGGGGTTGAATTTCATATCGTGCCCGATGTTGTTATCCAGCGAGTGGGTATTGACCCGAACGAAATCAGTCTTGGCATTGGTATCCATCAGGCCTGGGGCAAGATGGGGTTGGGTGTCGATTACGCGTTCCTTTTGCATCACCAGTCTCAGTTCCGGCTGTCACCAACGCACAAACTTGGGATATTTGTTCACTTTTCGGGCTTTCGAGTCTGGATTGATGCCCAACCAAAACTTTTTGCGCCCACACCCGAAGATAAGAACAATGTTCTGTGGATGGACATCAGGACCGTTTCCCGGGCACCGGTGAAGCGGTGGCAGATTATGATTAAGAACAGCTTTGGCGAAGTGGTGAGAAGTTATAGCGGGTGGGATGCGCCACCGCCGCGGATGTGGTGGGATGGCCTGGATGATGTTGGCCGGCTGGTTTCCGATGGCAAGTACTACTACGATATCGTGGTTGTTGACCAGCGTAATACATCTTTGAGTTTTTCCGGTCTTCTTACTACAGTAAAGACCCGAGGTCCACAGGGAAAGATTGAAATCAAACCCGGCGAGTAGAAATGTCAATTCTGTTGCTACTTATCTGGGGAGTTTTGACACCGCAACAGACTCAGGAGTTAGCGCAGGAGTACAATCGGGTTCAGACGCTGATTGCAAGCCACAACTATCAAGAGGCGATTAGAGGACTGAACCGCTTGGTGCGGGAGTTCGGAACAAGTGAATTTGGCAATGAACTTAATTTCGCGCTGGCAGAATGTTATTTCAATCAGGGTGAGTATCATAAGGCGTTAAGGTTATTTCAGACGCTGCTGGAGCGGCCGCGCTACTCGTATATAAAACCGGAAGCGATGTACGGGGCGAGTTTGTGTTACATTATGATGGGCAACTACCGACAGGCACAGCTGATGCTGGAAAAACTGGCAAAGGAGCCCGGGTACAACGCTGACCCCCGGACAAATTTTGCCCTGGGTGTGCTTTATTATTTTCAGCGCTCTTATGAGCAGGCGCGCACCAATCTTGACGGGCTCGAGATACCAGAAGCAAAGTTTTACCTTGGTAAATGTTATGCGCAGCTGGGAAATCCGATGCGGGCGCTGGTTAAGTTCAAAGAAGTGACCGATGCGGTGCCCAACACACCCCTGGCGTTAATGGCACACTTTAATGCCGGGTTGGCTTTGTTTATCAATCGGGATTACGATGGCGCCCGGGCAAAGTTTCAATTTTTCCTCGACCAGTTCTCTTATTCGCCGTTAGCCGACTTTGCCCATTATTTCTTAGGCTGTGCCTTAATTGCTCAGAAACAGTACTCAGGGGCGATTGACCATCTTATGCCCCTCACCCGTTCGAACAACAACTTTCTTGCCGCTCATGCCAATTACTTTATCGGTTATGCCCAATTGGCGCTTGGTAAAGCCCAGGAGGCGGTAGAGCGGTTTCAGCGGGTGCGAGCCAATTACCCCAGAACAATGGTTTCCAGTTACGCTCATCTGCAGCTGGCAGCGGCGATGCTGGCAACGGCTGATACTGCGCAAACGTTGCTGGCAACTAGTCAGTTGAGCCGGATGTTCACTACCGGCGCCCTTTCTGGAGTGGGCAACTATCTCTCCGGAGTGATTTATTATCAACTGGGAGATTATCGCAGTGCCGCTGACCAGTTTGAAAATATCCTGGTCAACTATGGCGGCACCGCGCTGCGGGAACCGGCGGCAGCGATGCTCTTGATGGCACTCAATTCAAGTGGGAAGTTTGACAACTGTGTCGCCCTGGGCACTAAGTATCTTGCTGATTATTCGGACGCAAAATCTGAATGGCGACCCCGGATTTTGTACTCGCTCGCCGAAGGTTTTTACTATACCCAGAAGTACAGCGAGGCGGATGACTACTACCAGCGGGCATTCAACCACCCTTCTGGAGCCGAAATCGCGCCTTATGCCCGGCTGGGAAGGTGTTACACCCTTTATCATCAGGGGCGGCTGAATGAGGCGTTGTCCGGTTTTAAGGGGTTATTGAATGCCCGGTTGAGCGATACTCTGTTCACGATTAGCGCCTATCTCGGTTACGGCTATTGCCTTTTCAATCAAGGGGAGTATTTGAAGGCGCTGGATGTTTTCGAGGCTTTAACGAATACATTCCCCAACGATTCCCTTGCCGCCGTGCCGGGCTATTTCTACGCTGGTTACTGTTATTATCAGTTGAAATATTACGGACAAGCAGTTGACGCCTGGACAACTTTGATGAACCGGTTTCCCTTGAACAATCAAAAGGTCGCCGAAGCCGCTTTCCGCACCGGCGACACCTATTTCAAAGCCCTGGAGTACGACAAGGCAATTGCCGCTTTTAGTTTTGTGATTGAAAAGTATCCGTTTTCGCAATTCGCCCCGGCGTCTCAGGCACTTATCGCCCAATGCTACTACAACCGGCGGCAGTATCTCGATGCGATTCGCGAATATCAAAAGTTTCTCGACTTGTACCCGTCTGATGCCCAGGTGCCTGGTGTGCGCAAAAGTTTGGAGATGAGTTACTATCTTGCTGGTCAGGAGGATTCGAGCGTGATGCGGCAATTTCTGGAGCGTTTCCCTCAGTCAGAAATGGCAGCAGAAGGACAGTACGCAAAAGGTAAAGAGTTGTATGATGGGGGCCGATTTGATGAGGCGATTGTTGAATTGCAGAAAACGGTGGTGAATTTCCCTGGTTCCGGAGTTGCCGGTGATGCCCAGTTGCTGACGGCAGAATGTTATGCCCAGCTGAAAAGGTGGCAGGAAGCAGCTCAGGCTTACCAGAAGTTTCTGAGTTATTTCCCGGAGCACGAACAACGGGCCGGGGCATTTTTTAATATGGGCATTGCCTACTTTAACGCCGGAGAGTACAAGGCGGCGCTCAAGGCATTTCAGACAGTGATTGATTCTTTTGGCGATTCCGAGTATGTTGAGAGCGCAAAGAAGAATGTCGAAATTTGCAACAAACGGCTGGGTGCGGGCCAGTACAGCACACCAGCTGAAGAAGGCGAATCGGGTGCTGTGCCCAATTCGTCCACAGAGGTGAATTCATCAACCCAAGGAGAGAAGAAACCATGATAATGGGTCAGAGTATAGTTCAAATTTTCAGGAACAGTTTGGTAATGGTGATATTACTCCTGGCATCGATTACCGCCCTGGCGTTGATTCTCGAGCGGTTTTGGTATTTTACCAAAAATCGTTTTAATCCTTCAAAGGGGCTTATGGAGTTGCGGCGGATACTAACGCAAAACGGCCTAAATCAAGCGCTGGATTGGAGTAAAAAGCAGAACAATCCTCTGGGAAGGTTGTTCGTGGTGGCGTTAGAAAATTACACATTGAGTGCCGAGGAGTTGTCGGATTTACTCTACAGCTTGATTCTTGAAGAGCGGATTCGCTACGAGCGGCTCCTGGGTGGTATGGGAACGCTGGCGAATGCCGCAACACTGCTCGGGCTTCTGGGAACGGTTACCGGGCTCATCGGCGCCTTTGGCAATATCGCTCTGACCGGTTCGGGTGGGCCAGCGGTCGTATCCAAAGGGATTGCGGAGGCTTTGTTTACTACCGCCTTCGGTCTTTTTATCGGGATTCCGGTGCTGTTCTTTTACAACTACTTTTCCAAGAAGTCGATCGACCTGACAATGGCGCTGGAAAGTGTTGCCGAACGCTTAGTGGTGTTGCTCGGTCGCTATAAGCAACCGCAGCGCGGTGAGCGGCCTTTGGAAACAAAACCGGTGCCAACCCCTTCGGTTGTGCAACCTGAGGTTAACGAGGATACAACCTGGAAGTTCTGATGCGCCGCCGAGCCTCGGTAGAATCGTATCGCAATTCGGGATTGATATTGAATTCACTTGTTGATATTGCCCTATCGCTGGTCATCGCCTTCATTGTCTCGATGCCGATTTTCTTTGAGTCGGGGATTTTTGTCTCGGCGCCGGGAGCAGCCCGCGCTGCGGCAAATGAGCCCGGTTCGGATATCAAGGCGAATATCCTCGTCACTAACGACGGCAGGATAATGTTGAATGAAGCTCAGGTGTCTTATGAAAATCTTTCTGAGTTGTTGCCCCGCTTGCTCCAGCGGAGTGTAGAACGGCGGGTTATTGTTGCGGCTGAGGAGCAGGTTAAGTATGACCGGGTGATGCAAATTCTCGACCTGGCGAAACAGTGTGGTGCGGCTGATATTGCGCTGTTAAGGACGAGGAGGGCAAAATGAAAAGAGAGGCACCAAACATTGACATTTTACCAATGGCTTGTGTTGGGTTGATCCTTGTTCTTGTTATGATGATGGTAGCGCCGATGGTTTTAACGCACAATGCAACGCCGGTGGCGGTGCCACAAACGCATACCGCAGAGCGAAAAACAGAAAACGATGTCACCATTACCTATACCGCAGATGGGCGCCTTTATTTCAACGATGAACCGGTTGCCGATTTCGATGAGTTGTACAGCCGGATAGCAACCGAGATTGCCCGCGACCCGTATGTGCTCGTGGTGGTGCGGGCGGATAAAGAGTGTCTCCATTCATCGGTTCTGGACATTCTTGCCTGTGCCCGGCGGGCGGGTGCGGCGCGCATCGCCTGCGCAACCAAAAAAATCGCTCAGGGAGGATAGATGTTTGCCCAACGCCGCAACTGGACACTGGAAATTACACTGCTCATTTCGGCGGTGCTTCATCTCTCGGGCATAATCTTGTTCTCCCGTTCGCGACCTGCTGCCAGTTCCGGGTTCGATTTGCAAGAGATAAGTTTTATGGATGTTACTTACCGACCCGAAGTGGCAAAAGTCGTTGCTTCCAATCCGGCACCGGTAGCGAGCGGGGGTGGTGAAATTTCCGAAGGGGTGACTCCGACATATGCTTCGGGCATCGCGGCGGAAGAGGTGGCACCACTGGATATGTCGGCAACACTGGAGCGCTCAACTTCCCAGGCAAAGATTGAACTGGACCGATATGAGCTGGCAAGAGGTGGTGAGCTGGATGTGATTCGTATCGGGGGCAAGGGTTCGTCGCAGACCACCGAAGAGATTTTGACTCAGGCGCCGATATCGCTGGCGCGCGGTTCGGGAGGATCAGGAAGTGGTTCCGGGATTAGAGGTGTGCCCGGTATTCCGCAGGCCCAATCTCAGCCGCAGTTGACGATTGAGCATCGACCTTTATCAAAGCCTTCATCAGGACCGGTTTTGCCTCAGTTATCAACCCAGAATCAACCAACGATTCAAGCGCCGGTTACCAAGGGGACGAGTTTTCAGATTGCCGGTCCAATATCTCAGCGGGAGATTATTAATAAAGTGAAGCCGAAATACCCGAAGTGGGCACTGGACCAAAGGATAAGCGGGACGGTAACAGTGCGCATCTGGGTAATGCCCAACGGCAAAGTAAAGGGGATGCCCCAGGTGGTCTGCAGTTCTGGTTATCCCGACCTTGACCAGGTGGTGGTACAGGCGTTGCGCGAATGGGAGTTCGCACCGCTCGGTCCAGGGGTGAAAGCCGAAGACCAGTGGGGTGATGTTACATTTATATTTCAACTGTCTTAACCTGATTTGATATGACGCCTTTTTTACTGGCATATTTTCTCCTGACTCAAACCGAAGATACGGTGCAGCAACGCAAGCCGGCAAACAGCCATACAATTGGCGAAGAGGTCATTGTCGGTGAGACCGAGGTCAAAATTCAGGACCCAAAACTGTATTTTCCGCCGCAGATAGACCCCTGGAGTCCGATTAACGACCTTCTGGCACCGGAGAGTTATGTGTTTGATGAAGGGTTGTTCAGGGCAATTGATTCCCTCACGGTGCCGCACCATTTTATCCACTCCTCATTTTTAAGGGTACCGGTGGAGAAGAGTTTTATCTATGGCGAAATTCTGGTGTTTTTGCCGTCGTTTGAGCATCGGGTTGCCACCTGGGAATTGATAATTGCCAATTCGTTGGGCGAAACGGTCCGCAGGGTTCGGGAAAAAGGACAACCTCCAGCCGTGATTACTTGGGATGGGAAAACGGATAAGGGTGAGCCAATCGCAACCGGTGAGGTTTACAGTTTCACATTTAACGCCTACGATGCCCAGGGTAATCAAACCCGGATTCAATGCGAGCCGCAACGGATTAACGCCGTGGTCTGGAAGGAGAAGCAGGAGTGGGTTGTTTCTGTAGCGGCGGACCAACTGTTTGGTTCGGAGGGGGCGCAACTGCTTACGGAGGCTGAAGCCCGGCTCGACGAGATTGCCAATGTTATAAAGGAGCGGTTCAGTAAAGAGGTTGTTGTTTATGTTTATTCGGCAAAGGAAAAACTTTCTAACGACCGGTGCCAGGTGATTGAGGGGGAAATTAGCCGGCGGGTGGTTTTGCCCAAAGGGGCATTAAAGGTTGCACCAAGATTTATTCCCGGTTTACAGCCCAAACATTCCAAAGTCGAAATTCATATTATCTAAAAAGAGCACGTTCCAGGCGTTCTAATTTTGACGCAGTGAGATTTATGAGTAGCATTACCAGTACAATTGTGCGAAAGGAGACGATATGAACGAGAGTTTTGGTTTTTTATTTCCCGGGCAGGGAGCCCAGTATGTTGGTATGGGGTTAGACCTTTATGAGCGTTTTCCTGCGGCGCGCGATGTTTACGACCGGGCAGAGGATGTTTTAGAGTTGCCGATAAAGCGGGTTTCGTTTGCAGGGCCAGAGGAGGAGTTGCGGCAGACCCGTTATACCCAGCCGGCGATTCTTACGCACTCAATTGCGGTGCAAGCGGTGCTGCCCGGGTTAAAACCGGTTTTTGGCGCTGGGCACTCGCTGGGTGAATATTCGGCGCTGTATGCGGCGGGTTGCTTTGATTTTGATTCGGTGCTGAGGATTGTAAAGCGCCGTGCCGAGTTGATGTTTGCTGAGGGAGAAAGGCGCCCGGGAGCGATGGCGGCGATTATTGGGCTTGATGCCCCAACGGTGGAAAAGGTGTGTCAGGAGGCACAAGGGGTTGTTGTTTGTGCCAATTACAATGAACCAAGACAAACTGTAATTTCTGGTGCACCGGAGGCGGTTCAAAGGGCGATGGAACTGGCAAGGGGAAAGGGGGCTATTAAAGTCGTGGCACTGCCTGTTTCCGGTGCGTTCCATTCGCCGCTTCTTGAAGAGTCGGCAAAGGATTTTGCCGATTATCTGGAACAGTTTGAGATTAAGCCCCCGGCTTTTCCCGTGATTATGAATGTCACCGGTAAGGCGACAACCGATATCAATGAAATCCGGCACAATCTACGGCAACAACTTATCTCGCCGGTGCGCTGGGTCAACGTTATGGAGACCGCAAGGTCTATGGGATGTAAAAGATTTCTTGAACTGGGTCCGGGTCAGGTCCTTGCCGGTCTGGCAAAGCGGATTGACCGGGAGTTTGTCGTGACCTCACTAGGAAAGGCGGCTGATATTGAGCGTTTTCGGGGTGAGGTGTAGGATGGATTGGAAGGCATTTTTAACCACTTTTGTTGCGGTTTTTCTCGCCGAACTGGGCGATAAAACTCAGATTGCTACTCTCTCCTTTGCTGCCGGTTTTAACTCTTTTCTGAGCGTGTTTTTAGGGAGTGCTTCGGCATTGATTTTGACTTCCTTACTGGCGGCGTTAATCGGTTCCAGCCTTGCCCACATCATTCCGGAGCGTTGGGTTCATCTCGGCGCCGGTGGCATCTTTGTTGTATTGGGGGTCATCTTAGTGATTCGCAATCTTCGTTGATGAAGATAAAATGCCAGCCGGATGAGTTTCGGGTTGAGGAACTGCTGCGATTAAAACTTAAACCGCGCGGGGCTTATTCAGTATATCGGCTGGAAAAACGAAACTGGAATACGCTTGATGTTATCCGGCAACTGCAATTAAAGTACCGCTTTCCGGTGGTAGCACGCGCCGGCTTGAAAGACCGCCACTCTTTTTCAATTCAATATCTATCGATACCGGGCAAGGGTCCGAAACGGGTGACAACCGACAACTACTCCCTGACGATGGTTGGAATGGCGGATGAACCGGTTTCCCGGGATGTACTGGTTGGGAATCGGTTTGACATTGTAATTCGTTGTCTTGACGAGGCGGAGTTAAACCGTTTTCAAGAGGCATTACCGCTCGTGCGACAGTTTGGTTTTGTAAATTATTACGATGAACAGCGTTTCGGTTCTGCCCGACACAAGCAGGGGTTTATCGCCCAAAAACTTATTCTGGGACATTACAACGGCGCATTAAAACTTTATCTGGCAACGCCCAGTGGCGCCGACGACTCAAATACCAAACGACAGAAGCGGGCGCTATTGGCGAACTGGGGCGACTGGCAAAAGTGCTGGGAGGCGGCTGATTCGGGAAATAAGCCGATTTTCCAGTACTTGCTTGAGCATCCAAAGGATTTTGCGGGCGCGGTGCGCAAAATTCCGCGCGCGATGCTGGAGTTGTTTATCAACGCTTATCAGGGGTGGTTGTGGAACGAGATTACAAAGGCGTTAATTGAGGAGATGGGGTTAGCGCGGCTCTTTGCTTTTTACGGATTTGGAAAACTGTTATTTTATGAAAGGCTTTCGCCTTCAGAGATGCGCCACCTTGGAAAGTTGGTGATTCCGGCACCGGGACCGCGAGCGGAGTTTAAAAGTGAACGGGTGGCGCGGGTTTTTCAGGAGGTGTTAAGGCGCGAAGGGTTAGAGCTGGAAAAGATGAAACTAAAGGTGCGGATGCGGGGACTTTTTTTTAAGCCTTATGAACGACTGGTAGTGGTGCGGGCCGAACATCTGTTGGCGGCTGAACCGGAGCCCGACGAATTGTACCCTGGTAAAAGCAAGGTGCGAGTTTCATTTGTGCTTCCCCCCGGAGCCTATGCAACTATCCTGTTAAAAAGGCTGTTTGCCCTTCCAGTATGAGCCTGCTGATTATTTTTTTGAGTTGCGGGATAATTTCACCGCCGATAATTGCCTCGGACCCGGGCCGTTCCTGGTTTACTCTGGAGACGGACAATTTTCTAATCCATTTTTCCAGCAAGGGAAAGCTGACCGAGGATCGAAGTGAGTTTGCCCGTAATATCGCCGAGATTGCGGAAGAGATTCGGGCGACGGTTGCTTACCACACCGGCAATGTGACAAGAGAAAAGGTTCATATAATTGTTGTTGACTTTTATGACCTTTACAACGGCTGGGCGATTCCATTTCCTTACAACACAATTACGATTTTACCCACGCCCCCGCATGATTTTAAGACCAACGACGACAACTGGCTCCGGACATTGATTTTACACGAGTACGCACACATCGTTCAACTGGAGCAAAGCCGGGGACTTCTTGCCGGGTTGAGCCACATATTCGGCAGGGTGGTTTTACCCAATACACTTTTACCGACCTGGTTGATTGAAGGTTATGCGGTGTACAACGAAACAAGGTTCAGCAATTTCGGCAGGTTAAGGAGTGCGGAATGGTGGGGAAAGATTTACCAGGCGGCACAGGACAATAGCCTTCTCGAGATTGACCGGTGCGATGGTTATGAACTTCAAAGGTACCCTGGTGGTTTGGCACCTTATCTGTATGGGGGCGCATTCGTTGATTTTATTGCCCAAAGGTACGGGGAAAATTACTGGGAAGAGTTCAACCGCAACAACTCAGCCCAGGTGCCCTTTTTTGAGAACCGGCTGGCGCAAAAGACATTGGGTAAGAAGTTCAAAAGACTGTGGCGGGAATGGCAGGATGAATTAATCGCTCGCGCCGATTCGATTGCAAAGAAAACCGGCAACGATTCGTTAAATCTCTTCGTTAACCTCACGAGCGATGGTTATGATAAGAGTTCGCCCTGCTGGTCCAGAAATGGCAGTGAGATATATTACATCTCGCGAACCGGAAAGGAAAAGCCCGCGATTAAATCGATAAATCTGGGAACGATGGAGTCCCGGGTTATACATCAGGGCCCGGTCATCGGCGGTCTGACTATTTCTCACGATGGCCGGTTTTTAGCATTTGCCCAGTTGTTGGTTAAAACTAACGGCGATGAGCAGAGCGACATTTTCCTGCTCGATTTAACAACGGGAAAGAAACGGCGATTGACATCTAATGAACGGGCTTGGGACCCGGATTTTGCTCCTGATGATTCGCAACTGATATATGTCAGTTACCGTTCAGGACAGAGCAATCTGATGGTGCTTAACTGTCAAACCGGTGAACGCCGGCAAATCACCGAGAATCGAAACAACACCGTTTATCACCGACCAAGGTTTTCTCCAGGAGGGCGGCTGGTGGCGGTTGAGGTTTGGCAGCCGGGCGGACTTCTGGACATTGCAATCATTGACCTTAAAACGGGGTGGACAATTCCAATTACTTCAGACCGGGCAAGCGACATCTTTCCTGCCTGGTCGCGGACCGGTAAGTTTCTCTTTTTCTCATCAGACCGTGCCGGTTTGTTCAACCTTTATGCCTACAGCGTGGAAACGCACCAACTGTATCGTTGCACCGATGTTGTAGGTGGAGTGTTCGAGCCGGCGGTTTCGCCCAACAATAAAAGAATCGCTCTGGTGACGCTGGGCGTGAACGGCTATGAGTTGAGTTTAACCGAATTGCGGGCGCGGCATTGGGTTCGGGCAGAAGATTTCGTAGACTCTTTTTTAGAAAATGAGTATGTGCCGGTTTCTTTTCGCACGCAACTTTACTACTACTACCCAGCCGGAAGTTTGATGCCACGGTTCTGGTTACCCTGGTTGAGTACAACTCCGGGGTTAGAGGTCGGAGCGGTTACTTTTGGCTGGGATGTTTTGCAGTTCCATCGCTATTCGGTTGCCGGTGGTTATCAGGTTGGCAAGCGAATTCCGTTTGTCCGGTTTAACTACGAGTTGTTACGCTATTTTCCCGACTTCAACATTGAAGGTTTGATTTCGCCCCGCGGGCAATGGGGTCGGCTGGGTGTTAACGTGCCAATCTATGGTAACGATTGGTACCAGCAGGGCGGAACAGGGATTACGGTCGGGCATGACACGATACTGGCAGCACGGTTTGATTTTTTCTGGTGGTTTAGCAACAGCCAGACCTTTCGATTTAATGTTGCCCCGGTAAGTGGTCGAGAAATCGGGATGTTGAGCGATGGACAGTCCCGACTTCTTTTAGCAAAGTCCGATCTGGTTCGGCTTGTCTGTTACTGGAATGAGTATCTGGGAAATCCGCCCGCAACCTGGAGTTTGAAGTTACGAACGGCGCTGGGTAGCGCGTTCGGTGATACGACGCGGCACCGTGCTTTTCAAATGGCAAATCAGTCCGGACTTTTTACGGTGCGCGGGTTTGCGGACTCATTTCCGGTTGGTGCTAACATCGGTGTTGCCGGAGTTGAGTTTCGGATGCCAATCTTCTGGTTAGAACGGGGGATAGGAACAGCACCGATTTTCTTCCGTAATGTCAATGGGGCACTCTTCTTAGAGGCCGGCGTGGTTACCAATCAGTGGCAATTCAATTTAAATAACTGGCGGAACGGAGCGGGCGGCGAGGTTCGCCTTGACTTTATGCTGGCGCGTTATGTACCGGTCAGTTTCACGCTCGGTGTTGCTATCGGTTTAGAGCGCAAGGTGTCTTATCAGGTTTATTTGAATTTAACCAGCGAATTGCTGGCATCGATAAGCGGCAATAAAACAGCGGGGGGAGTTATTACACCCCGCAGATGGGGCATTTGACTTCGGTCTTTTCCGGCGGCTTGGGATGTTCGTTGTGCACCAGCGTGCCGCATTCGGCATAGCGATGATAGAGATAACATTGATTGATGTAAGCCTCCCGGGGCGATAGCGCCGGTTCATACCAGAAAAATTCGTACTCTTTCCAGTGGGCTTTAATCGCTTCGCGCAGGTTGCGTTCTGCCCGAGCGACAATCGCAATCTCTTTGGGTCTTTTTGCCAGGCAGTAAACACCACCCACCCGGTCGGGCACAGAGATATCAACCTGGAGAGGCCGGAGGAGATAAGGTCCACGCATAGTTCCTCCTTTTTTAAACTCCCTGATAATTCGGATAACCCAAATTCATTATGCTCAAAAGAATTGTAAACTGAGGAGGGCAATTTGTCAAGTTAATTTTTCGTTTATTCTTTTACACCGAGCGGTATTGACCCGGCGGCAAAGTTGAATAACATTGAAGGAGGATGCGTGAGCAGTTTGTGCCCCTGTCAGACGAGATTTTCCGGCAAAATCTGCAAAGAATCTGGAACGAGGTTGAGCAATTGGCGGTTGCGGGCGAGTTTCTCAATGTTGAAGGCGGCAGTGTGGAGCAGGTGCGCGATTATCGGTTGCGTCTGCACCATTGTGCCAACTACGCCGCGGCGTTCACAACCTTTGCTGCGGCAGCTCGGCCGATGCGAATTCTGGAACTGGGGTGTGGCAGCGGGATACTTTCCGCGGCGTTTGCCCGCTTGATGCCGTCGGATTGGACGCTTTTTGCCACCGACTACTCGCCCCGGTTGATTGCATCTGCCCGGACTCGTTATCAGGTTGCCAATGTGCGATTTGAATGCATCAACATCAACGATTTAAAGCCCGATTTTCTGAAAAATTTTGATGCCGTGATGTTTCTTGAGGTGATTGAACATCTCACTGAGCAAGAGGTTGTTACCCTGTTCTCCCGTCTTTACTCTGGTTTAACCGTCGGCGGTATGGTCTTGATTTCAACTGTTGACCGTTCGCCGTTTAAAAGACAATTTTCCGGCTACGCCCCGCATAAAATTGAATATCGTTACGCAACACTGCACGATTTCCTTAACAACAAAGAAAAAAACCCGTTCGAACTGGTTGAGATTTTTCGTCTGACGGCGCGGCGGATTGTTCAGGAGGCGGTTCGGTCTGAAGACCGGGGCGGATATTTATTGAACCGGCTGGTTGGACTGGTAAACCGGATTACCCAGCGTCAGCGCTGGCTCGTAAGTTCAACGGCGCGGCTTGTCAATTTTTCGTTTCGGGTTTATGACCGGTTTATGCCGAAAAAGCAATTCAATGTTGAAGAGTATTTAAAAGAGGTCAGGTTCATCACCAGGCAACCGGAGTTGTTCGGGGCAGAATCTTTCAGCCTGGTGGCGATTTTAAGGAAAATGCCCGACAAAATTTAAGGTGCACAGTTTTTTTAATTTGAAGAGGAGAAGAGGTTTAACGAATTTATCAGGAGGGCGGAATTGAACTTGTTAAGAGTTGTGATATATAAAGATGGTAAACTGTTACTACTTGACCAGACCCAACTACCTCATCACGAACGGTTTTTGTGCCTGCGGCGCGCCGCTGAGGTTGCCCGGGCGATAAAACTTTTGCAGGTGCGGGGGGCACCCTGGATTGGGGTCGCTGCCGCTTATGGCATGGCGATTGAGGCGCAACGGCTGCCTGATGATAAACTGATTTCGGGGTTAAACCGTGCCGCGCAGGTGTTAATCCGGGCACGGCCAACCGCGGTCAATCTCTCCTGGGCGGTAAAGAGAATGATGAGCGTGCTAAACCGAGCCGATTTAACACCCGGCGAGTTGCGGCGCACACTTGTTGCCGAGGCAAAAAGGATTGAGCAGGAAGAGCGGGAGCGGTCTCAGTCAATTGCCCTTGCGGGCGTAAAGGTTGTTCCGCAAAAGGCGGTTATCCTGACGATTTGCAATACCGGTGCCCTGGCAGCGCCGGGATTGGGGACCGCTTTAGGTGTGGTATTACAGGCACATCAGGAAGGGAAAAAGGTTGCGGTTTATGCGTGTGAGACCCGCCCATTATTACAGGGGGCACGGTTGACGGCATTTGAACTGTTGCGGGCAAGGGTACCGTTTTATTTAATCGCGGACAGCGCCGCGGCATCGGTGATTGAGCGCTGTGATTTGGTTCTGGTGGGTGCGGACCGCATCGCTGCTAATGGCGATACGGCGAACAAAGTCGGGACAAAGATGCTGGCAATTTTGGCAAAGGAGGCGCAAAAGCCGTTTTATGTAGTTGCGCCCGCCTCAACATTTGATTTCCAATGCCGCACTGGTGCTGAAATTGTGATTGAGGAGCGGTCGGGCGATGAGGTGCGGCGATTTGGCAGATGCCGGGTGGCACCGGAGCCGGCACCGGTTTTTAATCCGGCATTTGATGTCACGCCGGCGCGTTTGATTACCGCTTTTATTACCGATGCCGGAATAGTCAAGCCGCCGTTTAAGCGCAATATCCGGCGCTTGCTATTCGGTTGAAGCGGTCACCGACTCCATTATTACCGGCGGCCGTGCCTGACCCAGTTTGTCAAGGACATCCATTCCTTCAACAATCTTGCCGATGACGGTGTAGTTGCCATCAAGTTGGGGCAGGGGCTGGAGGCAGAAGTAGAACTGGCTGCCGGAGGACCGTTTTTCGGGATTGACTTCGTCGGACAACCGCGCCATCGCCATTGAACCCTTTTCGTGTTTGCGTTTAATCTCGGCCGGGACGGTGTAACCCGGTCCACCGGTGCCGTCACCTTTTGGGTCACCACCCTGAACAACAAATCCCGGGACGATGCGATGGAAGGTCAGTCCATTGTAAAAACCTTTGATGGCGAGGTTGGCAACATTGCACACATTGAGCGGGGCGTCTTTCGTGAACATCTCAACCTTGATGGTGCCGAAATCTTTTACCTTGACGGTCAGGAAAAGTTTCTCCGGCAGGTTGTCGGGCGTCAATGTGTCTTTGAGAATACCGGGTTGTGCTGATTCTTTTTGGCTCATTGTGGTATCTCCTGCTGGTTTTGTTGGTTCGACCTTCTTTGCCGGGCAACCCCAGACAAGAAACAGAACCGCGAGCAACGCGACAATTTTTACCATCTTTGCCTCCTTGAAAGAAAGGTTTGTCTTGGAAAACATTGGATTAAGATTGCCCGATAATCAATGTGGTGTCAAAGGTTGCCGAAGCGGTTTTTACGGGTTAAGAATGGTGATTTTAACGCGTTGGGTTTGCAATGAGTCCCTGATAGTTAAAAAATACAAGCCGGGGGGAATTCTGTTTTGGGTTAGCAACCGAAGGTCCAGGTTGATCGATGCCGCGCCGGTGGTGATTTTCTGGGTCAGGCGCCGGCCGATAGCGTCGTATAAAGATATAACCGTATTCTGGTCTGGTTTTAATCCTATTATGGTGACAATACCGCTGGGGCAAGGGTTGGGTTGAATGGCAAACGATGGCGTAATCAGGGGTTCAGGGTGTTCCTCAAGGCCAACATTGCGCCACAAAACACCCAGAGATACCTTAACAATGGTGTTTGTGTAGTTGCTGGTTGTGGCGTACGCCCAGATAAAGGAGTCCGGTGCTGGTGCGGTCGGTTTGTAGATGTCAAGGTCCGCAAGGTCAGGGAGGTTGGAAAATTGGACCGGGTTGCCGGTGCGGTCAATCTGAACGAGGATGTTGTCGTTCCAGCCCCCGGAGAAGAGGAAGCGCTGCTGGTCGCCGAGATAGGAGCAGGCGCGCCAGGAGGCGACCGGACCGGGCAAGTAGCCCAGTACCTGTTTGTGATTGAAGTCAAGGTGGTAGATGCGGTTCGCGCCGCCGACCGCAACCGCATAAAATGTTCCTTCTTCTCCTTGGTCAATGCCGGCAAACCAGACCCCGGGTTCAATCGATTCAATATTCCAACTGTCGCCGGTAAATGTGCCGTTGGGAGCGTAGTGGCAGACAATGCTGCCCGGTCCTTGATTGGAAGAGTGGGTAATCCAGAAACCTGGATTGAGTTGGTCCCAGGCGATACCCCAGATGATGTCGTCACCAAAGAAGTTCTGGAGCTGGAACCGCTCGAAACGGAAGTTTAAAGGGTTGTCAGCCGGAAAACTGAGGATGCGGTTGCTGTCGTGAGCGACGAAATAAAAACGGTTTGAGTCGGGCACATAGCAAATGCCGGCAAGGTTCATTCCCGACCCTAAACCGGTCAAATCCCAGCAGGCGATGAGTTTGCCAAACTCGGGGGCAAATGATGTTACAATTTGGCGGGCGGTGTCGTTTCTTCGGTACTGGTCGTTAGCCAGTTCGGTCTGAACGACAAAGAGATAGGAGTCAGGGTTGGGTTCGGTTAAAAGGTCGCCAAAATAACCACAGTAGGTGTCGCCCGGTGCGAGGTTGGTAATAGAAACGGTGCGATGGAAGATGGTGTCGTAAGGCGGGCGGTTGCGAAGCAGGAGGGCGCGGGCGGTGAAGGTTTCGCGGTTCAGACCATAATTTTTGACTGTTGCCTGCACCGGGCACTGGCTATTTGCCGGAAACCAAACTTCTGGGGAATTGAGCCGGTACACGCCAACATCATGTTCGAGATGGCGAATAAAAAAGCGGATTGAGGTGCGATTGGTGATGAGATGGCAGGGCGGGTTGCCGTTGTACAGGTACTGGAGGAAATAGTTGTTGTTGCCGTGATTTCCCTGGATGCCAACTGTCGCACTCACGGGGCGGGTTGGGACTTTGAGGTAGTTCATCAGAATTACGCCATCGGACCCAAGAACGACCTGAGCCGAGACTGTTTCCGGCTGGTTGTACAGGGTGACATCAAGGAAGGTGATTACTGTTGAGCGGGTTATTGAATCGTGGTAATAAAAAACACCGCCCGAGTTTGCCGGGTTCAGGTCGTCCCAGAACAGGGCGATAAGATGACAGAATTGCGTTGCCGGCAGTTCCTGATTGTGAAAATTGGTGAAGGTGCTGGGAAATTGTAAAAAGCCGTTGGAGCAGACAACAATTGAATCAAGGGTATCACCGTAAAAAGGAAACCGGTAGGGCAAATGAATAGAAGCCCAGCCGTCGTCCGGATTCGGGGTCCAGTTCGTAATCAAGTTGTGGGCCGCAGGGTCTATCCAGGCAAATGTTATACTGTCACCCGGCTCCTGGGTTGACTGGTAATAGTAGCCGAACCCGTCGGGTCCGCCTTCATCGGTCTGAGCAAATAGCCAAAAAACAGATGCAAGATAGAGCACAACCGTCAGTTTTTTAGTCCCTTCCATTCCCGCATTTAATTATACCCAAATGGGGACAAATTTCAACGATGAGTATAGATCAACTGGATTGGAAAAAGCAGTTGTAAATTAGAACCGGATAGCAGACCGAAGACAATGTTGAGATACGAATCAAGATGGGGTAAGTGAATATCTGTTTACCGAAAAGAGGTCCAAAAACGGTGCGGAAAGCCGAGAGGGCAAAAATATCCATTACCATCCCCGAGACTACCCCGGTGTTGGGTAGGGAAAATTGAGGGAAAGTATGTTAAATTATTGAATTACAAAATGATACGAAAATGCGAATCGTTATGGGGGTTATACTTTAAAGTATACTTAACCGGCACCCTGAGTTAGGGTATAAAACTTTTGGTAAATAGGTTTGTGCGGGTAGGTTGGTTTTTAGTAGCCCCAGCGCCGGGTGCGTTTTGCCCAGGTCTCTTTATAGGCAAGGGTGAACATCAGCCGGGCGGAAGTTTCTTTTAGAACACCGGATGGGGTCGGGCTCGTCCGGATGAAGATTTCGCTCCCGATATCAATGTTGCCAAACTTCGGGATGGGTATGCCAATGCCCAGGTGGAAGGAGTTTTCTTTTATCGGCTTATGCGTGGCGGAGTTCAGGCAGTACCAGGTGTTCATTGAGTAACCGAGGCGCAATGGGTGGTCGGGCAGCAGTTCGTACTCAATGCCGAATGAGGGCCGGAGGGTTGAAAGGTATTCTGCCGTGTTGTTGTCAATCGTCGCTTTGTTCCAGGGCCGCATTTCCAGCCCAAGGGCAAAGTGGTCGATTTTCCAGATTGGTCCGATTGCGGCACCGAGGTTGAGAATCGATGGTAGTTTAATTTGATAGGTGCGGCGTGACTCTCGGATAACACCATGGATAAGTTTCAGGCGCCGGGCGCTAAGATTAAGGGGTGGGTCGTAACTGACGGCAACGGTAACAGGGTTAAACTGCAGCGCGGCGCCGAGCCGGGTGGTGAAAGCGGCGTAGTCGATAGCGATTGTGTCGGTGGCGATGGTGCCTTCGGGCGTGATGTAACTCCAGTTTTCCCGGACACCACCTAAATAGGGACGGATAAGGAGTCCGAGGCAGATGTGGCTTAAAAATGATTGGGCGATGCCGGCATTTAAAGCGTAGATGCCCCCGCGGCTCTGGATGTGGTGACGGGGCAGGGTGTCGGATAAGGATTCGGACCAGACATCAAACTCCTGGTTGAAAATCTCGTCAATTCCCAAAAGGATTCGGGTGCGCGTTGGCAGGGGAACAGCACCATAGACCGTTGCCGGCCTGATGTTGGCGATGGCGCGGGTCAGCGCAGACTGTTGGCCGATTGTACCGATGCCGAGCAGGGTCATCTCTAATGAGGTCTGGGAAAGGTGAATGAAATTTCCCGGGTTGCCGGAGGAAAGTGCAACCGGATTGCCCAGCGCGGCGCTGCGGCCGGTGGCGCTGTATGCCGGTTCGCCCAACCCGTTCATATTGAAGAAAGACTGGGCAAAGGTAAGCGAGATGGCAACCAGTAAGGTAGTTGAGAGCGTTTTCATCTTGAGAACCGGTCTTCTGGAGGAAGGATATAGTGAATTTTCAGTCGGGGGGCATTGATTCCGGAACGTAATATTTTTATCCGGAAAGGCTTTTGCCATTCGGGTTCGGCGGTTAGCAGTATGCCGTGATTCGGATTGGAGTCAACGGCAGATACCCATTTCTGGACCAGGTCGGTAACTGTTAGCCGGATGGTGGCGGTGGTATCGCGGACCGCGTATTTTGTCTGCCCTGCTGGTGTTTCATCATAAAGGGCGTATTTGCGGCGCTGGTAGTAGGACTCTTTGAGTTTATGGATACCGATTTGTAGTGTTTCAACCCGACTGTAAATGGGCTGGATTTTCAATATCAGTTCTGCCCAGGCGATTGTTGCGGAGTCGGGAATTGATTCCAGCCGAAAATAAAGCCAGGTGCGAAAGGCGACGCCAGAACCGACGAGGAGTTCTCCGGGATTTGTTCTGATTCCTGATGAGTCGATGATATGGGCGTCAGCCGCCGGGTAGTAAGTGCGTTTCTTGCCGTTGGCATAGGTAAATACAAGACGGGGTGAGGTTTTCGGGGTGGCAAGTGTGGCGATGGTGGTGAAACCGGTGTCGAGCGGAATCAGGGCAATGCCGTAAGAGCGGCGCACAAGGGTGTCGAGGTAATCTCGATTGAGTTCCACGACAGTGGACTCCTTTTGGATTCGCCCCTGCCCGAGCGAAAAGTTCCAGTAGTCACCACCCGGTGTAAGCCACTGGGTTAAAGAGTCTGCCATGCGCCAGGTGACGGCGCTGGAACTCCATTCGGTTGAGCAGGCACGGCAGGTAAAGTTCATTACCACGCTATCAAGCGGGAAGAGGACCAGTTGTGCTGCGACAACCGAGTCAAGGGCGCTGTCTTTCGGGGTAAACTGGATGAGTACCCGGGACTGGTACTGCGGGTCTTTGCCCAGCAGGAGGTGGTCGGCACTGCCCAGCGGAACAAATTTTACGTAACTGTCAGCGCTGTCCGGAGCGATTTCTACGGTGGCGGTTTCGGGTAATCGGTCAATCTGGTCGAATCCCACCGGCAGGGTGTTGCAGGCAAGGCTCAGGAGTAGGGCGAGGAAGAGGTACTGTTTCATTCGCTGGTTTCTCTTGTCGAAAAGGTCTGGGTGATGTGCTGGGAGATTTTGTCTTTCACCGCATGGTAGGCGGTGCGGATGGCGTTTTTTATCGCCTGAGGTGTGGAACGGCCGTGGGCAACAACCACATTGCCCTGGACACCGAGCATCAGAGCACCACCATGTTCTTGATAATCCATCCGGCTGATGAACTCTTCTAAGACCGGGCGCGAAAACCAGCGGCGCAACCGGTACTTAGATTCAGACTCCAAGTAGTCGACCAAAAGTCCGCGCAGAATTTCGGCCAGACCTTCACCGTATTTTAAGAGGACATTGCCGACGAATCCGTCACAGACTACGACATCAACCTTGCCTGTGAGGATATCGTTGCCCTCGATGTTACCGACGAAGTTAAGGCCGCTTTCTTTGAGGAGCTGGTAAGCGGCAAGAGTCAATTCGTTACCCTTGGTGTCTTCCTGACCGATATTTAACAAGCCGACAGTTGGATTTGCTTTGCGGAAGAGAAAACTGGCGGCGGTTGCGCCCATCATTGCGAACTGAAGAAGGTTCGATGGTTTCGTGTCAACATTGGCGCCGACATCGAGCACCAGTGTGCTGCCTTTGATGCGGGGAAACAGGACCGCAAGTGTCGGGCGATGGACCCCGGGAATTGCACCCAGGGTGGTAAGGGCAAATGCCATCACCGCGCCGGTGTTGCCGGCACTGACGACCGCCTGCGCCTTACCCTGCTTGTGAAGCGCCATAGATAAGGCGATTGACGAGTTGCGCTTTTTCTTTACCGCTTCTGCCGGCGGTTCGTGCATTCCGATTACTTCCGGTGCCGGAATAAGTTCGACTCGTTCCGCAAAATCAGTAAGGGTTGAGTCGTTATAAGAGTTCCAGGTTTCTTGAATAATTTCCGGCTTGCCGACAAGGAGGAGTTGAAGGTCCGGGAGTTCTTTCAGAGCCAGTTTCGCCCCTTCAAGTTCGACGAGTGGGGCGTTGTCTGACCCCATGGCATCAACGGCGATTTTCACCTTTTTTTACTCTTTTTCCTTTGTCGTTACCACCGGTTTGCCGGCGTAATAACCACAGTGGGGACAAACCCGGTGGGGCATTTTTGGTTCATGGCAATGCGGGCAGTCCACCACAGTTGGTG
Organism: uncultured bacterium; assembly: GCA_964626075.1. Classification (GTDB taxonomy): domain Bacteria; phylum Hydrothermota; class Tepidihabitantia; order Tepidihabitantales; family Tepidihabitantaceae; genus Tepidihabitans. Next base: position 108,720 of record CAZVDD010000004.1, read on the forward strand.
GCGTCAGTTTCCAATGGGTGCGGCGCTTGCGACCGCGCTGTTTTGAATGCCGTCGTTTAGGTAAAGGCATTAGTGTCCTCCAGAGTTTAAAATTATTTCTTTACCGTTTTGATTTGATTGTATTAGACCGCAAGCGTTTGTCAAGCAAACGAGTTCAGAGTTGCGGGTCGTCGGCGATGACATAATCTTTGACAAAGGCGCAGTCAAAGTCGTACACGGCGTGGTAATCTTCTAAACGGGCGACAGCGGTTTTGACCAAAAGGCCGGCTTCAAGAAGATTAAATACAACTTGACCGATATCATCGGTGGTAAAGATATTCCAGGAGTTGAGGACCATTTTTGCCAGAGGACCGTAACGTTCTACCATCAGCCGCCGGATGCCTTCAAGGAGTTCCGTGGGTGTGATATGCTCTTTACGGCCGGTCATTTTATAGGTGTACTGCAAACCGTCGTTGATGAGGAGGTATGCTTCGAGGGGAAACCTTTTGTCCCGGCGCAACAGTTCATCAAGTAGTATCATTTATTTTCAAATAATTGTACTTGTTTTACTTCATCAGGCAAGAAAAACAAGGTTGATTTGACCGAAGTATGATTGAATTTAGAGTTGAGAGGGTGCGGTTTTCAATTATGTTTCCTTGACTTTTGCAGACGATAGTTTATGATTTTGACTACGATGGCTGACAGGGAAAAAGTTGTAACCAGCCGGCTGGCAAAACTGCCATTCGGCTGGGTTCGGGTTTTCTGGTACCGGGGAAGGGTAATAAAGGTCGCATTGAGGGAACAGGAACGCGGTCCGGCGGACAACAATCTGGCGCGGCAAATTGAGGCGCTGCTAAAAGGAGAACGGAAACTGTCTGATTTTAAGGTTGCGGTGCCGGTCCGAAGTAGTTTTACCCGTCGGGTATTAAATCGGTGCGCCCGAATAGGTTTTGGGCAGATAATGAGTTATGGCGAGTTAGCCCGGGCGGCAGGAAAGCCTAATGCGGCGCGTGCCGTGGGTCAGATTATGGCGAACAATCAATTGCCGCTCTTTTTCCCGTGCCATCGCGTGGTTGCGGCAGATGGCAGGCTGGGAGGTTTTAATGGTGGACTAAAGATGAAGCGTCGGTTACTGGAGTTCGAAGGGTGGCGAGTTGAAGGTCAGGGATGGCATGCCCGGGTCGTTCGCTAACGAAGATGGAAAATAATAAACCGGTAACTACGGTTGTTGAACAACTGGTTGTCGGACCTCTGGAGACCAACTGTTACATCTTGAAGTCCGGGGAGGAAATGCTAATTGTTGACCCCGGGGGTGACAGTAATTTGATTATAAACAAGATAGGTGAACTGGGAGGGGTAGTTAAGTTGATCGTGAACACGCACGGGCACATCGACCACATTGCTGCGAACAAAGAGTTAAAGGAGGCAACCGGGGCAAGACTTTTGATTCACGAACTGGATGAAGCGCTGTTGACCGAACCGGATGCAAATCTGGCTACTTTAATGGGAATGAGGACAAAGTCGCCCGGCGCCGACCAGCTGCTGAATGATGGCGATGAAATTATCGTGGGCGAAGAGCGGTTGCAGGTGGTACACACACCGGGGCACACACCAGGGAGCATCTGTTTGTTAGGAAGAGATTTTGCGTTTACCGGCGATACCCTGTTTGTTGATTCAATCGGACGGTGCGATTTGCCCGGGGGTTCGGAGCGGCAGATGAAACTGTCATTAAGCCGGTTGCAGAGTTTGTTGCGACGGGAGACGATGTTGTACCCGGGACATGGACTGAGCGGCAGTTTTGGGCGGGCATTGCTGGTGAATCCCTTTCTGGGGAGTATCTGGCCTGCTTGACACAAAGAGAAAAATGTCTATTTTTAAGTGTGAAGAGAAACAGGAGGAACAATGGCTAAGATCAGAGTCGGTATCATCGGTGTTGGAAACTGTGCCAGCAGTCTGGTGCAGGGGGTCCATTATTACCGCAACGCCAAAGAGGACGAATTTTTGCCCGGAATAATGCATGTGAACCTGGGCGGTTACCACATCAGCGATATTGAGTTCAGCATGGCGGTAGACATCGACAAAAGGAAGGTGGGTAAAGACCTCGCCCAGGCAATTTTTACTTATCCCAACAACACCTATAAGTTTACCGATGTGCCAAAGTTGGGTGTGAAGGTTATTCGAGGAATGACGCACGACGGACTGGGTTACTACCTTTCACAGATTATCGAAAAGGCACCCGGTCCCACCGCTGATATCGTTAAGGAGATTAAAGAAACTAAGACCGATGTCGTCATTAACTTTTTGCCCGTAGGCAGTGAGGAAGCAACCAAGTGGTATGTGGAGCAGATTTTGAAAGCCGGTTGTGCATTTGTTAACTGCATACCGGTTTTTATCGCTTCGCAGAAGTACTGGCAGCGCCGGTTTAAATCAGCAGGTTTACCGGTAATTGGTGATGATATCAAATCCCAGGTGGGGGCAACAATCTTGCACCGGACCCTGGTTTCGCTGTTCAATGACCGGGGGGTGAAGTTGTTAAAGACGATGCAGCTTAATGTTGGCGGCAATACCGATTTTCTTAATATGCTGGAAAGACAAAGACTCCATTCCAAGAAGATATCAAAGACCGGCGCCGTAACTTCACTTCTTAAATACGACATCGGAGCAGAAAATATCCATGTGGGACCGAGTGACTATGTGCCCTGGCTTAAAGACCGCAAGTGGTGCTACCTCCGTATGGAAGGTCAGACATTTGGTGATGTGCCGCTTAATGTGGAGTTGAAGTTAGAAGTCTGGGATTCACCGAACTCCGCCGGGGTGGTAATTGACGCCATCCGTTGCGCAAAACTGGCGCTTGATAACGGGCTCTCCGGGCCGATTATTGGGCCTTCAAGTTATTTTATGAAGACGCCACCGCAGCAGTTTCCGGATGATGTCTGCCGCGAGAAGACCGAGGCGTTTATCGCCCGCTATGGATTGAAGAAAAGGAAGGCGCGACTTTAATCAGTCGCCCGGAATGGGCGCAGTGCGGGGCGTATTGATTACATTTGAGGGGGTTGAAGGCTCGGGTAAGTCAACCCAGGCACAACTGTTAGCCGAATATCTTAAAGGAAAAGGGCGGGAAGTTGTTTTTTCCCGTGAACCGGGTGGTACCGAGATTGGCGAACGGATTCGTGATATCTTGCTGGACCCGAATTGCCGCCAGATGGATGCCCGTACCGAACTTTTTCTTTACTTGGCGAGTCGGAATCAGCATGTGCGGGAAAAAATTTTACCGGCATTAAGGGCGGGAAAGATAGTGGTTGTTGACCGGTTTGCCGACTCTTCGGTTGCCTACCAGGGCTTTGGTCGGGAGTTGGGGGAAAAGTTTGTAGGCCGTTTAAATAAACTGGCAACAAGGGGTTTGAAACCGGACATCACTTTCCTGGTTGATGTGCCGGTGGCGGTTGGACATCAAAGGAAAGAAAGAGGAAAACTTGACAGAATGGAGCAAGAGGAGGTAAAATTTCATGAGCGCGTCCGTGACGGCTATCTGCGGATGGCCCGTCGGGCACCAGGCAGAATAAAGGTGGTTGCGGGCGAACGAGAGCCAATGGAGATTCAGCAGGAAATTAGATTGCTGGTTGACCGTATGTTAGAAAGAAAGGGGAAAAAGAAGGTATGAAGTCCCGGATGAAGAAATATTTTGCGCCGGCATCGGTGTTTGTCGGAATTTTTTTAGTTGCGGCGTTCGTCGGTGGTCTGTTGGGCAAGTTGTGGGCGCAACGGAGTGTCAATCTTGCCGAGAGTTTGCAGATGTTTTCCCGGGTGGTGGGAATTGTTCTTAACAGTTATGTGGAGCCGGTGGATAGCGACAAACTAATTCGCGAGGGAGTGCGCGGGATGTTACAGGCGCTCGACCCTTATTCAGAATTCTTAGACGAAACCGATTTCAAGGAGCTACGGATAAAAACTGAGGCGCAGTTTGGGGGAATTGGTATTCATATCGGGATGGTTGATGAACAGTTGACGGTTATTTCTCCTATTGAAGGAACGCCCGCGGCGCGTGCCGGGATTCGCGCCGGCGACCGCATTGCCGAGATTGAAGGAAAGTCCACGCAAGGATTTACCACGGAAGATGCGGTAAAACTGTTGCGCGGCGAACCGGGCACGAAGGTGAAAATTAAGATTGCTCGGCCCGGGGTTGAAGAACTGATTCCGTTCGAGCTGACACGGGCGATAATCAATATCAAATCGGTTCCCTATTTTGGAATGGTGACCCGCGATATCGGCTATATCCGATTGGCTGATATGTCACGGGTTGCTTCGAAAGATATGCTGCAGGCGATGGACTCGCTTTTTGGCAGCGGGGCGAAGAAGTTGATTTTCGATTTACGCTCGAACGGCGGTGGTTTGTTGCAGGAAGGTAAAGAGGTTGCGGATTTGTTTCTGGGACCGGGTAAACTTGTTGTTCGGACCAAAGGACGGTTACCCGAGACCAACCAGGATTTTGTTGCCGAGGCGGAAGATAAATACGGCGACTACCCAATGGTGGTATTAGTTGACCGGGGCAGTGCTTCCGCGGCGGAGATTGTTGCCGGTGCGTTGCAGGATTGGGAGCGAGCGGTTGTTGTTGGTGATACAACTTTTGGCAAAGGTTCGGTTCAGACAATTCATCCGCTGGGGCCGGACATCGGGATGAAAATCACGACCGCCTTCTGGTATACACCGAGTGGTCGGTGTATAAACAAATCACGCGAGAAAAGCCGGGTTGTGCTCAAAGATACAACCAAAGTTGCCAAGCAGACTTTTCGCACCTTAGGACCTTTGCGCCGTAATTTATACGGTGGCGGCGGAATTGCACCCGATATTTATCTGCCTCCTGACAAACTTACCGGACTTGCTGCTCGGATTCCGCGCGCGGCGTTTTTTGACTTTGCGGCGGAGTATGCCAATAGCCATCCGGATTTAACGATGGATTTTAAAGCCGATGATAAGGTTCTGGCACAGTTTAAGGAGTTTCTGCGCAGTAAGAAAAAAGTGGAATTTACCGATGGTGAGTTCGACTCAGCACGCGATGCGGTGGCGGAGATGATTGAGATTGAAATCGGCGGGAAGATTGACGGATTGCACGGTGAATATCAGATGCGCCTGCGTCGCGACTCCTATGTAAAAAAGGCGGTGGAGTTGCTGGAAAGCGCCACTTCGACTGAAGAAGTTTTGAAACGACTGAAATAAGCGTTGTCCCAAAACGGTTGAACACGGAAAAGGTTTACAATGCCCGAACTCCCGGAAGTTGAGACCATCAAGCGCCAACTGGCGCCACTTTTAACCAACCACCAGATAAAGACTGTTTTCGTGCGGCGCCCAGATGCGGTTGGTTATCCTGATATAAAAAATTTCCGCACCGGCTTAGAAGGGAAAAAAATTAAGCAATTGGTTCGGCGCGGGAAATACCTGATAATACATCTTTACCCCCACGGGCGGCTGATATTTCATCTCCGATTGAGCGGGCACTTACGCGTCATTGACAACAACGATGAAATTCCAGCCTATGAAAGGGTGCGGTTGGTGTTTACAAGTGGCCGGGCGCTTTCTTTTATTGAGCCGCGGGTGTTGGGAAAGGCTTATTATGTTGATGGTGCAGGGTTGCCATCGGTCTTGCAGGGGCTGGAGCGTTTAGGGCTGGAACCAATTGACCACAGATTTAACGGTAAGTATCTGAGGGAGAAGTTGCGGGGACGGCGGGCAAAGATAAAAAGTTTGCTAATGGACCAGCGGATATGTGCCGGCGTCGGGAATATCTATTCAGATGAGGCGCTGTTTCGCGCTAAGATTAGACCAACCCGGCGGGCGAACACATTAAAAGCAGATGAGATAAATCAACTGGCGCAGGCATTAAGGGCGGTGCTTAAATCCGGAATTAAGTGGATGGGGACGACAATGACAGATAATCGCTATCTTCAGCCCGATGGTGCCCGGGGCGAATTTCAAAATCAACTCCGGGTTTTTGGCAAAAAAGGTATGCCTTGCGGTATCTGCGGCAGGCCGATTAAAAGGTTAAAACTTGGTAATCGCAGTAGTTACTTCTGTCCCAACTGTCAGTGTTAGCAAGGAGGATTGATGGATAATAGACCGGTTGGAATAATTTGTCACGGTGGCGTGGGTAAAATTGAGGAGAAGACGGAGTATGCGGCGGGCTTGAAAGCCGCGATTGAAGAGGGGTATCGATTACTGCGACAGGGAGCCAGCGCTTTGGAGGCAGTAATTAAAGCGGTTGTCGTTATGGAAGATAATCCGATTTTTAATGCCGGGACCGGCTCCAGTTTAACGCTCGATGGTGGTGTGGAGATGGATGCGGCGGTGATGACACAGGATGGCAGATTCGGTGGGGTTTGCTGTATCAGCGGGGTAAAGAATCCGATTCTGGTAGCGGAGAAGGTAATGGTTTATACCGACCATTTGCTACTCGCTGGTTCAGGGGCGGTGGAATTTGCCCACAAGATGGGATTTTCGGACTATCAGGTGATAACCGAGCGGGCGCGCGCCCGTCTTGAAAAAATGAAGAAAGAGGGGTCCCCTTATTTTTCGAAATTGAGCCAGCGGTTGAAACTGACGGAAGAGCAAAAGATGGGTACGGTTGGAGCGGTGGCGATTGACCGTAATGGCCAGCTGGCAGCGGCAACATCAAGCGGAGGAATTGTGGGCAGGCTGAAAGGAAGAGTCGGTGATTCAGCGATATTGGGTGCTGGAACTTACGCCTCACCTAATGGGGCAGTATCGTGCACCGGGCATGGCGAGGAGATTTTGCGAGTTCTTCTCGCAAAGGATATCGTGGACCGGATGAAGACGATGCCCGCCTCAACAGCACTTATTCTTGCACTGGCAGAAGCAAAGCGCAAGAAGATAGTATGTGGTGCGATTGGATTTGATGCCCGGGGCGGGATATGTTACGGTCATACCGCGCACGAGATGGCGTATGGTTATAAGGTAGCAGACCGACTTTTTATGTTTAATGATGGCAAGGAAGATAAGCAGAGTTTTAGAGTTTGATGGGTCTAATTAATATGATGCGGCACCGGTTTTTAATTCCCAAAGTTCTTTCTCTCAGTATGTTTTGGGCTTTGAGCATTTGCTATGCTCAGTTTTCTTATTTTGGGAAAAATAAGGTGCAAACACGAGATTACGAGTTCCAGAGTTTTGAAACTGAAAATTTTAAGATTCTTTTTTACCCCGGAGGTGAAGGGCTTGCCGAGTTTGCTGCCCGGGCAGCAGAGGATTTTTACGCCAAGACCAGCCAGGACCTGAACATGGAATTAGAGGCAAAGGTGCCGATTATTATTTATCTCTCTCCCGGACAGTTTGCCGAAACCAATGTTATTACCGATTTGCTTGATGAAGGGGTGGGCGGTTTTTCAGAGTTGATCAGGAATCGCATTGTCGTTCCCTTCAACGGCTCTTACCGCGATTTTTATCATGTGATTGGGCACGAACTAACTCATATTTTTGAGTTTCAAATGTTTTATCGTTCGCGATTAGCGGCACTGCTTGGCGCAATACAGGAGTTTCAGGTGCCATTGTGGATTATGGAAGGTTTTGCTGAGTTCCAGTCCGGTTGGGTGACGGTGAACTCAGAGATATTTATGCGGGATTTGGTGTTGAGTGGCCGTCTGGTTTCTTTAGTGGAGTTGAACGACAATTATGGGTATCTTGCTTACCGGGAAGGAGAGTCGTTTTTTCGTTATGTAGCGGAGCGCTATGGTCGTGAAAAGGTTTACGAGTTTATGAATACGCTGCGGAGTAAAAGGAGCCTGGATGTGACTTTTCAGGCGGTTTTCGGGATGAGCCAGAAAAAAATCGGTGAGGCGTGGGAGCAATGGCTTAAAATGCGCTACTGGCCCCAGATTGTTAAAAAGGCAAACTTTGACCGTATTGCGGAACTTCTGACCGATCACAAACAGGACGGTTCAGTTTACAATACCGCGCCGGCAATTTCACCCAGCGGGACAAAGATCGCAATGATTTCGGACCGGTCAGAGTATGTTGACCTGTATTTGTTCTCAACAATCAATGGCAGAATTATAAAACGCCTGATACGGGGTGGCCGTTCGGGTGGATTTGAAGGACTGCATTTAATTCGCCCCGGAGTCGCCTGGTCTCCAGACGAGAAAATCGTTGCCGTCGTTGCCACAGCGAAAGGAAGAGACAACATCACCCTGATTGATGTTAATAATGGCAAAGTTGTGCGCCGGATTTCCGGTAATCTTGATGCGATTTACACGCCGAAGTTTTCGCCCGATGGTAAAAAACTGGTTTTTGTCGGGGTGAAAAATGGTTTCAGTGACATCTATGTGGTGGAGACCGAGGGGGGAATGCCAAAAAGACTGACTTTCGATATGTTTGAAGACAAAGACCCGGCATTTTCTCCTTCGGGAGATACCATAGTGTTTGTTTCGGACCGTCCCGAACCGGGAGTTGACTGGATGCCGGGGAGATATGCGGTGTGGTTGAGAGATGGGCAAGGGGAACTGGTACGAGTGACTGCGCCGAGTAGTTTTTTCGGCTATCCGGTGTTTGCCAGTTCGGGCGAATATCTATTCTGGGTCGCGGCGGACTCCTCTTCGCAAAACATTTGCGTTTACTCTCTTAAAGAGGGTCAAATTGTACGCCGTACCGAATTTTTGGGCGAGGTGTCTTATCTTTCTCTGTCCCAAAACGACCGAAAACTTGCCTTTGCCTACTTTTCCAATGTAGGGTGGGATATCGCGATAATACTTGACCCGCTGGAGAAAATTCCTGTTGATACGGGAGTGATAGCAGAGGCGGGGGATACCGTTCGGTTCGTAAGGAGCGGTCTGGACTTTGAACGGGTAAAACCGGTAGGGTTCAGTTTGGCACTGGACTACCTTGCCGGAGCCGCTTCTTACAGTACCGGTACCGGGGGAGGATTCGCCGGAACAATTTACCTTGAAATGAGTGATATTTTGGGCAACCATCGGTTTGCGATTTACACCGACCTTTATGGCGACATCCTTAACTCCAATTTGATTCTACAATACTGGTTACTACCCAAGCGCGTTGATTATGGCTTTACCTTGTTTCAAATTTTTGAAACACCTTACTACAACCCGGGTTATTTTGTGGTTGAGCGAGTGAATCGCGGCGGCGGAGCGATAATCAGTTGTCCGCTGGACCGGTTTACAAAATTTGAAACAGGATTGCTGGGAATGGCGAGCGATGTAGATGTTTGGCGTTACGATGAAACCTGGTATCGAGAATCAATTTATCGGGAATGGCTGTTTTATGGAAGTGAGGCGTTTGTGTTCGACAACACCTACTGGCCTGATCAGTTTGGTCCAGTTCGGGGCGTGCGCACGCGTGTTGAAGCCGGGGCATCATTGCCCGGTATTTCAAGCCGGCGCTATCAGATGCTGACCGCTGACTTTCGTCACTATTTACGGTTAGGTGGTAGGTTTGTCTTTGCCAGTCGGGTTGTTGGCGCGATGGGTTTTGGGCAATCCGGTTCTTTCTATCTGGGTGGGGAAGATGTTCGGGGATACAAATGGGGTGAATTTTACGAAAGGCAGGGTCCAGGAATTGGGCTATTTAACTTTGAGTTGCGGTATCCTTTTATCGACCGGTTGAATATTGCTTTTCCCCTGCCGATAGATATTCGTGGTATCAGGGGTGTGGCATTTCTCGACGGCGGGATGATTTTAAGGGACAGTATGCGCATCTGGAACGGGCAGCAATTGCAGGACTTAAAACTCGGCGTCGGGGCAGGGTTGCGTATTCCAGTTTGGTTTTTCTATGTGAAACTGGACTTTGCCAAACCATTGTCGTTAACGGATGATAAAAACTGGAAGTTTCTGTTTGAGCTGGGCTACGATTTTTAAAAAACACGCACTGATCGGAATAACTGTTTTTTTTCTTGGATGCAGTGCGAAGTTAGTCAGACAAAATTTGGCACCGGAACGCGCCGACCGGGAAATCTGGAAGAGTCTGACCCGGGTCAGTTCCTTCGGTTTCTCACTTTATTATCATACCGATTGGCCAACAACTATTTCTGCTCGATATTCTGGCATATACAATAGTCCGGATAGGGAAAAATGGGATGGCTACTGGGAACGGGAAAACGAAAAGAGAATGGTACAGTTAAGGGCAAAAGGTGATGTGCAGTTCGCAATGGAAGCCGGTCGGTGGCAAAAAATGCCAAGGGGGGTAGAAACTAAAATTTTTGACCAGATTGAACAGGTGTTGCAGAATGCCCAACTAGAGTATCTTGGGTTAGAGAAAGGGCAGTTTCGATATCAATTTAAGCCCAATCTCCCTCTTCTTGATCTACCAGGTTTAAAACACATTACCGGGATACTGGAGATAGATGCTAAATCAGGTTTACCTTTGCGAATCTACTGTTGTGCCGATGACAGGAGTGCTGAATGGGATATGAGGTTTGAACGATTTAATCGCGCGGGCAGGATAAAAATCCCTTTTGTTCCCGCCGCAAGGGTGCTGATTGATGCATCGGGTACGGTTAATTTTTTCAAAATAAAAAAAGCCCAGGCAATTATCCAGAACCGATTAAAATTTCTTGGGGTTGAATGCCGGTTTAATTCTTTAGGGTTTTTGTCCTGCCGCAAATTCGAGGTAAAGTTGAACGAGGTTTTTCCCCACCCAACTTTGCCACTGCTTTTTGGTACCGGTAGGGTAGAAATCTGGGATGCGGTGTGGTCGGATAGTTTGTACTCTTCGGGTAAATCTCTGCCGGTTGCGGGCGATGCGGCAAAACGGGTTGTGCTCAAAACCTTGCTGGCGGGTAATCAACAATTGAATGCCGAGCCGATTTTTGATCCGCCCATTGTTCCGAAGTTACGGACGGTCGTTCGCGCCGGAGGGGATAGAAGCCGTGGTTTGACAGTTCTTGTTCTCGATGGAGTGGTGCTGGGAATTGGTGTGTGGGAAGATGCCGACCGGTGTGTTTTTTCGGACATTGGCAGTGCGGAGACGGTGCGGACAATCGCTGCGCTTGCCTCGCAACAGCCATTACCTTTTGGATTTCAGTTCAACGTTAGAGACAATTAAAATTACTGCTGATTAAGTATGATAAAGTAATGAGTGTTATGGGATGTTCAATTGTCCAGCAAGTTGGCCACAACCGGCTAAGATTTTGCCTCCTTTGCTTTTACGGATGGTAACCATCGGCAGGTGGGGATAAAGAGCAAGGGCAAAGCGTTTGATAGCAGCCGGCGTTGGCGGTCTAAATGGCGAACCGGGGAATGGGTTGAAGGGAATCAGGTTGATTTTACAAGGGATGCCTTCGAGCAGACGAACAAGCCTTGAGATGTCTTCGGGAAGGTTATTGATACCATCGAGCAGGACATACTCGAAGGTGATTCGGCGGTGGGTTTGGGTGTAGTAGGCGCGAATTGCTTCAAATAGAATTTTTAGTGGGTAACGTTTGTTGATGGGCATAATCATCGAACGGATTTGGTCATTGGTGGCGTTGAGCGACACGGCGAGTCGAATCTGAAGAGGGAACTGGGCAAGGCGATAGATACCATCAGGAATGCCAGCGGTGGAAATGGTGATACGACGGGCACCGATTTTTAACCCGTAATCGGAGTTTATAGTTTTAACCGCCTCGAGAACTTCATCTAAGTTGAGAAGGGGTTCGCCCATTCCCATAAATACAATATTAGTTGGAATGGTGTTGGTTTGTTTGATCAACGCCTGAATCTGTTCGACAATTTCAAACCATTTAAGGTTTCGTTTGAAGCCGAGTTTTGCGGTGGCACAAATCCGGCAGTTTAACGGACACCCAACCTGGGTAGAAACACAGACTGTGCGGCGGTTCTGGTCGAAAAGCAGCACGGACTCAATTATGTTGTCGTCCTGCAGAGCAAAGGTGAGTTTAACTGTTGAATCAGGACTGGATAGGATACGGATTGGGCAAAGGTGGCTGATGTAAAACTGTTTACTGAGTTCCTGACGAAAATTTTTGCTCAAGTTGGTCATTTCGTCAAAACTGGTGGCATTTTTTTGGTACAGCCAGAGAAACAGTTGGCGGGCGCGATATTTTTCCCAACCGCACTTTTCCCCATATTGAATGAGTTGTTCAAGGGTGAAGGATTTGATGTCGGTCATTTCTACTCCGGTTGGGCGGAGATGTTGAGGACAAGGCCAATCATAAGACAGCAGGTTAGAAGCGAAGAGCCACCATAACTGATAAAAGGCAGGGTAACGCCGGTGATGGGCAAAAGCCCGAGTAACATTCCGATGTTGACAAATCCCTGGTAACAGAGAATTGAAGCGAAACCGATGGCTATGAGACTTGCATTTTGGTCCCGACTGTTGGAGGCGATAAGAAGGATACGCCGGATTAAAAAGCCGATGACGAGTAGCAGAAGCAAAGAGCCGATAAAACCGGTTTCTTCAGCAATGGCGGAGAAGATGAAATCGGTATGACGATTAGGAAGAAAGCCCAGCCTTTTTTGGGTACCGTGAAGGAATCCCTTTCCCAAGAGTCTTCCTGAACCGATGGCAATCTGCGATTGGATTGCGTTCCAGCCCATCCCATGGGGGTCAAACCACGGTGCGAAAAAACTGATAACACGGGTTCGCTGGTAATCTTTAAGCATGGAAAGAACAACCGGGGAAAGAAGACCAAATACCGCGGCGGTGGCGAGTGCCGCTATTGCCCGAAAGAACCGCATTCGAAGGAACACGACAACAGCAAGGAATACAAAGAAGGGAACCCACAGATAAAGCGAAAAGCCGGCGGCAAAAGAAAGGAAGGGCATAAAGAGCAGTAAAATGTGTAATGGTCTTAATCCCTGCCAGTAGAGCATCGCAGCAAAAGGCGGCACCAGGCAGAGGGCGGTGCTGAGGTCAGGTTCGAGCAGGATGAGCAAAAGGGGAATCACCATTATCAATGTCGGTCCTGCAAGGCTGGTAAAGTTTGGTTTAATTTCACGTTTGTAACTTAAATATTTGGCGAGCATCAGGGTAACGGTGATTTTTGCGAACTCCGAGGGTTGTAAGGAAAATGAACTGATTTGAAACCAGCGTCGGGCACCAGGTCCGGTTCCCAAGAATAACACAGCAATTAGGAGAAGTAGAGTTAAGGCATAAAGTAATTCAGTTGAACCGTATAGGATGCGGCGTGGGAGCAGGAAGAACAAAAAAATCCCCAAAAGGGCGATGGGGACAAATATCAGCTGGCGTAGAAGATACCGGCTCCCTCCTGCAGAATAGATAGCAAGAAGACCAATTGTGATTAAAGTTAAAGTAAGAGCAAGTAAGGGAATGTCGAATCTCCGCCGATTATTCGTCATATGAAGAAAAATAGGCACGAATCAGTTCACCAACAATTGGTGCGGCAACAGTTCCACCGTGACCGGCATTTTCTACTAAAACAGCGAAAACAACTTCTGGGGCTTCAGCCGGTGCATAGCCAACAAACCAGGCATGGTCTGGCCGGGGTGGGTTTTGGGCAGTGCCAGTTTTGCCGGCGATGGTGATTTCGCTGTGTCGTGCAGCACGACCGGTGCCGAACTGAACGACCCGGGTTAGTGCTTTTTTCACCTGCACTATGTCCTGTTTGTTTATCGAGACATCGATGCGGGTGGGTTGGGTACTCTTTACCCGGATACCGGCCGAATCGATTCGGGAAACAAGAAAGGGGCGATAATAATAACCTTCGTTGGCGATGCAGCAGTATAGTGTTGCCAGTTGCAGAGGAGTTAGCATAATTTCCCCCTGACCGATGGCAAAGTTTAGCATTGTGCCCCGGGTCCATTTACCTTTTCCATAGCGGCGGTCGAGATACTCCCGAGAAGGAAGATTTCCCGGACTTTCTCCCGGGATGTCAATTCCTGTACGTTTACCCAAACCCAAGCGCCGACAAAACTCTGTCAGACTATCAATACTGAGGCGCAATCCAAGCTGGTAAAAGTAAACATTGCACGATTGCTCGATAGCACCAAGTAAATTGAGTGTGCCGTGGGTAGACCAGCATTTGAATGTGCGGTTGCCGTACCGGAATGTCCCGGTACAGGGTAATAGGGTTGTGGCGGGCGTGACAATCCGGTCTTTAAGTGCAGCGAGTGCCACCACTGGTTTAAATGTGCTACCGGGAGGATAACCTGAAGAAATTGCCCGGTTATAAAACGGTTTAGAAGGGTTGTTGACGAGGTTTTTCCAAAATGACGGATTTATGGTCGAAAAGAAAATGTTCGGGTCAAACTGGGGGCGAGACAAAAGGCAGATGATTGCGCCATTTTTAACCGAAATGCCTAGAACCGCGGCTCGGTCATAGCTTTTAGTAAGTTCATCCGCAAGCTTTTGAAGACGGTGATCAATAGTCAGATAGATATCTTTGCCGGGGACTGGGGGTTCTGGTCTTTTTTCGGCTAAAGGACCGATTTCTCTGCCTCGGGCATCGACTTCAACAAATTCATAACCATCTTTGCCACGCAAAACTTTTTCATAACTGGCTTCGACACCAGTTCGACCGACGAAATCGAGACGACGGTAAGTGGAATCTTTAGCGAGTTCTTCTTCCGTGACCTCGCCCAGATGACCGATTGTATGAGAGTAAAGCTCATGGTAGGGGTAATTACGAACCGGGTCAATGCGGATCAGTACGCCAGGGAGGCGAAAGTTGTTTTCCTGGATTCGGGCGACAATTGTTGGGTCGGCATTGCGATAAATTGTAACTGGTGAAGGGAAGGCAACGATTGGTTCCAGGCGCCGTTTGAGTTCAGCAAATGGCAGGTTAATAAGACTGGCAAGCAGGGTTAGAGCGCTATCGTTTGTTTCAGTTGGGATTACGGTAACTGTGAATGAAGGTCGGGTATCGGCAAGGAGAACGCCATTACGGTCATAGATACGACCGCGCGGTGCCGGTAATACAATTTTACGAATCCGATTACGGTCGCTTAACCGGGCGTAACGGGCACCGCGGATAAGTTGCAGATATGATAGGCGCAGGCTTAAGATGCCAAACAAGATGACGATAATGCTGGTTAATCTTTTTAAACGGTTCTTCATTTTTTTGAATGACGATAGAAAAGCGCTACAACTGCCGGTTCGGCAAAGGGAGCCAGGGTAAGTGTTAGGATTGTTGTAATCAGCAGCGTGTTAATGTTAAAAGGATTTTTATCTACAAAGTAGTACAAAACGCGCTGGAGAAGTAATCCAGTAAAGGTAAAAAGGAGATTATGCCAGCGGTTGCGGTAAAATAGGTTGCGCACCACAGCAATGCCGTAGCCGATACCTCCTAATGTTAACATTTGAACACCGAGTGTCGTTGGGGTGGTAAGGTCGAGACAGAAGCCAGCCCAGATACCAAGAAGGGTGGCGATGAGAGGGGTTTCATAGAGGGCGAATACAATCAGGGCCAGAAGGACAAACTGGGGTCCCACTGGAAACAAGGTGCTCTGGAATACAAACAGGAGATAGATGAAAACACATGCGAAGAACTGGCGCATCATTTACTCCGGTATCTTTGTTTCGGATGGTTGAAGGTTGTCAAGCCAATTATCCTGTAGCGGGAAGGTTGGAATGATAACGAATACCTGTTCGATGAGCATAATGTTTATGAACGGTTTAACGTATACCAGTTTAAAGAGTGCATTAGGTTGTTCCGGGGTGTCAACAACGACCCCGAGACGCAAGCCTTTAGGAAAAATGCCGCCCAGTCCCGATGTAACAATGGTATCACCAATTCGGAAATCGGCGTTTTTATTGACATAATCAAGGATTAGTTTTTCTTTTTGGTCAGGATGGGCAAGGGCTATTTCCCGGGTGCGCGCATTCATCACCGCTACGCGGAAGTCGGGCTCAAAAATTGTCTGGACCAATGCCTGGTGTGGGGTAACCATGATGACACGTCCGACAACACCTTCCGGGACGATTACAGGTGAACCGATTTGAACACCATCGTCTGCGCCGCGGGTAATAGTGAAAAATCTTTTCAGGGTGGTGATGTCGCGGGCAATTACTCGGGCCCTTATCAACCGCAGTGAATTGGCGGGAATCGCTATAGTACTTTCCGGGAGATTCAGGAAGTGTTTTAATCGGGCATTTTCGAGCGCCAGTTCCGCCGCCAGCCGTGCTAAACGAGCATTGTCATTGTTGATGGTTGCGATTGTTGTGCGGAGAGCGGCAATACCACGCAAAGGCGACAAGAGGATTGTGGCGAAGTGAGGGGCGATTCTTATTTTGGTATTGTGGGGCAGAAGGTAAACTACCAACGAGATGAGCAATAGCCCCCAGGAAATGCGGTCTTGCCAGGAGTTAATTCTGTCTGGGGGCGACATTTCAGGTGTTAGGGTTAGCGAGCACCGGTTTTGCTATTTGGTGCGGAGAATTAATTTTTCGTTGGCGCCGATATTTTCGAGAATGCGGCCAGCACCCCTAACGACGCTTTCAATAGGATTTTCCGCCACATACACTGGAAGGTTGGTTTCTTCTTTAACTAACAGGTCAAGCCCGCGCAAAAGGGCGCCACCACCACACATATAAATACCCCGGTCAACGATATCCGCAGCCAGTTCCGGCGGGGTTTTTTCCAGTGCCAGTCGCACCGCATCAACAATTAAAGAAACCGGTTCTTCAAGTGACTCGCGGACTTTGGTTGAAGTGATACGGATTGTTTTCGGGATGCCTGAAACAAGGTCACGGCCTTTTACTTCCATTGTTTCTTCGGTACCGGTGGCGTAAGCGGAACCGATGGCAATTTTGATATTTTCCGCAGTCTGTTCACCGATAATTAGGTTGTAGTTCTTTTTGATGTAGTTGATGATTGCTTCGTCCATTTCATCCCCAGCGACACGAATCGACGCCGCATTTACTATTCCGGAGAGTGCAACGACGGCAATCTCAGTTGTGCCACCGCCAATGTCGATGACCATATTGCCGGTGGGTGCATCAACCGGCAGTCCAACACCAATCGCCGCAGCAATTGGTTCAGATACCAGGTATATTTCGCGGGCCCCGGAGGCTTCCACCGAATCCCGTACCGCCCTTTTTTCTACTTCGGTAATTCCCGATGGGACACAAATTATCACCCGGGGACGGACAAACAGTTTTTTGCGCTGGACCATACCGATGAAGCTCTTCAGCATTATTTCTACCATCCCAAAATCGGCGATTACGCCATCCTTCATGGGACGAACCGCACGAACCCCTTCGGGTGTTCGACCCAGCATACGTTTGGCTTCACTGCCGACAGCAACCACTTCGTGGGTAATTTCATCGACCGCAACAATTGATGGTTCGCGTAATTCAATGCCTTTACCACGAACATAAATCAGTGTTGAAGAGGTGCCGAGGTCGATAGCGATGTCGTTAGTGAAGCGCTCGGTTATGCTGTGGAAAAATGTGCTGATACCCATCAGAATAGGGTAATCTAAATATATACCAAGTCAAGTTTAAGCAAATCTGTTTCCTTGACACTCGATAAATGCAATTTATAATGTTTTATTAACCCCTGTAGCTCAGGAGGATAGAGCGGCGGTTTCCTAAACCGCAGGTCGCCCGTTCGAATCGGGCCAGGGGTAGAAAGGAGAAATTAATAGTGAGAATAAGGCACCGCGTGGGTAAAGAGGAACTTAAAGAGGACAAGTTCCAACAAACGGTTGAAAAGGTTGCGGAGTTCTACTACGCAGACCCCAAGCGGTTTTGGATTGGGGTTGCGCTCGGGTTGCTGGTAATTGTCGGTGTGATTTTGTTACTTAAGAATCGACCGAAACCGGGGATAAACGCCGAGGCTGAATTGCGGCTAATGGATGCACTGGGAAATTATTTTCAGAATAATAATGAGTACGCTGAGCAGGCGCTGAAGGAACTGGCGGCAAAATTTGGCCGTGATTACGCCGGGGTAAAAGCTCATTACTATCTCGGCAGTCTTTATCTTCGCCAGCAGCCGCCGCGCGTTGCTGAGGCAAAGCGCGAGTTTAATATCTTTTTGAAGAAATCGGGTCGAGACCCGGTTCTAAATCCGGCGGCGTTAATGGGTTTAGCGTTGTGCGAAGAGAAGCAGGGCAACTATCTTAAAGCGGCGGCTCTCTACGAAAAAGTTTATCGGCAATTTGCTCAATCACCGCTGGGTTTTGAAGGAATGATGCAGGCTGGTCGATGCTACCGACAAGCAGGGGCGTTGGATAAGGCGGAAAAGGTGTACAACGAGTTGCTCAAAAAAGAGAAGGGGTCCGGTCCAAAAGTTGAGGAAATAAGAACCGAACTTGCCTTTATTAAGGCTTTGAAAAATCGGTTATAATATAAAATATATTAGATGAAAGAGGCTTTGACTTTTGACGATGTTTTACTTGTGCCGCAGCGTTCTTATGTGCTGCCGGCAGAGGTTGATATCAGTTCCCGCTTCAGTAAAGGGATAACCTTACATCTACCACTGGTGAGTGCGGCGATGGATACGGTTACTGAAGCGAAAATGGCGATTGCGATGGCGCGGGCTGGTGGCATAGGAGTTATTCACAAGAATATGACGATTGAACAGCAAGCAGCGGAGGTGGCAAAGGTCAAGCGAGCTGAGAGTTCGATGATTGCCAATCCGTTTTCTATAACCCCGGAGCGAACGGTTGCCGAGGTGCGCGATTTGTTTGCTCGTCATAATATTTCCGGTTTACCAGTTGTTGATGATGAAGGTAGGTTGATAGGTATCGTCACTCGACGCGACCTACTCTTTGAAGATGACGGAGAAAAACCCGTACGAACCGTGATGACGAGCGATGGGCTGGTTACGGCACCGGAGGGAATTGGGTTAAAGCGGGCAAAGGAGATTCTCAAGAAAAACCGTTTGGAAAAGTTGCCGATAGTTGACCGGCAAGGAAGGCTAAAAGGTTTGATTACCGCCAAAGATATCCTTAAAAGGGTTGAGCACCCGTATGCGACAGTGGATAGCAAACAGCGTTTGCGCTGTGCTGCTGCGGTGGGCACCGGTAAAGAAGCCTTGGAGCGGGCGCGAGCGCTGGTTGCCGCTGAAGTCGATGCGATTGTTATTGATACGGCGCATGGACATCAATCACGGGTGCTGGAAACAGCAAAGAAATTGCGCCGCCTTTTTCCCCAGCTGGAAATCGTCGCCGGCAATGTTGCTACCGCGGAAGGGGCGATTGCTTTGGCGAAATGCGGTGTCTCGGCGGTAAAGGTCGGTATCGGTCCCGGGTCTATCTGTACAACTCGGGTTGTTGCCGGGGTTGGTGTTCCGCAACTTTCGGCGATTATGGACTGTGCCGCAGCATTGCGGCGTTATCGGATACCGTTAATTGCTGATGGCGGCATAAGATTTTCCGGCGATGTTGCCAAGGCGCTGGCGGCAGGGGCGTCATCGGTGATGATGGGTAATTTGCTTGCCGGCACCGATGAGAGCCCTGGTGAAGATGTTTTACTTGAAGGTCGAAGATATAAAGTTTATCGGGGGATGGGTTCGATTGATGCGATGCACCGGGGTTCGGCAGACCGATATTTTCAGGAAAGCGGCGTTGAGCTCGTGCCACAAGGCATCGTGGGCCGGGTGCCTTACCGGGGTAGTGTGCGTGATGTTCTTTTTCAACTGGAAGGAGGGGTGCGTGCTTCAATGGGATTTTGTGGCGCCCGCAACATCACCGAATTTCAAAATCGGGCAAAGTTTGTGCGAATTACCAATGCAGGATTGCGCGAAAGCCATCCGCACAGCGTCACAATAATTAAAGAGGCACCTAACTATGAGGTGCCTCAAGAAGACCGGCTAGATTAAACTCCCGGACAATCTATCAATTTAAGCCGGTGCGGGCAGGATAAAACTTTCTTTCATCAGCCACTGGGTCATTTCGCGTGCCTGTTTGATTTTTTCGGTAGCGGTCTTCAACAACTGTTCGCGCGTCATCGTAATTCGGGCAACACCCTGCTCAATCGCCTTCATTCCGACAGCAACAGCTTCTCTCGGAAACACCTCCCAGTCGTCCATTGTAGGAATCAGGTAGTCTTCGCGTAATCCCCGGTCCTCAGCGACGCGGGCAAGTTCCAGTGCTGCGGCAATACACATCTCATCGGTGATGGTGCGGGCGTTTACATCAAGGGCACCGCGGAAGATGCCCGGGAAACCGAGCGAATTGTTAACTTGGTTGGGGAAGTCGCTTCGGCCGGTGGCAACAACCCGGGCACCGGCTTCAATCGCCTCCCAGGGCCAGATTTCGGGAATGGGGTTGGCGCAGACGAAGACGATGGGGTCTTTAGCCATCGCTTTAATCCATTCTGGTTTAACAACGCCAGGACCTGGTGTTGAAAGGGCGATGAGGACATCGGCGCCTTTCATCGCATCGGCAATTGTTCCCCGAACATTTTCATCGTTGGAAATCTGACACATATGCCACTTTTCCTTGAACTGTTCCTGAAGTTCGGTGCGCCCTTTGTGGAGAGTGCCTTTGGAGTCACACATTATGATGTTACCAGGCGTGACACCACCTTTGATGATAACTCGGGCGATAGCGATGTTCGAGGCGCCGGCGCCCAGCATCGCGACCTTTACCTTTTTGATGTCTTTGCCGACGATTTTCAGGGCGTTGACCAGACCGGCATATGTAACGGCAGCGGTGCCCTGCTGGTCATCATGCCAGACCGGGACATCTAACTCGGCACGCAGCGTATCGAGTATCCGGAAGCATTTGGGCTGGGCGATGTCTTCGAGGTTAAAACCTCCGAAGGATGGTTCAAGCAGTTTGGCGGTACGGATGAATTCGTCCGGGTCTTTAGTGCGGAGCGCAATCGGGACGGCGTCAACCCCGCCGAGGTATTTGAATAGTAGCGCCTTGCCTTCCATCACCGGCATTGACGCCTCGGGTCCGATGTCACCCAATCCCAGAACTCTGGTGCCGTCGGTCAGGACGCAGATGGTATTTGCCCGGTTGGTGTGGATGAACGATTGGTTGACATCTTGCTGGATGGCTTTGCAGGGTGCCGCGACACCCGGCGTATACCAGATGGCGAAGTCGTTAAAATCTCGGACACAGCACTTGGGCACAATCTGGATTTTGCCGCGATAGAAGGGATGTAACTTCATCGCATCTTCCGCCGGCTTTTTGGCTTTAGCAATTAGAGCTTCGATTTCAACCGGCGACAGTTTTTTCATTTTGCAACTCCTTTCAGGTTAAGTGGTTGGTTTTGACCGCGGGCTCGGCGCTTTTAATAACCAAAAAACGATGATGGCGGCAAGCAGGCAGAGCAGGGCGGTGACGATGAATGCCGCATTGTAGTTGCCGGTAATCTCTTTCATCCGCGGGGCAAAGATATTGGAAAGTAAACCACCGACACCGTAAGCGGTGAAAACCAAACCGTAGTTGATTCCAGAATTTTTTGTTCCGTAGTAGTCGGCGGTGACTGCCGGGTAGATTGCGAGGTAGCCGCCGAAACTGGAACCGACCAGAGCAATCCCGAGCCAGAAAATTGCCGGTAGTGAGGGAATTAAGAAGTAGCCAAGTATCGCCACGGTATTGATGAGAAACATCAACGATAGGGCACGGGTTCGGCCGATGCTGTCGGATACTCTTCCCCAGAAGATTCTGCCGAGGGTGTTAAAAATGGCAAGCACACTGACACCGATAGCGGCGGTTTCTTTGCTAAAACGAGCCAACTCCTGCGCGATCGGTGATGTTTGACCGATAATCATCAATCCGGCAGCACACCCGGCAAAATAGGTCAACCAGATAAACCAGAACTGAGCCGTCTTTATCATTTGACCGGCCGAGAAGTCGCTGGTTTGTGTAGTTCGGGTTGCGGTTTGAGGATTCCAGCCCGCCGGACGATAACCAAGAGGCGGGTTTCTTAAAATCAGGGCACCAATAATAATTAAAACAAAATAGGCGATGCCGAGATAGCGAAAGGTTAGAAACGGACCGATGCGGTCAATCATCGCCCGGGCAAGTGGTCCGACAATCAGGGCTCCGGCGCCAAAACCGGCGACCGCCAAACCGGTTATTAATCCTCTTTTGTCCGGAAACCATTTGACCCCCGCAGAAATGGGGCAGACATAGGCAAAACCGATACCGATACCGGAAACGACACCGTAGGCAACGATGAGCATTTCGATGTTCTGGGCAAAACTTGCAAGAATCATACCGGCGGCGAGCAAAATACCGCCAATAATAGCGACAACTCGGGGACCAAATTTGTCCTGAAGGCGACCACCGATAACCGTTGCCAGGGCGAAGAAGATGAGGACGAACGAAAATGGAAGGGAAGCCTGGGTCGCGGTGATATGCAAACTGGTTTCAAGCGGTTTACGAAACACACTCCAGGCATAGATGGCACCGAGGCAGAGTTGAATCAGGATTGCGCCGATGACTATTAACCAGCGATTGAAACTTTTATTTTCACTCACAAACGACCTCCTTTTGAATTTTGCGGGAATTGGACCGGGGCGTCCAGAATTCTGGACGCCCCGGTTTCGGTGCTACTCATCTAAGGTTGAGATGTCGCCGACCGGCTTACCCAGCGCTTCGGCTTTAAGCAGGCGACGCATTATTTTACCCGAACGGGTTTTGGGCAGTTTGTCCCGGAACTCGATGGATTCCGGTCGGGCAATGGGTCCGATTTCCTGAGCAACCCATTTCTTCAGTTCTTCAACAAGGGCATCGCTGGGCTGGAACCCGACTTTCAGGGTTACATAAGCCTTTGGCACATCGCCTTTGATTTCGTCCGGGATACCGATGACAGCCGCTTCGGCGACCGCAGGATGGGCAACGAGTGCCGACTCAATTTCGGCGGTGCCGAGTCGGTGCCCGGCAACATTGAGTACCTCATCGGCGCGGCCTCGGAACCAGAAGTAGCCATCTTCATCCCTGGTGCAGGAGTCACCGGTAAGGTATTTGCCCGTGAACCGGGACCAGTAGGATTGAACATAACGGTCCGGGTCTTTGTATAGGGTGCGAAGCATTGAGGGCCAGGGCCGAAGGATAACCGCAAAACCATTTTCGTTTGGTTTTACTGGATTGCCATCCTGGTTAACCACATCGGCAGAAAATCCTGGCAGCGGTTTTGTTGCTGAGCCGGGTTTTAATGGCGTGATGGGCAAGGGAGAGATTACGAACGAACCGGTTTCAGTTTGCCACCAGGTGTCCATAATCTGAAGTTTATCGCCGCCGATGTTTTTGCGGTACCAGCGCCACGCCTCAGGGTTGATGGGTTCGCCGACCGAACCGAGAAGCCGCAAGGAGGAAAGGTTGTGCTTTGCCGGATACTCTTCACCAAAGCGCATAAACATTCTGATGGCGGTCGGTGATGTGTAAAGAATCGTCACCTTTTCCTTTTCGATGATTGACCACCAGCGGTCTGGTGCCGGATAGTCGGGCGCGCCCTCATAGAGAATAGAGGTGGCACCTAACATCAACGGTGCATAGACGATGTAAGAATGGCCTGTGACCCAGCCGATGTCAGCGGCACACCAGTAGATGTCATCGGGTTTAATGTCAAATACAAACTTCAATGTCGTGTATGTGCCAACCGCATAGCCGCCATGGACGTGAACAACACCTTTGGGTTTGCCGGTCGTGCCTGAAGTGTAGAGGATATAAAGCATATCCTCGGCATCGAGCGGCTCGGTTGGGCACTCTTCTGATTCGTTTGCGGTGATTTCGTGCCACCAGAGGTCGCGGCCCGGTTTCATATCAACCGGATTACCGGCGCGCTTAAATACTATGCAGTGTTCAATGGAGGGCGATTCGGCAAGTGCCGGGTCAGCGTTTGCTTTCAGGGTGACGAGTTTTCCCCGGCGATAAGCACCGTCGGCGGTTATCAAAACCTTCGCCTCGGCGTCTTGAATCCGGTCACGCAGCGAAGCGGAGGAAAAGCCAGAGAAAACTACCGAATGAATCGCCCCAATTTTGGCACAGGCAAGCATCGCCACTGGTAACTGGGGAATCATCGGCATAAATATTGTTACCCGGTCACCCTTTTTCACACCATGACGCTGGAGGGCGTTTGCCAGTTTGTTGACCTCTTTATAAAGTCGGGCATAGGTCCACTTTTCCACTTCGCCTGGTTCCGAATGGTAGATGTAGGCGATTTTGTCTTTGACCCCGGTTTTCATATGCCGGTCAACACAGTTGCTGACGATGTTGAATTTGCCACCGATAAACCACTTGTAGAAAGGAGCCTGGGACTCATCAAGAACTTTTTCCCAGGGTTGAAACCATTCCAGTTCCTTTGCCATTTCACCCCAGTACCATTCAAGGTCGCGCGCCCGCTCCAAGAGTTCGTCCAGCGTCTTGATGCCGTGCTTCTTCATAAATGCCATCACATTGGAGTGTTCTGCCAACTCCTTTGGTGGCTCGTAAAAGTTCGGTTCAGCTGCCATTTATCCTCCTTTGATTTTTTTAATTAAATTCTTTTTATTAAAGGTTTTGTAGTATAAGGTGGAATTAATTAAGTGTCAAGCGAAGAATCTAAGTAGTTAAGGCGTTATTATTAGGGGGTAGCAAAAAGGCGGGCGCGGCGGTTGAAGAAAACCGGTGCCGTCGGGCGAATTATGTTGGAGAAAATTTAGGAAAGAGAAAGAAATAAGGGGCTTTTATCTATTTTACACGGCAGTTTGATGAACAGAGCAGGTTTGTTGTATTGGTAGTTAGCGCCGAATATGTCAAAAGGTTATCTACATGACACGCCGTTGGTTATTTTAACCCGTTATGAATCAACAAATTAGCAGGGCAGGTTGCGGTTAATGTTAAACCTGGTACTACTTCTGATAGCGTCGGGATAGGGGTTGGGGGTGTTACTGTGAGAGCCGGTCTGTATTTGAGTCGGGGAACGGCTCAGGGAACGGTTCCGGGAGTGGTTTTCCGGGTGAGGCGTGGTGTGAATTGGTAAGCGGGTTAACGCCTGAATCCCGGAAATGAATAGCGGATGTGTTTCCGGACCCATTTCCGAGTTATGTTGACCAGAGGGTAGTGAGAATATATTGACAGAGCGACCGCTTTTGGATAATAGAATTATATAAGTAACAACAGATAAGGAGGCGCTATATGCCGGTTTATGAGTACAGTTGTGACGATTGCGGTCATAAGTTTGACATTGTCGCCACTCTGGCAGAGAAGGAGGCGGGTCTGAAACCGGTTTGCCCCAATTGTGGTGGGAGAAGGGTGCACCAGATTTTTGGCCGGTTTACGGTTGTCGGGGGGTCAAAGAGCGAAGTGGATTTTGATGAGGGTATCGGGGATGAGGATATAGATGAGAGTGAAGATTTTGGCGAGGGTTTGAGCGATCTCGATGAGGAACTGGGCGATGAAAGTGATATCGGGGAAAGTGATGAGTTTGATATTGACTGATTTTTAAGAGGAGGAAAGATGTTTTGGTATGACTGGATGGCGTTAGGGGTTGTTTTAGGAGTGGCGATAATCCAGACCGTAAGGACAAGTAAAGCCGGGGGGATGGGGTTGACACTGTTTGAGTTGGGTGGTTTGGTTGTTGCGGCGGTTGGGGCGGTTAATCTTTCGGGTTCGCTTGCTGAGTTGATAGGGGTACAGCGGCTGGTGATGATGGTGGTTCTTTTTATTGTGTTTGCGGTCATCGGTTTTATTTTTGCCCGGTGGCTTTTTGGTTTGACGGGCTGGACTTTTGAGTCGTTAGACGGTTTCTTTGGATTTGTCTGGGGTTTTGGTGCCGGGGTGGTAATCGCCCATATGATACTCAGATTGATTGTTGAGTCCCAGGGTCCTAATGGCGCGGTGGCGGAAAATCTTGTCAATGCGCCGATTGCCCGGGAGGTGTTCTATTTCAAAACCTGGAATGCGCTGCTGAATCTGCTCTTTAAGGCAAAACTGGGTCCGGATTTCAATCCGGATGTCAATTGAAAGTTCTTCGACAATTCAGGGTTGACTGAAAATTGTACTTTTCATAGAATCAGGTTGTGATTGAAATCTACACCGGCAATGGAAAGGGGAAAACGACCGCAGCATTAGGGCTGGCTTTGCGCGCCGCCGGTCATAACTGGCGGGTGTTAATTGTCCAATTTATGAAGGGTGACCCGGAATATGGCGAAGTCAAGGCGGTAAGGTTTGTTCCCGGGATTGAATTGCATCAGTTCGGATTGAAGACCTTTGTTAAAAGGGGCAGTCCTGATGAGGAGGATGTCCGGTTGGCGAAAGAGGGGCTGGAGTTTGCGCAAGTGGCGATAAGAGGGGGTAGGTATCACATGGTGATTCTGGATGAGGTCAATGTGGCAATAGATTATGGGTTGCTTTCGTTGGGCGAGGTGTTACAGTTGGTCAAGGAGTGCCCCCAGGAGGTGGAACTGGTTTTGACCGGCAGGAATGCCCCGCCGGAGTTAATTGCGGCTGCGGATTTGGTAAGTGAGGTGCGCGAGATTAAACACCCGTTTCAAAAGGGGGTTGTGAATCGTGTCGGAATCGACCATTGATGCGCTTATCACCCGTTTTCGCAGTGGCGACCGCCGTGCCTGCGGACAGATAATTTCGCTTGTGGAAAACAATCTGCCCGAAGGGGCTTTACTTCTGAATCGGCTTTATCCTTTAATGGGCAGGGCATATCGGATTGGTATCACCGGACCGCCAGGCGCGGGTAAGAGCACGCTGGTGGAGAAGTTGGCACTGGCGTTGCGCCGCAGCGGGGAAACGGTCGGGATTGTTGCGGTTGATCCGACTTCGCCTTTTTCGGGTGGGGCGGTGCTGGGTGACCGGGTTCGAATGGGCGGACTTTTTACCGACCCCGGGGTGTACATTCGTTCAATGGCAACCCGGGGCAGTTTAGGTGGGTTGGCACGGAAGACAAAAGAGGTGTGTGATGTGCTCGATGCGTTCGGGAAGAATTATCTGATAATTGAGACCGTTGGCGTGGGCCAGATGGAATTGGATATCGCTGAGGCGGCGGATTCGACGGTGGTTGTGCTGGTCCCGGAGTCGGGCGATGCGATTCAGACGCTGAAAGCTGGTTTGATGGAGATTGGCGAAATTTACTGTGTAAATAAGAGTGACCGGGAGGGCGCGGACCGGATGGCTCTCGAAATTCGGGCGATGCTTGAGATGCGGGCGAAAAATGACGGCTGGTTTCCGCCGGTGGTGAAGACAATCGCCACAACGGGCGCCGGCGTTGACGAGCTATTACAGGGGGTAATCAGCCACCGGCAGCATCAGGAGCGAACCGACCTCCTGGCAGCGCGGCGTCGGCAGGCGCTCCGGATGGAGATCGAGCGAATTGTCGAGGAGAAGTTGCGCCAGGAGTTTTTGTCCCAGCCCGAAGTTGTCCGCTTTATCGATAAACTGCTGATTGAAGTGGCGGAACGGAAAATTTCTCCTTATCAAGCCGCTGAGGCGGTCTGGAAAAGGTGTTTTAAATAAAAATGAATAAGGTAATTGAGCGAAGCAAGATTTGAGGAAAGGAGGTGTTGAATGGCTCATGACGATTGGGAGAGGATAAGAGAGGAGAAGGCACGCTGGGAGGGGTGTGTTGACAAGGGAGAGCCGAACCGGTTTCAGACCGTGTCGGGGGTGCCGGTGGATATTATTTATACCCCAGCGGACATAAAGGATTTAGACTATTTACGCGATTTGGGATTTCCGGGCGAATATCCGTTTACCCGCGGCATCAGGCATAATATGTATCGCGGTCGGTTATGGACGATGCGACAGTTTTCTGGGTTCGGAACCGCGCGCCAGACCAACGCCCGATATAAATTTCTTTTAGCCCACGGTGAAACCGGGCTTTCGGTCGCGTTTGATTTTCCGACGCTTTACGGGCGTGACTCTGACGACCCGATGGCGCGCGGCGAGGTTGGGAAATGCGGTGTTGCTGTCTCGTCTTTGGAAGATATGGAGACGCTGTTTGACGGCATTCCGCTGGGTGAAGTTTCTACTTCAATGACCATCAATGGTCCGGCAGCGGTGCTCTGGGCGTTTTATATTGTCGCGGCCGAGAAGCAGGGGGTTCCGAGTGAGAAGTTGCGCGGGACAATTCAGAATGACATTTTAAAGGAGTACATCGCCCAGAAGTCCTGGCTTTTCCCGCCCGAGCCCAGTTTGCGCATCATCACCGACATAATGGCATTTGGCGCCGAGCGGGTACCAAAATGGAATACGATTTCAATATCCGGTTACCACATCCGGGAGGCGGGTTCAACCGCGGTCCAGGAACTGGCGTTTACACTGAAAGATGGGATGACCTATGTGGAGGCGGGTATCAAAGCCGGGCTGGATGTGGATTCGTTTGCGCCCCGGCTTTCTTTCTTCTTTAACTCGCACCTTGACTTCTTTGAGGAGATTGCCAAATTTCGGGCGGCACGACGCATCTGGGCAAGGGAGATGCGGGAAACCTTTAAGGCAAAAAAGCCCGAATCGTGGCTTTTGCGGTTTCACACCCAGACCGCGGGTTGCACCCTGACGGCACAGCAACCGGAAAATAACATTGTCCGGACCGCTTTTCAGGCGCTGGCAGCGGTGCTGGGGGGGACCCAGAGTTTGCACACCAACTCGATGGACGAAACCTGGGCACTGCCCACCGAGAAGGCGGTTTTAATTGCCCTCCGGACGCAGCAGATTATCGCCGAGGAGACCGGAGTGGTAAATGTGATTGACCCGCTGGGGGGGTCTTACTATCTTGAGCACCTTACGAATCAAATGGAGCGGCAGGCTTATGACTATTTTGCGAAGATTGATGCGCTGGGTGGTATGGTGAAGGCGATTGAACAGGGTTTCCCCCAGCGCGAGATCGCCGAAGCCGCTTACCGTTACCAGAAGGCGGTCGATGAAAATGTCCGGACGGTGGTTGGGGTCAATAAGTATGTGCTGGAAGACGAGAAACTGGAAATTCCGATTCTTAAAATTGAACCCGAAGTGGAGAAAGAGCAGTGCGAACGGCTGGCGCGATTACGGCAGCGCCGGGATAATGCCCGGGTTCAGCGTACGCTAAAAGATTTAAAAGACGCCTGCGCCGGCAAGGACAATGTTATGTACCCGATTCTTGAGGCGGTGCGGGCTTATGCAACATTAGGAGAAATCTGCAATGCAATGAAGGAAATATTCGGTACTTATAGCGAACCACCGATGTTTTAGGAGGTGAAAATGGCAAAAAAACTGAGGGTTCTGATTGCGAAGCCCGGACTTGATGGTCATGACCGGGGATCCAAGGTGGTGGCGCGGGCACTGCGCGATGCGGGGTTTGAGGTGATTTACACCGGTTTACACCAGACACCAGAGATGATTGCGGAGGCGGCGATTCAAGAGGATGTTGATGCCGTGGGGCTTTCGATTCTATCCGGTGCCCATATGACACTTTTCCCAGAAGTGATGCGTTTACTCAAAGAGAAGGGCGGGGGCGACATCCTGGTGTTCGGCGGGGGAATAATACCGCAGGAAGATATGGAGCAACTCTACCGGCTCGGTTGTGGTAAACTTTTTGGTCCGGGGACGCCGACGCAAGAAATCGTCAACTATTTAAGGGAAAAGTTTCCCGACCGGGTTTAGCGTGCCGCTTTCCGCAGAGTTAAAGGCGCCGGGACTGATTAAGAGGAAACAACCGCGGTGTTGCCGTTAGCGGTAAGTCCATTTTTATTGACACATTGCCAAGGGAGGTTAGTCTTGATGGTATGAGGAAGCTTACACTGTTCATTACCGCGCTGGTTTTGTTTGTCGGTTGTCGCCGGCAGCGGTTAGATTTCTTTCCGCTGGTGCCGGGCGCGGTGCGCATTATGAAGGTCTACGAACACAAGATTGCGGGCCGGGATACGACAGCGCAAACTGAGGTACGGGTAACCGAGGCCGTGATGGGACTCAAGGATGTGCCTCAATTAGGTAAGGTTTGGGTCATTGAGGCGCCGCTTGATTCCGGAAAGAAAACGGTCTATTTTTATGACCGCCGGGGTGATACGATATTCAAAATTGTTCCTGGTAGGGGAGGTAAACCGGAACGGATTTTGTACCTGCGGCTGCCTTTAAGGGTGGGAGACCGCTGGTATGAGAGTGAGGCAGAGAGGGAGTTGACCGAGGTTGTGGCAGTTGACTCGGTTGATGTTCCGGCGGGCAAGTTCCAGAATTGTTATAAACTGGAGACAAAAAGCAATAAAGTAGATTTTCAACGGACGCTATGGCTTTTGCCCGGATTGGGTGCAGTTAAACGGGAGAAAATCCAGCGCTGGCAGCGCGGGGATACGATGTTTGAGTTGTTTCAGCGTGAGGAACTGGTTGAGTATCAGGTGATAAAAAAGAAGCGGCCGTGAAGTGGCCCCGGCGAGATTGGTGGTACTTAATTGTCCCGGCGCTGCTCGCGGTCTTCGTGTATCTCCCGACGCTGCGCTACCAGTTTGTCTGGGATGATGTCAATCTAATTGTTTATAGCAAAGGTGGTGTCTTAACTTCGTTCGGTCACAGTTTCTGGCATGACAGCAAAACCCATCTTGGTCAGGACCCTTATTATCGCCCCTGGGTCAATTTTACCCTCGAATTAGAACGACGGCTCTTTGGTCTAAAACCCGGATTGTTTCATTTTAGTAATGTGTTGCTGCACGGTGCAGTTACATTTCTAATTGCACTGTTCTTATTCCAGTTGCGCCGGAAGGCATTGATTGCGGGTGTTGCCGGAGGTTTATTTGGTTTGCAGCCCCTTTTTGTTGATAATGTCGCTTACATCAGTGGCCGGACCGATTTGTGGGCAACGCTGGGTGTGGTTGTTGCAGCGCTTGGTGCCCTTAGTTATCTAAGGAAAGGCGAAAGGAAAAGTTTATTGTTCGCCGCAGCCGGTTTTGCGCTCGGTATCTTTTCGAAAGAAAGTGCGGTGTTTTTTATTGTTGTTGGATTGGTGATTTTGCTTTCTGCCCAGGGGGCGGAAAAGCGCTGGGGGCTATTAATAACCTTAGGAACGGTGCTGGTGTTTTATCTCGGGGCACGGTTTTGGGTTCTGAAAAATTTTTTAGGAGTCAGTTTGGTCACGAATTGGAGGTCAATAGCGTTACTGAGCCTGAACAGTTTTGGTCGGCAGTTGACCTTTTTTCTGTTTCCATTCCGCACCCCGCTGTTTTGGGGACAGTTTACCGCCAGCGACCGGTTATTAGGATCTGGGATTTTTGGATTGGTGTGGTTGTTGATTCCACTGATGATAATAAGGTTGCAATCTTTTCGTCTGGTGTTCTGGGGCTGGCTATGGGTGACCGGGACACTTTT
Organism: uncultured bacterium; assembly: GCA_964626075.1. GTDB lineage: Bacteria > Hydrothermota > Tepidihabitantia > Tepidihabitantales > Tepidihabitantaceae > Tepidihabitans. The sequence goes on from CAZVDD010000004.1 coordinate 139,835, forward strand.
GCCTTTTGCCTGGGGTATTCAGTTTGGTCCTGCTGGACGGCTGCTATATCTGCCCGGAGTCGGGATGGCGCTGTTGCTGACAATTTTGTTAGAAAATTTTCGGGAGGCAAAAACGGGTTTGGGGCGCATTTTGCCCGGGCTGGTGTTACTCTGGTGTGCTGCCGGATTGCCGGTGTTATTTAAGAGAATGAGTTTCTGGCAGGGCGAGATACCGTTGTTTTCCAAGATGGTAGAAGAGATGCCGATGTATGGGCCCGGCTATTACAACCTCGGCACCGCGCTACTTGCTAAAGGCGACACCAGCGGCGCAATTCGTGCTTTCCGGCAGGCGGTGGCGCTTGATTCCGAAGCGGCTGGACCGGCGCTTAATCTCGGGGCATTGTTGCAAAAAAAGGGGCGATTTAACGAGGCTGAGGAGTTGTACTGGCAAATTATCCGTAAAAAACCTGATTACCCGCCGGCTTATGTAAACCTGGGGTTACTACTTTATCGGCGGGGACAGCTCAAGCAGGCGATTGAAATGTTGAAGATTGCCTGTGGGATGGCGCCGGACGATGCGGTGGCGTTTTACAACCTATCGCAACTATATTGGATTGATGGCCAACCGGATTCCGCCCGCCAGGCGATTGAAACCGCCTGTCGGTTGATGCCCGACAATCAACGCTTTCAGGAGTTTTGGCGCCAAATAAGCCGGTGAAGTTTTCTTGACTTTGACTACTTAGGAATTAGAATTATCTTAGTGAGTTAAGTGCGTTGCAGAATAGTATAATGGTAGTGGTTTTTATTACGGGAATGGAAGAGAAATGATTTCCAGCCGGAAAGCAAAAGCGATTGGACTCTTTTCCGGAAGCCTGGACTCAATTCTGGCAACAAAATTGATCACCGAGCAGGGTGTTAATGTCGTTGCCCTTCATTTTCAGGTGCCATTTGCGGTGCAGGGTCGATTTCCTGATAGTGAGCAATTACAATCACTGGCAGAGTTGTTGGGGGTGAATCTGGTTTCAGTAGAGGTTGGGGCAGAATATCTCGATATCATTCGCGCACCCCAGTTTGGCTATACCCGCTATTTGGCGCCCTGTGTTGACTGTCGGGCATATATGTTGAAAAAGGCAAAGGAGTTGATGGAGGAAATTAAAGCCGACTTTGTCTTTACCGGTGAGGTCCTGGGGCAACAGCCGTTTTCGCAAAATAAAAGGTCGCTAAAACTGCTTGAGAAAAGTACCGGGCTAAATGGCCGACTTTTGCGCCCGCTTTCCGCAAAGATTCTTGACCCAACAATTCCCGAATTGTCCGGTTTAGTACGGCGGGAGCGATTCTTTGATTTTCATGGTCAAAAGCGGCGCCGACAGATAAGACTAGCGCGGGAGTTCGGTATTGTCGATTATCCGATTCCTGGGGGCGGTTGCCTTTTGACCGACAGTAATTTTGCGGCGCGCTGTCGGGATGCGCTTGAACACAATGAGTTGACTTTAGAAGAGGTCAAACTGCTGCGGTATGGCAGGCATTTTCGGTTATCGAGTGGTGCAAAGGTGATTGTGGGCCGTAATGAAAAAGAGAACGAAGCGCTGGAGCGGCTCGCTGCCGGTCTGGATGTCGTTGTTTGCAAACCGGTTGATGTGATGGGTCCGGTTGCATTGTATCGGGCAAAGAGGAAAACCAAAAAGGATACCGAGTTGGTCGCTCGAATCTGCGCCCGTTATGCGGACGCCGCCGATGGTCAGACCGTTAAAATAAACTGCGGCGGCCGGGAAATTGCCGTTGCGGCATTAAAGGATGACCAGGTTGCGAGCGGGCGAATTGTCTGGGACCGTGACTGGTCGCCAACTAAAGAGCCGATGGTTGATAAGGAGAACAAATGAATCAAGAGACAAAGGAGAAAGTTAAAAAGGTTATTGAGGAAAAGGTGCGTCCCAACCTTAGAATGGATGGGGGTGACATTGAGTTGGTTGATGTTACCGATGAGGGGGTAGTTAAAGTCCGTCTTAAGGGTGCCTGTGCGCACTGTCCTTTTTCCAGTATGACCGTTGCCGTAGGGGTGGAACAGACAATAAAGGAAATCGTTCCGGAAGTGGTTAGAATCGAGCCGGTGATTTGAGCTGCGGGGCGGCAGGTAATTTCTAAGGGTAAGGTATTCCTTCGAGGAAATTCTGCCGATAGGCAAGGCTATAAGGGATAAGGTAGGCTGCTGTTGAGTAAAAGCCAACCCGCCGCGGGCGCCGAATAAACCGGTCGATAAGTGCGCTCAGGGCGTAGAAATGGTTCTTTACCCAGGTTGGGTCATCAGGTTTAAGCATTGGCCGGTAAGTCAGGGGAACGAGATGTTTTTTACCATCGGGTTGTTCAGTAATAAATCTTACCTCCACAAAATCGAGGTCAATACGAGAGAGCAGGTGGGCAATCTCGTTAAAATTTTTTTCCCCGATGTTCAGAGTTAGTTTGGCACCGACGAGAATACGTCGGGATTGCAGGAATTTGACACGGCGGTAGAGTTGCTTGGCCATTTTTTCTGATGTCAGGGCGGTTTTAAGCCGAACGGTAAGGAAGGTGTCGTTTAAGAAGATGATTTTGGTGCCGGCTTTAGCCAGCAACCGGATGAAATCGGGATAGCGAAACAGGCGTTCTCCGGCATTGACCGACCAATGGCGCCGATAGTTCCAGAGGATTTTAAACAGGTCATAGTAGTACTCGGGGAAGCGAGAGATGTCCTCGTCAAGGAGATGAATATGTTTGCCGGGGAGAGAGAGAATTTCACCGACGACTTCTTCTTTGCGACGCAATCGGCTATTTTCTCGGTAGTAGAGGTATTCAGGACAGAGCGGGCGCATTGGTTCCCAGCAGAAGCAACCGCGAACAAACTGGGCGGTTTGGTAAAATGTATTCATAACCGGACGTTTGCCCAAACCGTATTTCGGGACAACATAATTGGGTTGATAAGGTGATTCGTACAGTGGTTTCAGCCGGTGCCGGGAGGCGTCATTTTTAATTTCGTTGAACACCAGAGTTATGTCGCCCTTTACGCGGTTGGTTACCCAGGAAGGTGGGTTTTCACCCCAGGCGGTTACTCCGGGACCGAACAAAACCACCGGTTGTTTCTCGCGGGCAAACTCCTCCACGAGCCAGCGGGCAGTTTCTTCCTGCCCGAAGTTGCAACGGGCAAGGACAAGGTCAAAGTCCGCGGTAGCCTGAATTTGTTCAACCCGTTCATCAAGGTAGGTGAACTGGTCTTCGACACAGAGGGCGGCAAGGCGGCTTATTTCGATGTCAGGACGGAGAAATAACCAGGCACCTTTTGGGGGATAACCGGGGACAAAACGTTGCGCTTCGTCGGCAAGCGCAACCGCAAGGATTTTCACTTTTTGATCAGCCTCAACAGGTCGTTAAAGATTGTAAATGCGATGAGGAGTCCGATCAGCATCCAGCCGATGTTTGATGCCCAGGTCATTTCTTTGTCGGTCAGACGGCGCCGTCGGATACCGCCGATGAGGTCAAGGACGATTCGCCCCCCATCGAGTACGGGTATCGGCAGCATATTGACGACAAACAGATTGATGGAAAGTAGCGCCCAGAGGGCAAGAAAGTATTCGGCACCCCATGATGCACCTTCATAGGCAATTTTGGCAACCATAATCGGTCCGCCGATCGCCCGGGTCGAGATTTTGCGGGTAACAACTTTATAGATTATCACAAAGGTTTGAACGGTGATGTACCCGGTTCGGCGCAACGCTTCCCATAGAGCACGGGGTAGGGAGAGGGAAACTCGTGGTAACATCACCCAGACGCCAATTTGGCCAAACTTTTCCTCTGACATCTGGTCTTTTTCCACCGCCGGTGTAATCGAATCGGAAATTATCTTATCCTGCCGTTGATAGGTTATGGGGATGGGCTTTCCGCCGTTGCTGCGAACAATTTCGACAAAGTCGTTCCAGCGCCGGACATTTATTCCGGCGACAGAGATTATTCGGTCACCGGGTTTCAGTCCAATTTTTGCCGCCGGGCTGCCCGACCTTACCCGGTCAATGACGGGCGCCATAAATGGTTCAATGTCAAGGGACTCGGGAACCAGATAGGTAAAAATTAGGCGCTCGTTCTGGCGCCGCACCGTCAAAGATACTTCCTTGCCGGTATGCGCTTGAAGGGTTCGCTCCAGTGCTTCAAAACTGGGAATGGTTTCACCGGCAACATTGACGATTGTGTCAGCGGTCAGGAGCCCAATTGATTCAGCCCGCGAATTAGGAACCGGGTCGATTACCGGCGGCAGGTACTTAACGCCGAAGATTAAATACATTGTCACCATCAGGACAAATCCTAAAACGAGATTAAAAAATGGGCCGGCGGCGATAACGGCAATGCGGATGCCGAGCGGTTTTTGGCTGAAGCCGCCTTCTTCGGGATTTTCTTCTCCCGTCATTTTGATGTAACCGCCCAGGGGGATGATGGAAAGTCGATATTCGGTTTCGCCGATTTTCTTTTTGAGGATTACCGGACCGAAACCGACGGAAAACGATTCGACCGGGATATGGGCAAGTTTGGCAACGATGAGATGCCCGAACTCATGGAAGGTAATGAGGACACCAATAAATATGATGACCAGGACAATTGATGTTGCCATCGATTAACAGTTACTCCGTTCAATTAGCGCCCGGGCATAGGCAACTGCCCAATTTTCGGCTTGCCGCAATGCCGCAAGTGTCATACGGGTGTTTTTCTTTAAGCGCATATACTTTTTTAAAGTTTTCATAATTATACTGGGAATTGAGCCAAAGGCAATTTTATTAGCGAGGAATGCCTTTACGGCGGTTTCGTTAGCGGCGTTGAGGACGCAGGTTGCAATCGGTCCATATGCCAGGGCATCGTAGGCGAGTTTAAGGCAGGGAAAACGATGGAAATCGGTCGGGAAGAATTGGAGCCGCCTGATTTGTTCAAGACGTAGGGGTTTGACCAGTGAGGGGAACCTTTCGGGATATGTGAGGCAATACTGAATCGGCAGTCGCATATCGGGATGAGAAAGCTGGGCAAGGATTGAGCCGTCTTTAAATTCGACAAGTGAGTGAACAATTGACTCGGGATGAATGACCGTTGTCACCTGCTCAGGTTTGACACCGAAGAGCCGCACGGTTTCAATCACTTCCAAACCTTTGTTCATCAGGGTTGCCGAATCAACGGTAATCTTCTTACCCATCTTCCATACCGGGTGGCGCAGGACAGTTTCCCGAGGAGCATTCCGGGGCGGTCCTTTTTGCCAGAAAGGACCGCCGGATGCGGTCAGGATAACTCTTTGAACAGTGTCGGGGTTCCTGCCATTAAGGCATTGATGTAACGCCGCCAGTTCCGAGTCAACAGGTAAAATTTGGGCGCGGTATTTCCGGGCAAGTGAGGTTACTAAATTGCCATAACTGACGAGGATTTCCTTTGTGGCTAAGGCGATGGTCTTGCCGGCTTTGAGAGCGGTGATGATGGCGTCAATACCCGCGGTACCGCTCATCGCCATTACGATGGTATCAACCTCATCAGAGAGGGCAAGTTGTGTGAGGGCATCGAGTCCGGTCTGGATTTCGAACTCTTTTCCTAATATCGCTCGGGCGGATTCTGCGGCGGTAGGGTCGGTGAGGACAACATATCGGGGATGATAATTTTGTGCCTGGTGGCAAATCTGACGGACGGCCTGATGGGCGGCGATTGCGACCAGTTTAAGTTTTCCCGGTAGATGGGCAATCGCCTCAAGGGTGGCGTTACCAATTGAGCCGGTAGAACCGAAAACAGCAACTCTTTTGGGCGTCATAGCAGTGCCTGACAGAGGAGGAGGTCAGCTTTCGTTGTTACCTTGATGTTCCAGGGTGTGCCGAGAAGCAGTTGGGGTGTGATTTTGAGCTGTTCAACAAGCGCGCAATCATCAGTGGCAGTTAGATTTTTTGCCCGGGCATAAGCGTAGGCGCGGCGGATGATTTTCAAAGAGAAAAATTGTGGTGTTTGAATGGCAAACAGCCCAGACCGGTCGATGGTGCGAACAATCTGATTTCTATTGTTTACTTTCTTTACGGTGTCAACGATTGGAATACCAAAGGTGACTGCAGGGTGGCGACGGCAAGCCCAAAATCCCTGAGTTAGCATCTCAGGCTTAAGTAGCGGACGGACACCGTCATGGATCGCTACATAGCCTTTTTCGGGCAGGTTTAACAAACCCTGTTCTACAGAATCCATCCGCTCTTTACCACCGGCAATCACCGCAAGCAGTTTTTGGCTTCGATAACGACGGAGCAGATTGCTAACCGCTTCAATCTTTGATTTGTTTGTTACGACGACATAACCGGTTACCTCGGAACAGATTTCGAAGGGGCGAACAGCGTAGAGCAGGAGGGGTTTGTTTTTTACGAGCGCAAACTGTTTTTGCCCGCCGAATCTTTTTCCCCGACCGGCGGCAACAATGATACCCCAATTGAATTGGTTTTTAACCATTGTTAATGTGTTGGGTTAGTGACGGTGAGACATTGGTTAATAATGCCGATTAGAAGTAATCAATCTTCATTGCCTTACGGACCAGTGCCATTGTCTTTTCCCCTTCCTCCCGGGCACGTTGTGTACCTTTTAGCAGGATATCCCAAACAATGTCGGTATGTTTTTCCAATTCGAGCCGGCGGTGCCGGATTGGTTCGAGGAACTGGTTGAGAACCTCGACAAGGTGTTTCTTACAGGGGACACAGCCAATTTTGCCCTGACGGCAGCGTTCTTCAATGTCGGCTGCTTCTTGTTTGTTAAATGTACCGTGATAGGCAAATACGACGCACACCTCGGGATGGCCTTTGTCCTGCGGGTGAATGCGCGCCGGGTCGGTCACTGCCCGATTGACTTTCCGAGTAATTTCTTCCGGTGGGTCAGAAAGGTAAATCGCATTTCCCATACTCTTTGACATCTTGGTGTTACCGTCGAGCCCGACCAGACGGGGGTTCAATATCGGTTCGGGTTCAACGAACACTGAAGCGTAAATTGAGTTGAACTTGCGGACGATTTTTCGGGTCAGTTCGATGTGGGGGGCCTGGTCTTCGCCGACGGGAACCAGATGGGCGCGACAGAAAGTGATGTCTGCCGCTTGACTCACCGGATAACCAAGGAATCCGTAAGGCATTGACTCTTCAAATTGGTACTGAGCGGCTTCAGTTTTGATTGTCGGATTGTGGAAAAGTTGCTGCACCGTGACGAGATTGGCATAGATGATTGTCAGTTCGGCAATTGCCGGGACCATCGATTGGATGAAAAGTGTTGCTTTGTTCGGGTCGACGCCGCAGGCGATGTTGTCCATTGCGACATTTAGTACATCCTGGCGCAATTTTTCCGGATGGTCAAAGTTGGTGGTCAGTGCCTGAGCATCGGCGATGATGATGAACGTTTCATACTCATCCTGAAGCCGGACACGGTGAGCAATCGAGCCGATGTAATGGCCAAGATGAAGTGGACCGGTAGGCCGGTCACCAGTGAGAATTCGTTTCTTTTCCATCGTTCCGATTATACGGGATTAGATTTCCTGGTCAAGCAAACGGTCGGGACTTCCTCTCCTTGACATTGAACGAGAAACCGCTATAAGATTTACCATTGGTTGGTAAACGAATCCTTTACACCCAACGATGGGTGGTTGCGATTGTTCTCGGAGCGTTGCTTTTGCGGTTGGTGGTTGCCGGAATGTACCGGAATCGACTTTCCCCGGGCGAGGTTGTGAAACAACCGGCTTCAGAAGCAGAGTATCTGCACAAGGCTTATATTGAAATCGGTGACTCCCAGCAGTACCAGGAACTGGCGAAAAATCTCCGTCAGAAACTTTTTTTCTCCTGGGATGGTAAAACGCCGGTGACTTTCCGGACGCCGGGTTATCCGATTTTTCTCGCCTTGATTGATAACAATCCAGTTTTACTATTTGTGCTGCAGTCGCTATTTGGTGCCCTGACCGTTTTTTTTATTTTTTTAATCGGTGCGGCCTGGCTTGGCAGGCGAGCCGGTATCGTAGCAGCGGTTTTAATGGCATTGGATTTGCCGGCGATTGCCCATACGGGAATGGTTATGAGCGAAACGCTGTTCGTGTTTCTGCTGACTGTTGCCTGCTGGCTGTTTACCGTCGCCGGGCGAAAGCCGGCGCCAGTTTGGGGGGGCTTAAGCGGTGCCGTGCTGGGACTGGCGGCACTTACCCGGCCGGTAGCGCTTTTTGCCTGGTTGCCTTTTCTCGTGATACTGGTATTAAGAGGTCGCTGGAAGCATGGGCTGCTTTTCTTTTTGGGATTTGTCGTAATGTGTGGGGGCTGGGTGGTCAGGAACTACTTTCATTACCAGCGGCTGGGGTTCAGTTCTATCGGGGGGTACAATTTGCTTTTCTACAATGCAGCGGCACTGGTTGCGGACCGCGCGAAAATACCGTTTCAGGAAGCGCGCGAAAAACTGGAGCGGGAGTACGCACAAAATCTGACAACTGATAACCCGCTGGAGTTAGCAGGACAACTCGGGAGAGTGGCAACTCGTCTTATAAGTTCAGACCCAATGCGTTACGCGAAAGTTTATCTGAAGGGACTGTTGCAAATCATCGTCGGTGTTAAATCGGATGAGATTGTTTTCCGGGTCAAGGGAAGTGACCTTCGGCTCGCCAATTTTAAGGATATTCTAAGGGCGAATAGCCTGCCGCTGATGACAAGATTGGTTGCGGTGATGCTGGCGATAATTGAGTTGTTAATGACCTTTGGTGCAGTTCTCGGGGCAACGGTAGGATTGATTAAACGGCGGGATTTGCCGGTGTTTTTTTGGGCGTTGCTTGGCTGGTACTTTCTTCTTGCGGCAGCACCCTTGCCCGATGGCCGCTTTAAAATCCCCGCCCTACCGTTTTTTTATCTGATATGGGGTGGGTTGATTTTCCCGGGTAGGACAACTGAAAACGAACGGGGATGAGAGGTAAGTAGTGGAGGGAAGACCATCGGTTTCACTGATTTTTATAAACTACAATTCAACCGATTTTTTGGAAAGGGCGTTGTTGAGTCTTAAACAAGCCGAGCCGGAACTGGACCAAGAGATAATAGTTGTTGATAATTGCTCTTATGATAGAGAGGCGGTCAAGCGTTTATGCGGGCGGTTTTTTTGTCGACTGGTGCTTTTGAAGAAAAACCGTGGTTACGGCGCCGCCGCAAATCGAGGTTTTTTACACGCCCGGGGCGATTTTATTACCGTTGTCAATCCCGATGTTGAGTTTACACCGCAGGCGCTAAGTCGACTGGTCGCATTTATGATCAAAAATGACGATGTCGGAGTGGTAGCGCCCCAGCTTTTATATCCTGATCGAACACCGCAGCCATCTTCCCGGCGTCTGCCCAAGTTGCGCTACATACTCGCGGGCCGGCGTTCCCCTTTGGTGCGGTTGTTTCCACGGTATGCGCCGGCGCGGGAATTTCTTTACACCGATGTCTGGCAACAAACAGCGCCGGTCGAGGTTGAAGCGGTTATCGGGACATTGATGGTTTTTCGGCGCACTGCCTTTGCTTCCGTTGGTGGGTTTGACGAAAATTATTTTATGTTTGCCGAGGACCTTGATATCTGTCAGCGACTTCGCGAGCAGGGCTGGAAGGTCTACCTGGATCCCGGGGTAAAAATCGTCCATTACTATGGTGGGGTGCGGCGCCGCTGGCGGCGATTTACTGAGTTTCACCGAATTAAAGCCCTCTACCGTTTTTTCATTAGAGGAAAAAGCCGGGTGATAAAAATTTTTTATGCGGTGGCTTTTGCTGGCTACCTTTTTATTATTGAGGGTGGGGGATTGGTGGGGTTGGGTGAGTATGAATACTCCTGGCGTTTACGGGCTAAGAGATGAGAAGGATTAAAGGGGCGCTTGCCGTTTTAATACTGGTTGTTGGTGATTTAGTTGCGGTGTTCGTGAGTTTTATTTTAGGATATTTGTTCCGGGCTTTGCTTTCGGGAAACGGGCTTTCGGGTGGGGTGGCACCAGAGGCGCTTTTCAGCCGGCTTTATTTTCTGTTACTCTACCCTTTTGTTTTTGTCTACGAAGGTCTTTACACCAAGCGGTTACAGGTCTGGGAAGAGCGGAAACGCTGTCTGCGGGGCGTGATTGTGGCGAGCGCACTACTGACCATTGTTTTGTTTATGGTGCGGCTCTGGATTGTTTCCCGATTTGTTGTGCTGGTGGCGATGGTACTCGGTATCATGCTCGTTCCGCTGGTCCGGACGATGCTGAAACGACTTTTAGTGCGGATTGGATTTTTTTACCAGCCGTTAATAATACTCGGGGACCCGCATGCCGAGGCGATGTTCAATCGAGAGTTGCAGGCTCATCAGACACTGGGTTATTCGGTTGTGCAGCGCCTTGACCGAAAAGACCCGAACGAGACGGTGGAGATGCTCTTGGCGCGAGCCGATATCCCGGATGGCGCTTTGATGGTGGTTATGAGCCAGTCTTTCGCTCCTGAAGAACTGAAGAAGATTTTCCGCTACGCCGAGGAGCATTGTGCGGAGTTGATGGTCGTGCCTGATGCCAGTTTACTGGCAACATCGGCTGCGGAACTGGAACAGGTTGGGAGCCTTTTGGTATTGAAGTACCACTACAATTTGCTGCGGCCAGTGAACATCTGGACGAAACAGATATTTGAATTTGTCTTCGGGTTGATATTGATGATTTTACTTTTACCGCTTTTTTTGATTTTATCGCTTTTGGTCAAAATTTCTTCACCCGGACCGGTACTTTTCCGTCAGAAGCGGATTGGCAAGGCGGGCAGGATTTTTACCTGTTACAAGTTTCGCACGATGTATCAGGATGCCGAAAACAGACTTAAGGAGTTGCTGGAGAAAAATCCAATAAAGAGGGCAGAGTGGGAGCGGTTTCGTAAAATTGTTGACGACCCGCGCATCACACCGGTCGGTAAATTCCTCCGCCGTTTCAGTCTTGATGAACTGCCGCAACTGATTAATGTGCTAAAAGGCGAAATGGCGATTGTTGGTCCGCGTCCTTACCTTCCGGAAGAGGTGAATCGAGTTGGTGACTACATCAAGACCATTGTTCGGGTTCGACCGGGCCTGACCGGTTTATGGCAAGTATCAGGCCGGTCTGAACTGCCAATGCGGGACCGGGTTTTGCTTGATGAGTTTTACATCCGGAACTGGTCGCTCTGGCTCGATTTTTCAATTGTTATCCGTACAATCAAAGCGGTCCTGACGGGCCGTGGTGCCTATTGATTCTGACGGGTTTTCAAACCGATGTTGTGGTTCACCGGCACCGGTGATTGTGTTCTCAGAAGACAGATTTGGCTTCAATGGCGGCGAATATTCTTGCCGGTCGCAGGTGGTAATTTGTTTTTGGGTTTACACCGGTGGGGGCTGGTGAGCTTTCTGGGTTACTAACCTGAAAGGGACTGCTGGGACAGATTTGGAGACCGACTCGTAAACAAGGTTAAAGGTGGGTCAGGAGATTGTCGGGTTTATCAGCCTTAGTGGGGTGCTGGATCGGTTGTTCGGTAACACTATTGATTATCAATAAGATAGACGGTTAAACGGTATTAGGAAAGGTTTGAGGGATGGAAAGAGAAAGGGCAAATCGGTGATTAACGAAAGGGTGCTGGAGGCTATCCTGGTAATTGACCCGGAACTGTGGAGGGGGTGGAATTTTGTCACCTTTCCCTTTTTTTTCGTCTGTAAATTTAGCGGGGTGAGTGGTAACTATGAGGGCGGTTGAATGTGTTGACTTAACCGCGGGGTAAGATATTATCAAACAAACACATATTTATGCTATTGGCATTGGCGCTTGTCATAATTAGTAGCGGCAGCGGCTGGCAGACATTTACTCACCCTGATTACATCTTTGATATCTGGGGCGACGATTCGACAGTCAATCTCGCTACTGCCGGTGGAGTGGTGGTGTTAGAGACAAGAGCCGAACCCCCTATATTGAAGCGTCGGTTTGTTCACACCGATGGTCTGGCGGTAAATCGTTGTCTTGCCATTGCCAAGGACGATGCCGGTAACCTCTGGGTTGGGACCGATGGAGCAGGGTTGGTGGTGATTGCGCGGGACTCGAGCCGGGCAATTTCATATCGAACCGCAGAACTGCCGGTAAGGGTTAGGACGGTCTTTGTTCAAGGTAACAGAGTTTTGCTGGGGTCGGAAGACGGGTTTTTTGTCATTGATACTAAAGGTACGCCCCTTGATTTCAATGACGATGTAATCCGCCATTTTCGGGTTAGTGCGGTGCGGGAGTTGCTGAGCGACCAGGTGCGGGCACTTTTTGCCTTTAATGGAAAATACTGGATTGGTACCAATCGGGGGCTGACAAGTGTTGATACCGGTTTAAGCAGCTGGCGTGCCTATCCGCGACCGCTGGGCGATTCGGTGCTGGCAATTGGTGTTTTCCCGGATGGCAGTTTAGTGCTGGGAACGGAAAGGGGGGTTGCACGCGGTGATACCAGCGGGTTTACTCCTCTTGTTGAATTTCCGCTGGCGCGGGCGGTAACCGATATCGCAGTTTATGGCTGGAATGTTTATCTGGCAGCGGGTGATACTCTGTTCAAAGTGGATTCTGCAGGAGGCAGGGTATCGGTTCTGGTCAGTAAGCCAAGGGTTTTGTGGATTGGCGATAAGTTGTGGGTGGGCCTTGGTGGTTCTGAGGATGCGGGCTGGGGGTTGTTGTATCAAAACAGCGGTGCCTCTTGGCAGGGTGTTTATCTTGGTGGTCTTGCTTCCGGGTTTATCAGCGACTGTACATTCGGTAAGGACGGCAGCGTATACCTCGGACACAATTCGAGCTGGTTTTCCCGAATTCTACCCGAGGGCGGAATTCAGATTATGAATTCACCTCTGCCCTGGGTGGTGCAAATTCGGTGCGACCATCAGGGACGGTTGTGGTTTTCTCACTTTTCTTATCAGGGTGGAGTTAGTGTTTACGACCCGATAGCAGATACCTGGGCAGTTGTCCAGTGGGGTAGTTCCAGTGCCCGTAATGTCATCCAGGCATTCGGCATTGACCGACAGGATACGAAATGGGTTTACAATATGGGAGGACTAATTGTGGCGATTGACTCAACCGGTCGCCAGCAGGAGTTCAGTTTACCGGAGTTAACACCACCGCCAGACGGCTCTTACGAGTTTGCCTTTGACTCCCGTAATCGAGTCTGGCTTGGTCTTACCAACGGGCTGGAAGAACTGGATTACAACGGGACGCTTTTTAACCTTGAAGACGATTTTCACACCATCCATACCACCGGATTACCTTCGCTTCAGATTCGTTCTATTGCCGTAGACCATCAGGACCGGGTTTGGGTTGCGACGCCCCAGGGCGGAGCGGTTTGGGACGGGAGGGCGTTTAAGGTCTTCAACACCGGTAACAGTCCGTTACTTTCTAACAACCTCTTCCGGGTGCGGATTGACGGTGCGGACCGGGTGTGGTTTCTTTCGGACCAGGGGATTTCAATTTTTGACCAGGCATCGAGCCGCTGGACCAACTATACGCCTCAGAACAGTGGTATGATTCCCAACCCTCAGGGGCTGGCAAACTTTTACACCGCCCTTGACCTTGACGACAATCGCGCTCTAGCCGGCGTGGGTAGCGCTCGGGGCTTTTCGCTTTTCAGTTTTGCCCCGGAGTTAGAGACGACGCTCGTGGGTTTGAAAATCTACCCCAACCCCTGTATTCTTGGGGTCCATCAGGGGGTAATTGTTGAAGGTTTGCCGGCTGATGCGCGGGTTCAAGTATATTCCATTAGCGGGCAGCCCGTGGCAGAATTGACGAATAGTCCAGGAATGGGAAGAGCGGTGTGGTATCCGCGACGTGTTGCCAGCGGGCTCTACCTTGTGGTCGCAACGGGAGGGGGTAAGTTTAGAGTAGAAAAGGTGGCGCTGGTTGTTCCCGGTGGTGATTAGAAATTAACCTTTTTGAATTCGGCGGACCGAGGGGCGACGCGACTTGCTGTTTTTTACTCCGGCATCTTCCATACAGGAGTCAAAGTATGGGCACTGAGTGCAGCAATCGTCGTCGCTTGTTTTGCCTTTATTCCGGCAGATATCATAACCGGGGCAGGCACGACAACACATAATGTTTATCCTCCTTTACTGAGAGAGCAGCAGGATAAGTTCCCGGATAAGTTCGGCGACAATCGGTGCGGTTGCCGGTAGCGCATTACTGCGCGGGCAGTACTCAACGATATCGGCACCGATGATGCGCAAACCGGCAAAACTGGCAAGTGCCTGGGCCAGTTCGCGGTAGGAACAACCGCCCGGTTGCGGGGTTTGGACATCGGGCATTACACTCGGGTCCAGGACATCGATGTCAAGGGTGATGTAAACCGGCCGGTGCGCGATTTTCTTGCGGATTTCCGGGCTGGGATTCAGAATTTCAAAGGGGAACATATTGGGGAGCGTCATCTCCTCGGGTAATACAAACGAGCGGATTCCCAGTTGGAATAAACGGTGGCGCGGGAGATGGTCTAAAACGCGCCGCATTGCTGTAGCATGGCAGCGGGGTTCACCCAAAAACTCGTCGCGCAGGTCGGCGTGGGCGTCAAACTGGACGACGCATAGGTCGGGATAGATTTTTATTAGTTCCGATATGATAACCGGCGTAATGGTGTGTTCGCCGCCCACCGCTAACTGAACCTTTTTTTCCTGATAAGTTTTTTTAGTGGTGGACTTGATGAGTTCGAATGGTGCCTCCGCAGTTTCGTAGGTCAGAAAAAGGTCGCCGGCGTCGTAGATTCGGCACTGTGATAGGTCGCGTTTTTGATAGGGGCTGAATGTTTCGATATTGGCGGTACCGAGCCTTCCAATCTCTGGACCAAACCTTGTCCCAGGAATAAAGGAACTGGTGCGGTCCAGCGGAATGCCGATGATGACCACCTCGGCTTCGGCAAAGTTACAGTTGGCAAAGTATGACGCCATAACGGCACAATATCATAAAGGAGTAAAAGGCGATGTCAACAAAACTGTTTTACCTGATAAGGGAGGATTTGACAGAATTGCGTCTCGGGCTAACCTACTCCACGGTGAAAGTTCTGATTGCCGCGGGTGAAAAATCCAGTTTTATCCTTGCTGAGATGCTGCAAGGGGAAGTCAAAAGATTGAATCCGAGAGTAGAAATAAAGGTATTTGACATCTCTGCCGCGGTGGGCAGTACCCTGGGATTCTGGGAGGGTATGAGAAAATTCCGCCGCTTGAAGAGGGTTCTGGTAGCGGCATCAACGGTAATAAAGGAGTTTTGTCCGGATGTGTTTGTTCCTATTGCCTTTCCCGGGGTTAACATCATCCTCAGCTGGATGGTGCGCCGTAAAGGGGTAAGGGTGGTTTATCTGGCGCCGCCCCAGTTGTGGGCTTGGGGCAGGTTTCGGGTCAAGATATTGCCCCACTGCGCCGATAAGTTTATCTGTCTTTTTGGCTTTGAGAAAGAGTTTTACCGGCGTGCAAAGTTAAACGCAACATATTTTGGCTATCCATTTCTTGATTCGGTGGTCGTGCGGCGGTCCGAAGCGGAAACCCGGGCGCTACTGGGATTTTCTCCGGAAACAAAATACATCGCCTTTTTACCTGGTTCCCGGATTGACGAAATCAGGTTTCATCAGCCGCTGTTTATAAAGCTTTTCTGCCGGCTCAGGCGCTGGGACCCGAGATTAAAAGGGGTAATTGTGGGCGGTGAGGATACGGTATTTCCTGAGGGAATGGTGCGGGTTGCGCCTGAGCATCGCTATGAGACAATCCGCTATGCCCGGGTTGCGGTTGTTGTTTCTGGGACAGCAACAGCAGAAACGGCGCTTCTCGGGACGCCGATGGTTGTCACCTACCATTTTGACCAGCCAGGGCGTTTTTTTGCCCGGATGTTTGTAAGGGTGAAATTTTTTTCCATTCCCAATCTGGTGTTGAATCGTTCGGTTGTGCCCGAACTTTTTGAACCGGATGAAGCGGGACTCAACAGAATCGTCCTCCGGTTGCTAAAAGACGAAGAGTACCGGACGCAGATGATGGTCAACTTGAAGCAGGTTGAAAAGTTGCTGGGTCCGAGAGGGGCAATGGCGCAAATTGCCCGTGCTGTGCTGGACATCGGCATTTAACCGTGTCCTGTTTATCTTGACCGTAAATTGAGGATAGAATATAATTACTTTAATCTAAATGATGTTAAGCGGTGAAACTGTCCACAGGACGAGTTGATGCAAAATTTTGAAAGGAGGAAAATGTGGGTAGCAACGAGAAGATAACGGTATCGGTAATCAAGGCGGATATCGGCGGTTATGTTGGCCATTCAGCAAGTCATCCGGACATTATTGCTCTCGCCCAGGAGACGCTCAAAAGTGCCCGAGAAAATGGACTTTTGATTGACTTTTATGTCACGAGTTGTGGTGATGACCTTGAGTTGATTATGACACATAACCGGGGTAACGACTGTGCCGATGTGCACAAACTTGCCTGGGACACTTTTATGGCGTGCACCCGCCGAGCACAGGAGTTGAAACTGTACGGTGCCGGTCAGGATATGCTGGCGGATGCATTTTCCGGCAATGTGAAAGGGATGGGTCCAGGTGTTGCCGAGATGAGTTTTGTGGAGCGCAAATCTGAACCGCTGATCGTATTCTGCGGGGACAAGTGTGCACCCGGTGCCTGGAATCTGCCTCTGTTCAAAATATTCGCCGACCCGTTCAACACCATCGGTCTGGTTATTGACCCGTCAATGCACGATGGGTTTGTGTTTGAGGTCCACGATGTGTTTGAGGGTAAGGATATAAAACTGTCCTGCCCGGAGGAGATGTACGACCTTCTGGTGTTGATTGGGTCACCGGAGAACTATTGTGTAAAAAATGTTTACCGGAAGGACGGCGAGATTGCCGCCACCAGTTCAACCCAGAAGCTGGCTTTAATTGCCGGAAAGTATGTGGGTAAAGATGACCCGGTGATGATGGTGCGCTGTCAGTCGGGCTTTCCCGCGGTGGGTGAGGTTTTAGAGGCGTTCGTATTTCCCCATCTGGTATCGGGCTGGATGCGAGGGTCGCACTATGGTCCTTTGATGCCGGTGGCGCAGCACCAGGCAACGCCGTCAAGGTTTGACGGCCCGCCGCGCGTAATTGCCCTTGGTTTTCAACTGGACAATGGCCATCTTGTTGGACCGCGGGATATGTTTGATGACCCGGGTTTTGACCGGGCACGCCAGGAGGCAAACGAACTGGCAGATTATATGCGGCGACACGGACCGTTTGAACCGCACCGGCTGGGGTTGAAGGAGATGGAGTATACGACTCTGCCTCAGGTGTTGAAGAAACTCCTGAAGCGTTAAGGATCGCATCAGGGTTCAAAAAAAGAGGTTATTCCCAGAGGGAGGACGATTTTGACAACAATAGAATCGGGCGGGAGCGATGTTGCCGCGGTAGCCCGACTCGGTGAGGCACGGCGGCGAATTGAAGCCGAGGTTGCAAAGGTCATCGTCGGTCAAAAGGAGGTGGTGGAGCAGGTTTTGATTTGCCTTTTGGCACACGGGCACGCCCTTTTAATCGGGGTTCCGGGATTGGCAAAAACATTACTGGTAAATACCCTGGCGCAGGTTCTTGACCTTTCTTTTAATCGGGTTCAGTTCACGCCCGACCTGATGCCCTCGGACATCACCGGCACGGAGATAATTGAAGACGACCCGGATACCAAAATGAGACGGTTTCGGTTTGTGCCCGGGCCGATATTTGCCAATGTTGTTCTGGCGGACGAAATCAACCGCACGCCCCCAAAAACCCAGGCGGCGCTGCTACAGGCGATGCAGGAGTATCGGGTAACGGTGGCGGGCAAGACTTACCAGTTGCCAGCCCCCTTCTTTGTTCTGGCGACGCAGAACCCGATTGAACTGGAGGGTACCTATCCTTTGCCAGAAGCCCAGCTGGACCGGTTTATGTTTTCGATTGTGGTCGATTATCCCAGTGCTGAGGAGGAGAAGGAGATTGTAAAAAGTACGACCTCGGCTTACACGCCGATGTTAGATCGGGTGCTTTCGGCCGCAGATATTAGCGCATTGCAGGAACTGGTGCGACGTGTGCCGGTGGCAGATGAGGTTGTTGACTATGCGGTGCGTTTGGTGGCGTTGAGCCGACCGCGGCATCCTCAGGCACCGAACTTTGTCCGGGAGTGGGTGAGTTGGGGTGCGGGACCGAGGGCGTCGCAGTATTTAATCCTCGCCGCCAAAACCCGGGCGATTCTCGCCGGGTTTTATACGCCGACCGTTGACGATGTCAAGGCATGCGCCTTACCGGTGTTGAGGCACCGCATTGTGACCAGTTTTGCCGCTGAGGCGGAGAATGTCCGTTCTGAGGATGTGATTGCCCGGTTACTGGCGGAGTGCCCGAGGTAAAAGCGATGCGGAAGTTAGGGTTGATTGCCCTTGCGACTTTGAAGCCCGGGGACAATAAGTTTGACCTTGAAGGCGAACCCCGGGACTTTGGTTGCGATGCCCGGGAGGTTAAGGAAAATCCGTCGTTTCAAAAACTTTTAGGGCGGATCAAGGTCGGTGTTGTCATCACGCGAAGCGGACAGCGGTTTCTGGTGCGGGGCCGGATGCGGTTTAAGGCACAACTGGAATGCGCAATCTGCTGGCAGGAGTACGAGCAGGATTTTGATGAGGAGATAACCGCCGAATTTACAACTCTGGAACGCAGTCGGAGCGGCAGTTATGCGCGGGAACTGGAACCGGTGGAGCTTGACCGCGTACCAATCGATGCCGATTTTATAGACTTGAGCGGTTTGATCCGAGATACGATTCATCTCGCAATTCCGATTGCCCCGAAGTGTCAAAACGACTGTCGCGGTATCTGCCCGGAATGTGGTGCCAATTTGAATTTCGAGGAGTGTCGGTGCAACCGCAAGACAACCGAAAAGAAATAGCGGGCGGTTATTTTCTTGACAGGGGAAATTAGTTCACGATACTTTAACACGAAATTTAATTTTGGGAGGAATTGTGAACGAGAAAGTGGTTTTTAATCGTTATGGTAAAGCGGTATATCGGATTTGTGGCACGGTCGTCTACGACTTTTTAGGCAAGCCCCGGGGATTTTTGGTTGGTAAGACGCTTTATGACACTCAGGGGCGGCATCGCGGTTTCTTTTTTGACAATGTCGTCTGGGACCGGATGGGTCGGGTGGTAGGTTTTATTTCGGGTGCGATGGTTGAGGGGGTAAATTTTCCGCCGGTGGAAGTGCCGCCGGTTCCGTACAAGGATTTGCCGGCGCCCGAACCTCCGGCTAATGCCCGGGACCTTGAGTGCCCCAATCGGGTACCGCTCTGGTCGATAATGAGGCTGGAAAACCTGCTCGTTTAACTCTGTCCGATTTATAAAGTCATCAAATCAGGGCGCAAGAATTTAGTTGTGAAATATGCCGTGCGGGCAGGTCGGCTTCTTTTTCGGTGGCGGGGAGTCATCGGCTTTTTAGCGTTTGTTGTTGTTTACATTTTCGGGCATCCTTCAATCAAGTCGATTTGCGCCGGGTTACCCTTTCTTTTTGCCGGTTTGATTTTGCGGTTCTGGGCGATGGGTTATATTGGCGCCCGGGCGCGAACCCGGACAATTCAGGTTGATGAGGTTGTCAACAGTGGACCTTATCGCATATTTCCGCACCCGATTTATGCCGGTAACTTTCTGCTCGTCCTGGCGTTTCTTGTCTGCCTGAACCCAGATTTTAAACTGGCGCTGGGTGTTGGGCTGGGTTTTGTAATTGAATACGGGTTGATTGCATATGCCGAAACGCAGGCTTTAAGGCAGAGTGGTCTTAAGCCCAAATCGGTCAAGTTTGACCGGCAGCGGGCGTTGAGTGATTTGCCCACCTGGGTTGTGAGCGGGCTTGCTTATCTTCTGTGCTTAGCGCGTCTTTTCCGGTTTTAGCCGGATTGGTGCGGTGAGTGAGACTGTTTTGTTGCTATTCAAATCGCGGACCCGGGCGATGATGAGATAGGCGCCCGGTTTTAAGTCCATCGTATGGAATCGTTCAACCGCAACCCCGGTTGTGCCGGTGCCGGCGATGAATCGGGTTGGGGTGGGAATGACCATCGCCTGTTTCTTAGCGAGGTCAACAATTTCGTAGGTTGCTTCAAGCCGGTGCCGGTTCAGGCTGTCAACGGTCAGATTGTAAATCTCGTACAGGATGTAGCAGGTACTACCCAAGCTCACTTCCTGGGGTATTAAAGGAACAACCCGGCGCCAATCGCTCCGTTCAAACTGGGGGCTCTGGAAGGTTGAGTCGACAAGAGTGTAAAATATGATGTCGGAACAGGGCTGGGCGCGCCGGACATAGTCGATGAGGTTTAACTGCTGGTTGATTTGCGTCCAACTTTTACCGTCAATCGTTGTGGCGCTAACGGTTACGGCGTAGTTGTCAACCGGCAGATCGAGCGTCTGGCGACCAACGATATAGGATGGTGTTGAGTCCGGAGTGCAGCCAAACCAGCCTTTGACAGTAAAAGTATGGCGGCGGGAACGGAATGTCAATTCAATGTAAATCAGGTTTTGTTTGTCGGGGGTTAAAGCCGGGTCGGTGCCGGCAATTCCGTAATGGATTTCGACGAGCACCGAATCGTGATGCTCGTGGCGCCGATAGATGTTGACAGCAAAGTTGAGGGTGCGGTGGTCGGGTGCTGGCGCCGGTGGTGGTTTGCCGTAATCGACCGGCTCAAGGGCCGGGGGAAACCAGTTTTTACCAAAACGGGACTGCCCAACCTGCTGGAAGCGGGTACCGAACTTGACAAAGTCGAGCTGGATGCCAAGTGAGTCGTAAGTCCAGATTTCTGCCGGGTTGACGAAGACCCTGCCGCTATCGGTCGGCAACGGTTTTGGGGTGTATGCCTCACGCCGCGGGGCGCCGTAGCGGATGTAGGTAACAACCCGTTCGTCGTTGAGCAGGTCAAGGGAACCAAAAAGCTCTTTTGCCTTAATCGCCCTTGTCAGGTAAATGGGGTATTCTGCCACGTTGCGGTTTTGCCAGAACCAGTTGCGGTACTCCGCCCGGTTTTGCGGTGTGTTCAGTGTCAGATAATCTTTTGCCGCAACCGGGTCAAGGGCTTTGAGGATGAGATATTCCAGTTTTTCATCGGGATTGAGCAGGTCGGCACGGGAAAGGGTTTTGAACGGCGCGCAGGAAGATAGCAGGCTCAAACAGTAGAAAAATAGTGCCCGGTAAAGGCGGGACACGATTTACTCTTTGTCGAGCAAGGGGATTTTAATTCCCCGGGCCCGGGCAACCGCCTTTGCCTCTTCGTAGCCAGCGTCGGCGTGCCGACAGACGCCAATGCCCGGGTCGTTGGTCAAAACACGCTTGATGCGCTCGTCCATCTCGGGGGAACCATCACATACCGTTACCTGTCCGGCGTGAATTGAATAACCGATGCCCACACCACCGCCCGAATGAATGGATACCCAAGAGGCGCCCGAAGCGACATTGAGCAAAGCGTTGAGCAGCGGCCAGTCGGCAATCGCATCCGATCCATCGAGCATCGCTTCGGTTTCTCGGTTGGGGGAAGCCACCGAGCCGGTGTCAAGATGGTCGCGGCCAATGACGATAGGACCGCGTAACCGACCGGTACGAACCGCCTGGTTGAAAGCCAGACCGACTTTGTCCCGTTCGCCGTAGCCGAGCCAGCAGATACGAGCGGGCAGCCCCTGGAAGGGCACCATTGACGCCGCTTTTTCAAGCCAGTTGCGCAGGGGCTGGTTTTTGGGGAAAAGTTCACTCACGATGCGGTCGGTTTCGAAGATGTCTTCCGGTTCGCCGCTCAATGCCACCCAGCGGAAAGGTCCCATACCCTGACAGAAAAGGGGCCGGATGTATGCGGGAACAAAACCGGGGTATTTCCAGGAACCGATTTTACCGGGCGTACGAATCTCCGCTTCGGCTAAGAAACCGCCTTCAATTGCCTTACCCCGCAGATTGTTGCCGTAGTCAAAGGTCACGGCGCCGCGTGACTGGAGGAGAAGCATCAGCCGGACATGTTCTGCCATCGTTTGGTAGGCGCGTTTTCGGTACTCCTGCGGGTCGGTGCGGCGCAGGGTTAGCGCTTGCGAAAATGAGATGCCGGCGGGCACATAGCCATTCAACTCGTCGTGCGCCGAGGTCTGGTCGGTTAACAGGTCGGGGGTGATGTTCCGTTCGACCAGGCGGTGCAGAAGGTCAACGATGTTGCCACACCAGGCGATGCTCTTGGCAAGGCGGTGATTTTTTGCCTCAAGGGCGGCGTCAATCGCCCGGTCCAAATCGTCAATGCGTTCGTCAAGGTAACGGGGTTTTTTTGATGCGAGGCGGCGTTCAATCCGTGCCGGGTCGACTTCGGCACCAAGGTAGGTCGCATTTGCCATCGTCGCCGCAAGGGGCTGGGCGCCACTCATGCCCCCCAAGCCGCCTGAGACCACCAGTTTGCCGCTCAAATCACCGCTGCCGAAATGCTTGATTCCGGCGCTGACAAATGTCTGGTAGGTCCCCTGTAAAATTCCCTGGGTGCCGATGTAAATCCAGGAGCCAGCGGTCATCTGTCCGTACATAATCAAACCGG
Source organism: uncultured bacterium (assembly GCA_964626075.1). Lineage (GTDB taxonomy): Bacteria > Hydrothermota > Tepidihabitantia > Tepidihabitantales > Tepidihabitantaceae > Tepidihabitans. The sequence goes on from CAZVDD010000004.1 coordinate 162,347, forward strand.
CGGCCTCCAGTTCGTCAAAGTACGGTTTGGTTGCCCAGTGGGGGACGAGGTTGGAGTTGGCGATTAGGACCCGTGGTGCGTAAGAGAATGTTTTAAACACACCAACCGGCTTGCCGGACTGCACAAGCAAGGTTTCGTCATCTTCCAGTTCTTTTAAGCACTGGACAATTGCCTCGAAACATTGCCAGTTTCTTGCCGCCCGGCCTGTGCCCCCGTAAACGATCAACTCTTCAGGTTTTTCGGCAACTTCCGGGTCCAAATTGTTCATCAACATCCGGAGCGCCGCTTCCTGTTGCCAGCCCTTGCAGGACAGAGTTTTGCCGCGCGGCGCGCGGACCGGTTTGTATTCAAAACTTTTTTTCATACCCATCACCTCAGGATATGATAGATGCGGATTGAGATGGTGTCAACTGGAAGACAGGGTTAAATCGATTTTGTTACACCGATTTTTTTCTTCGAGCACCTTTGTTGAGTTTGCGGTTCGTAGATGGGGTAAAAAATGGTGTAATGGGCGCATTTCTTAACTCTGGTAATCAATTTGGTTTAGAACCGGGGTTTTATTAAACAGGGGAACAGAAAGGATAAGCAGTTTGTCCTGAAAGATTGCTGATCGGATGCCAAGCACAGATAATTTCCATTACCATTCCCGAGACTGTCCCGGGGTTGGGTAGGGAAAACCGGGTAATTACATATTAAGTTGCTAAATTACAATGCGTTACTGATATAAGCGGCACATAGTCCGTTATACTTTAAAGTATACAACTACGGCGGGTTGAAAAGGTTTCAGGTGTGTGTTAAGAAATTTTTTCGGCGAGGTTCCAGCCCCGTTCTATTGCCTTAACATTGATGTCGATGAACTGCTTGGGCACACGGCTAGCAACGGTCTTTTTTAAAGATTCAATGGTTATCAGTCCGGTGATGCGCGCCACGGCGCCCAGGGTAAGGATGTTGGTAAAAAGTTCTCTACCCAGTTCCTGACGGGCGGTTTCCGAAAGGGGTAAGCAGATTGTTTTGGGATGAGGACATTCGTGGACATAAAAGCGGTCGATGATTGCCACGCCCCGAACCTTTAAGTCGCTGATGTATTTTTCAACCGCGGGCTGGCTCAAGCAAACTAAAAAGTCGAGTTTCCGGCATTTGGGAAACAAGATTGGTTGGTCTGATACGATAACATCAGCCCGCGAAGCCCCACCCCGGGCTTCAGGTCCATAGCTCTGGGTTTGAACCACCTGCCACCCTTCGTGAACACCGGCCGCCTCGGCGAAGACCACGCTGGCAAGAATCACGCCCTGGCCACCGGTTCCGGCAAAACGAATCTCAAACTTCTTCATTTTCCTCGGGAGCGTTCGCGCACCTCTTCATAAAGCTGGGTATAGGGTTCGATCTCTTGCTGGTCGTGCAGGACACCGATGACGAATTTGTCTTTTTGATGCCAGGGGTCGGCAACCTTATTGACATCAATTGAGCGGGCACGGAGCCATTCGAGCATCTGGACCGCATCACCAATACCCTGGTAGCGGCCATAGAATGTTGGGCACTGGCTGATGACCTCAACGACACTGAACCCTTTTTTCTTGAGCGCCAGTTCCAGCATTTTCTTGAGATGAGCAACATGGAAGGTTGTGCTGCGGGCGACAAATATTGCCCCGGCAGCTCGGGCAAGAAAACAGACATCAAAACTGCGCTCGACATTGCCAAAGGGGGCGGTGGCAGCACGTTCGTGGGTTGGGGTGGTTGGCGAGTACTGACCGCCGGTCATCGCATAGGTAAAGTTGTTGACGACAATCACCGTCAGGTCAAGGTTGCGCCGTGCGGCGTGGATGAAATGGTTGCCGCCGATTGCCATAATGTCGCCGTCACCGCCAATCACGACTACTTTCAGTTCGGGCTTTGCCAGTTTTACACCGGTGGCGGCGGGCAGGGCACGGCCGTGCAGGGTGTGAAAGGAGTCACAGTCCAGATAGCCGGGCACACGAGAAGAACAGCCGATGCCCGATACAACACAGAGTTCATCCTGTTTTATTCCCAGTTCAAGAAAAGCCCGAACCATTGTTGCCATCGTGGTGCCGATGCCACAGCCCGGGCAGAGGATATGGGGGCATCTTTCGTCAAGGCGAAAGTAGTCAAGAAAGCGGTCGTCTTTTAGTTCAATCATAAATGAGCGATAATCTCCTCCGGGGTTAGCATCTCCCCATCGTAGCGTTGAACCGAAACCACTGGGACATGGAGACTGACGGTGCGTTCGACCTCCCGATAAAGTTGTCCCTGATTCATCTCCGGCACAACTACCCGTCGGGCGCTGCGCAAGAGGGCGATGAGCCTTTCGGTGGGAAAGGGCCAGACCATGCGCAGGCGGACGATACCCACCCGCTGGCCTGTTTTAAGTTCAAACTGGTGCTTCGCCTCCATTCCCGCCCGTGCCGCGCTGCCGTAACAGACGATGACCGTCTCTGAGCCAATGTCCTCGTAATAGATGTCCCAGAGCCAGGAGCGGTTCTGCTCAATCTTGTTGCGGAGCCGGTCAAGGTTCCACTTGATTATCTCCGGGTCATCGGTCGGAAAGCCGTCTTTGCGATGCGTTAAACCGGTGAGATGGACGCGGTAACCTTCCCCAAAACTGGCGATGGCGGCATCGTAGTTGTTGCGGTCGTCGTAATGGTAGTAATCTTCGGGAGCCGGTTTGGGTTGCGTCGGTCGCCAGATTTCTACCTCTTCGGGTAGTTCAACAACTTCCCGCATATGCCCCACGATTTCGTCCATCAAGACGATAACCGGAATGCGCAACCTTTCCGAGATGTTGACCGCCTCAACCGTTAGGTCAAAACATTCCCGAACACTCCAGGGGCAGAGGGCGACGATTGGATGGTCGCCGTGGGTACCGTAACGGGCTTGCATCACATCGGCTTGAGAGGTGCGGGTTGGGGTGCCAGTTGCCGGTCCGCCGCGCATCACATTGACAATGATACAGGGCAGTTCGGCCATTATTGAGTAACCGATACTCTCCTGCATCAAAGAGAATCCTGGACCCGAGGTTGCGGTCATCGCCTTGACACCGGCAGCGGTGGCACCGTTTATACAGCAGATAGAACCAATCTCATCTTCCATCTGGATGAAGGTTCCCCCGACCCGCGGCAGTTCCCGGGCGAGGTATTCGGCGATTTCGGTTGAAGGTGTGATGGGATAGCCGGCAAAGAAGCGGACACCGGCACGAATCGCACCGATGGCACAGGCTTCGTTTCCGGAGAGTAACTGCTTCATTGTTCGCTATTCTTTCTTTTTGCCGGGGTGACAAATATCGCTAAATCCGGGCAGCGCAGTTCGCACAACCGGCAACCGATACACCGTTCGGGATGGGCAACCGTTACTTTGAACCGTTCATCAAGGTCCAAAGTTTGGGTGGGACAGAAGGCAACGCAGATACGACACCCTTTACAAAAGTGCTTCAGCAACCGATGGCGATGGCCTTTTGGGCCGACAACTTCGATTGGTTCTTCCAGGAGAAATTTCTTCATTTTGTCAATACGGTTTGCTTTGCCCCTGATTGCGCCACAGGTCAAAAATCTGCCGGCACCTATCGGCTAAGAAGTCGGGGACGATTTCAATTTTGTCCTGACCGATGGTTTTCATCTGCAGGGCAGAGATTGCCAGTTCGTTGAAGCCGGCGGCGCGGGCGTCGCCAATCCGGGCACCAAAAACAATTTTGCCGATTCGTGTCCAGTGCGCAAGTGAGTAGCACATCGGGCAGGGTTCGCAGGTGCAGTACATAACCGCGTCGGTTAAGTGAATCGTGCCCAGGTGGCGACATGCCTGGCGGACGGCATTGACTTCAGCATGGGCGGATGGGTCGTTGTCCTGCCAGACGGTGTTGTGGGCGGCAGCGATAATTACACCGTTTTTAACGATGACGCAGCCAAATGGTGCCTGACCGGCGGCGATTCCGACGCGGGCTTGTTCTATTGCCCGTTCCATCGCCTGGTGGTCGGATACTATTTCGCTCATAAATAAATTTTCGCTGTAGGGTCGGTTTCTGTCAATTTTGAAGTTTTCTTCCCTTTATTTTTTAGTGTAGGTGATTTGCAGTTGTGTCCCGCTATCCTGAGAGGAGACATTTATTATCACGAACTCATTTTCATCCTGACTGGCGTACATCAGCATCGTCATATCCTGGGTTTCACTGGTGAGGGAGGACTTCCAGCCGGAAAGCGCACGCTTGTAGAACTGAACAACCTGGCTGCGGGCGTCTTTGGTTTCAAATGCCCATACCGTTCCGGAACCGTCTTCGGAATTGACCTGCCATTTTGCTTTGGCAACCGCATTCGGGTAACGGAGATTTTGCGGCAGGTCTGAGATGTCAACGGTACCGAAATCGGCTTTAACCTTACCGCCGCTTGTCTGTTCGGCCATCTTCTCGGCAACCTTTTCCGATGCCTTTTCGCCGCATTTCATACAGCCGGTGTTCGCAACCAAAATCAGGGCAAACACCAGCACGCCGGTAACTAACGCAATACGCATTAAACGCCTCCTTTTTATTTGGGATATGTTACCGGGTAACTATCAGAAGTCAACTTAACCGGTAAGCTAATTTTGTATTCGGTTGAGCAGAACCATCGTTTGTTGTTTATGATTGATAATCAGTGCTCGGGGGCAAAATCTGAGATTGCAGGATATTTTCAAGTCACGAATTCTTGACCTGAATGATGGTTTCCTTATAATCAGGAGCGTTTATTATGGGTTTAAAGAGTTATCAGCGAACCGGAGTATTGCGGAAATCGGACCTCAAGGCACGGGGTTTGATTCCTGGTATCGAAAGGTTGAAAAAGGGGCCGGTGGTGATTGTTGAATGTGTAGAAAACATTCCCTGTAACCCTTGCGTTGATGCCTGTCCGCGACAGGCGATTACTATGAAAGGCAATCTGACCGATACCCCGCAGGTGGATTTTAACCGATGCAACGGCTGCGGAATGTGTGTGGCGCGCTGTCCCGGTCTGGCAATCTTTGTTGTAAATTACAGCTACTCCTTGAAAGAGGCAACGGTCAGTCTGCCTTATGAGCTTTTACCCCGGCCGGAACCTGGAGAGAAGGTTGTTGCCCTAAACCGTCAAGGGAAAAAGGTCTGTGACGGCCGGGTTGTGAAGGTGCTGGATACCAGGGTTCAAAATCGGTGTGCCGTGGTTACGGTGGCGGTGCCAAAACGGTACTGGAACGATGTTCGGGGCATCGCCTTGAAAGGGAGGTAACCTTATGTTGGGAACGATTGTTCTTGCCTGGATTTTAACGGTGACACCGGAGATGCCCTTAAGTATTGCCCACACCGATGACGGCTTAGCAATTTTTGCCAATCCGGCCGGTTTAGGAACCGGGCGCGGATTTGAGTTTTACTATCTTTACGACTTTCAACCCCGGGCGTTTTTGTCCAACAACAGTTTCGGCCTGCGTGTCGGTCCGTTGGGCGTTTTCCTTGAGCCGGAGCCGCTCCGCTATGGTGGGGCGCTGGGCGTAAAGCAGGACAATTTGCTTGCCGGTGTGCGGCTGGTACGGGATTCGCTTACCCACTGCGATATTGGTGCAATGGTGCGGTGCGGAAAATGGGTTTCGCTCGGCGGTGTGTGGCAGGATTTGAATCACAAGGGTGGCAGGCTCGGTGCGGGTGCTGCGGTACGGCCATTTGGTCCCCGTCTCACAATTTTCAGCGAATCGTATTTTAACCCGTTCCAGCCTTTTGCGGGCTTTGAGGTTGAACCCGTTTCCGGCTTGAAGTTTAAAATTAGGGCAAAACTGGCAACGGCAGAAGATTTTGGATTTGTTACCGGGTTGACATTGAGTCTGGGCAGGTTTGGTGTGGGTGTTTTAGGGTCTCCAGAGCCGCAGCGAGTTGCCGGCGCGGTGCGTATCAGTCAGGATTTGTACCGGTCAATTTTACCTCCTAAAAAGCGCTTTCTTGAATGGCGGTTAAGTGAACCTGTTGCTGACCAGAAGCCGGGTTTCAGTTTAATGGGAGCAAAGAAGGTTCGAACAACCTACGCCCTGCTTGATTTGGTGAAGCGGGCAAAAGATGACCGCGCCCTGACCGGAATGGTTTTGCGACTGGAAGACGAAAATTTAAGTTTTGCTCAGGCTCAGGAGTTGCGTCAGGCGTTAGCGGATTTCCGTGCCGCGGGTAAAAAAGTGTGGGTTTATGCGCCCTCGCTGGGGATGATTGGCTATTATCTTGCTTCCGCTGCCGATAAGGTGATTGTCCATCCGATGGGCGATGTGGTAATACCCGGGGTCTCGGTTCAAGCCCAGTTTATCAAGGGGGCGCTGGATAAGTTGGGAATCAAGACCGAGACCTACCGTCTGGGTAAGTATAAAAGTGCGGTTGAGATGTTTACCGAGGAGACACTTTCGGTTTACAATCGGGAGCAGTTGCAGGCGCTGGTTGACGGAATTTACGAGGATTTTATTCAAACGGTAAGCGCGGGAAGATGTCTAAACACCGAAACAATGGAAAGCCTGGTGGGGCGGGCACTTTTCCGTGCCGATGAGGCAAAGGCGCTCGGACTTGTTGACACCCTCTGTTATGAGGATGAACTGGATTCGTTTATCCGGCTGGCGTTTAAGGGTCAGCAAAAGATTGACGAGAAGTTTTTGCAACGGGCAGAAACGGTTCAGGACCGGTGGGATGAGCCAGCGCAAATTGCAGTGATATACGTAACCGGTAGTATTGTCCGGGGTGAGTCACGAACAAATTTTCTTACCGGTGAACAGGAGGTTGGTTCCACAACAGTCTGTCGAGCGGTTAAACAGGCGGGGAAGGATAAGAAGGTTAAAGGGATTGTTCTTCGGGTCGATTCGCCGGGCGGCGACGGTTTTGCTTCGGATTTAATCTGGCGGGAACTGGAACTTGTAAAGAAGAAAAAACCGGTGGTTGTTTCGATGGGAACGGTGGCGGCATCGGGCGGTTATTATATCTCCTGTAATGCGGATAAGATTTTTGCCCTGCCCGGGTCAATAACCGGTTCAATTGGCGTTTTCAACCTCCGGCTGATTACCGAAGGATTTTACAATAAACTTGGAATCAGAAGGCAGACGGTCAAGAGGGGTGAGCACGCCGACTTACTTTCGGACATCCGTGAGGCGACCCCGGAAGAGGATTCAATTATCCAGAGTCAGATCGACTGGTTTTATAACCAGTTTATCAGCAAGGTGGCAAAGGGCAGGGGACTGACAGTTGAGGGCGTTGACTCTGTTGCTCAGGGCAGGGTCTGGCTGGCTAAGGATGCCCGAAGGTTCGGACTGGTGGATTCGCTGGGAGGACTCCTGGAAGCGATTGAGTTCTGCCGGGAAAAGGCAAAATTGGGTCGCGATTACCGCCTGGAGTTCTATCCGAAAAGAAGGTTCGGGCTCGGGTCATTGTTGGAGCAGAGGTTTGAGCAGTTACTGTTTGATGTTATAGGACGATGAAATCCAAGAAGAAATTGGCAAAGGCGGGTTCTAAAAAGGCTTCCGGTGTCAAAATTGTGTGTCGGTGTGAGGAGGTTACTGAAGATGAAGTCCGGGCTGTTATCCGTAAGGGTTACCATTCGCTTGAAGAGATAAAGAGGATATTGCGGACCGGGATGGGTCATTGTGGCGGCCGCGGGTGTTTGAAGGTCATCGCCCGTTTAGTTGAAGAGGAGACAGGTGTTCCAATCGCCCATCAGAAGTTCCCCAATTCAAGGCCGCCGCTCAAGCCAATACCGTTAGGTCAACTTGGTTCATACGAAAATGAGCAGAAAGAGCGCTGACGCGATTATCATTGGTGGTGGGATTATCGGTGCTGCCATTGGTTATTACCTCGCCAAACGGGGGTTAAAGGTCTTTGTCCTTGAGCGTAAATTTCCCTGTGCCGGTTCAACCGGTCGATGTATTGGTGGCATCAGGGCACAGTTTACCCACGATTTGACAATCAGGGTGATGCTCAAGAGTATCAAGATGTTTCAGGAACTTGATGAGGAACTGGAAACCGATGTTGAATGGTATGCGGGTGGTTATCTGTTTCTTGCTTTTGATGAATCGAAGGCAAGCTCATTCAAGCAAGCAATTGAAATACAGAGAAGATACGGTCTTAAAGTAGATTTTATTTCACCTGATGACTGTTGTCAGGTGGTGCCCGGTTTGAATCGGGAAGGGCTTTTGGGCGGTGCCTGGTGTCCGACTGACGGTCAGGCAAATCCATTTAAGGTTACCTATGGTTATCTTGAAGGGGTCAAGCGATTTCGGGGTCAGGTTTTTGTGGGTGCGGAGGTGAAGAAAATCAACCTTGCCGGGACAAGGGTGGTTTCGGTGGAGACGGTGAATGGCGATGAGTTTTCGGCACCGGTGGTGGTGAACGCTGCCGGTCCTTGGGCTTGCGAGATTGGTAAACTTGTCGGCATAGATATTCCGGTGAAACCGGACCGGCACGAGGCGCTGGTTACCGAAGCGGTTGAACGGTGTTTAGAGCCCATGCTAGTTGATTATCGACCGGATGGCTGTTACTTTGTCCAGCACTACGGAACCGGTCATTTTATCGGTTGTTATACCCCGGTGCCCATTGTACCGGGTGACAGAGTAGATGCTTCAGACGAGTTTATTACCGAAATGCCGCGGCGGATGGTTCGGCTCCTTCCGAAACTTGCTTCGGTAAAAGTAATTCGGCAGTGGGCGGGTTCTTATGAGATGAGTCCGGATGGTAATCCAATCTGCGGTAAGACTTCAGTTGAAGGTTTTTATGTTGCTGCTGGGATGAGTGGTCATGGGTTCATGTTTGGACCGGCGCTGGGTGATTTGATGGCAGAACTGATTACCACCGGTAAATCATCAATTGACCTTTCGGAGTTTCGGCTCGACCGGCAGTGGACTAAAGCCGAAGCGATGAAGTAAAGTAATTGAATAGTACTTTCCGGACAAAGTAGGCATCGGGCAACATAAGAAGTGATTAAAATCCATTTTTATTGACGACGGCGTGGGTCAGGTTTAATATCTTCGTGTGAAAAGGGTTTCGGTACTGCATCAGTTTCTCGATACAGTTGAACAGTACCGCTTAGTTGAGCCGGGAGAAAGAGTACTGGTTGGTGTTTCGGGCGGTGCCGATTCAATTTGCCTTCTTGACCTTTTCCGGGTGGTGGCGAAGCGCTGGCGGATTGAACTTTTCGCGGTTCACATCAACCATCAATTGCGACAAACTGCGGAACGGGATGAGCGATTCGTGAAAGATCTGCTCGAATCCTGGGGGGTAAATTTGAGTGTTGTTAAGGTTGATGTTACCAATTATGCGCACCGTCACAAATTGGGTATTGAGGAAGCGGCAAGAGCACTACGGTACCAAAAGTATTACCAGGTGGCAAAGCGGTTAAAATGTAACCGGGTGGCACTGGGCCACAATGCCGACGACAATCTGGAGACGGTGATTCTTAATTTGATTCGAGGTGCCGGGTTGCGTGGTCTTTCCGGAATTCCGATCCGAAGGGATATTTTTATTCGACCGCTTTTGAGGGTAAGGCGGGATGCGATTCGCAACTATCTGCGGGCAAGAGAGATAAACTGGGTTGAGGATGAGACAAATGAAGATGCGCGATTTCGCCGGAACATGGTCCGGCAGGAGGTGGTACCGGTTCTAAAGCGGATAAATCCCGCAGTTGTGGAGAACGTGGCACGGGGGGCAGCGATTATCGCTGCCGAGGATATGTTTCTTGACTTTCTTGCGACCCGAGTTCTGGAAAAAGTGACGCGCGGGGTGGCACGGCGAGTGATAATTGACAATCAGGAATTTAATTCTTATAATAATGTTTTGAAGCGGCGAATGATAAAAGTTTTACTTCCGCAGATTGATGCCGACGCCACGGAGCGGCTGATTTTTTTAATTGAGCGCAATAAGGGGGGAAGACATCAGTTGACCCGGGGAGTTGAAGTGGAAATTAAAAAGGGTGTTACAACAGTGCCGGTTTTCCGGCAAAGGACTTTTGATGCCGATTAAACCCGCAGCGAGCAAGGCGATCGGTTCAGTTGTCGTCTGGATTTTTATATTCGTTGCCGCCTGGTTGGTCTGGACGATTTTTTCCCAGCGTCAGTCAGGCGCGGCAAGGATAACATACACCGAGTTTATCAAGCAGGTTGAGGCAAATAATGTCGTCCGGGTGGTGCTGACCGAGCAGGACATTTCTGGAACGCTGCGGGAACCGATTACGCCTGGTGGCGACAAAAATAAGAAGAGTTTTACCGAGTTCCGAACTACCGTCCCGAAAAATGACCCGGAACTTATATCCCGCCTTTTGAAGAGCGATGTTTATATTGATGCCCGAGAGCGGTCGCAGTGGCCCACAATCCTTATTTCGGTGTTGCCCTGGGTACTGGTGATTGGTATCTGGGTGCTTTTTATGCGGCGGATGACTTCGGGTCAGGACCGTGCCTTTACATTTGGTCGGTCAAGGGCGCGCCTGGTCACTTCGGACCGCCCCCAGGTGACATTTCAGGATGTTGCCGGTGTTGAGGAGGCAAAGGAGGAGTTACAGGAGGTGATTGCCTTTCTTAAATCACCCCAGAAGTTCCAACGGCTCGGGGGTAGAATCCCGAAAGGGGTGCTGTTGGTTGGGCCGACCGGAACTGGTAAGACACTACTTGCCAAGGCGGTGGCGGGCGAAGCCGGGGTGCCGTTTCTATCCATTTCCGGTTCCGATTTTGTTGAGATGTTTGTCGGTGTCGGTGCGGCACGGGTTCGGGACCTGTTTGAACAGGGCAAACGGAATGCTCCCTGTATTATCTTCATCGATGAGATTGACGCGGTCGGCAGGCAGCGCGGTGCGGGTTTGGGCGGTGGTCATGATGAGCGCGAACAGACTTTAAATCAGTTACTGGTTGAGATGGATGGTTTTGAGGCGGCTGATGGAGTAATCATTATGGCGGCAACAAACCGGCCCGACATTCTCGACCCGGCGCTTTTAAGGCCGGGAAGGTTTGACCGTCGGATTGTGGTTGACCTGCCCGATGTTGTTGGGCGCGAAGGGATTTTGCAGGTGCACATCCGCAAGATTGCGGTTGCGCCCGATGTCGATGTCAAGGTTTTAGCAAGGGGGACGCCGGGCTTTTCCGGTGCCGATTTAGCGAATATGGTTAATGAGGCGGCGCTCCTGGCAGCGCGCCGCGGTCGTTCAGCAGTAACGATGCAGGATTTTGAAGATGCCAAAGATAAGGTCTTGATGGGGGTGGAAAGAAGAAGTTTGTTAATCAGCGAGCAGGAGCGAAGGTGGATTGCCTATCACGAGTCCGGTCATGCGCTGGTGTCAAGGTTGATTCCGGGTACGGACCCGATTCATAAGGTTACGATTATACCCCGGGGCCGGGCACTGGGCGTGACGCAACAACTGCCGCTTGACGACAAACGAATTTATTCTCGCCAGTACTGTCTTAATCAACTGGCGATTATGCTGGGGGGACGAGCGGCGGAAATGATTATCTTTGGTGATATTTCGACCGGTTCCTGGGACGATATTGACCGGGCAACGATGCTTGCACGCCGGATGGTTACCGAATGGGGAATGAGCGATAAACTCGGTCCCTTGACCTTCGGGAAAGGCGAAGAGGAGATCTTTCTCGGTCGGGAACTGGGTTTGCACCGCACCTTTTCGGAAGAGACCGCGCAGTTGATTGATTCGGAGATCAAGCGGTTTGTTGATGGTCAGGCAGAAAGGGCGTTCCGGCTGGTGAATGAAAACCGAGAGAAACTGGAGGCGCTGGCAAAAACGCTGCTGGAAAAAGAGGTTTTAAGCGGTGCCGATGTTGACCGCATCCTCGGTATAGCGGTCGGGGGCAATCAGGAGTCAATGACGCCGCCGCTCTAATGAAAATTCAGGAGGTGGTGGATGTTTTCAGGTTGTATAACCGCGCTGATTACCCCGTTTAAAAACGGTGCGTTGGATATTGAAGGGTTAAGGGCAAATATCAAATTTCAACTTTCTGCTGGAGTAAGTGGGGTACTTGTATGTGGTTCTACCGGTGAGGCGCCAAATCTACTCGAAGAGGAGTGGCAAGAGGTAGTAAGGGTCGCGGTTGCCGAAGCCGGGGGTAAAACAAAGGTGCTTGCCGGTGCCGGGACAAACAGTACAGAGAAGTCGATAAAACAGGTGAAAAAGGCTGAGGAACTGGGTGTTGATGGGGTACTGATTGTTGCTCCCTACTACAATAAACCGACGCAGGAGGGACTCTACCGCCATTTCCGTGCCTGTGCCGAAGCGACAAAACTGCCGGTGATTATTTACAACATCCCACCCCGTAGCGTGGTGAACGTTCTACCGGTGACGGTAGAAAGACTGGCAAAGGACTGTTCTAATATTATGGCGGTAAAAGAGGCATCGGGTAGTATTGACCAGGCGAGCGAAATAGTTTTGCGGTGCGGGGAAAAGGTGGTTGTCCTTTCCGGTGATGACTCGCTGACGCTGCCGATTCTCGCAGTGGGTGGCAAAGGGGTGATTTCGGTTGTTTCGAACATCGTGCCCGGTGATGTTGAACAGATGGTCCAGGACTATCTTGCGGGCAGGGTGGATGAGGCACGCCAGAAACACTGGAAACTGTTTCCTTTAGTAAAGGCGTTGTTTGTGGAAACCAATCCGATACCGGTCAAGGCAGCAATGAACATGCTGGGGATGGCAGCGGGCGAGATGAGGCTGCCGCTCTGTGCATTGAGCAAGGAAAACGAGCCGTTATTACGCCGGGCACTTGCCGAGTATGGATTGATGGTAAAGAGATAGATGATAAAGGTCGTGGTGGTTGGCGTTTGCGGAAGGATGGGAAGCGAAATCGTGCGCCTAATCCAGGAACAGTCGGATATGAAGATTGTTGCTGGAGTGGAAGCACCGGGTCATCCATTAGTCGGGACACCGGTAGGAAGCGGACTGGTAGTCAGCGAACTAAGTCAGGTGGTTGGTGAAGGAGATGTGGTGGTGGATTTTTCGGTTCCTGATGTAGTGCTGGAGAGTGTACCGGTTTGCGTTCGGGCTGGTAAACCACTCGTTACCGGTGTTACCGGATTTAGGGAGGGCGAGATTGAAATACTCAAAGATGCCGGAAATAAAGTTCCGATTCTGTATGCCGCAAACTTTTCAACCGGTATTGCAGTATTAAAAAGACTGGTAAAAGAAACTGCCCGGTTACTGGGGAAAAACTGGGATGTGCACATTGTCGAAGCGCATCACACAAAGAAAAAAGACGCACCGTCAGGAACGGCTAAGATGCTTGTTGCAGCGATAAAAGAGCAAATAGGAGACAAGCCGGTTGCGGTGAGCAGTATTCGGGCCGGGGATATCGTGGGTGTGCATCGAATTCTATTTGCCGGTCCGGGCGAACACATTGAGCTGATTCATCAGGCAGAGAGCCGTGTCGCCTTTGTCTGGGGTGTAATAACAGGGGTTCGCTGGATAATAGGCAAAAAACCAGGTTTCTATTCAATCGACGAAGTCATCGGTCTGAGTTAAATCGTCTCGACAAAAATTTCGGTGTTGGTATAGACACACACCTGGGCGGCTGTTTCGATTGCGGTGCGGGCGATTTTATCGGCAGGTAACTGGGTGTATTTTAGTAAAAGTCGGGCAGCAATCAGGGCATAGGAGCCACCTGAGCCGATGGCAACAATGCCGTCGTCCGGTTCAATCACATCACCCGAACCGGAGACGATAAAAGAAAATTGGTGGTCAATTATGCCCAGAAGCGCTTCAAGGCGGCGGAGGATTCGGTCGGTACGCCAATCTTTTGCCAGTTCTACTACTGCCCGGGGCAGGTTGCCAGAAAATTCGTCCAACTTTGCCTCAAACCGTTCAAACAGGGTGAAGGCGTCGGCGGTAGCACCAGCAAACCCAATTAGTACCCGGCCGTTGTGTAGTTTGCGAATTTTTCGGGCACCCTGCTTGACAATCGTATCACCCATTGTTACCTGGCCATCCGATGCCATAGCGACCAGGTTGTTGCGACGCAGGCCGATGATTGTCGTGCGGTGCATAATAACTCTGTCCATCAGGGTTCATTTTAATTGGAAAAGGGTGATTTGTAAAGTGAAACACTTGACTTTATTCAGACAATCGCTATTCTTTACCGCTGTGAAAATACTGGTAACGAGTGCCTTGCCCTACGCAAACGGAGAGATTCATTTCGGGCATCTTGCTGGTGCATACCTTCCTGCGGACATCTATGTGAAATACCACCGGTTAAAAGGTTCGGATATTGTTTTTATCTGTGGTTCGGATGAACACGGCGTGCCGATTACCATTGCCGCCCAGCAGGCAGGCATATCACCCCGGGAGTTAATTGAACGGTACCACCATTCAATAAAACGATCCTTTCAGGATTTTGGCATTGAATTCGACAATTATTCCCGGACTTCGTTGCCGATTCATTACGAAACAGCGCAGGAGTTTTTTCTCAGGGTTTACCGCAATGGATACATTGCTTCAAAAACAACAAAGCAGTTGTACTGTCCCCGGTGTCAGATGTTTCTTGCTGACCGTTATGTTGAGGGTGTTTGTCCGGCGTGTGGTAACACCGGCGCCCGCGGTGACCAGTGTGAAAGTTGCGGTAAATGGCTGGAGCCGTTTGAACTGATTGAACCTAAATGTAAGATCTGTGGTGCAACTCCTGAAGTTAAGGAGACGACCCATTGGTTTTTTGCTCTTTCCAAGCTTGAAGGCCGATTAAAAGCATGGCTGGAAACAAAACAGCACTGGAAGTCCAATGTTAAGCGGTTTTGTGAAGGTTGGTTCAAGCGCGGTTTGCAGGATCGGCCAATTACCCGGGATTTAAGCTGGGGGGTTCCTGTTCCGCTACCAGAGGCAAAAGATAAAGTAATGTATGTATGGTTTGATGCGCCGATTGGATACATATCTTCTACCAAAGAGTGGGCGAAAAATATTGGCAAGCCCGATAAGTGGCAAGATTACTGGCTGGACCATAATACGAAACTGGTTCACTTCATCGGTAAAGACAATATCGTCTTTCATGCGATTGTCTGGCCCGCAATGCTTATGGCACATGGCGATTTCGTCCTGCCTTCGGAGATTCCTGCAAACGAGTTTCTTAATCTTGAAGGTGCGAAGTTGTCTACCTCGCGGAACTGGGCGATATGGTTACCGGATTATCTGAAAAGGTATAAAGCCGACCCGTTAAGATACGCTTTAGCCGTGAATCTACCGGAAAATCGCGATGTGGACTTTACCTGGGCAGATTTTCATGCGCGGAACAACAACGAACTGGCAGATGTTTTCGGGAACTTCGTAAATCGGGTTGCGGTGTTTATCAAAAAGAATTACGGCGGCAGGGTGCCTGATGCTTCCGGGATTGATGAATCAGCCCAGGAGGTGCTGACCGCCCTGAGTAAAGCAACGCAGGAGATCGGCCAGTTGATAGAGTCGTTTCAGATTAAGGATGCGACACGATTATTGATGACCTTGCCGGCATTGGGGAATCGGTATTTTGACCACGAAATGCCCTGGCGGACATTACGGGAAAACCGCGACCGCTGTGACCGCACGATGAATGTCTGTGCTCGACTGGTATCAGCGCTGGAGATTTTGACCTTTCCTTTTATGCCGGAGACGAGCCGTAAAATCGGGCGGATGCTTGGTCTTGGGAAAAGGTCTTGGGATGATGCCGCGCATCCGGCGCTTCCCGGAGAGTTCGCCGGACCGGTTGAAATTCTGTTTGAAAAACTGGACGAGGCGATTGTCATTCAGGAAAGAGCCCGTTTGGGGACAGGGTCGGTAAATAAACCAAAAGAAGAGGAGCAGAAGATGATAACAATTGACGATTTTAAGAAGGTGGAGTTGCGGGTCGCCCGCATCGTCAGTGCCGAGCGTGTTGCCGGTACAGCGAAGTTGATGAAGATGATAATTGACCTGGGAAATGAACAACGGCAGATTGTCGCCGGAATCGGTGAGGCGTATCAACCGGAAGCGTTGATAGGTCGTAATGTTGTCGTCGTTGCCAATCTCCAGCCAGCACGAATCCGGGGTGTTGAGTCAAACGGTATGTTACTGGCAGCGGTTGACGGGTCTAAAGTTGCGCTGGTAACCGTTGACCAGGAGGTTAACCCCGGCGCAGCGGTTTCGTAGTTCAATGGCACGCCGGAGTAAGGCAAATCCTGATGGTCTTTTGATTTTTGATTCCCATTGCCACTTAACCGACAACCAGTTTATCAACGATTTAAGCGAGGTTCTGAAGCGTGCCTGGCAGGCGGGTGTAAGGGAGATGCTGACCGTTAGTATGAATGTCCCTGACAGTCAGGAGGCGATAGAGTTGTGTCGGGAACGAGAGGGAATTTACTGCACCGTAGGAATTCATCCTCATGAGGCGGACTCTTTTCGGAGTATGGATATTCAGAGTCTCAAAGATATGTGTATTGAACCGCAGGTAAAGGCGATAGGTGAAACCGGGCTTGATTTCTTCCGAAACTTCTCTACCAGGGCGAATCAGGAGACGGCATTTCGTGCCCAGATTGAACTTGCCCGGATGCTCAATTTACCGCTGGTGATTCACATCCGGGACGCAGCGCAGACTGCAATGGCGGTGCTGGAAGAGCACGGTTATTTTCACGGTGTCTTACACTGCTTTTCTGAAGGGAGAAAGTTTGCGGAGTGGGCAGTGGAAAAAGGGTTTTATATTTCATTTTCGGGAACATTGACTTACGGTGATAAGAAGTTGATTGAGGTTGCCCGGGCGATCCCGCCGGAGCGTATCCTGGTTGAAACCGATGCCCCGTATCTGGTGCCCGAACCGGAAAGGGGGCCGGGCAAGCGCAATGAGCCAGCGTTGATCAGGCTGACGGTTAAGGCGTTAGGCGACATTCTGGGATTGACACCAGTTGAGGTCGCCCGCGTTACCCGCAATAACGCCCGAAGGTGTTTCCAGATAGGATAAGATATAACCACTGATTGGCCTGTTTTGTGGCGGGTATCCGTCCCATAAAGTCTTTAGGGCAGGTTTTTTTAACCCACGGTAAAACTGCGGACGCGATTGTTAAAGCAATAGAACCCAAAACGGGGGATACGGTTCTCGAAATTGGGCCCGGAAAGGGGATTTTAACAAAGCGGTTGCTTGAAGCGGGGTGTCAGGTAATCGGGGTGGAGATTGACACGCGGTTGGTTAATTTGCTTAAAACGACAATCGGTGTGGCGCCTAATTTGACGCTGGTAAATGACGACTTTTTGCGGTTTGATATGGGGCAGTTTTCCGGGATAAAAATAGTGGGCAATTTGCCCTATTACCTATCTACGGAAATCGTTTTGAAGATTCTCGAAAACAGTTCGGTATGGGAGCGCGCGGTGCTGACAACCCAGAGGGAGTTTGCCGAACGGGTTTTAAGTAAACCCGGGACCAGGCACTACTGTGCACTGAGCGTAATCTGTTCTTTTTGGTGCACTGGTCGCCGGTTGTTCAATATCCCACCGAAGTTTTTCAAGCCCAGCCCCGGGGTAATGTCAACAACATTTGTTTTGACAAGGCGTCCCCCAGCGATAACCGTTACGGATGATAAATGGTTTTATCAGGTGATTCAAGCCGCTTTTACCCCCCAAAGGCGCAAGACCGTTTTGAATAACATCTGTAGCAATCTCAATCTAAATAAAGAACTGGCAATTAAAGCTTTTTCCCAAATCAATCTTAACCAAAATGTCCGGGCAGAAGAGATGAGTCTGGAGCAGTTTGGTTTATTAAGCGAGGCGCTGGGGAAACTTATCAAGTAGTTCGTAGTAATAATCAATGGTTTTTTTGGCAATTGCGGGCCAGGCATAATGCTGAACAGTTTCTAAACCAGCAGTAACTAATCTATTTCTAAGTTCCTGTTCTGTAAGTAGTTTTACCACTGATTGAGAAAGTGCTTCAATATCGTTGGGAGGAAACAGGATGCCGTTAACACCATGTTGAACCGTTTCGTTATAGCCCGGAATGTCAGAGGCGACGACCGGTGCGCCGCACGCCATCGCTTCGAGGAGTACGATGCCCTGAGTTTCTCCGCCCAATGTTGGTGCGCAGTAAACATCACAGTTCTGGTAGTAAAAAGGCAGGTCTTTTCTTGGCACTGCGCCCACCAATTGTACCGTTTCGGTTAATCCCAGTTCTTTGATTATCTGGTGACATTTTTTCTCCATTATACCGGTACCTACCACGGTAACGCGGATGTTGGCTATGGACTTTTGAATCAGTGGTAGAGCTCGCAGCAGGACATCAATCCCTTTCCTTTTGTCAAGGCGTCCGAGGAAAAGTATCGTCGGGGGGCGCTCGGTTTTATTCCGATTGGCGGGGGGACAAAAAAGGTTAAGGTCTATTCCTGAGGGAATGATGCGGTATTCACCGGGGATGTAGGGTTCAATAGCGGCGCGGGCACGTTGTGATATGGCGATTTTGCCGTGAATTTTTCTTATCTGATTGCGGAAGAACGTTTGAAAAAGAGTGTTACCGGCGCGGTGCAGGCGAAAGCCGGCGGTGAGAAATGTTATTAAATTTACGCTCCGGCTGTAGCGTAAAGCCCAGTAGGAGATTTCCGGCCAGAAAACGCCCTGGCAGTGGACAATGTCAAATTGATAAGATTGGAGAAAGTGTGCTATCTGCGAAGGTAGTTTTAAGCCCACCGGCAGGGTGGCATAGGAACGGTTAAGGGGCACAAGAACTGCCCTGCCAAAGCGGTGCACCGGAATTTCATCGGTGGTTTCATTGGCGAGGTAGTTGAACTGGGGAAAGTTTGTGGTCAGAATGGAAACCTCGTGACCCGCTTTTTTCAAATTCAAAGCAAGGTTGTGGGTGTGTTCGCTGACACCTGAGGGATAAGGGCGATAGGCGGCAGAGACCAGCAGGATTCTCAGCGGTCGGTTCATCTGTTGATTACCTCCTGATAAATCTGCACAACCTGCTGGCAAATTTTTTTCCAGTCAAAGTCTCGGGCACGGGCGCGAGCTTCCCAGGACAGTTGCGCGCGCAATTTTTCGGAATCCAATACGGTTATTATCGCCTGGGCAAGCGCTTGATGATTACCGGGGGGCACAAGGATACCATTGACACCATTGGTCACGATTTCATTGTAGCCCGGAATATCAGAGGCAACAACCGGCCGAGCGCAGGATAGGGCTTCAATCAGGACGATGCCCATCGCCTCCTTACCAATTGTCGGAGCCACATACACCGTGGCGCTGGTGTAATAATTAGGAAGCAGGTCGTTGGGTACAGCATCGAGAAAGGTGACCGCTTGATTGACGCCGATATCGGCGGTGATTTTTCGGTAATATTTTTTAAGCGGTCCGTAACCAACAACCGCCAGTTTGGCGCGGGGATGTCGTTTGATGACTTCCGGTAAAGCCAGCAGTAACGTGTCCAGTCCTTTGCGTTTTTCCAGTCTGCCGACAAATAAAATTAGCGGTCGGTCCTCGTTTAATAGTGGGGGGGTGTCAGGGTGAAAGCGTTCAATATCAACGCCATTGGGGATGATGCGAAAATCACCGGTGAAGAATTTTCCTGCCCAGAGCCGGCAGCCGTTAGACACGGCAATTTTTACTTTTATTTTGTGGTCAATTTTTTTGAGAAGAAAACCAACCGTTTTACATACAATGTTGGGTAATTCCGGGGTTACAGTATGGAATGTTACCACAAGGGGGTCTTTCGTATAGTGCGCCGCCCAGTATGCCAGTTCGGGTGGAAATATCCCGTGGCAGTGAACGATGTCAAAACGGTTAGTGGCAAAAAATTTTTTAGTGGCTAAAGGGAGGTTGAATTTGAAAGGTAGAGTGAATTGGCCCCGGGCAAATGGTAAAAGTAAACCTTTGCCTAGCCTTGTGGCGGGGAATGCGTTATTATCCGGGAACGATGTGTAACTGGTGGTCAAGATATGTACTGAATGCCCAAGGTTTTGCAGTTCCCGGGCAAGATGGTGCACATGTTCACCCACACCTGAGATGTAAGGTCGATAAGCGCTTGATACAAGGCAGATGCGCATTTACCGTCCGGTGTGTCCAAATCCCCCTTTACCCCGCTTTGTGGGCGTGAGTGAGTGATTCTCTTCAAATTCAACTTCAACCGTCCTGCTGAATACGATCTGTGCAATCCGGTCTTTGAGTTTTATTGCAAAATCGACATCCGAGAGGTTGAAAAGAATGACTTTGATTTCGCCCCGGTAATCAGGGTCAATTGTTCCCGGGCTGTTCAACACGCCGATACCATAGCGGAGTGCCAGTCCGGAGCGGGCGCGAATCTGGCCTTCAACACCCCGGGGTAGTTCAAGGGCGATGCCGGTGCTGACAACCCCAAAACTGCGGGCTTTGATGACAACTTCTTCAGCGGCGTGTAGGTCAAATCCGACCGAGTCCGGTGTTGCGCGCGCCGGTAACGGGATGTTTTTTTTCAAGCGTAAAATCCGAATTTTGACCTTTTTCATTGCCAGCCGGCATTGAACACGAGCCACTGCTCGGGATATTGTTTAATCACTGCGTTGAGTTTTTGGGCGATGATTCGGGTCAGGGACACAATGTCGGCGTCGATGTCACCGGTTGGGTTGAATTCAACGGGTCCGGATATTACGCCGAGATAGGGTGGTTTATTCCGCCGGCGCTGCCGGACGAAATAGCCGATGACAATTGGAATGTTGTAACGCAGGGAGTAAACCGCCGGTCCTTTTGGGAAGGAACGTTGGGCGTCAAATGCCGGACAGACGATACCCCGTCCGGTAAGGTCACGGTCGGCAACGAGTGCCAGAATGCGTTTATTCTCCAGTGCCTGAATTATGCGATGGCGTTCCGGAATCGGGATTGTCTCCATCGCCAGTGCCTTCCGATAACGATTAAAGGTTTTCATCCAGCCACCCGGCACCGGTTCTACTACGGCGGATAGCGGGTAGCCGAGCGCGGTCAGAAATACGCCGGCGAGGTCCCAGTTGCCGATGTGTCCGGTGACAAGAATGGCACCTTTACCCTGAGATAGTACCCGGTCAAACCGCTTGCGGTTCAATTCACCGATGAGGGCGGTTCGCTTTTTCATCACGGGCACACGGAGCAGGTCGGCGTAAAAAATCGCCATATTTTCAAACGCCTGACAGGCGGTGTGCAAAATCTGTTTTTCTGAAGCATCAGGACCAAAGATATGGCGATAGTTCTCCATAAGTCGCCGACGCTGACGGCGGTTTATCCGGAAGGCAACTTTTCCCAAAAGCAGCGCGATGCGAACCGTTAAAAAACGGGGCAACATAAACTGAATAAGTGTTCCCAGCGGCATCAACCAGGTTACCGCAGCGTTACGGTTCCTTTTTTTCATACCCGGAGCCGGTTTTGTCCGAAGCGGATTTTGCGAGTTTGTCGGTGGCTTTATTCTCGTCGCGCGGGCAGAATACAATTTGTACTTCGGGCAGTAGATTGAGAAGTTGTCGTGCCTGCTCGTAAAGTACTTTCAGGTTTTTGTCCCGGACCCGATATTCACCTTTTAACTGGCGATAGACAAGTTCGGAATCGGTTTTGATTATTACCGGTTGATTGGGACAGAGGGTACGGATTTCCTGCAATGCGGTGATGAGCGCTTCGTACTCTGCCTGATTGTTGGTCTTTATGCCGATAAAACGACTAATCTCCTTTAGCACGCTCTGGTCCGGCCGCAATATTCTTATTCCGATTCCGGCGGGCCCGGGGTTATAACGTGCCGAACCGTCCACTTCAACCAGATAGGCGGGAGATGGGGTTTCGCTCAATCTCGAGTTTTTCGGTTCTGAGGTCAATTTTTCTTATTTTGCGAGTCAATCTGGGCAGGGAGTAGTATTCTGCCGCAGGTTTCACAGAGATAAAGTTTATTTTGCTTTTCAATTTCAAGGATGCGCTGGGGCGGGATTGGGCTGAGACAGCCATTACAGCGGTTGTTTTCCGTGCTCGTGACCGCCAGTCCGCCTTTGCTTTTGCGAATCCTTTCATAGCGTTGCAAAAGGTCCGGCGGCAAAGAGCGGGCGATTTCCTGGCGTTTGGTTTCCCTTTCCTGAATTGCCATTTGCAGTTCCTTCTTCTCGGCTTCAAGGGCGTTTATTTTCTTCGTCGTCTGGCTTTCGTTTTCCGCTGTGTTCTTTTCCAGTGATTTAATTTCCTTCTCCAGCGCTTCCATCTCTTCCATCAGGACAATCATTTTGTCCTCAATCTCCGATTTAATTCGCTTCTGTGTTTCAATCTCCTTCAGAAATGCTTTGTACTGCTCATTGGTTTTTGCCGAATACAGCTGGACCGAATAACTGGCGATTTTCTCTTCGGCGGCACGCAGGTCAACCTCGGCCAGTTTATACTGCTTTTTGTGTTCAACCACGCCCTGTTTGCGTGATTCGAGGGATTTTTTAAATTCGTCGACCTGCCGGCGGAGTTCTGCAATGCTTTTGGGGATATCCTGCAACCTCTCGTTCAGACTTTTAAGTTCGGTGTCTATTTCCTGTAATGCACGCAGCAGGAGAAAGTTCTCTTTCATTGGCGATTGGATTTATTTAAGATAAGAATGGGCGATACCTGATTTGAACAGGTGACCTCTTGCATGTCAAGCAAGCGCTCTAACCAAAGCTGAGCTAATCGCCCGATTGTTGTTGAACAGTTCAAGTTAATTTAATATATTAATTCTTTTTCCGTTGTCAAGAAATCAAATTTAGTGTTGTAACTCGCATTCAGGTCACAATTTCAACTCAACCTGCGAAACATTTGACCGGTAAACAGATAAATGGGGCGTGGTTTTTGCCGGTCAGCGTCATACAGGTGAAATAACCGGGCAGGTTTGCCGGTGTTATCTAAAATTTTGTTGTATCAGAGCAGAAGAGGGCAATCAAGGCGGTAAAGAACATTCCCGGTGCCGGTTTTCAGGGGCAGGATTCAGATTGGGCACCGTTCATAAACCTATTGACTATCAGCGAGATAGATTGGAAAACAACATTGGAAATCCGGTTCGGGATGTCGCTAATGACGGCAATAAGGGCAAATCCCCAAAGGGTGTTGAAGGCTATCCCCGGAACTGTACCCGGGCAGGGGAGGTAATAAAGTCCAGATTTTATGTTAACTTCTGCTCTTTCTTGCATTTAACGATTATATGTGGTAATATTTTATAAATGATTTCCGAGGTGTGCAGTTACTGTGGTCGGCACCGACCTAATCGGTTCTGTCCGGTTATCGGTAAACCGCTGTGTTCCCAGTGTTGCGGCAGAAATCGGCGCAAGTTGATAATCTGTTCTGACGACTGCCGTTACCTAT
Organism: uncultured bacterium; assembly: GCA_964626075.1. Classification (GTDB taxonomy): domain Bacteria; phylum Hydrothermota; class Tepidihabitantia; order Tepidihabitantales; family Tepidihabitantaceae; genus Tepidihabitans. Next base: position 185,563 of record CAZVDD010000004.1, read on the forward strand.
TGGAAAGTCGCCGTCAGGCGCTGAAAAAGTTAATAACTTTCAGCGGCGACGGTGCGTTTGAACTGAAGATGTTTTCGGTTTTGCACGACTTTCGGTTTGCGCTGATTAAATTCCGGGAGAATCTTAAAGGTGCCATGCCGGATGAGGAAATAGTTACGGCGATTGGTAATGCGATTGAGACCCTGAGGGTCCGTGCGCGCGGGCTCATCTACAACTTTCATTCGGCAAACCCTGATGTCCAGCGGGCAACGGATGTGTTGCTCGGCATTGCGGAACTGTATCAGAATGATGGCAGGGCAAATATGAGGATTGCGCCCGAGGATTTAATCGCCTGTTTGAGGTATTTGGAGAAACAGATTACCGATGTTAAGGTAAAGGGAGGCAGTTTCTGGAACCTGACAAGAGAAACTGTTGGTATGCGGCTGATTGCAAAGCCCCCGGAGCGGGGAGATGGTAAAATTTTAAAACCTTGACTTCACGGTTGAAGTTGCTATAAACCTGAAACGACCCGAGATACAGATGAGTCTTATGTATACAAAGGAGGTATGATGAAAAGAGAACTTACATCGATCGGTAAATTACTGGTGTTGGTAGTTTTTACAATTTTTAGTTGGGTATTGGTCTATGCCGAAGTCGACTCTCTTGTTGTAAATCATAGTCCTTTTGTGAAGGCGGTGGAACGCGCAATGCCGGCGGTGGTTAACATCTCAGCAGGGAAGGTGGTTAAGTTTTCCCGTGAGCAGGTATTTCCTGATTTTGGCGGACCTTTTGATGAGTTCTTCAGGGAGTTTTTTCGGGGAATGCCAATTCCCGAGCAGAATATCCGGACATTGGGTTCTGGGGTGATTGTCAGTTCTGAAGGTTATATTGTTACCAATAACCATGTTATCGCTGGCTATGAAGATATCGTAGTAAAACTGGCGGACGGCACGGTTTTCAAGGGTGATGATGTTAAGGTTGTTGGCAGAGACCCACAAACCGACTTGGCGGTTTTGAAGGTTAATGCTAACAAGCCGTTGACGGCAATAAAGTATGCGGACCCAACAAGTATTAAGGTTGGGGATTGGGCGATAGCGATTGGTAACCCGTTCGGGCTGCAGGGAACGGTTACAGTGGGTGTGGTTTCAGCGACGGGCCGTTCGGGAATTCCTTTACCGGAAGGGCCAACACGCCAGGATTTTATTCAGACCGATGCGGCGATAAACCCAGGAAATTCCGGTGGCGCACTGGTGAATATCAATGGTGAGTTGATAGGAATTAACACCGCCCTGAGTTCTCCGGTGGGCGCCAATGTTGGTGTTGGTTTTGCGGTGCCGGTTAGTTATGTGAAGTCGGTTGTAGAGCAGTTGATTGCTTACGGCAAGGTAATAAGGGGTTATCTCGGTGTTAGACCGCAGGTGATTAGCGAAAAAATCCGACAGGCTTTGAAACTTGATGACACAACCGGGGTGTTGATAAGTGAGGTTGTTGCGAATACACCGGCGGAAAAGGCGGGTTTACAGCCCGGTGATGTCATTGTGGCGATAAACGGCGAAACTTTTTCCGGAGTGGAAGGTTTTCGTAAAAGGATAGCGGAGTTCAAGCCGAAAACAGAAGTGGTTTTAACCGTGATAAGAAATGGCAAACGGTTGACAAAAAAGGCGGTTCTGGCAGAATTTCCCGAAGAAAGGGCGGAAACTACCCCGAGCGCTAAGGAAAAAATTAAAGGCTGGCTGGGAATTAAGGTCGGGGAAATTTCACCGGAGGAAAAAAAGAGTGCCAATGTTGGTGATGGCGTGAAGGTTGTTGGGGTTGAGAAGGGGAGTCCGGCAGATAAGGCGGGAATTGAAGTTGGAGATTTGATTCTGAAGATGGGAGATGAAACGGTAAGAGGGGTAGATGAGTTTTACCGGCTTGCCGAAAAGTTGTCCGGAACAAAGGAGCCGTTGCTTTTGTATATTAAACGCGGGAACCAGCCGATGTTTGTTGCGGTTGAACCATAATTAAATAAACCCGATGTTGACGAACGGCTAAATTTTTGCCACAATATAAACTGATAAGGAGGTTTATAGCGTAGTTTTTCGTTTTAATGACAGAAGTTAGTAGTTTTATTTGTTTGTTTAATGAAGGGAAATTAGTTCCTTCCAAACTTCCCCCCAAAAAGAAGGGTGGTTTTTTATATTATGGATGTTTTTAAAGTAAAGCCCTTGATACTTGATGGCAAAAAGGTGTCCCATATTGTCCAGGACGAACTGAAGGTTAAGGTGGCTTCATTAAGGAATAAAGGCGTTGTTCCGAAACTGGCGATTGTTATTGCCGGCGAGTATGCACCTTCGCTTATCTATGTGGCAAATAAGGAACGGGCGTGCCGGTCGGTCGGCATTGAAGTAGAAACCTTTCGTTTTCGGGCGGATGTTGAACAGACACTGGTGCAGGAAACAATTGAGCGGTGTAACGAAGACCGGCGTATTCATGGTATTATACTGCAATTACCGCTGCCCGCGCATTTAGACAAGGATAAACTATTTGACCTTGTTGACCCAAACAAGGATGTTGACGGTTTAACAGCGGTAAATTTAGGGAGACTGGCAGGAGGAAAACCGAAGTTCGTTCCCGCAACACCAAGAGGAATTGTAGAACTGCTCATGCGCTATGCTATTTCACCCCGCGGTCGGCGGGTTGTAATTGTCGGCAGAGGTGAACTGGTAGGCAAACCGCTGGCGAATCTTTTGCTTATGAAAGGTGAACGAGGCGATGCGACAGTAACGGTGTGCCATAGTCAGACGCCTGATCTAAAATCGGTTTGCCTTGACGCAGAGATTTTGATCGTGGCGGCGGGAAAGCCGGGGTTGATTAAGGGTGATATGGTGGCACCAGGTGCGGTGGTGATTGACGCCGGTATTCACCGAACCGAACAGGGTCTTGTGGGCGATGTTGATTTTAACAGTGTGGCAAAGGTTGCGGGCGCAATTACCCCGGTGCCGGGTGGTGTGGGACCGATGACGGTGGCGATGTTGTTGTGCAACACCATAGAGGCGGCAGATGGCTCGGGTGCTGGAAACTGAAGCGGTTTTGACAAAAGACCAGATACTGATTAATAGAGAACTGCACAAGATTTTTGATAGATTTGAGGGCGTGCCATCACGGTTGCGGTCCGCAATGCGCTATGCGGTTTTTTCCGGGGGAAAGCGGTTGCGGCCCATTCTGGCGCTGGAGAGTTATCGCGCCTGCGGAGGAAAAAAAGTGAACTGGATTATACCTTTTTGTTGCGGGATTGAATTGATTCACACTTTTTCTCTTATTCATGACGATCTGCCGGCAATGGACAACGACGACTTTCGACGCGGCAAACAGACGCTCCATCGTAAGTTTGATGAAGGAACAGCGATTTTGGCGGGTGATGCTCTTTTTGCTCTGGCGTTTGAGTTGTTTGCACTGAGTGCGGCACCGGCGCCGTATCGGGTAAAAGCGGTCCGTTTGATTGCTCAGGCGGTGGGACCACGAGGGATGGCAGGGGGGCAGATGTTTGATATAGAGGGTTCAACGAAAACCGAGCAGGTGGCACGGTTGAAGACCGCCGAGTTTATTGCGGCTTCAATTGATGTCGGTGCAGTAGTTGCGGGTGCACCGGTAAAACTCCAGCGAAAGTTGCACCGGCTGGGTTTAATTACCGGGGTGCTTTTCCAGCTTACTGACGACCTTCTTGATATTGAACAGGACGCGGTCTCAAACAGTAGCAGAAAACGGTCTTATCTTACTCGAAGGGCAAATTTGCTCTCGGCGCGGGCAGCAAAGGGATTCGCCACGCTGGGAAGCGGTTTTTCATTTTTTGCTGATTTGCCCGAGTTTATTTTGCGCCGGAAGGCTTAAATGGCGATATTAGCTGCCATCAATTCACCGGAGGACATCCGGAAACTTTCCCTTAATGAACTGAGGCAACTTGCCGGCGAGATTAGAGATTTGATAATAACAACGACCGCCCATACCGGCGGTCATCTCGCACCGAACCTGGGTGTTGTTGAGTTGACCTTGGCGCTTCATTATGTCTTTAATACGCCGGAAGAGCGAATTGTCTGGGATGTAGGCCATCAGTGTTACACTCATAAAATTATTACCGGTCGCAAGGAGCGGTTTGGTAGTTTACGCCAGTACGGCGGTATCGCCGGTTTTCCCAAAAGGTCAGAAAGTGTTTACGATGTCTTTGATACTGGTCATTCCGGTAATTCCATCTCGGTCTCTCTGGGAATGGTAACCGCCGACTATTTGCTGGGCATTGATAAAAGACACACTGTGGCGGTGATTGGCGATGGGTCAATCGTCACCGGGATGGCGCTGGAGGCGCTGAATCATGCCGGGATGTTGAAGCGCGATATCGTAGTGGTCTTGAACGATAATGAGATGTCAATTGCCCGTTCAACGGGCGCAATTGCCGCCTATCTCAATCGGATGATTACCGGCAGGGTTTACAACCGAATAAGGGAGGATGCCTGGCTTTTGCTTGGTCATCTGCCGAAAGATTTGAGCGACCGCGCCCGACTCGCTGCTCGCAAACTGGAAGAGGGCTTGAAGAGTCTTGTTGTGCCTAGTCTGCTTTTTGAGGAACTGGGATTTCGCTATATTGGACCGATAGATGGGCATAGTATTTCGGAGTTGATCGATACATTTCGCCGGGTAAAAGGGCTGAAAGGTCCGGTACTGGTGCACGTGGTCACCAAGAAGGGCCAGGGTTATCCGATAGCGATGGCACAGCCCGAGCAATTTCACGGGATTGGTCCGTTTGATGTCACAACCGGTGAAAGTAAAGCTGCTGCCGAGCCAACATTTACCGACAGTTTTGGCAAGAAGATTGTTGAACTGGCAGAACAGAACCCCAAAGTGGTTACGATAACCGCGGGTATGTGTCTGGGAACCGGATTGAAACTGTTACGGGACAGATTTCCGGACAGGTTTTTTGATGTTGGCATCTGTGAACAGCATGCGGTCAGTTTTGCTGCGGGGCTGGCGCGCAATGGATTGAAGCCGGTGGTGGCGATTTACTCAACATTCTTGATGCGGGCAATTGATCAGTTGCTGCAGGATGTGTGCCTGCAAAATTTGCCGGTGGTATTTGCGGTTGACCGGGCAGGACTGGTTGGTGAGGATGGACCAACTCATCATGGCGTTTACGACCTTTCGTATTTGACGATGTTGCCAAACATTACGATTTTTGCCCCAAGAGATGAACTGGATATGGAACGGATGCTGGAGTATGCGGTGCAGTATTTTGAAGGACCAGTAGCACTGCGCTACCCGCGTGGTGGTTCAGGGTTTGCTGTTTGTTCTACCGAGCGAAGTTTAATTGCCCCGGGAAAAGGTGAATTATTACGGTCGGGAAAAGATGGCGCGGTTCTGGCGGTTGGTTCGATGGTTAGATATGCCCTGGAAGCAGCCGATGTCCTTGCCCGGCAGGGGCTGGATCTGGCGGTTGCTGATGCCCGTTCAGTTAAGCCAGTGGATGAGGAACTTGTGGCGGCGCTGGCACAGATAAAGGGCAAATTGGTTACAATTGAGGAAAATACTCTTTTAGGTGGATTTGGTTGTGTCGTCAGTTTGGCGCTGGAAAAAATGGGTTTGGACTGCCAGTTACGCCGGATAGGAGTGGAGGACCGATTTATTGAGCATGGTCCACGCACGAAGTTACTAAAAGTGTGCGGATTGGATGTTGATAGCATAGCGGTCAAACTGAAGCGGTTTTTTGGATGAGTAAAATTAAGCTCAAGGTTTTTCTGGGATTATTGATTATTTTTGCACCCCATCTTTGGGCATACTCGTTGCTGGAAGAGGCGAAGGTTGTTGCTCGACCTGATTATGCCCTGGGGGTGGTTTTTCTTGAAAGGTGGCGGGGTGACATCTATCTGGGCGTTGAAAAGGTAATTCCGCTTGATGAGTATCTTGATTATTCAATTAAAGAGGCGGTGATTGGCACCTGGCAGAGTGAGGCGCGTCAGACAATGGCGCGGCGCGAGATGGCGGCGGAGCCAAGCGGTTTGATTCCCGATATTGAACTACCCAAATTGCCATTCTTGGGCGAAGGTTCAAAGATAGATATCACCGGCAGTGACCGGATAACTCTTGGTGGCAGTCAGACGGTGGTTACAGGCGTGACTCAGACGGTGAATCAACCGTCGCTTTTCCCGGAGTTGAAGATGGAGCAGCAACTGGCGGTCAGCGTTAACGGCACGATTGGTGAGCGGACCAAGATTACCATTGACCACAATTCAGAGCGAGAGGAGCAGCAGAATAAAATTAGACTGCAGTACACCGGTACCGAAGACGATGTTGTTCGTTCTATTGAACTTGGGGATACGAAACTGGATATTCCTGGCACCAGTTACACCGGAGATTTGCCGGCGCGGCAAGGGCTTTTTGGTATTTCGGCAAAGGGTAAAATGGGACCGTTGGACCTGTATGCGGTCGCTTCGCGGGAAGGGTCGCAAAGCCAGAGTCAGAGCTTTACCGGGAAACGGCGCGTCAAGACCGATACAATCTGGGATGTTGAGTATGTTTCCCGGCGGTTTTATCAACTGCCCGGCGTGGATACCAATGAGCGCCTGGTGGGTTTAAGAATTTATATCGATGACCGGAATTCCAGCAACAATCAGGCGGCGGTGAAGGCGATAGCTACCGTATTTCCCCACAATCCTGATTCAGTGGTGGAGGATAGTACTTCCTGGTGGAGTTATGACCGGGCCGGTGGTGATTTTGACCTCAAGTCACCGGGTATTGATTATGTAGTGCAACCGGGAAATATCATCGAGTTTCTGAACCCGATTGAACGCAACTACATCATCGGCGCCGTTATCTATAAGGCGACGGACACAATTGGCGGGCAACTGGTGCGCGATTCTCTTGTACTATGTCTGCTTAAACCCGAGGTTACCGATTCTCTTTCTCGTGCCTGGGATTTGGAGCTACGCAACAGTTATCAATTGCCGGAAACCGATGTCAAACTGGATGCGATTCAGATATTCCGTTACGACCCTCAGGGGCAACATTCGGACTATGAAACTGACCCAGCGAACCGTTACTTCGGGATGAAGTTTCTCCAGATTTTGCGGCTGGACCCGGATGGTGACGGTCGGTTACAATATCCTGAGTTTGACGGTAAAACGGGTATTATCCGGTTTCCAGGTTTAAAACCGTTTGCCGCCGAAGAACTTTCGGTAAAAGATTCAATTATCTACCAGGTCAATGCCGATATTTTGCCCCCGGGCTCAGGGCGAAAATACTTTCTGGTGGTTTCCTACCATTCAGTGACCGAAACCTATTATCTTGGCCAGACCGATATTATGGAAAACTCCGAAAAGATTTATGTCAATGGAGTGTTGAAGACGCGCAATGTTGATTACTCGATAGATTACAAAACTGGCATTCTGACATTTTTGACGCCATTGCCGCCTGATGCGGACATTAAGGTTACCTTTGAATATCAACCGTGGTTTACCATTACCCAGAGTTCACTTGTCGGTACACGGGCGGAGTGGCTGTTTTCTCCCCAGGGTAAAATCGGTTCCAGTTTTTTCTTTCGTGATGAAGGCATCAGGGAAGATAAACCGATTCTTGGTTCGGAGCCGTTTCAACGCACCATTGCCGAAACCGATATTGGCTACAGCGTAACATCGGATGCGGTTACGGCATTTCTTGACCGATTGCCGGTTATCTGGGCGCAAGCACCCTCGCGGTTTGATTTTCGGACTGAAGGGGCGGTGTCGCTGCCCAATCCCAACACGCGGGGGGTGGCATATCTGGACGATTTCGAAGGGACAACAATCATGCGCGATGTTCCGAACACCGCGCTGCTCTGGTCGTTTGCCTCGGTACCAGTGGGTAAGGATACGGCACAGTTTGCTCGTTCGCCTTTAAAATGGATTAATCCGGCAAAAAAGGTCCGTAAGGACAGTGTATTTGGTTCTAATATCGGGGATGAGGCGAGCGAGACGCAGGATATTCTGCGAGTTGTTTTTAGTCCAGACAACTCCGCTTCATGGGCAGGCATAATGCAAGCGCCCCCTGGCGCCCAAATCGGAATGAATTTTACCGATATTGAAAACCTTGAGGTGATTTTGCGCTCTCAGCAGGGAAGAGGTAATTTGCATATTTCAGTTGGCATGGCAATTGATGAGGATGCACCGCGTCGGGCAAAGGATGGTACGATTAAAGGGTTCAATGGTAGGCTAGACACTGAAGACCGAAACGGCAACGGGATTCTTGACCAAGATGAAGATACCGGGCTTGATGGTGTGTTTGGCACCGATTCTCTCTGGAGCCCGGGTTCATTAGATGATGGTAACGATGATTACAACCCTTATAACAACCAACAGGGCACAGAAAACAATCGCCGTCTCGATGCGGAAGATTTAGACCGCAACGGTTTTTCTCGTTACAATCACTATTTTGAATATACTATCGCCCTGCAGGACGAAAAGTTTCTGACCCCACTTTACAACAACTGGCGACTTTATCGATTGCCTTTACGGGACAGCACCCTATTTAGCAAAATCGGGACCCCGAAGTGGGAAGATATAAGAGTGGTTCGGGTCTGGTTCGATTGGTTCGAAAACCCTGATACATTGGAATTATACTCAATTCAATTTGTGGGAAGTAAATGGCGCGACCCCAGAATAACCGATAAGATGGACAAGAGAATTGTTTTAACTGATACTACGGAAAAGGTTTGGGTAGGTCAGGTTTCTAAGAAAACCGATACCAGTTACAACTCCCCGTTTGAACTCAAACGGGACATAACCGGACGGTTAGAGACGGAAGCCGCGCTTTTGTTTGGTTACAGAAACTTAGATACCAATCATCAGGCGTTTGTCAGTAAAACGATTACCACGGGCGAAGATTATCGGGATTACGAAGATTTGCGCTGGTTTGTTCACGACGACGGTAACGGGTTGAGCACTTTTATTCGTCTCGGTTCTGATTCGGCAAACTATTACGAATTCCGGGCGCCGATTTCCTCGGGCCGCAGGGTTTTATACGGCGACGGCAAGTGGTTTGAATTTACGCTAAAACTGGATTCTTTACCGCTGCTTAAACTGAAGCGCGATTCGTTACAAGTAACACCGGAGTCAATCTGGGGTTGGAAAACCGGAGAATATTATTACCGCATTAAAGGCACGCCGCTTTTAGCCAACATACGCTGGACGGCATTGGGGATCGAGAACACCGGCAGTAATAAGGTTAGTGGTAATGTCTGGTTCAACGACTTGCGTCTGACAGCGCCGCGCAAGGAACCGGGCTACGGATTTACCGCGCAAACTAATTTCCAATTGGCAGATTTCGCAGGGATCGACTTGAGGTACTCTTATTCCGACCCCAACTTTCGCCGCTTTTCTGATAGCAGGGGGGTAAAAACCGGCGGTTTTGAACAAAATTTTGGCACTAATATCAGGATGAATTTCGACCGCCTTCTGCCCCGGAGCTGGAAGTTATCAATCCCATTTGGTTATTCAATTGCGCGCCAGGTTTCGGTTCCGAAATTTTCTCCCACATACCCGGATCTGAGGTTGGAACTCCGAGAAGGTTCACGAGTAACTGGCAGGGGACTGGCGCAGGAAATCAATCTGACAAATATTTCCAAAGGTAAGTCGAGCAATAAGTTGCTTAATTATACAATTGAGGCGATGACATTTTCCTGGTACGAACGCTGGGCAGCTAGCCGGCGCTATCCATTTTACGATTCGAGTAGTTCTACCGGCTGGCAATGGCGCTACGGTATCAATCCGGATGTGAAGATATCTTTGGGTAAAGACCGAGAACTTTATCCTTTGCCCCGTGATATTCGGCTGGCAATCAACCGGGGAAAACAGATTGTTATTAGAGGCGACACAATCCGTTCTTACCCCGATACCATTAGAGGAAACGGGCTGGCGGGCGATTTTAATATCGGATTTTCGCCGATAGAAGACCTTAATATCGAATACGGCTGGGAGTCAGAGCGCGATTTAATCGTCTCTAATCCGGATACGATTTTGGGACGGACGTTGGGAGCAGAAGGTAGCCGGCAGGAAGACTTTAATGTGTCATATGAATTGCAGATTGGAGAGATTTTTAATCCTTCAATTGAGTTTAACGGCGAGTACAGCCACGAGCGGCCCAAAATGGGTACTACCTATGCCAGTTATCGGAATATCAACAACTCCGGTGAAATCTCGCTGAGTGCAACAGTTGAACTGCCCGATATTCTCGATAAGTTTGCAACTGCGGAAATAACCCGAAGAGCGCCGGCGCAAAGAGCCCCAAGAAAAGCCGGAAAGCCGGCAAGCACGCCGGAGCCTGATAAGGACGAAGAGTTAGGAGACACAACTAAGGCGGAATTGGAAGGTGACACCGTTACCACCGGTTCAGCGGCGAAGAAAACTGCACGGCATTTCGACCTGAAACCGATTGCGGGTGAACTGGCAAAGAGTGTTGAACCCCTTGAGGTAAGTTACACCATCTCACGCAGTAGCGACTATCAAGTTTTTTCCGGCGCCGCACCCTGGTATTATCGATTTGGATTTACCGACACCTTTCCCATTGACACCAGTATTATGGGCCGACTGCGGCGTACAAAAGATCTGGATAACAACTTCCGGCTTTCAACCGGGGGTGGTTATCGGAATTTTTCGCTGCGACTGGATTACAACCTCAGCTGGGGGAAAAACGCGGCGCTGGTGGGAGCAACCGCTGACCGTAGTATAGTCTGGCCTAATATTCAAATGAGTATAAATCGCGTACACAATTTATTCAGCGCCTTCGCTACCGACTCGCGAATATCTTCCAATTATCGAAAGAGCCGGGATGTAAGAGGAGAACTGCTACCCCTTTCTCAGGGAGGCGAAACACTGGCCATCTTTGGTCGAACCGAAACAAGAACTCAGGATTTTAACCCGCTTTTTTCCTGGCAAACCTCCTGGAAAAAGCGAATTTCGACCACCTTTAACATAAACTACAATACGGTAAGTAACATCTCCTATCTTAGCGAAACGGGGCTTAACCGCAGTCAGACCGATTCGCGCACGCAGGGCGCAAACTTTTCAATTTCTTACGCATTTTCAGCCCCTCAGGGATTAAAGGTGCCCTTTTTAAAACGGGTTCGTTTCACTTCCGATTTGAACCTTACCGGTCAGTTGCGGTTTTCCCAGACAGTGCGGGACCAGAAGGTGTGGAGTTCGGTTGCGGAACCAACAGTTGTCCCGCAACAGAGAGACAATGCGTTCGGAACAACTATTGGTGCATCTTACCGGTTTTCGCGGGCGATTGAAGCCGGTTTGAATACCGGCTACAGTTACAACCGCGGGTTGAGTGGTATTACCACGAAGCGAACCGATTTAAACTGCTGGGTACTGTTTCGTTTCTGATGAACGAGCGGGAAAAAGTTGTTGTGATTTTTTTGGCTAGTGTGTTTGTTGTTGGAGCGGGGTTGAGTTTCTTTAAGGCATTAAAACAATCGCGTACCGAATTGACGGTGCAGTATGGCGCTGAAGAGAAGTTGACCGAGCAGGTATTGGATGTCAATCAAGCGACGGCGGAACAGTTAGAGGCTTTACCCGGAATCGGACCGGTAATTGCCCACAGAATTGTTGACTATCGTGAGAAGCACGGCCTATTTAAATCGGTGGACGAATTGTTGAATGTCAATGGTATCGGGCCCAAACGGCTCGCGGCAATTAAAGATTTTGTCGTCTGCAATCAACCCTGATTCTAATTATTTTTCTTTTGCCATAATGTGGTAAAGCAAAGAGAATATTGTCAGCGTGGCGTTGGTGTTAAGGTGCGTTTCCTTTAATCTTGCGCTAAGAAACTGAAGTTTGGCGAGAATTTCTTGGGGACGGAGTTGCATGAGGTTGGGAGGGATTTCAGGGCCTATAGGAGAATAGCCCAATTGGGAACGGAGGGCATTGCGCAAGAGAAATATTGCAGTGTTTATCGCCGTGTTGAGTGTCACCTTTTCTGCGATGAGACTGTCTGCAGTATTGAGGAGAATGGTATCTTGGGCGGCGGTGTGCGCGGCGCCGGTAGGGATACGACTGAGAAACTGAATAATCGCCGGATTAAAGTAATCATCCGGGCTGGTGGCGATAGCGTAAGCCCTACCCAGCGAACCCTGGGCAAGAGAAGCGATAAGAGATAGGGGAAATTGAGACGGTTTGAGCCTGTTTTCTAACCAGCTTTTGATTTCGTTTTCCGAGATATCAGCAAAACGGATAAGATGGCAGCGGGAGCGGACTGTGGCAAAAAGGTTCTCGGGAACATCGGTGGTCAATATGAAAATGGTATTTAATTGCGGCTCTTCAAGGATTTTTAATAATGCATTCTGTGCCTCAGGGGTCATCTGGTGAGCATTAAGGATGATAAAGGTACGTAACTTCGCTGTCATGGGGGGCTTTGCCATTTCTTTTCTTAACCAGCGGATTGCTTCGATACTTATCTGATAATTGGGAGGAATCGGTGGTTGCGGCTTGTCGAGTGTATAAGATTCAGCGAGATTTGCCATTGCTTCAATCACACCTTCCGGCGTCGCGTCTTTTGGCTTACGAACGGGAAAGATGAGTCTTACATCAGGATGGGTAAGGCGGGCAATTTTTCGACAGGCAGGGCAGGCGCCGCATGCGGCACCCGGTGAATTTTCACAGTTAATCTCCTGAGCGAATTTGATTGCGACCGTTCTTTTTCCCACCCCGGCTTGACCAACGAACAGAAGAGAAGAGTAATGACCGGTAGCAATTACCCGATCAAGGATATGACAGACTCGTTCTTGTCCGATTATTCCAGCAAAAGACATTTCTTACCTGCGACTTTATTCTGGTGCAAGGTATTCCAAGGGATTAACAGGTTGCCCCTCTTTTCGGATTTCGAAGTGCAGATAGTCGTCCACGGTACCAATTGAGGTGCCGGCACTCAGTTCGGCATTTACTATTGTACTGATTGTGGTTAAGTTTCCGTACAAAGTGTAATAGCCGACTCCATGGTCTACAATAATCAGGTTGCCGTAGCCAATAAACCGGTCCGCGTAAACTACCTTCCCAGGCGCAACAACTTGTACAGAACCGGTCTGGCGGACTTTGATATCGATGCCGGGGTTGTTGGTCTTCGTTCGATACCGGGGGTGGGTTTGGGAGCCGAATCGGGCAATTACTGTTCCAGAAACGGGCCAGATGAGTTTGCCTTTGTTTTGTTCGATATAATTTTCATTGCCGCTAATTCGGGCGCGGCGCGATAGGAAGTCAGTTATCAACTGTTGTAATTTGTCGCGGGAGGTTTTCAACTCCTGTTCAATGCGTTTATTGGTCTCTTTTTCCTGGCGAATTCTTTTCAAAATTACGGTTTCTTCGTTACGAGATGATTCTAATGCCGTCTGTTTTTCTTGTGTTTCTCGTTGGAGTCTCTCGATGTCGCTACGGGCTACGAGAAGTAACTGACGCTTTTGTTCTGCTTGTTTGATGAGGGTTGACATCTCAAAAATTAGTTTTCTGTCCTGTCGGCTGAGCAGGCGAAGATTGAGGGCACGACGGTATAGTTCCGGGATATTTTTACTGGTTAACAAAGCTTGCAGAGGAAAGACGCGGGAGTATTTATAAATGGCAAAAACTCTTTTTTTTAGTAGTTCCTGCCGTTGCTCGATTTGTTTATTTGTCTCTAAGAGTTGCGTAGTTATCTCACTTATTTCCCGGTTGCGAAGTTCGATCTGGGCCGTTAGCCGTTTAAGCAATTCCTGGGTGACGGCAATTTTCTTCTGGAGGGCATCAAGCTGGGCAAGGGTGACGGTTTCTCTTTGGGCAAGTTCCCCGAGGTGCGCAGAAATTTTATCCAGTTTGTTTTGGATTGAGTCCAGTTGATGCTGAAAGAGTTGAATAGAATCTTCCAGCGGAGATTGGGCACCTAATCCGATGCCAACGCCCAGAAGTATCGCGAGTAACAGTTTAATCCTCATCCGATCTGTGCGGTGCGTCCGATCCGTCGCGTTGAACCAGATGGAGTCGCGGTCAGCGTTGAAGGAATCCGGGTGAGGGCAAGGTAGGACCCACCTAAGCCGAATAATAAGCCGAGGAAGATGTTGCCGAATAGTATCAGCCAGATAGGAAACAACGGCGCCGGTATGAACGAGGAAACGATACGGTAGAGAAGAAATGTCAATCCGAAAGACAAAATGCCACCCAGTACGCCGTGCAGCGCCCCTTGAATTAAAAAAGGAACCCAGACAGCAGTTCGACTGGCACCGACCAGTTCCATTATTTCTATTTCCTGCGTGCGACTGAAGATTGAGTTTTCAACGGTTTGGAACACGATGAATAGCAGCGAGACGGTTACGATTGTGAATAAGATAATGTCCAAGAGGAAAGCGGTATTCAGGGCACGGTTAAGCTGGGCAAGAAGCTCTTTCCCAGACCAGACCTCAGTTACGCCGGGTAAGAGAAGCAGTTTCTGTTCAGTAGCGTTTACATTTTCCACGGTGGCGTAGTTGGGATGAAGCCGGATTCGAATTGAGGCCGGTAGAGGGTTCTCGCCAATCGCGGCAAGTAAGGAAGTATCCGAGCCTAAATCCCGGCGCAAATCGTCTAAGGCATCTTCCTTGGAAACGAAATGAATCTCGGCTACCCCGGCGATACGCGCGATACGCTGTTCAAGAGGCGTTGGATTTTCCGCCACCTCATCGGAGACAAAGGCATATATTTCGGCGCGTCTGCTTGCCGTTTGGATGACAGCCATTATATTAAAGGTGAGCAGGGTAAATAATGAAAGGAGAAGCAAACATATCGCCTGGACCGCGCCAGACAAAAAGAATTGTTGCCGGTTCCGGTTAATGGTGCGGAATGATTCTTTTAACAAATAGAGGGCATTCATAATTGTTAAACTTCGTCCCGCACAATTCTGCCGGCATCGAGAGTAATACGTCGGCGCTTGGTGCGTTCGGCAAGCAAAGCGTCATGAGTCGCCATTAGCACGGTTGTACCCTGATAATTGATATCTTTGAGGATGTTAAGGATGTCGTCCGCAGCCTTTGGGTCAATATTACCGGTGGGTTCGTCCGCGAGAATGATATCGGGCGACTTCACCAATGCCCGCGCGATGGCAACTTTCTGTTGTTCGCCGCCGGAAAGTTCATAGGGATAAGAGTTTTTCTTATGAATCAGGCCCAGCTGGTTTAATGTTTCCTGAATCCGTGCCGGAATGGTGTCGGGTTGTACATTGATTGAGCGCAAAACGAACTCTAAATTTTCATAGACCGTTCGCTCTGGTAATAGTCTGAAATCCTGAAAGATTATACCTAATCGCCGCCGGAGTAATGGAATTTCCTTTGTTTTGATTGTTGAGATATCGTAACCTAAAACTTTTATTTCCCCCTCGTCGGGAAGTTCCTGACGATAGAGAAGTCTCAGTAAAGTGGTCTTCCCGGCACCGGTTGCACCAAGTAAAAACAGAAAATCACCCTGATAAACTGTAAGATTAATGTCGGTAAGTGCGGGCCAGTCGCCCTGGTAATATTTAAAGACGTTTGTAACTTCAATCACCGGTGTTGTTCCAATGGTGATATTTTCAAGAGACATACCACTTTATAAGGGTTTTTAGGGCGGCGACTCCATCGCGCCAGCCGATTTTTTTACCTCGGGTTCTCGCCGTGTAATGAATTGGCACTTCCGCAATGCGCACCCGCCGGCGCAACAGTTTTGCGGTAATTTCCGGTTCGATATCGAATTTATTTGCTTTCAGTGCCAGTTGCTGAAACAAGGGGCGCCGGATTGCTTTGTAGCAGGTTTCCATATCGGTTATTTTACCACCAAACAGGGCACTTGTAAAAAAAGTCAGAAGGATGTTTGCCCACCAGCTGCGGCGCAGGAATTTTCCCTGTCCCCGGAAACGGGAACCGAAAACTGCCCCAATATTTTCGTCGGCAAAAGGCAGCAGAAGTCGCTGATAGTCATTGGGGTCGTATTCAAGGTCAGCGTCTTGAATGATAACGACATCACCTTTGGCATATTTTAATCCCGTGCGGATCGCTGCACCTTTACCCTGGTTGCGGGGATGAGTAAACACCTGGATGTTAGAAATAGTGCGCAACAGTTCGGGGGTGCAATCTTGCGAACAGTCGTCAACGACGATGATTTCCTTGTCAATAGGTACATTCTGAACCTTTTCTATTAAACTGGTTATGGATTCTTCTTCGTTGAACACGGGAATTATTACCGAAAGTTTCATCTTAAATATCTGGCGGTTTCATTTGTGTTTTTAAGCGCGAGATTGTCCGTGTAACCATTACACCCAGCGCGGCATCACTCGACGGCTGGCGACGGGTGCGGCAACAGGAGATAAAGTCTTGGCACTCACGAGTGAGTGGTAGTTCATTGAAACCAAGGCTGTTTCCTGTTAACTCGTCACAAACTGCTGTTTCCTGCGCTCCCAAAACGGTAAAACGGCGGATAAAAGGCGGTTGCTGCCAGCGCGCTGTGCCGCTAAGCGGTGCGCCGCCAGCAAAATTCAAGTGATAGACAACATGGGTCGTGGTCGCTTCTATCGTGGTGGCGGCAACCGGTTGACCCCAAAGTTTTATTGCCATTGCCAAACAATGGGGTAGTAAGTCATTGAAAATGTCAACATCTGCCCGGCCTTTTGAGCTTCGGACAGTTTCGACGCGGATAATTTTGCCAAGGTGGCCGCGGGCAACCCGCTCTTTTAGTTTCTCAAATTCTAACGTATAAAGGGCGGTGTGTCCCACCATTAGAATCAAATCTCGTTCTTGACTCAGTTTCAACATCAATTCTGCCTCGTCTGGCGTCAAAGCCATCGGTTTTTCGACCAGGACATCTTTTCCCTGTTGTAGCGCTTGAAGAGCGAGTTGATAATGGGTGTTATCCGGGGTGGCGATTATCACCGCTTTTATCTTTGAGTCGGCGAGCATATCATCCCACCTGATGATTTTGACATCAGGATGATTGCAAAGATTAGCCCGAACCTCGGGATCGGCATCGGTGATGAAAAGATGAGAGTTGTTTAATGTTGTGAGTGTTCGGATGTAATTTTTACCCCACTTGCCGACGCCGACAAGCCCGATATTCATTGCCGAATAGTACCTTCTCGGTAATCCTTGCCCGTTGAGGAAGAGGGAAATTTCTTTAACTGGTGTTGGAACCAGTTGATTGTCATCGTTAGACCTGCAACGAGGCTAACTTTGGGGTTCCATTTAAGTAGTTGCTGGGCGCGGGTTATATCAGGGCAACGACGTTTCGGATCATCGCCGGGAATGGGCAGAAAAATCAGCGGGCTTTTTGAACCGGTGAGTTTTTTAACCAGTCGGGCAAATTCGATAATTGTAAACTCTTCGGGATTTCCCAGATTTATCGGTTCAGACACCGGGCAACGAATCATTTTGTAAAGGCCGGCGATCAGGTCGCTAATATAGCAAAAACTGCGGGTTTGTTTACCGGTGCCGTAAATTGTAAGGGGTTGTCCGGTAAGTGCCTGATAAATCAGATTGGGAACAACACGCCCATCGTTTAGTTTCATTCGGGGGCCATAGGTGTTGAAAATTCGGGCAATGCGTACCGGCAGGTGAAAAATGCGGTAATAGGTCATGATTAATGCCTCGGCATACCTTTTGGATTCGTCGTAAACCGCCCGGGGACCAACTGGATTCACATTTCCCCAATAGGATTCAGATTGAGGGTGTTCTTTGGGGTCGCCATAAACTTCTGAGGTGGAGGCATGAATAAAAATTGCCTTTTTACTGCGGGCAAGTTCAAGTAAATTGTGCGTGCCATAAGCGCCTGCAACCATTGTTTCGATTGGATAGGCATAATAGTCTTTTGGTGAAGCGGGTGAAGCAAGGTTGAAAATCACATCCACATTACCGGGAATCGTAAAACTGCGGCTGATGTCTTTTTTCAAAAACTTGAATCGCGGGTTGCTTGCCAGATGGGCGATGTTTTCTTTTCTTCCGGTAACAAGGTTGTCAACACATAGTACCCGCCAGCCCCTTCTTAAAAGAAATTCACAAAGATTTGAGCCAATGAAACCCGCACCGCCTGCAACTAAACCTGTTTTCAATCTTGTCCTCTTCCTATTCCGATATAGGTTAATCCCTGTTTGCGCACCGTTTCAGGGTCAAAGATATTTCTGCCGTCACAGATTATGGGTAGGCGCATTCGTGATTTAATCTCCCTGAGGTCAATTTTTTTAAACTCTTCCCACTCGGTTAATACCGCGAGGAGATCAGCATCAACGGCAACATCGAGGGCGTTGTCGCAGTATTCGATATCGGGTAAAAATTTGCGGGCGTTTTTCATTGCCTGAGGGTCATAGGCGCGGACCAGGGCGCCTTCGGCGAGCAGGGCTTTGATAATATCGATTGAAGGGGCATAGCGCATATCATCGGTATTGGGTTTGAAAGCCAACCCCCAAATTCCGATGTTTTTACCTTTCAGGTTCCAGAGCGCCTTGCGGATTTTACGGACAAACCGCTGTTTCGCCTCTTCGTTAATTTTCTCAACTTCTTTTAACAACTGGAAGTCATAACCCAGCTCTTCGGCAATATGGATGAAGGCCTTTAAATCTTTGGGAAAACAAAAACCACCATAACCAACACCAGCATCAAGAAATGCCCGGCCAATTCTTTTGTCCATACCCATGCCATCGACAACTAAACGAACATCAGCACCGGCGGCTTCGCAGATAACGGCTAAGGCGTTAGCGAAAGAGATTTTCAGTGCTAAAAAGGCATTTGAAGCGTGTTTAATTAATTCGGCTGATTCAATGTCGGTAACAATTACGGGCGAATTGATGGGGCGGTAAATTTCTATCATTATGTCTCGTGCGCGGGTTGTTTCGACGCCGATGACAATTCGGTCCGGATGTAAAAAGTCGTTGACCGCAGAGCCTTCCCGTAAAAATTCTGGATTACTTGCGACGTCAAACGGTATGTTTGCCTGGTTGTAGCGTTCAACCGTCTTTTTAATCCATTTTCCGGTTTGAACCGGCACGGTGGACTTTTCGACAATCAAACGGTAGCCATCCATACTGGTGGCGATTTCGCGCACCACTTTTTCGACATTTGTTAGGTCGGGTTCGCCCGTTTCTAAGGGCGGTGTGCCCACGGCGATAAAGCAGACCTCGCTTTCGCGGACGGCGCTTTTAATGTCAGTCACAAAACTTAACCGGTTTTCTTGAACATTTTCAGCGACAATTTCTTTTAAACCGGGTTCGTAAATTGGTATTTCGCCCCGTTTTAGCATTTCGATTTTGCGGGTATCACTGTCGACACAGATTACGCGGTGTCCTATTTTCGCCAGACAGGCACCGGAAGTAAGTCCGACGTAACCCGTTCCAATCATCGCAATTTTCATATCGTTAAAATATATTAGCAGCGAAATTAAAGTCAAATGTCGATGAATGTCGGTGCGAAGGGAGGGTAGGGGTTGAACCGCCTCAGCGTTCGATGCTTGGGCGATAAAATTTGAGACAAAGTAGCGACGGTCTGGAGGCTATTTTCTTGCCGTGGTGTTTGTTCGGTCGGGTGTGCTTTATGTAGTTCTTGACTTTGCGTTAACTTTTTTTAATTATTGAACATTGACTTATTTCCTGCAGCAGTTAATTAACGGCTTACAACTCGGTTTTGTGTATGCCCTCATCGCTCTGGGCTACACTATGGTTTATGGGATTGTTCGTTTAATTAACTTTGCCCATGGCGATGTCTTTATGGTTGGCGCCTATTTAGGGTTTTTCGCATTAGCCAGCTGGCGTCTACCTTTGCCCGTTGCCATAATCATCGCGATGGTGGGTTGTGCGGCCTTAGGGGTCTTTATTGAGCGAGTGGCGTATAAGCCTCTGCGGCGGGCACCAAGGATTTCTTCGCTGATTACGGCAATTGGGGTTTCGCTTTTCCTTGAGTATTTTACCAGTTTAAAGTTTGTTTTTGGACCTTATTTCCGGGCTTATCCTCGGCCGTTTGCAATCAGAACATATATTCTGAACGGGGTAACGGTTTCGAACATACAAATTATTGTTTTCGGGGTGGCAATTTTACTGATGGTGGCTTTAACCCTGTTTGTTAACCGGACGAAAACCGGAATGGCAATGCGGGCGGTTTCATTCGACCGGGATGCGGCGGCGCTGATGGGAATAAATGTGGACAATATAATTTCGGTAACTTTCGGAATCGGAGCGGCACTTGCCGGCGCCGGTGGTGTACTTTATGGCATCGCCTACCCTCAGATTAATCCGTTTATGGGGATTATGCCGGGGTTAAAGGCATTTGTTGCTGCCGTGTTAGGTGGCATTGGCATAATTCCTGGAGCGATGTTAGGCGCCGTGATTATGGGAATTGTTGAGAAGTTAACAGAGGTTTACATCTCATCCACTTTAAGGGATGCGGCGGCGTTCGCAATATTGATTTTTGTTCTCCTCGTACGGCCGACGGGTATTATGGGAAAACGGGAACAGGAAAAGGTGTAGTTAAAATGGCAGCGGGTAATAAATTGAGAGTCGACATCGGCACTGTTGCGTTGCTTATTGTTCTTGGGTTGTTTGCGATCCTGGAGTTTTTGATTGTTTCCGGGGTGATTAATCCTTATGTTCATACCATTCTATGTTATGCCGGCATCGTGGTTATTTCCGCATTGGGGCTTAATTTAATTTATGGATATACGGGACAGTTCTCGTTAGGTCATGCCGCCTTTTATGGTATCGGTGGATACACCGCAGCGCTGGTAACGCGGTCGATAGCGGCACAAGGATGGTGGGTGCTTCCTCTGGGCTTACTTGCCGGAGCATTAACGGCCGGGGCAATCGCCCTGCTGATTGGGCTGCCAATTTTGCGGTTGAAGTCCGATTATCTCGGTATTGCAACGCTGGGTTTTGGGATGATTATCAATGTGCTGTTTAAAAATTCTGATAAATTGATAAAGGCAATGGGTGGGGCAGCAGGCATGCGGGGGATTGAGAGATTAACCACTTTTCCCTGGGTGTTTATCTTCTGTTTGGGGGCGGTAATTGTACTCCGTAACCTTGTTTTTTCGGGTGTAGGCCGGGCGTTGATTTCAATCCGCGAGGACGAACTGGCAGCGGAGGCGGTCGGGGTGAACGCCACTTCTTATAAGACCCTGGGATTTGTCATTGGTTGTATGTTTGCCGGTGTGGCTGGAGGGCTTTATGCTCATCTTTACACCTATCTCAATCCCGACAACTTCGACTTTCTTAAGTCAATTGATGTGTTGTTGATTGTTGTGATTGGCGGGCTGGGGAGTATTTCCGGGACGATAATTGCCGGTGCCGGCTGGGCATTTCTCCTCGAGGGTTTACGGGTTATCCTTCCTTCTGCGGTGCAGGAGTGGCGGATGGTTGTTTATCCCTTGGTTCTGATTGTAATAATGCTGTTCCGTTCCAATGGAATAATGGGGGGCAGTGAGTTCAATTTTCTAAAACCACAGGAGTATCGCCGGCGGTGAGCGTGCTACTGGAAATCAAAGGGTTGACGAAAACATTTGGTGGGCTCGTCGCCGTAAAAGATTTTTCTCTGACGCTCGAACCCGGGGCTCTCACCGGATTGATTGGACCCAATGGGGCGGGTAAAACCACCGTTTTTAATCTTATAACCGGGATGATTACGCCCAGTAGCGGCTCAATCGTTTTTGCCGGTCGCCCTGTTGTTGGGTTAAAGCCTTACCAAATATACCGGTTAGGGATTGGCCGGACATTTCAAAATATCAGGTTGTTTAAAGGGCTTTCTGTTCTGGATAATGTGCGGGTGGCATATCACCATCGGGGTAATGCCGGGCTGTTTGATGCGATTATCCGCACACGCCGCTTTTATTCTGAAGAAAAAATGATAACAGAAAAGGCCCGTGAGTTGCTGTCGATTTTGGGGCTCGAGACAAGAGAAAAAGATATGGCGCAGAATCTTCCTTACGGCGAGCAAAGGCGGCTGGAAATCGCCCGGGCATTGATTGCCGAACCGAAAATACTGCTTTTAGACGAACCGGCCGCAGGAATGAACCCGGCTGAGGTTGGGCGGTTGATGGATTTGATTCTTTTTATTCAGGACCGTTTTAAACTGACGATTTTACTGATTGAGCATCAAATGAAGGTTGTAATGGGCATCTGCCGTTGGGTGGTGGTGATGGACTTTGGTGAATTAATCGCCCAGGGTGTTCCCACTGAAGTCCAAAACAACCCCAAAGTTATCGAGGCGTATTTAGGCAAATCAGGAGGATAGGGTGCTTCAGGTGCACGATTTAGTTGTTGACTACGGCGCAATACGAGCATTGCGGGGTATCTCTTTTACCGTGAAAGAGGGGGAGATTGTAACCCTGATTGGTGCTAACGGCGCGGGCAAGACAACAACCCTGAAAACCATTTCCGGTTTACAGAAGGCCTCAAGGGGCGAGATTTTATTTTCGGGCAAAAGGATTGATGGGTTAGGGGGGCACCAAATCACAAAATTGGGTATCGTTCATGTGCCGGAAGGGCGCCGGCCATTTGCCCATATGACTGTAAAGGAGAATTTACTGCTCGGCGCGTACAATCGGCCCCGTGCCGAGGTTGAAAAGTCTTTCGAGCGGGTTTTTAAATCATTTCCGAGATTAAGAGAGCGGCTGAATCAGCGCGCCGGCACACTTTCGGGCGGGGAGTTACAGATGCTGGCGATGGGCCGC
The DNA here is from genome assembly GCA_964626075.1 of uncultured bacterium. Lineage (GTDB taxonomy): Bacteria > Hydrothermota > Tepidihabitantia > Tepidihabitantales > Tepidihabitantaceae > Tepidihabitans. Next base: position 208,212 of record CAZVDD010000004.1, read on the forward strand.
GGGTTAATGGCAAGGCCAAGACTGTTGATGCTGGATGAACCTTCAATGGGGCTCGCACCGATTCTCGTTCAGGAGATTTTTTCTATCATTCAAGAGATCAATCAACAGGGCACGGCAATACTGCTTGTCGAGCAGAATGCGTTTATGGCGCTTCAGATTGCGCACCGGGCATATGTGCTTGAAACCGGCCAGATTGTGCTCGAAGGGAAAGCGGATGAGTTGAGAGATGCGCCTGAGGTCAAAGCCGCTTATCTCGGTGAATGACCCCGAAAAAACAAAACCGGACCGAGTTCGTTTTCTGGTTGGCGGTACCGGCGGTTTTTTGCGTTTACCTACTCACCCGAGCGCCCACGGTGGGCTTAATCGATTCCGGAGAACTGGCAGCGGGTTGTTACCTTCTTAACATCCTGCATCCAACCGGCTATCCGATGTGGACACTACTGGGTCGAATAGCAACGCTTTTCCCTCTGGGCACGGTGGTCAACCGTGTCGCTGTGCTGAGCGCATTCTTTTCTGCGGTGGGTGGGGCATTTTTTATTATACTCTTGAAGCAGCTCGGGTGTGGGACTTCGGTTTCAGCGGCAATGGGTTCGATTCTCGGTTTTTCAATTCCGGTCTGGTCAATAAGCACCGATGTTGAAGTTTATAGTTTGTCTTTAGCATTGATAACTGTTGTCTGGTGGACGGTGGCAACAGCTGATATCAGAAAAAATTTTTTATTCTTCGCCTATGTTGCCGGGTTGACCCTGACAAATCATATGTTCGGACTGAGCGCGGTTCTGGGGGCCAGTTTTGTTTTGATTTTGCAGGAAAAACGGCGGCTGTTAAACAGTTTACCCTTGATGTTGTTACTGTTTTTACTGGGTATATCACCTTATCTATTTCTCATTATGCGGGCGCGCTGTGAGCCGGTTTTAGCCTGGGGAAATCCGGTAGATTTAGAAAGATTGTGGTGGCACATTACCGGGAAACAGTACCGCGTCTGGATGTTTTCTTCTTCTTTAAATGAGGTTCTGAGAAATGCGGGTAAAGGGATATCCCTTTTAGCAGGTGGTTTGGGTTATGTGCTATTGCCTTTTTCGGTTTATGGTTGGCTACAGTTGTTCAGAGGTTTAAAGGCCGTTGCTTTGGGGTTGACAATTAGTGCGGTAATCAGTTTTCTTTATGCGGTGAATTACAGTATTCCAGATATCGAGGCTTATTTTATCCCTTCGTTGGTCTGTTTGCTCATTTTTGCCGCAGTGGGGGTGGAGGGGATAAAAGGTAGCGGGCGTAAGTTTCGTCATCTGGTCTGGTTCGTTGCCTTGGGTGTGCTGGCATTCAATTTTCGGACGCAGAACCGTTCCGACGATTGGGTCGCGTACGACCAGGCTTTGAACACGCTTGCTGCGGTGGACAGCAATGCAACGATTATTACCGATTGGTGGGACCTTTATGCGCCGATTTTTTATCTGCAGCAGGTCGAAGGTGTGCGAACTGATGTGTGTATCATTGACAAAGAGCTGGTGCGGCGTTCCTGGTATTTTGAATACCTGAAGAGAAGTTATCCCTGGTTGATGGAACGGTCGCGGCTGGAAAAGAAGCGTTTCCTTGAGCAACTGCACCGCTTTGAGCACAACCAGACTTACAGTCCGGTGGCGATTCAGGAAAGTTACATTTCGCTTTTAAGAAGTTTTTTCTTGAAATCTCCTGAACGCCCCTGGTACACGACTTTCTCGGGGACGGAAAACGAGGATGCCCGACAGCTGCTAAGTGGTTTTAAATTGGTACCGCTTGGAATCGTTTACCAGGTGCGGGAAGATACCTTTGTGCCGGCGTTTGATTACCATCGGTTACGAGTCCGTTTGCCGAAACGAAAGTTGGACGCACGAACGCAGGTTAATCTGAACCGTTACCGTCATTTTGTCAAGGAGCGGATAGATTTATTGATGAGTCGAGGAAGAAGGGAAGAGGCGACAGCGGTTGCCGATTGGTATCAACAAAACTTCATCCAGCGTTGATTGATGGTTCCTTATTTCGTCCAGGTTTTTGCCAATGCCGGTTTAATGGCGGGGGTGGTTTACATTCCACTTCTGGCAAAGGAGCTGGGCGCCAGTGCCGCTGCAATCGGGTTGCTGGTAGGAGTTTACCAGGGAGCGCTGCTGTTTTCTAATTTATTGTTTGGTAGATGGGCAGATTTCGGTAACCGAAAAAACTTTGTTGTGCTTGGTTTAGTCCTTTCGGCACTGACCATAGCGCTGCACATACCGATAAAAAACCTATCCGGGCTATTTCTGGTTCGATTGCTTACCGGGCTATGTGCCGGGATATTTCCGGCGGCACTGGTCGCCTATTTTTACGAGGGTAATAAGCGTTTGGGGCGATTCAGCGGGTTTGGTTCACTGGGTTGGGCCGCAGGGGCGTTGATTGTCGGGTTGGTCAGTACAAAGGCGATTTTTTTTGTTGCCGCACTGGCGATTGCGTTAACCAGCGCAGTGGCATTTTTGGGGTTGCGCAGTCAGCGGGTTGCATTGGGGCAGACCTTCTTCAATTTGAAGGTGTTGCAGAGAAACTGGCGAATTTATCTTTCTTTCCTTTTACGGCATCTGGGGGCGTTCAGCATCTGGACAATTTTCCCGGTCTATCTGGTCAGCCTTGGGGCGAGTCGGTTCTGGGTTGGTTTGGTTTATGCGCTCAACCCTTTGGGGCAATTTGTGTTTATGAATGTGGTCGAGTCCTATGCCGAAGAAAAACTGATCAAGGCGGGACTGCTGCTTTCTATTTTAGTGTTCATTGCCTTCGGGTTGGCAACCGATTTTCGTCAGGTTATTCCGATTCAACTTGTTCTTGCCCTTTCCTGGTCCTGCCTTTATCTGGGGACATTAAAGCAGTTGATGCGCACCAATCCGGAAAGGTCAACCGCTGCCGGTATGCTGCAATCGGTATTGAGCCTTGCTGCGGTATGCGGCGCATTGCTTGAAGGTGTTACCGGTAACTTCGGTTACCGAACGGTGATGTTTGTTGCGGCGGGTTTGGCTTTAGCCGGCACACTGATTTACTTTCTGACCCCGGAAAAGACCTGATTAAGATAGAAATAGAACCGCTAAGATAGCAAACCCCAAACCGATTAGGTGTTTCAGGTTTAACGGTTCTTTGAGAACGAGATAGCCCAGAACCGTCGGCACGATGATGTACATCCCGGTTAAAGGGATGACAACCGAAGCGGGTCCTTTTTTCATTGCCAGGTAGAAGAACACCGTTGCTAAACCGGCCGCGGCGCCCGAGAGAAAGGCGATAGGTGCGGTTTTTACCCAGCGCATCGTTCCTACCGATAGTGTGTAGATAAGTATTGGCACAATGCTGGCGATTGTTGACCAGAGGGCGATAGTTTCTGCCGGGGTGTCGCGGGTGAGAATTTTTGTCAAAAATCCCCAGATACCCCAGAGGAGTAAGGTAAAAATCGCCAGCAGCCGGTAGTCCATCGGGCAAATCCTAACAACCTTTCGATAAGGTGTCAACGGTTTAATGTGCTTTAATGTTACAGGTTGATATTGACCGGCGCCCAGTTGGCGCCGCCATCACGGGTTTGGAGCAGGGTAAGTTCGTCGCCACCGATGATGCCAACAATCCCATCCGGGAAGAAACGGACTGAATACAGGTCATTGGTTGTTCCGGAGTTGATTTTCTCCCAGGTTTCGCCGCCATCGAGGGTGTGAATCACCGTTCCTTTGGCACCGACACAGAAGCCAGACATCGTATCGTGTCTCATATCAAGCGAGTAAAGTGCCGGGAGTGGGCTATCAATGGGCAGGGGACGCCAGATTTCACCCCCGTTGGGAGTAAAAAACACCCTGCCCGAAGTCGTGGTCATAAATCCGACAACGTCATCCGCCGGAAAATGGACCGCAGTAAAGTGGGTGTGGGCAACGAGGCCCTGGACATTTTCTTTTTGGGAAAACCATAGTTGTCCGCTCGTCGATGTTTTTAAGACCGTGCCATTAAGACCGACCGCATATCCGGTCATATCGTCAGCGGGGAAGTGAATGTCCATAATTTTTTCATCCGTGGCGGTCAGAAGTTTTTCCCAGGTTTTACCGCCATCTCCGGTACGGAGAATTGTGCCGTTATCGCCGGCAACAAACCCAATTTCCGCTGAGACGGGAAATTTTATTGACCGCAAGTCCACATTTGTGCCGGGGTTCAATAAGGACCAGGTTTTGCCACCGTCTTCGGTGATGAGGACTGTGCCGGCATCGCCGCAAATATAGCCGATATCGGCGTCTTGAGGAAAACAAACAGAGTAAAGATTAACCGTGACCGGTGCCTTGAGTCTTTCCCAGTTTGCGCCGCCGTCGCGGGTTAAGATAATAAGCCCATTGTCGCCGACCGCATAGGCGACAAGGCTGTTTTCAAAAGCAAACACCGAGTTGATACGATTCGGCATCGTTATATGATAATCGAAAAAACCGGTTTCTGTCAAGTTTCCAATGGTCCCTTACAATAGGTTACTATGATAGGTTATTTCTCAAATTTACGGAGAACGGCGGGTTTAAAACCTACTTGAGATAATACCGGGGTGTGATAGTTAATTCATGCTAATGTGTGAAAACACGCTATAAATGCCGCTTATCAGGCTAACTTAGAACCAATCGGTAAGACAGTACGGCAAGGTAGCGCCAATACCTATCTGTACGGTATCTTGGATAGGCTGGGGGAAAGCGTTCAGTAGTTGAGTCATTAAGCGACTCAGGGAACGACTCCCTGAGCGGCTAGTGGACCGATTTGTCGAACCCTTACCGGTGCGGTGGTTGGTGTAAATAAGTGACAGATTTGTAATAAGTTAACCTTACAAAAGGTCTAATCGTTTTGGGTGTGGTAACCGGTTTTGATGAAGCGCAGAAAGTCCAAGGTGCAAAGGTGTGAGACCTGATGATATCTTAAATGAACCAGATAGCACAATACACCAATTTTTCCCTATACCCATTTTTATAACATGCAGCCGTTAGAAGGTTATTTTAGAATTGGTGTAACCTTGCCGGAATTAAATTAAGTCAGCAATGTGTGTTCTTAAGATTAGCCCGTAGAATGAAACAACGATTTTGTTTCGCCCGCGCTTGAACACCACCGGCACGATACGATATCCTTTTGTCTTTTTGCGGAATTACTCGGAACCGTCCCGGAAAATGTCCTAACGCAAATCTTGACGGGGTGTTATTGGTTAATAATATTTAGCTGTCAGCCGTTAAAAAGAAAGGTGGTTTTTATGGCAAAGAAGGTTAGATTAGGAATCAATGGTTTTGGTCGTATTGGCCGATTGGTTGGTCGGCTTGTTTCCCGGCATCCGAGAATTGAACTCGCGGGCGTGAACGATGTAACCGATGCCGCGACCCTGGCTCATCTGTTGAAGTACGACTCAGTGCACGGGTTTTTTAAGGAGGAGGTGGTATGGGAAGGTGATGAACTGATTATTGCCGGCCGAAGGGCAAGGGTAACGGCGATTAAGTCCCCGGCGGATTTGCCCTGGCGCGAGCAAGGGGTGGATATCGTGCTGGAGTCAACCGGACTTTTCCGAAGTTACGAAAAGGCGCGTGGCCACTTGCAAGCGGGTGCGCGTAAGGTTGTGATTTCTGCCCCGCCCAAGGGTGAAGGGGTCAAGTCAATCGTAATGGGGGTGAATCAGGATTCGTACAATCCGGTTGAAGACAATGTTGTCTCAAATGCATCCTGTACGACCAACTGTGTCGTACCGGTTGCCAAGGTACTGCACGAGTTCTTTACGATAAAACAAGGTTATATGACGACAGTGCACGCTTACACTAACGACCAGCGCATCCTTGATTTGCCGCATTCGGATTTGCGAAGGGCACGGGCAGCAGCCATGTCAATGATACCGACTTCAACCGGAGCAGCGAAGTTGATCGGGGTAATTTTCCCGGAACTCAAGGGAAAAATTGATGGCATGGCGATTCGAGTTCCGACACCGGATGTTTCGATTGTTGACCTCGCCTGCGTAGTAGAAAAGAAGACGACAGTTGAGGAGGTTAATCAGGCATTCCGGGAAGCGGCTGAAGGGAAATTGAAGGGGATTATTCAATATACTACTGAACCGCTGGTTTCAGTGGACCTGGTTGGTAATCCCCACTCGGCGATTTTTGATGCCGGTTTGACATCGGTGGTTGATGGTAGCCTGGTTAAAGTCTATGCCTGGTACGACAACGAATTTGGCTATGCCTGTCGATTGGTGGATTTGATTGATTATATTGCCGAGAGGATGTAATGGGCAAAGTTTCGGTGCGTGACCTGCCGGTTGCTGGTAAGCGGGTGTTTGTGCGGGTTGATTTCAATGTCCCGCTGGACGCCACCGGCAAGGTTGCCGATGATACCAGAATCCGTGCGGCACTACCGACGATTCGCTGGTTGATTGAGGCAGGCGCAACCGTCGTACTTGGTTCTCATCTGGGAAAACCGAAAGGTAACCCCGACCCGAAATTCAGTTTGCAGCCGGTGGCACTGCACCTCGAAACAGTGCTAAAACGACCGGTATATTTTGCCTCTGATTGCATTGGGCCAGAGGTTGTGAAATTGTTAAAGACTGTTGACCCGGGTTCGGTGGTTCTGCTGGAGAATCTGCGGTTTCACCCGGGCGAGGAAAAAAACGACCCAGTGTTTGCCAAGAGTTTAGCGGCACTGGTTGACCTATACGTGAACGACGCTTTTGGTACGGCGCACCGTGCCCATGCCTCAATCGCTGGTATGGCGGCATTTTTCGCTCAGCCGGCAGCCGGTTTTTTGATGGAGAAAGAGCTGGAATACCTGAGTAGAGTTGTAAACGCGCCCGAACGGCCCTTCGTTGTTTTGATTGGTGGGGCAAAGATTTCCGATAAAGCAGGCGTAATAAAGAACCTGCTTCCCCGGGTGGACAAGTTGTTAATCGGTGGTGGGGTTGCTTTTAACTTTTTAAAAGCCCGGGGATTGAATATCGGGAAGTCTATTTATGATGAAGAACTTATGCCGGAAACCGAGAAATTGGTTAATGATTCAAGAATCGTTTTGCCGGTTGATGTCCGAGTGGAGTTGCCTTCCGACGGAAAAGATGGTTTGCTGGTAAATGTGACTGAGATACCGCAGGATGGGATTGGTCTGGATATCGGTGAAGAGACGATTGATTTGTGGACGAAGATTATCAGGGAAGCGCGCACGGTTGTCTGGGCTGGTCCGATGGGAATGTTCGAAAGGGCGCAGTTCAGTCGCGGCACAGTAGCAATTGCCCGGGCGATTGCTGAGGCGACAAAACAAGGAGCGGTGACGGTTGTCGGGGGTGGAGATACAGTAGCCGGTGTTAAAATGGCGGGTGTTGAACAGCAGGTCAGCCACATTTCAACCGGGGGGAGTGCGACCCTGGAATTTCTCGAGGGGAAAAATTTGCCCGGCGTAGCGGTGCTGAGCGACAAAAAATGAGCGGGAAGACACTTCTGCCGTTGGTGGCGGGCAATTGGAAAATGTACAAAGGTGTCCGCGAGGCAGGCGAATTTGTTCGATTGCTTGCCGAGAGAATCGGGGTGGAAAAAGATAGAGAGGTTGTAATTTTTCCGCCTTTTACTTCAATTCCGGCAGTTGCCCAAGTGCTAAAGGAACTCAACAGTACGATAGTGTACGGTGCACAGGATGTTTTCTGGGAAGCGGAAGGTGCATTTACCGGTGAGGTTTCGCCCGCATTCCTTGCCGAACTGGGATGTCGGTATGTGCTTGTTGGCCATTCGGAGCGGCGCCATCTTTTGGGAGAGAGTGACGAGATGTGCCGACTCAAAGTTGCGGCAGCGTTACAGCACGGGATAAGACCGATTCTCTGTTGCGGGGAAACTTTACAGGAACGCGAGGCAAACGAGACAACCGATGTGATTAAGAAACAGTTGACAGCTGGGCTCAGCGGGATTTTAGCCGAAGCAAATTTTGACATCGCCTATGAACCGGTCTGGGCGATAGGAACCGGGAAAAACGCCACCGGCGAGCAAATCGAGGAGGTGCACAATTTTATCCGGCACTGGCTCAGCGAAAGGTTCAATAAGAGTGAGGAGAGGATTCGAATTATCTACGGTGGGAGTGTGAAGCCGGCAAATATTGACAGTTTGATGGCCCAACCATCGGTTGATGGGGTACTGGTGGGCGGCGCGAGTCTTGACCTGGACAGTTTCGTGCGAATTGTCAACTATGGCAGGGGGAAGTAAGATGGTGTGTTCACTCTTGACTTTATTATTGATTCTGTTAATCTACTAACAAGGAGCAAAAGAATATGTATGGTGTACTGATTTTTCTGCATCTGTTGGTTGCGATTCTTTTGGTACTGGTGGTTTTAATCCAGCAGCCCCAGAAGGGTGGGCTGGGAACGATTTTAGGTGGCGGCGAGTCGATATTCGGCGGCGGTGGAGCGGCGCCCTTTATGGCCAAAATAACCTCGGCACTGGCGGTAGCGTTTATGTTAACTTCGCTCGGATTGGTGCTGGTCGGTGCCCGAAGAGTCAAAACAGCACCAAACCGAACTTCGCTGAAGTCAAGTGGTGCAGTAGTAAAAGTTAGTCAACTGGAGAAGGAATATGTACGCAGTGGTGAAGATAGCAGGTTTTCAATACCTTGTTAAGCCCGGTGAGATTGTAACGGTGCCTCGTCTCGAAGGAGAGCCAGGTAGCCCGGTGCGGTTTGATGATGTATTGATGGTCCGGACAGAAGACCAGGCGATAATCGGCAGGCCTACGGTTCCCGATGCTTATGTTGAAGGTAATATCGTAGAGCATCGGCGGGGTGATAAGGTGACCATTTATAAATTCATACGACGGGAAAATTACCGGCGCAAGAAAGGGCATCGACAACTTTTAACCCGGGTAAAGATTACCAAGATTGGTTATGGGCAATAAGAACAAGTAATGAGCAGTTTAAAGAAGGACAGGAGGATGCTATGGTGAGAAGGTTGCCGGGATTGGTTTTGCTGGGAATTTTCTTCGTTAACATCAGCGGCATCCGGGCGAATCTGCTGGAGAACGGCGATTTTTCTTCCTGGGCCAGTCCTACCCAGCCTGTGGGCTGGATTGTTGAGGACAGTACCAAAGCAAGAATTGAGCGTTCAGGCGATACGGTACGTTCGGTGCCTTACGGCTGTCGAATAACACGGCTGGTGACCGGGACCGGGAATAATTACGGCTTGAAGCAATTTGTTCCTGTTACCCCGGGAGTAGTTTATACGTTGAGTGCCTGGTATTTTGATGACGATGTCAGCGCCCGGGGCGGGATTGTGATTACTTGGTGCCGTGCCGATTCCAGTGCAATTAAGAGTACGACGGTGGCTTATACTGATTCTGCGATTCACACCTGGCAGCGTCTGGTGAAAACCGACACCGCACCGGACAGCACCGTTTTAGCCAAATGTTTGCTTCGGGTGTATGGATTTACCGGTGGTCCGGCTGGTGGTGTGGTATATGTTGATGATGCGGAATTTAACGCCGGTGCCGGTGCAGTATCGGAGACAAAGTTAAATGGTCTGCGTGGTGCATCACTCAAAGTGTCTCCGACAGGGAGCGAAAATGTTCAAATTAAGTTGACAATCGATAGACCGGTTAGCGGCCGGTTAGCTGTTTACAATCTAATAGGGCTCAAATGCCGCGAACTGTGGCGGGGTAGCTTGGCCTCCGGTGATTATAATTTTTACTGGGATGGTCGGGATCGGGAAGGCAGACGGCTATCACCGGGGGTTTATTTTGTTATGTTTGAAGGGGAATCCGGCGTCACGCGGGCGCAAAAGTTTGTTTTCAGTTGGTGAGGGGTTAAAGAAGTTGAATGGGGAAATTTTAGACCGAAGGGCGGAAAAGAGCCGAAATAGTTTTCCGCCGGTTTTAATGTTAAAAACCAGAAAGAGAAGGTGAGAAAATATGAAGGCTAAAAAGGAGAAAGGTATGGCACTCACTGCAATCCAAAAGATCGAAAAACTGGGCAAAAAGGTTGCAAGTATGACCCAGGCAGAACTTGCCCGGGCGGTCGGTGTTTCCCGGGAGCGAATTCGTCAGCTTGTGCCACGGATGAAGATTAAACCCGGTCGGCGTGTTGTTGCCTGGCACCGAACGATCTCCAAGAAGCAGCGTGCGGCGATGATTAAAATGTACGAAGCCGGTACTTCATTGAATACGATTGCGAAAAAATACGGGGTAAGCGAGTACCATGTCCGTGAGGTAATCCGGATGGCGCGGAGTGAGTCCCAAGGCAAGAGGTCTTCGGGGCAGAAATAAAAACTAACTTTTAACAAAAAATGGGCGATACCCGAATCGAACGGGTGACCTCTGGTATGTGAGACCAGCGCTCTAACCAGCTGAGCTAATCGCCCGACAGAAGTTTAGCGGACGATTTATTAAAGTCAAGTTTTGATATACGGAGAATCGAATAAAGAAAGGTATTTAATTTATTGTATTGAACGAGGGCGAAATTTTGTTGAGCATATCGATAGTGGTCTGGATGCCATCTTCCGCTTTTAATTTTTGATATATCCGCAGCGCCTGCTCGAGGTTGAAGCGTGCTTCATTAGGATGGGTGCGGGCGAGAAATTTTGCCAGTTTAACTAAGCAATCAGCTTCGCCGCGCTGGTCATTAATGGCCCGAAACAGTTCCAGCGCTTCGATTAGATGCTGTTTTGCAAGGGGAAGGTTGTTAAGAGATTGTTCACTGTCGGCTAAGGCAAGGAGGGTCTTTGCGGCGGGCACGGGATTGTTGGACTGACGGCTCAGATTTAGCGCTTGTTCCAACCGTTCCTTTGCCAGGGCGGGTTGATTTACTTTTTGGAGGGTTAAACCGATATTGTAAAGGTCTTCAATAATTGCAGAACTGTCACCAAGAATCTGGTGCTTGTTCAAGGCGTCGGTAAGGTAGCGCAACGCCCCCTGCCAGTTTCCTTCTAGACAATTAATTAACCCCTGTTCGGTAAGGGCATCAGCCTGAGTTGTCAGGTCTTCTGATGATGCCGTTAATTTGAGCAGTTGTTCCAGTGTGGTACGGGCTTTAACTCTGTCGCCGGTGGTGCGATAAGTGCGAGTTAGTTCTAAAAGCGCCTTCATTTCGTGCCGGCTGTCCGAGTGGCGCCGGCTCAATTCGCGGGCTTGTTCAAGTTGGCTAATTCCTTTTAACGGTTCATTTTGCAAAATCCAGAGACGGCCGGATAAAATCAGGTCACCGGCGAGTTCTTTTTCCCGGCCTGGTTCGCGGTCAAGCGTAATCGCTTCATCGACGAGCGTTCGGGCGCGCTGGTAATTTTGATGGAGGATTGAGTTGACGGCAAGTCCGACAAGATTACGGCTGATTAATTTTCGGTCGTTGGCTCTTCGGGCAAAAACGAGTCCCTGTTCGAAAAATTCCCGGGCAATGTCAATGGAATTGGTACGCTCATGGGTTAGACCCAGTTCGTAAAGCGCTCTTGCCTGACCGCGCAGGTAATTGATTTCGCGGTAGATATGCAAGGCGCGGTCCAGGGTGTCAATAGACCGTTTGTAATCACGCTGGGCACGGTGGATTACGCCAATCGCGGTAAGCTGTTCGGCTTCGCCCAATCGATTGCGGAATTGACGGGAGAGGTGGAGACCATCTTCGTAGGCGGCGCGGGCGCGGTCCAGTTCACCCTGGCTGAAAAGCAGGTCACCAATTGCCGTGTACTGAGCGACCGCGGTCCGATGGTCGCCAATACTTTCCAGTAAACGGAGGGCAGAACGGTGATATTCCAGTGCCGCTTTTGGTTGCTTTTCACGGGTCAACAATTCGGCGAGGTTGATGTAGGCGCGCGCTTCAAGTTCAACATTTTTTAAAAGCCGGCTGAAGTGGATGGTTTCTTTTAACAGGCGCTTTGCCCTTTGGTGCTCATTTTTTTCCTGCGCGATTCGGGCGGCGAGAAAACAGGCGGCAGCGGTTGCGCCAATTGATTTAACTTTTCGGGCGTGGGCAACTGCCTGGGTAAACTCCTGTTCGGCAAATTCGAGATTACGGTTAAAGAAATGGCAACCACCACAGAGTAGATACAGGGCAACGAGTTCGGTACCTTCGGCTTTCTTTTTTGCTTCTTCCCAGCGCGTTAGGGCTTTATCCCATGCGCCGCGTTCTGCTAATTTTAGTCCGGCTTCAAAAAGTCGGGCAACATCCTCTTTCTTTGTGTAGGTTAAACCGTCAAGATAGACGATGCCAAATCGGCGCCAGAATTGACCCAGCCGGGTGTAATAATTACGAAAAGCGGTCTGCTCAATCAAAGACAAATTTTGTTCTAAGCGGATGAGTTTTTCGCGTTCGTTAGATTGCTTTCTTAGTAAGAACAGGATTGCGCCGGTGGCAAAAACGACCAAGACGGTTAAAATGAGTAAAGCAAATAACATCGGTTAATGATAATAGCCAGAAGTTAAATGGCAAATTATGCCGAGAGATTAAGGCAACTGCTGTTCGGGTGCGATGGGCGGTTAATCGCCAAGCAGAATCGAGCCCGATTCGGATGTTAGCGCTTCTATTATGACGCAATTAACGGGTGGAATTTGACAAGTGGCGATTAACATTAGACAATAAGGGGTGAAGAATTTGATTCTTGCGATAATGTCCGGGTGGATGGTTGTCAGTGCCGGGTGTCGGGGAAGCGGAAAGGTGGTGCCTTTTAACCCCAGTGCGGTTCTGGAGCCGACCATGATTAAAGATTTGAGTGAAGGTGGAGTGGCAATCTGCGCGGATGGGGGACGGTTGCTTGTGCTGACTGCTTCCGGTACACGGATTCTAACCGTTGACACCAATTTCAACCAAATGGAGACGATCCCGTTGAATAGACGGTTGGTACCACCGCGCGGTATCGGTGCCGACCGGTATTACATTTACCTTTATGATGACAATGTGCTATACCGGCTGGCAAAGGATAAGTTGACGATGCAGGAGTTGTTGGGGAATGTGCGGGTGGCGGGACTGGCAAATTATGCACCGGGTGAGGTTCTGGTAAGTGAAGGCGAGCGCCAGTTCGTCCTGTTAAAGACCCTTTTTGGTGAGAGTCGGGTTTTTCTTGATAAGGTCGATGTTCCTCGGCCCGGAGCAATGACAAATTTCCCCAATGGAGTTTGGGGGATTTTGAGTGCAAGCGACCGGCTTGTTAAGGTAAACCGGGCGGGAATTGTGTTTAAAACTGCGAAACTGCCGCCTGGTGTTGATGTTCTTGCTGCCGATAAATGGGGGCGGGCTGTGGTTTTGAAGAGGGGCGAGCCGGTCGTATGGGTGGACGAAAATGGTAAATTTAATGGTTATGGGTTAAGTGGGGCAGCAACGCCCACAGGATGTGCGGTGCTGGATGGGCAATTTGTAATTCTCGACAACGGCAACCGTCTGCTATCTTATCGTTTGCCAGCGATTACCCGCTCGGGCGGGAAAGAAGCGGAGCACGATAACGGGTTGTTTCCCGGCAGATAGATGCTGGGAGTTAATTTCCTTTTTCTCGTGTTGACAACTTTGCCTGGCAGCGAACGTGTCGAACGGGTCTTTATTGCCGATGGAATAAATGCGGTGTATTGGGTAGGACAGGGTTTTGAAGTCGGAAAGGTGCGGGCAGTACTATTCCTGGGCAGCGATTCAGTTTTTATCAATGACCGGCTCCTAAACCGTGCGGCGTATCTTTTAGATGTTCAGGAAGGCAAGGTGGTTTTCTTCGTTCCTCCTCCGGAATTGGCGACCGTTCGGGTAATTTATCGCTATCTTAGTTTTAACGATAGCCGGAAGATGCCGCGCGGTGAGGTGCTGCGGGAGATTGACTATGGAACCGGTGAAACATTGATAAGTGTGGCGAAGATTGACACAACCGGTGAAGAGCCATCAGGGAACTGGACCGTTTCGGGAAGTAAGTCGCTCGGGTTTTCAGCCGGCACGGTGTCAGGTGTCGGCATCGACCAGGCAACAAATCTGGTGCTTTCGGGCGAGGTCGAGGGTGTTGTTGTCGAAGCGGAGTTCTCGGACCAGAGTGCGCCGATACCGCCCGAGGGTACAACAAGAGAATTAGAGGAGTTGGACCGGATTGCAATCAGCCTACGAGGGCGAAATTGGCAGGGGAATTTTGGCGATGTTGAACTGGGGTTTGATGGCGGGTTGTTTGGTAAGGTGGAACGCCGGGCGCTGGGGGCATTGGTAAAAGGGGAAAAAGGAATTTTTAATGTTACCGGGGGTTATGCGAAACCACGGGGTCAATTTGGTTCATTGTTGTTAAACGGCATTGACGGAGTGCAGGGTCCGTACCCGCTGGCACCGGATGGCAGAGCGGCAGAGATTGTGCCCGGTAGTGAGAAGGTTTATCTTGATGGCAAGTTGCTGGTGCGGGGCTGGGATGCCGATTACACAATTGACTATTCCACTGGAGAGCTAATTTTTACCAACCGGAACTTGATTGACCACCGCTCACGGATTGAAGCAGAGTTTCAGTTTGTCACCGATGACTACGAGCGGAGTAGTGTTATTGCCGGAGTTGGTTTACAGCCTGGTCCATTCCGTTTTGAACTGACTTTCTTTCAGGAGGGTGACAATCCAGAGCAGATGCGTTTGCTGGAGTTGAGCGAGGATGAGAAGAATATGCTCGGGGCGCTGGGTAAGGACACAAGTCGGGCGTGGTTGCCGGGGTGGGAGTATGTCGGCGCAAATCAGGGCGAATATGTAAGGGAGGGAAATCACTTTCGGTATGTTGGTTGGGGTAACGGTGATTATCAGGTGCGCTTTACCTTAAAGGGAGATTCGCTTGGTTCTTATGTGTACGACGATACACTTCTGGCGTTCCGATATGTGGGAGCAAAACAGGGGAATTATGTTGACAGTGTGCGGGTTGTATTACCGAAAAGGCAGGAGTTGGGTTACGGGAAAATGTTCTTTGATTTTGGCAGACTACAGGGTACGGTTGAAGCGGCATTAGGACGGAGGAGTTTTAATTTGTTTGCGATTGATGGGGCGAGTGAACATGGCGGGGGGGTGAATTTTAATTTAGGCTGGCACGATACAGTCTGGGGAGTGGATTATCGCCATCGGGCAGTAGGAGCCGGGTTTGGTTTTCCCGGTGGTGAGAAGGAGGTCGATTTTTCCTATCGTTGGGCAGGCAGCCGTCAGGAGGAAAGGAAGGAGAGCGACGAGTTTTTTGTCCGCAGCGCTCCCCTAAACTGGCTGGAGTTTAAAGGTGAGATAGGAAGGTTGGAGAAGTTTTCCGGTAAAGAGTTGGTTCGTCTGGGGGGAAACGGCAGAATAGGGTTTTTCACCGTTGATGGGTTTAAGGTTGGTGATTTTCTCCGGGCTGGTGCCACTGTTGCCCCGCGAGTTTTCTGGCTTTTTCCCCGGTCCGGACTGTTTTTTGAAGAACAGGGCAAAGTACGCAATTGGGGTTGGGATGTCGGATTTGGCCTAAAACCCAAAGATAATTTTTCCAGTGGGATTGAATATCAATGGTCAGGTTATGAGGAGCAAGACACCGTTGTTACGCGCGGGCAGGGCAGCGGGGAAAGCCGTCGGTTAAGCCTGAACTGGGACTGGTCGTTAAGAGAGCGACTGAGACTGGAAGGGGTTGGTGGTTATCAGCTGCGTCTCTATTACGATTCGACCCAGTCGAACTGGAGACGGACTTTTGGCACGCTGAACACGGTCTGGAATCCGACTCCTGGGGTGAGGCTGGCAACAGATTTAAGTCAATCTTTTCGGCAGGTACAGTTGCGCGATGAGCAGTTTCGTTATGTTGGACCGGGCCGAGGACGGTATGTCCGCGACTCAGTCACCGGTGGTTATCTACCCTCAACAGAGGGAGATTATGAACGAGTGGTTGTTTTCCTGGGGCGGTTTACCGCAGCACAGGAGATGGTCTGGAATGGGGTGGTTGAGGTGAACCGCTCTGAGCCTTTAAACTTTTCGCTTTCTTTTAGTCGCAACTGGACTAGGGCAGATACCGGTATGTTGAGCGAACTTTTTCGGCTTGACCTGCGAGGCGAATTGATTTCTTTTGCACCCTTTTTTAGCCCGAGTGCGGGTTTTGCTTTTGACCGCAGTCAGGATAAAATCCTTGCCTATTCCGGGAAAGGCGTGACGAATTACCGGGCGTTTGTTGAAATGGCAAGCAGGGCGTTTAACGAACTGGAGTTGCAGGGAAGGGCGGAACGCAGTGAGCGCACGCGACGGCTGGTAAGCGGACATATCGACTACGAAGAAAAAGGGTGGCGTTTTTCCTTTTCGCCGATTGTTGGAAAGTTATTGCGTTTGGAACTTACGCTGGCTTACGAGCCTAAGGAGTTGAGTGAACCCATTTCTTACCCGGAACTGGGCAAGTTTCGACTTGAGGCTTTTGAAGGTTGGGTGGCAAGGAGTGGTTCCTTTGCGGCGCGCACAAAGTTTCGCGTCCGCGCAGGGGGAACATACCGGCGCGCTTCGGTTAAGGTTTTACCCTGGGATGTGGAGTTGAGTCAGCCTTTGGGGCTGGTGCCCGAGGCCGGGTTAGAACTGGAGCAGTTGTTTAGCGAGATTTTCAGCGCAACTGGCAGATACACCTTTTCTGCCCGTCCGAACCGTCCGGCTGAACACCAGGCTTCTTTTGAGTTAAGGGCGTTTTTTTAATCCATTCACAAATAAAATTTTGCTTGACAGGAGGCGGGGTTTTGGTGTATTGTTTTGTGCGGAGTTAGCAAATTGAGCGGTCATTTTTTGGGTAATAGACGCCAAACAATAGTTAAAGTGGAAGTTTATAGAACACTCGGGCAATCAAGGAGGGTGCTATGATGTCTTCAAGCAGGTCGGGTGCCCCAAGAATGGGCCCGCGGCGCGGTGGCAAAAAGTCTGGTTCATTCCAGATGATTCTGTTCTTGGTTGTGGCAATTCTGGTGGTGGTCCTCATCGCGGTTGTTGCGTTTGGTGGCAAAAAGGGCGGGACCACGAGGGCAAGACGGGAGAAAAAGTCCCGCGCCACCACAGTTGCCCAGACGGGCGAGCGTGCAACAAGGCCGACGAGAGTTAAAAGTACCCGGGTGAGAAGTGAGCGAGAGGTTCGACGGCGACTGACAAGGGAAGAGCGAACAACCCTGCGTAAAGAGCGGGCAAGGAAAGAACGGGAAACGGGCCGGGTAACGGTCCGGAGTTCGCGCGGTGGCTACACCGCAAAACGAAGCACCAAGCCGGTATTAAAGGCAATTATTGCCGAACCAAGTGGGGGCCGGGTTGCGGTGATTGGAGAACGGAGAGTTAAAGCCGGGGACCAGATTGAAGGCCGTAGGATAACCGAAGTGGGACCGGACAAGGTGAAGGTAGAATATTTTACCAAAACCTACGAGGTAAAAATCAATCAACCACTTTACTGAGACTCGGACAAACTTTTTGGCTGTTTCGTTTGTTTTATTTCTGGTGCTTTTTTAAACCAACAGTCATTGCCGCGAACTAATTTACAATGGGGATTTTGAACTGCCCTCTGATTCAGGATGGCAGGTTGTGCGTGGGGGACTTTTTCCTGACACCGGCAATTGCCTTTTGCGCGGGTAGCACAGTCTCCATCCAGACCGTGATTTTGAGGTGACGGTTCACAAGATGCTGCATCAGCGGATGAAACTTTATCAGCGCGTGGCAATAAACGATATCGAAGGTTTAGCATTTTCCGTTTCCTGTCGCCTCACTGCCAAGAGTGAAAGTGACAGCCTGTTTGCGGCGGCGGTTTGCCTGGGGTTTATTGATAACATATATTCGGTTCTGGGCGAAACGAGGATTTATGTTGCCACCCGGGGTTGCGATTGGCAGAACAGCCCGCGACTTTATCTCATCCCTGCTTTGGATTCGTTCCATTGGTACGATTACCATTTTTTTCTCCGGGATGTACTGGAAAGTTTACCTGGGGTGGTTTACAAAACATTTTGGGTCCTGGCCAGCACCGGCGTCCGGAACGAAAAAATTGACCGGGGAGAAGATGATGAGACGAGATGGGTTGTTGTGCCGGATGGGACCGGTCAATTCAACCCGACCAAGGTGATATTTTCACCCTGAAGTTATATTTGACCGGAGCAGATGTTGCGTTAAAATTGTGTCATAGTGGTGTTTGAAAGAAACCAAAGAGTGCATAATTCTAAACATCCAACAGGAGGTTTCCAATGAAGAGGCGTGTGTTTTTAGTACTGATGGCGATTTTTGCCATCGGTATTGGACAGACGGAATGGCTGGCGGTCAGCGGTGCGCCCGGTGTTCCGGCTGTCAAAATCCTGGAGCAGAGTTCAAGGAGCACAACTTTTGAAGTCACCGTGCCTGGGCTGGAACTGGAACGGGTTGCGGTTGATGGTCAGGAGTTTGTGCGTCTGAACCTGCCGGGTGAGGTAATGGCGGTTTTAGATGAGGGTAAGCCCCAAGTGCCTAAAGTGTCGGTCCTTTTAGGAATACCGCAGGGGGCACGGGTTAGTGCTAAAGTGCTCAGTAAGGAGACCGAAAGGTTCAAGGTTGACCGGATTTACCCCTTGCAGCCGCCGCT
Organism: uncultured bacterium; assembly: GCA_964626075.1. GTDB lineage: Bacteria > Hydrothermota > Tepidihabitantia > Tepidihabitantales > Tepidihabitantaceae > Tepidihabitans. The sequence continues at coordinate 226,684 of CAZVDD010000004.1, forward strand.
GCTGGACAATCAGGAACCCGGACCGCTGGTGATTGACCGCGATTTCTACGCTCGGGATGTTTCTTATCCGGGTAGGGATTGGGCACTAATCAATACCGGGGTGTGGCGCGATTTAGGGGTGGCGAATTTGCAGGTTTATCCGGTTCAGGTCAATCCGGCAAGAGGGGAAATTGAGGTGACCAAGCGGATTCGGGTTCGGGTTGACTACTCGGGCGGAAATTACCCAAAGTTTATCGCCGACTGGATGGTGCCCCTTTATAGCCGCTATGTGGACAACTTCAATTTTCTGCCGGTTAAGCCTTTAACCGATTATACGCCCGGGGTGCGCTATCTTGTATTTTGCCATGCAACATTTGACACCTGCTCTTACCTTAACGACTCGCTTCTATCCTGGGTTCATCAGCGCGGTTATCAGGTCAGGAAAATCACCAAGCAGAGTTTCACCGCCCAGGAGATTAAAGACTCAATCCGCGCCGAATACGACCGCAACGACCCGGCCCTTTTACGGTGGGTCTTGCTTGTCGGTGGGTATAGCCACATTCCGATGGGCTCTTATTCTGGTGTGCCCCTGTCTGACTTCTGGTATACCGACATTTTGCCCTGGCCCAGCGGCGACAACTATCCGGAAATCGGCATCGCCCGGCTTTCGGTGAAAGACTTGGTTGACCTGCGCCAGCAGATTTCTAAAATTCTTAAGTACCAGAAAAACCCACCATCAACCAACAACTGGCTTAACAAACTTTCAATGCCAGCGCATAAGGAGCAGTATCCGGGCAAATATTCGGGTTGTGTGCGTGGGATTTACTTTATGCCCAAACCGTACTGGAACCCGGGGGTGGTTGAAACGATAATGGGCTATTACACCGGGAATGCCACAGTAACCAATGCCATCAATCAAGGCCGGGGTATTGTTGCCTATCGTGGACACGGTAGCGATTTTGAGTGGTGGGACTGGGGTACCGAAGGTTCCTGGTACAACTCCCATGTGAACGCATTGACCAATGGTGATATGACACCGGTTGTTTACAACATCGCATGTGACTGTGGCGACATCTCTCAGGACACCTGCCTTTCGGCAACGTGGATGAAAAAATATCCGGGCGGTGCGGTGGCAAGTTTAGGCGCGACTCAGGCGTCCTATACCTACCCGAACCACGGCATCTGCTCAACGCTGGTGCGGGCAACCTGTGACACCTGGACAATCACCGTGCCCGGGGTGCGCAACTACGGTCCGACCGTTTTCAACCTTGCCGATATCAAGTGCTACGGTGTTGATGCGTATGTGGCAAAGTACTGGCCCAGTTCGCCTTATCCTACGAACATCTGGATGTATGTGATGCTCGGTGACCCGTCGATGCCAGTTTGGGCTGGTGGAATGCCGCAATCACCGGTTGTGACCCTGCCGGATTCGATTCCGCTTGGACCGTACAACCTAAATGTTACGGTGCGGGTTGGCAGCAGACCGGTTGAAGGGGCGCTGGTCTGTGCCTACAAAGAGCCGGACATCTATGTCTCGGAGCGGACCGATGCCGCTGGGGTTGCGGTTCTGGCGCTTAACGCTGTTACGCCCGGTGATGTCCGGATTACAGTGAGCGAGGGCCATACCGAGCATTCTACACCAGGGGTTCAGCACACCCCGATTCTGCCTTATACAACAACCCGGCCGGTTGGTGGCGGTGGAACACCACAGCCTTATGTGGTGTATGTGTCCAATATGGTGATTGACTCAGCACCGGGCGGTAACAACAACGGCAGGTTTGACCCGGGTGAAACGGGCAAAATCATCGTGACCCTGCGCAATGTCGGCAACGCCACGGCAGATGGTGTCAGCGCACGTCTGAAATCGAGTAACAACCTGTTTGTAATTACTGATTCTACTGCAAATTATGGCAATATCCCGCAGGATTCTTTTAGAAATAACCGCTCTGACCCGTTCATCGCCCAGGCAAACGGTTCAATACCGCCGGGAACGGTTGTGGTCTGCACACTCAAAGTCCATTCGGACAATTACCAGCACGACTGGACCTACACATTTGGATTGCAGGTGGGACAGCCACCGATGCCTGGGCAGTTTATGGTTGACCTTGATACCGGTTCGGTGCTCCTTTCGGTGTGTGCTATCGGTTCCATCGGTTATGATGAACCGGCAACCGACTTGGGTCAGGGTTTCAGGGTACCGAAAAGTGCGGCTTCTTGTCTCTACTTTGGCGCCTTGATGGCAGGTAACTCTCCCACCTATTTAGTGGACCACTTCTATGGACAACCGGCAAGTTCCGGGACAAATCACGACTGGCGCACACCGGACAGTTTCCGGATGGTAACGCCACCGGCACCAGCGGATGAGCACTGGTTCAACACGCTGACCGACGCGGGCCATTCAACGCCCAAGGGTCTGCAGGCGAGTCAGCATCTTTATATGAACAGCGAAGGTGGTTATGACGACTGGGCGATTTTGACCTATGAGTTCACGAACAACGGTTCTCAGCCGATTAACGGATTTTATGCCGGGATAATTGCGGACTTTGATATCGGTTCATCACCGACAACCAACATTGTAACCTCGGACACGGTACGCCGCGCGGTATTGATGCGCCAGCAGTCAAGCGAAAACCCGAGTGCGGGTCTGATTCTGCTTGAGCCCGAACGGTATGCCAACATCGGTGCGCTGGACCACGCCATCTATGTCTATCCGGACTCCTGTATGACCGATAACCAGAAGTTCCGGGTTCTTAATGGCACAATTGTTCAGCGCAACTCCAATCGGGCTTACGACTGGTCGGTGTTTGTTTCTGGCGGACCGGTGGATTTACCGGTTGGCGGGACCTGGCGGGTGGCGTTTGGTGTAGTTGGTGCGACCACGGTCAACGGGTTCTGGGAGGCGGCGGACAGTTGCCGGCGCTGGTATGTAGCGAACCTGCTTGGTGTGAAAGAAGAGGCGGGTGAAGTTCAGGTCAGCGCGGCAAAACCGTTGATTATCAGTCCGAACCCGTTCCGCAACGGTGCCTACATCAACTACTTCAGCCCGGAAGAGGGCAATCTGGAACTGGTCGTGTTTGATGCGGCGGGTCGGGTTGCTGAGCAGCACAGTTTTGCTGTTGAACCCGGAGCCGGGCGGTTCTTCTATAAACCCGAAAGGCTTGCCAATGGCGTTTACTTCCTGAAGGTGCGGGTACCAAACTCAAGTGCGGTTGCCAAGTTCTTGGTGGTAGAGTAGCGGTTTACGGTTGCTGCGAATGGGGCGCTCTTTTTAGGGCGCCCCTTAATTTTAATGGTATTTTTTACTTTAAAATTGGAGATGATATTGGCAGGGGTTCGGTAATCTAAATAACATTTGTTTTACAACCCGATTTTGTTTATGGGTGAAATGTGACAGTTAAAACCGATTTAGGATTTGATTCGACTTGAAGAGGAGAATTGAAAAGCAGGGGTAAAACCGTAATAAAATGGGTTGTCGGACCGGTTTTATGCACAATTTCCCATACCATTCCCGAGATTACCCCGGGGTTGGGTAGGGAAAATGGGGCGCGATTGCTAACTTTAATAATATCAAAGGGTTATTTTCCGGGCTGAATTTGCCCAATGGATACTTTAAAGTATAATGTAAATGGTTATGGACAGGTTTGTCTGGACAAAACAGATGGGTGAGCGGCTCCGGTCGTTAAGGAAGCAGGCAAATTTGAGTATCAGGCAGATGGCAAAACTTATGGGAAAGGATAAAGGGGGATGGAATGTGTTGAGCCGGCTGGAAAACGCAAAGGTCAAAAATCCGTCAATCGGGCTACTCGCCGATTATTTGAGGGTCTGCGGCGCAGGGTTCAAGGAGATTGAAGACCTGTTGACTAATTATACGGCGCAGCCCGTTTTGCCGGAAAGGGGAGAAAGAGGTTCGGTTAGCACAAACCGTGTTGAGCCGGGGAAAAAAAAGAAATTTGTCCGGACCGAAGAGCAGAAGGCACGCCGCCGGCAAAGGGTTTACGAGTTGAAACTTTTGCGCAACGATGTTGAGGAGCGGCTTTATTCAGTTTTGAAGGAACTTGGTGAACCGGTGGCACGCACCAGCGTTTGCGGTGGTTTATGTCAAACTGGACGGCGCTGGTTTGAAATTCTTTGGCGCACCAGAAGCCGCCCCAGAAGCCAAAAACGACAGTTGGAAAAGGAGATGAGTCGCGATATACCCCATTTTTTAAAAAGCGAATGGGTTGTGCGGGTGCGGAAGGAGATGGAATTACTTGTTGAGGAGAAGTTGCGGGCGCTGTCCACGGTACCGGTTGAGCCGGTACCGGTTAGTCCGCCAGCAAGGGCTGAGGACCGCTTTTTACAGGAGCGGATGGCAGCAAAGATTCGGGTCCAGGAACTGAGAAAACGCCGGCTGGAGATGTTTGCCGATAAAATCGTCGCGGAGTTGAGAAAGGAGAATCTTCCCGAGCAGAAGATGGAGCTGGTGAAGCTTTCGCTTTTACCAGAAATGATGCGCATCTGCGATGAGAGTCCGGACGACCGGATGGAGCGGAAACGGCGCCTTGAGGAGTTGGCCGCACGCTGGAGCACATTTCCGCAAATAAGTCGGGTGACGGAGATGTTTCTTGATTATTACGAACAGTTTCGAGATGCGGATAGTGTTTCAGACTCGAACCCGGGCCGGGGTTAAAGAGGTAATCTGCGCTAACGAAAGGTGCGGCGCGAAGGAGCGGTGCGCCTTAACCTTGATTGACTTTTGTATTGGCGATAATACAATTTTCCCTAAGAGCAGGCTCGGTCGATGATTTTTATACTTATTCTTGTGCTGGTGTTCATTGGGTTTGGGCTCGCGGAATACTATCTCCATCAGAGAAACCTTAAAACTATTCCGGTACGAATCCAGGTTAACGGCACACGCGGTAAGTCATCGGTTACCCGGCTGATTGCCGCGGGGCTGCGTGCCGGTGGCATGCGGGTGGTTGCCAAGGTTACCGGCACGAAACCGCGCTTTATTGTTGGCGATTATGAAGAGTATCCGGTGCGGCGGCTGGGTAAGGCAAACATCATTGAGGAGTTGCGGATTGTGCGCCGGGCAAGGGCGTATCAGGCTGAGGCGCTGGTGATTGAGTGTATGGCGCTGGTGTCGGAATATCAGCGGATTGAGGGACAGATGTTGATTCAGCCGACGCACGGGGTGATTACCAATGTCCGTGCCGACCATCTTGATGTGATGGGCCCTACGGTTTTTGATGTTGCCCGGGCTTTGAGCAATACGATTCCGCGGCGGGGCAAATTTTTTACTGCCGAGCGGGGCGCGCCCCTCAAGGTGTTGCAGAGACGAGTCCGGCCGGGAGTGGAGATGACCGTCACTGACCCGGCAACGGTGAGCGACGAGGAGATGCGGGGTTTCAGTTACATCGAGCACAAGGAGAATGTCGCCCTGGCGCTGGCGGTGTGTTCCAGTCTTGGCGTCAGGCGCGAGGATGCACTGCGCGGGATGCAGCACAGTCTGCCCGACTCCGGGGTGATGCGGATTTATAAAATTGTCGATGAAGGGAAGGTCCTTGAAGTTGTCAACACCCTTGCCGCCAATGACCCGGATTCAATCGGGATGCTTTGGCATTTGGTTAAGGACCGGTGCGAGCATCGGATTGTGCTGGTGAACTGTCGCCGGGACCGGGCGGACCGTTCCCGACAACTGGCGGAACTGGTTGAAGGCTGGGAAAAGGATTATATTGTGGTTACAGGCGGTTTGACGAAAGTTTTTATCAACCGGGCGCGGCAGTTAGGTGTGCCGGCAGAAAAGATGTTTGACCTGGGTGAGGAGTTAGAGCCGGCACTGGTCTATGAGAAGGTTTTGGGTTTAGTCAATGAGCGGGCGCTAATTTTCGCCACCGGTAATACGGTCGGTTATGGAGAAAAGTTGATAAACTTTTTTGCCCAAAAAGGAGGTAGGGTTGATAATTGAAACCATCGGGCTGGGAATGCTCCTTTCCTTTTTTCTCACTGAGACGGTAGGACTGGCGGCCGGTGGTATTGTTGTGCCTGGTTACATCGCATTGAGTTTAAATGAGCCGGTGCGACTGCTGGCAACCGTGGTGGTGGCGTTTGTTACCTATCTCCTGTTAAAATTTTTGAGCCGGTTTATGCTGCTCTTTGGTCGCCGGACCCTTCTCCTGGGAGTGCTTATTGGCTATCTTTTAGGCTATGCGACCAAGATTGTATCACCGCTGAGTTTGAACTCAGGGCGCGTGGATTTAAGCGTGATTGGTTATGTTATCCCCGGACTTATTGCCTACTGGATGAGTCGGCAGGGTATTGTGGAAACGGTATCAACGATGGTCGTGGCGGCGGTGCTCACCCGGCTAATTGTGACGGTTATTTCTGGTGGGGTGTACTGATGCGGCGTCGGCGAGGTAAGATAAATCGCGGGGTGATTTTTGTTCTGGCGCTCATCGCCTTGTTATTTTACTATTTGGAGAGCCGGACAAAACGGACTGTGCCCAGCCGGTGGTATGAGATAAAAGTTGCCGCTGCCCGGTTGTCGGCAAGGGCGTTTGAGGTGGTAAGGAACTACCGTTTGAATGAGCTGCATCTACCGATTGATTCGGTTAACGACCCGAACTTAACCGGTCTGGTCGGGGTTCAATTTTCTCCGATTACCTACGGCAGGAGCGATTTAAGTGACGCCCTGACGACGACCAACCCTAACTTCAGCGCCGCACTGGTCGAGATGTTTTATAAAGCCAGGGTTAAAGCCGGGGATACGGTGGCGATAAACTGGGATGGGACATATCCGGCGTTGAACATTCAGGTTTTGGCAGTGGCGAAAACCCTGGGGCTTACACCGGTGATTGTCACCGACCAGAGTGCCGGGATGTGGGGAGCAAACTATCCGGGCTGGACCTGGCTGGAGATTGAAAAAGTTCTGCGCCAGGCGGGAGTCTGGGAGTATGCGAGCGTTCTGGCAACCCGGGGTGGAGAAACCGATGACGGCCGGGGTTTTTCACCGGAAGGCAGGGCGATTCTTGACAGTGTGGCAAAGTCAACCGGGGTGCCGTTGTTTGTGCCGGAGTCGCTATCCGAAGCGGTCGCAAAGCGGGCGGCAGTTTTTGAGCGGTGCCGGCTTCTGGTCGCAGTGGGGCAGGCGAGTTCCAATTCCGGGGAGTTGCTTGTGCGGTTGCCGTCACGGGTAATTACCGAACGGATTGCCAAAGCCGGGACTGGCATTGTTGCCGAGTTTTTGAGTCGGAGATTGCCGGTGATTCACATCGCCAGTCCAAGGCGGGTGGCAAATGAGTACCGGTTGCCAATTGCGCCGGTGCCGCTAGGCGAGATTGGTAGGGGCAGGCTGTTCTACGAGGCGCGTTATTCGGTACCGGTAGCGCTTATCCTTGTGCTGATTCTGGTTGGTCTTTTGTTTTTGATTGTTCGGTACGAGGTGGAGTACTATTTTGGTGTGCGTGCTAAAGACGAGGGTGAGGCGGTATGAGCAAAGAGTTTATTTTGCCTGTAATAGGGTTACTGGTCGGGATGATTAATGGGGCGCAGTTACTGCCGGTTGGTCAACCAACCAAAGTTCAATTGAATGTTATCAAGCGGGTACCGCTGGACTACTACCTTTTAACCAAAGAACAACCCCTGACATTTAACATCAGCGCTGTTTCCGACACCGGGACCTGGTTAAGGGTTTACACCCGCTTGTGGTGGCAGAACCGGCAGGGTGATAAGACGGCTTATTCAATTTTGTGCATTCAGGACGGTCAGCGCCAGCGGTTCCGTCTTGAGACCGAACGGTCGCATAAAACGCTGGGACCGGCAGGTCAGCACCTTGGCAAGTGGCGCTCCTTTTTTGTAAAACTGATGCCCGATTCGGCAACTTTTAAATTGCTGCTGGACAGCGGTCAATCGGATACGGTGGCGGTCAGGCTGGCATTGGAAGCGCCTGCGGTATGGAAGAAGGTTGAAGTTCCGCACCGTAAAAGATTGACGATTGTTGTGCGGCAGGAAACGGCAACGGTTCGGCGCAGCGGTTACTATCAGATTGCCCGGGATGAGCCTTTTGAGGTTGAGGTTTCGGGTTCAGTGCGCGTTCGAGTCCGGCTGAACTTTGACCCGACAATGCGGGGTGAACAGGTGTTTGGTATCGCCGTAGAAGAGAACGGCGCGCCGATTGCGGAGAGGAGTTTTCGAGTGAAGAAGGCCTTGGGCGCACGCTATGAGGAGGTAAGTGATGTTGTTCCTTCCGTGGAGCGGGTTTTGAGGTTCGATTTAAACCCGGGGGTTCATCGGCTTAAAATTATTTTGCAGGGCACGACCGCAAAAGGCGGTGCGCTCATTGTTGAGCGGCTTGTGAAGGGGGCAGATGATGAGTCCGAGTAGATTGGCGCTGCTTTTTTTATTTCTGATGTCCGTTGTCCCAGGTGCGGATATCTGGCAGATTGTCTGGGATACAGATGTCAACTACAATAACAATGTCTTCCTTTTTTCACCTTCGGATATCGCCGCGTTCAGGCGGCGGGAGAACCCAATACGATTTCCCTACAACAGTCTTGATGATGTTGATGTAACTGTATCGGGGAAGTTGAGCTGGGAAGGAGCAGGCGGTTTTAACCCGCAACTCGGTTTGAAACTCCACCAGTTTGTGATGAATCCGGAAAAGAGTTACGGGTTGTTGACATCCCGAATAAAACAGCAGGTGGGAAAGGTCGGTGGTTTTAACTTTTCGTTTGTGTGGCTGCCCAACTATCTGATTCGCTATTATCGGGACCTAACGGCAAAGGAAACCGAGCGCTATGCCGCCTGCCGGTTTAGTGAGTATCTGTTCGGACTGGAATTTGTCCGGCAGTTTGGTTCGCTTACTGTTCAACCGGTGTACCGTTTTGAAGTTGACGATTACATAGCGCCGTTTGACTATTACGACACAAGGGCACACCGGCCCGGAGTTTCGCTTGCCTGGCGTCCCTGGACGAACTTTACGCTCAGCGGGGAGTATCAGTTCAAACGGGCAAGGGCAAAAGGTCCGGCACCGGATATATCTTACGATGAACAGGGGCTTGGTTTTCAGGTGGCAAGTAAGCCGAGAAGGTTTAATCGGTTCGGGATAAAAGCCGGGTACAATTGGAGTTATCGGCGCTACACCGCAACTGAGGACAATACGCACGCCGGCAGGGTTGACGAAACTCAGGGGATAACAGTTGGTGCTGAGTATCAGTTAAAACCGGTGACACTTTCCTTTTCTTATCACCTTGAGTGGCGCGAGGTAAGTTCTCCTTACCAAAACGATATTGAAGATATAAAGAACTACCAGGCGAGTGAATTCTCTTTTGCTGTCCGTCTTCCGCTTAAAGTTGGTGCGGCAACAAAGGCACAAAAAGCAAAGAAAGGGGGAAGCAGGTGAAAGGGGCTATCAGGTTGATTTTCCGGGCTACGCTTTTGTTAACTTTGTTTAGTATCGGTGGGGGTGTTTACTGTATCCGCCCTTTGCCGGCACCGGGTAAGGTGGTGTTAAACCTCCCAGCGCCTGAGGCGATTTTGAACTCGGCGGAAGTTGTGTTTCAGTGGGATGATGGCGGTGCCACCCGTTATCTTTTCCAGGTGGGCAAGGATAGCAAGTTTAAGACAGTTGTAATTGAGGATACGCTTACAACCCATTCCGTGAGTATCAAATTTAAGACCGATGGTACCTATTTCTGGCGGGTGAAGGCACAGAGTGCTGAAGGGGTCTGGGGTGACTGGTCCGAAACCGGTTCGTTTAAGATTCAACGGTTTACTGTGGTGGGTGCGGTCAAGACTATTGGTTATCCCCACCGAATTGCTATTGCCGGAAACCGGGCTTATGTGGCGGACGGGCAAGCCGGTTTGGCGGTTTTTGATGTTTCCAATCCTGAGGCGCCGGTGTTTGTTGGCGGCTATATGGACTCTTTGAATGTCGCCTGGGGTGTTACAGTGCGGGACAGTCTGGTGTTTCTTGCCTATGGTTATAAGGAACTTTTGATTTTAAATATCCGGCAACCTGAAAGTATTAAGTTTATTGGTGTTTTAGAGTATCCGCAACCCGGTTATGGTTACAATCTGGTATTGCAGGACACCTGGGTTTACATTGCGGCAGGTGCGCAGTTTATCGCCGCTTTGGTGACCGACCCGCGTTATCCAAACCTCCGATTCCAATACTACTATCCGCGTGACTGCCGGGATGTTGCGCTGGTTGCGCAGCGTGCCTTTGTCGCCTGCGAACAGTTAGGGATTGCCGTCTGGCGCCTGGACACTTTTCCATTTGTCCAGGTGGGGAGCTTTGATACACCGGGAAACGCCCGGGGCGTTGGGGTTCGGGGTAACCATATTTTTGTTGCTGATGGGCGTAATGGGTTGATGGTCATCGATGCCACGGAACCGAACAATTTGCGGCCTTTGAGCACATTGAGCCTTGATGGCTATGCCAATTCAATTCTGGTTGATGATAGTCTGGTGATAGTTGCCTGTGGTTCAGGGGGTGTGGCGATTGTGAACTGTGCTCAGCCCGAATCATCGGAACTAATATCGCAGATAAAGACGCCGTACGCTTATGCCGCAGGAGTGACCGCAAATCGTGAGTATTACCTGATTTGCGACCGGGATTGGGGGATTGTTACCGTGAGAAAGGAGGATTGATGATGACCGGGTTGGGGATTTTGCTTCTTGTCTTTGGCGCATCCAGTGTAATGGACAGTCCGGTTGCGGTTTCGGTGTGCGCACAGACATTGAATATCACCGTAACACCCGAGGAGTCGATTAGCGCTAATGCGATTCTTGTGCCCGCACCGGACGCAACTTTGCCGGTGGTTTCTTCGGCGCGAAATTGTCAGTGGTTCTTTGGCAGGGTGATGAACGCCGGCGGGATTGAGGTTGTGCCGCTGATTGTTGTGCCGGAAAGAAATAAAAAAGCGGAGTTGAAACTGGATTTGCCAACAGCGCTTGACAGGGGTTTGGTAAATAACCCGATGGTACAGTTGTTATTTCCCTGGTTGAGCGGTTGGGAAGTGAGTAATGAACAGGGTTATCTGATTATTGTCCCGGACGACTTCTATGCGAACATTCTGCCTTTAGCCCGCTGGAAGGAACTTAAAGGTTTTAAGGTGTGGGTAAAGAAGACATCAGAGACCGGAACGCAGCGGGATGAGATAAGGAATTTCATTCGCAATGCCTATTTGAACTGGACACCGAAACCGACTTATGTGCTTCTGGTCGGCGCAATAAACAAAATTCCCGCTTTCCCGACGCCAGGCGCGACTTCGTGCGTAACCGACCACACATACTCACTAATAGATGGTGATGACCATCTTGCGGACCTGTTTGTTGGCAGGCTGCCGGCCGCTAATGGGTCAGAACTGGACTGCATTGTGGCGAAGATTGTCAATTACGAATCAAACCCTGATATGGCAGATACCAGTTGGTTTCATCAAGCGTTGATGGTCGGCACGAGTTATCAGGAAGGCGGCACACCCGCGGTTACAGCACTGATTACAAAGCGACGTATCCGCGAGCATCTTCTTAATCGGGGGTTTAATAAAGTTGATACGGTGTTTTATCCGCCCACGCTTTCTGGTCGGGGACCGGTTGACAGCGCGGTCAATGCCGGAGTTTCTTTCATCAATGGCAGAGGCTGGGGGCAGACAAGGATGTGGAACTACCCGCAGTTTGAGATCAACGATGTTTACAACCTGAACAATGGCTGGAAGTTGCCGGTGGTTACCAGTCTCTACTGCGGCACCGGAAATTACAATGCGAACCCATGTTTTGGTGAGGCGTGGCTGCGGGCGGGAACTCCAACCGATCCCAAAGGAGGAGTTGCTTTTTGGGGGACATCTTATACCGGCACCTCAACCCGCTGGAACAACTGTATGGACTACGGGATTTATCGGGCGATTTTTGACCGTAAAGTGACCACCCTGGGACCGGCGCTGTACTGCGGTAAGATTGAGCAATTGATAAACTTCCCTCTGCCCGAAGACTCTTCAGACCTGATTCTATATTTTTACACTTACAACCTTCTGGGCGACCCATCAATGGAGATGTGGACCACGGTGCCCAGAGCGATTACCGTTTCCTACCCACCGGTCTATCCGACCGGCAACATCTCATTTCCGGTTTATGTGCAGGACAGTTATGGCAATCCGGTAACAGACGCTCTGGTGTGTCTTTACAAGTCGGGTGAGGTGCATTCGGTGCTTCGTACCAACGGTTCGGGTTGGGCGCGGTTTAATATTACCACAACCACGCCTGATACGCTGTTTGTGACCGTTACCGGGAAAAATCTTAAACCCCATCTGGGTTTCAGTCGCGGTGAACAGAGGGGAATTCTGGTGGGCGTTGCCAATCGCGCGCCGGAGATTGTCTCTCCTGCCGAGTTAGCCACTGTTTCGGTGACCTTGAAAAATTTTGGTGTTGCTCAGCCGGCGCAGAATGTTCAGGCAACCCTTTTTTCCCTTGACTCTTTTTCCACGGTTGCGGATTCAATGCGCGCGTACGGTTCACTTAATCCTGGAGAAGAAAGAACCGCTGCGCCGTTTGTGGTTCAGATTGCACCCTCATGCACCAGTCAGCAACGAGTAAATTTTGGGTTGAGGATAACAAGTGGTGACAGTGTCTGGACAACAGGTTTCTCATTGAATGTTGTCGGTCCGACGGTGGCGGTAACCGGTTTAACGGTCTACGATGTTAATGGATTTCTTGACCCGGGGGAGACAAGAGAGTTGTCTGTACGGGTGCTGAATCGCGGTGTCACGGAAGCGCAAAATGCGACGGGAATTCTGCGTTCTTCTAACAACCGGGCGATAACGGTTGTTGATTCTACTGGGTATTACGGCACGGTTGGTGCCGGTGCGACCGGAGAGAACAGCGCCGACCGGTTTGTAGTGAGTGCGGCACCAGACATCGGTGTTGGGCGGAGGTTTCTCTTATGGCTGGTTTTCAGGGGGTCGGATGGTTTTGAGCAGATAGTAGGATTTCCGATTACGGTTGGGCAGCCGAGTCCGAGCGCGCCAACAGGTCCAGACTATCACGGATATTACGGCTACGACGATACCGATATCGGTTATCAGGAGCGACCGGTTTACAACTGGGTGGAAATTGACCCGGGGCAGGGTGGTTCTGGCACCCGTGTCGAACTGGGCAATGACCAGGCGGTGCCAGTAGATTTGCCTTTCACCTTCAGGTTTTATGGTACTGACTATCGGACCATTTCGATTGCTGATAACGGTTACATCGCGCTGGGCAGCACAAATTTCAGCGACCAGTATAATTGGCACATCCCTTCGGCTCAAGGACCGGACGGTTTGATTGCGGTGTTCTGGGACGATTTTCGGGCTGACACATTGGGAGCACCCGGGGTTTTCTACTATTACGACGAGCCGAATCATCGTTTTATTGTTGAGTGGAGCCGGGTGTATCATATCCACGGTTTTCGAAGGCCCTATATCGGCGAGCAGCAAACATTCCAGGCGATTCTTTTTGACCCGGCTTATCATCCAACGAGGACCGGCGATGGTGCAGTTGTTTTTCAGTATCTCTTTGTTCAGAACGATGACAGTCTGTGGGGGGATAGTCACAACTATGCTACGGTTGGCATTCAGAGCCCGAGCCACAACGATGGCCTGGAATGGACATTTGCCGGAAGTTATCCAGTAACCGCGGCTGAAGTTGTGCCGGGGCGGGCGATTAAGTTCACAACCAATCCGCCCGACACATTTACCTTTATCAGTGAAAACAAACGCCGACATTTCCCCATCTGTTTTGAAGCAAAACCAAATGTTGCCCGTACGAGTGTTGCGTTTTTGGTCCGTGGTATAGAGCAAGCCGCGTTACAGATTTTTGATGTTACAGGAAGGCAGGTGCGAAAGTTTGAAGTCCCCAACGCTCAACCGCAAAGTTTTTTCTACTGGGATTTAAAAGACAACAAAGGTGAGAATGTTTCCGGTGGTGTTTATCTGGTGCGGTTGACGGGAACAAGCCGCGCCGGTAAAATTTTATTGAACAGGGTAGTTGTTGTTGTTCGTTGACAAGAAAGGAGTGTTATGAAGAGGTTTGCCTTAATCCTAAGTTCTCTAACAATTTTCGCTTCTTCCTGGGCGCTCATCTTCCACGGTGTGGCAACGCCGCCCGGTGGAGAGCAAGCTTGGGTTGTGACGATTGAAACAACCGGAGTTTTTCGCACAACCGATTTTGGTTTATCTTGGCAACCGGTGGATATTCCTACAATCAGGGACTTTTTTGATGTTTTCTTTTTAACTCCGGATTCGGGTTGGACCTGTGGCAGGGCCGGTGATATCTGGCGTACAACCAATGGCGGGGACAGTTGGTTTAGGGTTAATCTCGGTGGTCCGAAGCATGCCGCACGCATCAGATTTTTTGACCCTGAGTTTGGCTGGGCAGCAGGTGGTGACATTGTTCAGTTGAAAAGCACAACCGGTGGTGCCGAGTGGGAGCAGATATTTTTAAGGGTACCGCCATTTCCAACCGGCGATACAGCTGAGTTTCAAGGGGTCTGGTTTGTTGATCGGAATTATGGCTGGTTGGTTGCCGGGCACTGGCCCAGTGGAGATACATTTTTAGGTGGTCAGGGAATTATTGCTCGGACAAGGGATGGAGGTATTGCGGAAAACTGGGAGGTGGTGCGGCGCGATAACAACTACGACTTTTACGATGTTTATTTTGCAGACAGTTTGCGAGGCTGGGTTGTAGGCGGTGATGACCGCAATTTCCGGGCGGTGGTTTTACACACGACCGATGGCGGAAACACCTGGGTTGAGCAGACGGTTCCAGCTGAGGCTCGGTTTCTGCGGGCGTTGAAGTTTGTCAGTCCAACAAAGGGTTGGGCTTGTGGCAGGAACGGTACGATAATCTACACTTCAGATGGCGGAAACACCTGGGTTAACCAGGTTTCAGGTGCTGAGAGTACACTTTTTGACATCGACTTTGCCGATTCACTGCACGGGATGGCGGCGGGTAACGGTGTTGTGGTTAAAACGATTGATGGTGGTGCAACCTGGCAGGTCTGTTTTAGTGGATTGCAGGAACAGAGTAATGGGCGGTTGTTTAACGGGCAGGCTATTCGGTGTCTCGCGACAATGGGGCGCAGGATAACTTTCATAATCGATGAGCAAAAGCGTAATGGTGCTATTGAGATTTGGGACCTGTTCGGACGCCAGGTGGCAACGATTAAGACTGGTGCCAACAGAAAGTCTGTTGTTTGGAATGGCATCGGCTTTGATGGTCAGCCGGTTAAAACCGGTGTGTATTTCTGCCGATTGCAGGGTGTTGTTTCGTCGGGTGTCAAATTTGTTCTAATCGGAAGCGAAAGTAAATGAAAAACCGGTTGTTAAGTTTCTTTTTAATTCTGGGGTTAGGTTTTGCCGAACAAGGTGCAAGGTATCTTATCATTTCTCATCCTGCATATGTCCCTATAGTTCAGCCCCTTGCTGAGTGGAAAACAAAGAAAGGGGTAAAGGCGAAGGTGGTTCCTCTGTCAGAAATTGGTTCAACCCCTTCACAAATACAAACTTACATCCGGAATGCATACAACAACTGGCCCATAAGACCGGAGTTTGTGCTTTTAGTTGGTTCTCCCAGTCAGATCCCAAGTTATGGCGGTAGTACCGACTGTTATTATGGCGATATGGGCGGAGATTATAAAATGGAGCTTTCGGTCGGCAGATTTTTTGCGCTGAACGCCCGGGAGTGCAGTACAATGGTTGCTAAGGTCATTACCTATGAGAAACCGGACCTGCAAGCCATCGACACTCTTTACTTTCTTAAAGGGACAACGGTGGTAAACGAGGATCAACCACCCGACCCTTATTATCAGCCGGATTCCAGACTGGTGCGAAGTTACTGGCAGAATGCGGGCTATGTTTTAACCGAAAGTCTGTTGGACATTGCGGGGCACAACACCAGTAATGTAAACGCTGCCGGCATTGATGGCAGAATGTTTATCACTTACCGGGGACAGGGGGTTTATGACTGGATGCCGCCTTTTAACGGAGTCAATCCCGCGTCTTGGAATAACGGGGCGAAGTTGCCGATTGTAGTTTCAGGTACCTGCGCGATGATTGATCTGTCTTCCCAGGGTGGCGGGCAACAGGGCGACCGATTTGTTCGGGCAGGAACACCTGCAGAGATGGGCGGTGTTCTTGCTTATTTCGGAACAACCAACAGCGGCTCTCATATTTCTGACCGGCGCAGCGCCTGTTTCCGTGGTTTCTTTACCGCTCTGTTTCAGGAAGGTGAATACCGCCTTGGTCCAGCAACAATTCGGGGTAGGTTTTGGGTTGATTCGCTTTTTCACGATCAGCAACGCTATCAGGAGTGGAATCTTCTGGGGGATCCGGAGTTGTGTGTGTGGACCGGGGTTCCGAGAAGGGTTGCGGTATTGTTTGATTCGGTGATTGAGATGGTACCGCAAGAGCTTGTAGTGACAGTCTTACAGAATGGTGTGCCGGTCGCTGGTGCTTTTGTGTGTCTGTCGATAGACAGCACAATTTATGAGGTAGAGACGACCGATACTCAAGGAGTGGCTCATATCGTGGTGAACCCGACTCATATCGGGATGATGGATGTTGTGGTTACCGGCAAAAACATTCTGCCTTATGAAGGAACGGTACGAGTAATAGCCAGTGGTGTACCTTTCATTATTACGACGCATAGTTCGATTGATGACTACCTGGGAAATCACGACGGTATAATAAATCCTGGGGAACGGTTTCGTTTGACGGTCAGTTTGAAAAACGTTGGGGGCGTCACCGCTACCGGCGTTATTGGTCTGTTAAGGGTATCTTCACCCGTGTTGCAGGTATTTGATAGCGTATCAAGCTATGGGACAATAGCACCAGACTCAACGCGAAATGGTGATCAGTATGAATTGCTGGTTGACAGTTTGGTGCCCGATGGGTTTGTTATCCCGGTAACGATTCTGGTGCGGGATGATGTTGGAGACTCCTGGAACTGTTCAATTAATTTGTTTGTGCGGGCGGGTTTAATCAGGATTAACACCGCGCTCTTTCTTGATTCGCCACCCGGAGGAAACGGAAATGGCAGAGTAGGACGAATGGAAGCAGGTCGGGTCCAGGTGGCACTGATAAATCAAGGGGGTGGAGCGCTTGATAGAGTGCAGGGGATTATTACCTGCCTTGATACTAATGTGGTGGTTGTAGATTCTTCAGGTTATTATGGCAGGATTGACTCGGGTGCGATAAACATCGGTTCGCGGGACCGGTTTGCGATTTCTGCCGGACCCGGGCTTATGCGAAACCAACCGGTACGTTTTTTGGTGAGGGTTCAGGGTGATGGCGGTACGTACCGTTATTCCGATACAGTTAGTTTTGAACTATCAGGCGAAGAGGGGGGCACAAGCGAACCAACCGGTCCTGATGGTTATGGGTACTGGTGTTATGACAACACCGATACCGCTTCAGGGCAGGCGCCGATTTACCAGTGGCTGGAACTGGCACCGCCCGGACCAGGGCTAGTGATTTCCGGGGTTTCCGATTCGGATGCGGTGACGATAACGTTAGCCATGCCGTTTACATTTCAGTATTATGGCACAAGAGACAATTTTGTCTCAATTTGTTCTAACGGCTTTCTGGCACTGGGATATACCACTTATCGTTTTGGCTCCAACAGTCCGATTCCAGATACCGCTGGACCGCCTTTTATGATTGCGCCTTTCTGGGACGATTTGAATCCCGATGAAACCCGCAATGGATACGGAACCGCATACCAGTATTTTGACACCGCAAATCACCGCTGGATTGTTGAGTTTAAAGACTTTGCACATTACAATCAGCCTAACATCCGCGAGAGTTTTCAGGTAATCCTTTATGACCCGGTTTACTATCCGACGCCAACCGGAGATGGCGAGATAGTATTTCAATATCAACGTGTTTCGCTGGGGTCAAGTTGTACTGTTGGTATTGAAGACGGAACAGAAACGCGCGGCATCCAGTATCTTTATAACAATAGTTATGCTCCTACCGCTGCTTATCTTCAGGCGAACCGGGCAATAAAATTCACTACCAACCCGCCCCGAAACATTGTTACTCCCTGGCTGGTGCTTTCCGGTGTTCAGGTGAGCGATACACTTGAGGGCAATGGTAACGGACTATGGGAAGCCGGCGAACGGTTGGAGGTCGCCGTTTTTCTACAAAATCGGGGGAGTTATGACGCAGTCAACAGTGTGATTACGCTGAATTCAGAAGATGGCGATGCGGTTATTTACGATTCAATCTCGGTTCTGGGGTTGATTCCACCGGGCACGACCGTTAACAACATTACCAATCCGTTTCGTTTGGAAATTGTGCCTCAACCGGCAGACTCTATTCTTGAGCTCGGCCTGAGAGTTCAAGCAGAAGGATATATCACTCTAACCTACTTTTCACTTGGGATTTCGGGTTTAACTGGAGTAAAGGAAAAACCGACCGGGTTAAATAAATTTGGAATGGAAAAAATAAGACCCAATCCGCTCAAGGGTTCTGCGGCGGTGTATTATACGCTTGCTCGAGATGCCGAGGTGGATTTGGCTTTGTTTAATGCTCTGGGACGTAGGGTTAAGACAATTGAACGCGGTGTTAAGCCCAGTGGTATGCATCAGGCTCGTCTTTCTTGCGATGGACTTTCCAATGGGGTATACTTCTGTCGACTTCTGATAAAAGATGGTAAGGGCGCGAGGAAGTTTATTCAGAAGGTGCAGTTTGTTCGTTGATAGATGGTGAAAAATGAGGCGACAATGAGAAGGGTGTTGTTTTTCGTGGTTATTGGGCTCGCGGGGGTAGTTGTTCATTTTGGGTGCAGTTCCGGACTTCCACCCCGCCAGCCTCAGATATTTGCCCGTCGGGATAGCGGTGCAATCGGAGACACGGTTAGAATAAACATTTACACAGTTGACCCCGAAGACCAGATGGTAACTTATTGGATTGAATGGGGAGATACCACAGTACCGCAATGGTCTTACTTATTCCAGAGCGGCGATACAATTGAGCGCACCCATATTTATCATATTCCCGGTACCTATTTTATCCGGGTCAAGGCACGGGATATTGACCGAAATGAGTCGCCCTGGTCGGAAAGTTTTCAGATGAGAATAACCGATACTATTACACCCGGCAATTGACGCTGCTCAATTAGTTTTATCTGCCACCGGCGAAAGATTTTACGGTGTTGGCAATGACTTGCCTTGCAGAACAAATTTAATAAACTCAACATATGTTCAATGAACTACTAAAGGTGATAAAGACCTTACGAAAGAAGTGCCCGTGGGACAGAAAGCAGAATTTAAGTTCAACCCGCCCTCTTTTAATAAATGAAGTGTTTGAGCTCGATGAAGCGCTCCGCCGGGAGGATAAAGTAGCTATAAAGGAAGAGCTGGGCGACTATATATTTATGGGTTTGTTTCTGGCGCATTTATTAGAAGAAAAAGAGGGTGTAAAGCTTAATGATGTTCTTGCCGGCGTGGTAGAAAAGTTAAGGGTAAGGCATCCGCACATTTATGGAACTGTTAAGGTAAAAGGTGCGGATGATGTCCTCCGGAACTGGGAAGAAATCAAAGGAAGCAAAGGACGGCGTTCTATCCTTTCCGGGATTCCGATAGGTCTACCGGCGTTACAGCAGGCGCAATTGATTCAGGAGCGATGCCGTCGGGTAGGGTTTGACTGGGAGGAGCCGGGTGAAGTTCTGTCGAAGGTCGAAGAGGAGATTGGTGAACTAAAGAGGGAGTTAAGCCGGCGCCGAGTTTACCAAAAGCGAATTAAGGAAGAGCTGGGCGATTTACTCTTTGCCCTGGTAAATCTCTGTCGTCACTTCGGGGTTGATGCCGAGGGTGCTTTAAAGGATGCAAACCGAAAGTTTCGGGAGCGGTTTGAGGTCGTAGAGCAGGAGGTCAAGGAACAAAAAAGAGATTTAAGTTCAGTGCCGCTTGAGGAAATGGAGATTCTGTGGCAGCGGGCGAAGAGACGAAGGCCGAAGAGAGATGGGTGAACTTATTCGACGCGAAAGGTTTGTGTTTTGATACCAAGATTTAGCCGCTTTGATTTATCGTCAAAACCGTCTTAGTCCGTCGTGCGCGAATTTCTTGTTTTAAATAAACCTATTCGACCGGTTTCCAGTAAAGGTCGAGAATGGTATTGGTGGGCTTTCGTGTAAGGAATCCCGCCTTTACCTTCATTCCGATTTTTGCCTCTCCCCGGATTAAATAGCCTTTCATTATCGTGCAACAGCCAGGAATTTTAACATCTATCTGATAATAAGGATAAGAGAGTTCAATGCGAAATCCGGGGTATTCAACGTGGGTGAAGGTAAAGATTTCACCAATTACCGGATTGGGGAACTCGACCCATTTCATTCGAGCGTAGCGGTCAGAACGGTCGGCGCGGGGTGGAAGCCATCTACCGGGTTCACAACCAGGAGTTGAGCATCGTGTGACACGCAGGACACCTTTTTCAGTCCCTCAAAAATGGGTGAGTACACGGTAGGTGTGGCGCTGAACGATGGTTCGAGGCCATTGAATAACCATTGCTGGTTACATGCGTTCAATCGTCATCGGTTCACTGATAAGTTTAACTTCTGATGCGGGGCGCGATTTTGCGGTTGGTGAACGGTGCCTTTTGGTCGGTGTCTTACGATGTTTTGATGACTGTCTTTTTATATTTATTTACTCCTATTCTTTTACCTCATCAGAGTTGACTAAAATTATACAGGTGACATTGGAACCGACACCGGCGTGGGATATCCATAAGGCGCGATGGCGCCTCGGGATCTGGAACGATTTCCAATCCGCCGGGTTCGTTTTACCGTAGCGGGTCCACATTCGGTCTGTGCCGTGGTGCTTGTCATACTTTCCCGGTAGTTGCCAGAAGCGCTCAACACACTGGAAAACGCCCTTGCGCCAACGGCTTCTTCATCACACAGCAGCCGGTCTTTAACGTGGTAAACGAACCCACCTTAACAGGCCATATTGATGAGCCCTTTTAATTCCAGCCCTGGCAGTTTGAGGTCGTTTTCTTCGAGGAGCATCCGGAAAGACATCATACACAGTTCTTCTAATTTATATTCGGGGTATGTTTTGCAGTAATCGGTTATTCCATCCGACACGGTCATACACCGGACGCTGAAATTTTGGGACTCCAATGCTCCCGGGTTTGAATTTAATCATACCATTCCTCATTAGTTAAGAAAAATCATTGAATGAAAGTGTGCTGGTGGCTATCCCCAAAACAGCCCCGGGCAGTGGGCGGGGGCAAATTTTGTCACTCTTCGTCGAGCTTTCGTATATATATTAATGGTAAAAGGCACAGTGAGCAAAAAGTAAGAAGACAACAGGAGCTAAATTCACAACCGTGCTGAGATGATTGACACAGTAGAAGCGGGTGCTATAATCACTTAAAATTTATGATAATGTACAAAGGAGAGTGGATGATAGATAGGTTGAAATCGATTGCGTTGGTTTTCAGTGTTTTTGTTCTGTTGAACTGTGGACCAAAGTCTGGAAAGCCCGAAAGTTCTAAACTCGTCCAGGATTTTGTGGCTCAGGTGGAGACACTCGATTCAATGACGGTAGCGAGTTTAAACCGTACCGGACCTTACTCAAGCATCGAGCCGGCACTAATTGAATTGAATGACTGGTTGAAGTCAAACAATATCACTCCGACGGGTGTCCCATTTGTTTTTTACTACGACAATCCTCAAACTGTCGCACCGGAGAGTTGTAACTGGGCAGTTTGTGTCCCGGTACCGGCAGCGACAACATCCGGTCAGATGGGGGCAATCGTTGTGAATAAATTGCCAGTAATGGATATTGCCTGGACAATTCATACCGGTGGTTATGAGAACGTACAGTCAACTTATAATAGGTTGCTCGAATGGATAGATGAAGAGGGGTATGAAGTTGTCGGACCAGCAGTTGAGTTTTTTCTTTCAGAGAAGGGAACTCCGGCTGAGTCGATGAAGACCAAAATTGGTTTTGTTGTCGAACCCCAGCCTGAACCCGGGATTGAAGAGGTAGAGGGGGAAGATAGTATCCTGGAAGGGAACGGTGGTTGATTATAAACAATTTTACCCTGGGCGTGTAACAGGGTTGGGAAACTTAAACTTTACCCTTTGATGATGAAAACCGAGGCAGATGTCATTCAGATGCTAAAAGACGCCGAGACCGAGGCGCAAAAGATGGTTGCTCAGGCTGAAGAGGAGAGGCGGCGCGCAGTTGCCGAGGCTGAAGCGGCTGCCGCCGAGGTCATTGTCCAAGTCCGTAAACAGATTCAGGATGATTTTGAACGGGCGCTGAAAAAAGCGAGTTTAGACGCTGAGGAGATGTTTCAACAGCAGTTGAAAAAGGCACAGGAGGAAGCAGCAAGGATTAAGGAAATCTCCCCCGAGCGTCTCCAGAAGGCAATAGAATTGGTTTTGCGGGTGGTTAAAGAGAGATGGCAATAGAGCGGGTTTCCAAAGTTGCGGTTATTATTCACCAATCAAATAAGGAAGAGTTTCTTAATCGACTTCAGCGGTTAGGGGTTCTGCATATTGTACGGATTGCGGATGCAGAGGGTGTTAGCGGCGAGGTCGAGTCGAAGGGCAGAGCCGAAGAAGGTAATCTTAATCAGATTCTGGGCGCGATTGAATTGCTGGATAGTTTGCAAGGCAAAAAAAGCAAGGGTAAAGTTTTTCTCGACCGAATGGAGTATGAACGGATTGCGGTGGAATATGATATTGAAACCAGGGTTAAGGAAATTCAGCGGCTGACCGCCAGACGCCAGGAGCTTGAAGGAAGATTGATTTCATTGCAGGGTGAAATAGACCGTTTAAAGCCTTGGGAGAGGTTGAACCATTCGGTTGCGGAACTCGGTCGTTTTTCGACTGTCAAAGTTTTATTGGGGAAATTTCCCGGTCGCCAGGAGTTCCTGGGTGTCCGTTCAGCGCTGAGCGATAAGTTAGCGGTTGTGGAAGAGGTGAGCGAAGACCGGGGCACACTGTTTGCAGTTGTTTTAGTTTATCGCGATGCGTTAGAAGAGGTTACCGCGCTTCTCAACAGTTGGCGCTGGGAAGGGGTTGACCTTAAGGAAAACGATGGTTTACCAGCCGAGATAATCAGCCAGCGGCGCCAGGAGCAGGACCAAATTAAGGCGGAAATTGAAGCTGTTCAAAGGGAGATTGTTCGATACACCGAGGAGTTACCCCGCTTAAAGGCACGGGTGGATGCAATTCTGAATCAAATAAAACGGGGGGAGGCGGAGGCGAATGCACTTCGGACCGATTCTCTTTTAATAATTTACGGCTGGGTTAGAGAGCGGGATTATCAAAAATTGGTGCGATTGGTTGAAGAGATGAAAACAGCGGTTGTGACACGGATTCAACCTGCTCCGGGCGAGGAGCCACCGGTAGCGCTTGTTAACCGCCGTCTCTGGAGGCCGTTTGAACTCGTTCTGGAACTGTACCAGTTGCCTTTACCCAACGAACTTGACCCGACCTTGTTGATTGCACCGTTTTTTGGGGTGTTCTTTGCCCTTTGCCTGACCGATGCCGGATACGGTATAATTGTGGCTATGGCAGCACTACTTCTAATGCGAAAAATGGGCAAGGATAACAAACTTTTGGGAATAATACTCATTAGCGGAATATTGACTATTCCCGCCGGAGCGTTGGTCGGAGGTTGGTTCGGTGATATACCCGATAGACTCGGTATTCCCTGGCTTCTAACCTTGAAGAATAAGTTTCTCTGGTTTGACCCGATGAAGGAGCCGATGAAGTTTTTTGTTCTTTCTCTGGCGCTGGGGTATCTCCAGTTGATTGCCGGTATTACTTTCGAGATTGTAGATTGTGCACGGGTTAAAAATTACGGCGATGCGTTTTTGGGGCAATTGCCCTGGTTTTTGTTTCTCAACAGTTTGGTTTTTCGGTTAATTTTATTGCACTCTTTAACCGGTTGGGCAAATGCACTGCTTCTAATTTTAACCCTTACTTCTGTTGCCGGAATTGTGGTCTGGACCCGACGGGAAAAGGAGACCATGATCTCACAGGCTCTGTGGTTTTTCCTTCTCGCGGGGCTGTTAGTTTTCATCGCCAGTCGCCTGGGTTGGTTGCCTGAGAGGTTTCTGTGGGCACGATGGGCGGTTTTAGGCTTGTTCTTAATTATGTTTGGATATGCGGTTTATTCCATACTCCATCAAATATTGATGAAACAGGATGAGCAAAGAAGTCGAGCCTATTGGTTGCCATTACTGTTAGGTATTGGTACGCTAGTGAGCATTGTGCTTTATTTCCTTAAAGTCCTACCGGCAATAGTTCCAGGTTTGTTCGGCACCGTATTCTACTTTTGGGCGCCGGCGGGTAAAAAATTACTACAGAAATTTGTCTGGGGTGGGTACGCCCTTTATGGAGCGACAAGTTATATAGGGGTGTTACTTTCTTACATCCGCTTGATGGCTTTGGGAATGTGTACTGGTGGTGTGGCAATGGCGATAAATGTCATCGCCTGGATGGTTTTGCAGGTCCCAATTGTCGGAATTTTGATGGCGTTAATTGTGTTGGTCATTGGGCATACCTACAATATTGCGGTTAATGTTTTAGGGGCGTTTGTACATTCGCTCCGGTTGCAGTATGTAGAGTTCTTTCCCCGGTTTTATACCGGGGGCGGAGAACCCTTTGTGCCGTTTAAAGAGGTACATCAATTTGTTGTATGGAAATCATAAGGAGGCAAAATGGTTGACCCGTTAGGTCTGGCAATGGCATTATTAGGTTGCGTCGTTGCGGTTTTACCAGCCGGTATTGGTTCAGCAATGGGTATTAGGCTGGTGGCTGAGGTGGCTAACGGTGTAATGGCGGAAGACCCAAAGAAGTTTGGCAATCTTTTTATTCTTGTGGCTCTTCCGGGCACGCAGGGATTTTACGGATTTTTGGGGGCCTTTCTGGCAATGATGAAACTGGGCGTTCTCGGCCAGTTGGTACCGATTACGCTGGGTCAGGGGCTCCAGATGTTTGCTGCCTGTTTACCGGTTGGCATTGCGGGCTGGCTTACGGCAATTTGGCAGGGTAAGGTGTGCGCTGCTGGGGCAGAGCTGGTGGCGAAGCGGCCCTCAGAGGCGACTAAATCGGTAATACTTGGGGCACTCGTCGAAACCTATGCGGTACTAGGGTTGCTGACCACGATATTTTTGCAGATGGGTGTTAAGCTGGGTTAACCTGTGGGAACCACTGAACTTCTTGAGAAGATATACACAGATGCCCGCGCGAAGGTGGCAGCGATTCAAGAGGATAAGAAACGCAAATTGGCTGAAATTGCCCAGCGCACTCAGATGGCAATTGATAGACTAAAAAGGGAGAGTACCGAACGTCTTGAAGAAAGGGTCCGAGCAATACACGACCGGGTGCGAAGTCAAGCGCAACTGGAGGGCAGAAAAGTTATTCTTGAAGCAAAATGGCAGGTGATTGATACAGTGTTGGAAAAGGCAAAAAAGGCGATTTTAAGCAGTCCAGACTATCCGAAGATAATCGAGATGCTGGTGAAAAAGTATGCTCCAGATCAGGCATCAGTTCATCTGTCAGCCGAAGACAGCAAACGATGGGATAAAATCGCAGGTATTAAAACCGGTGAACCGGTACCAATCACCGGCGGAGTGATTATTAGATCGGCTGCGGCAGGGCGCTTCACCGGCAAAGAAGAGATCGACCTCTCCCTCGATACAATTGTAAGTCAGTTACGGGAAGAGTTGAGTACCGAACTTGCCGCAATTCTTTTTACGCCCGAAGAGAAAAAGCACGAGCCTAAAGGATAAAGGTAATACAAGAGACAAGATGCGCTGTCTTGTAACCGGGGCTCGGGGGCTTCTGGGAAAGTATTTGGTTCGATATTTGCAACTTCATAAGAGCGAAGTTGTTCAATGGAATTTGCCAGAAAATGATATAACCGCAGTGGAACGGGTTATCAATGGTATACACTCAGTGGCACCTGATGTAATATTTCATCTTGCAGCATGGACCGATGTCGATGGGTGCGAGGGAAATCCGGCTCGGGCGATGGCGGTTAATTTTCAGGGAACCTGGGCGGTGGCGCTGGGTGCAGCGGAAATAGACGCCAAATTGATTTACATCTCCACTGATTATGTGTTTGATGGCAAATCGCACCGGCCATATCGGGAATCGGACCGCCCGAATCCGTTGTCGGTTTACGGTCGATCAAAGATGATGGGCGAACAGGCGGTGACGCGAAACAGCCGTAAATGGTTTATCGTGCGGACAAGCTGGCTTTTTGGGAAGGGGGGTAAAAATTTTGTTGATACCATCTTGCAGAAGTGTGCGGCCGAATTGAGCATAAAAGTTGTTTCGGACCAGGTAGGTTCTCCGACCTACGCTTTTGACCTGTGTGAACCGCTGTTTGAACTTGCCCGGAGTGACTATTACGGTATTTACCATCTGACAAATTCAGGTTTCTGTTCGTGGTTTGATTTTGCCCGGGAGATTGTTCGCCTTACTGGAAGGAATTGCCAAATAATTCCGACTACTACCGCAGAAAGTGGGCGCCGGGCAGTTCGTCCCGCTTTTTCCGTGCTGGAAAACAGGAATTTTCGTCGTAGATTCGGCAGAGTTTTGAGACCGTGGCAGGAAGCGTTAAAGGACTATTTAAATGAAATATCGACAGCCCAAATTAGCGGTTGATTGCATTATACTTTTGGGAAAACGAATAGTGCTGATTGAGCGGTTAAATGAGCCGAAGGGTTGGGCACTTCCGGGTGGTTTTGTGAATTACGGAGAAACGGTGGAAGAGGCGGTGCGCCGGGAGATAAAAGAAGAAACCGGTTTGTCGCTGTCCGGGTTACGCCAGTTCCGGGTGTACTCGGCACCCAACCGGGACCCGCGTGGTCACTGCATCTCGGTAGTATTTGTTGCTCGGGGACACGGTCAATTAAAGGCCGGGGATGATGCCGGGGCATTTAAGCTGGTTGAGTTGTCTAAAGCAACAAGGGAAAAACTGGTGTTTGACCACAGAAAAATTATTGCCGATTACTTAAAAACGGTTGGGTTAAAGACCGTCAAGACGGATAAGCGTTAAGTTGTATTGCCCATTTTGATAAAGCTTCTCGGCGCGTACGGTCATCGGCGGGCAGGTTCAACGGTCTGCCGCGGGCGTCAATAATCACTCCGGAAATACCCCCTTCAACCCGTGATTCGTACGTTTTTCCAGAACCGGCTCCGACATCAAATCCTCGTTCCGGTGTAATAATCGCCCGTGCCGTTTCTCCAACCGGCAGCGGCAGGCACTTTATATCGCCAAAGTTAACCCGGGCTTCCATTTCCTCGCCGTTGGCTCTTATAATTTTCACATACACACAGGGTTTTCCTTCTTTACCCTGCCCGGCAGGCGCAATGCTGGTGCCGAGATGAATCAAACAGTCCTTTTCGAACACCTCCTGGGCAGCTTCGGGGTGAACTTCAGTCAAAACGCCAAGATGGGGCATCATGAATATGGAATCGACGGTAAGTCGGGTTACTCCTTCGGGCTGGAAGGCGTCGAGAAGCATCATGGCGGCTTGCGCCCGGCGTGGTGCATGGGAAAGCGCACCACCAGAACCGACAACAAGATTTAATTCCATCATATTTACGAGGGTTTCGCCCGTTCTTGCTTGAGCAAAAGCGTCAGATATTGTGCGTTCTTGCTGAATGCCTTTTAAGCCAACCGCCATTGACTTGTGGTGTTCTAGTGCGAGACGGAGTGCTTCCCGAGCAATTGCCTGTTCCAGTTTAAGGTCTTCAAGGGTTGAAGGGATGGTGGTAGGGCGAATCATTTTGTTGCGGATGCGGTTTCTAACTTCGTTCGGGGAGATTTCAAGGGGAAGCCAGCGGATGATGTTTTGTTCGCCCGCCTCAACGAGCACATTGGAAACCGAATAAGACATACCGAGGTTTGCCGAAACGGTACGATTGAAGATGCCTTGAAATACGCTGAAGACATCGGTTGTGGCACCGCCGATGTCAACGCCGAGAACAGCGATATTCTGCGTCTTACCAATGTTTTCAATTAAAAGTCCAACCGCACCCGGTGTCGGCATAATTGGGACATCAGTCCAATCCATTAACTTCTTATATCCTGGGGCGTGTGCCATTACATGCTCCATAAAGAGGTCGTGGATTTTGTGGCGGGCCGGCCCAAGATTTTCCCTTTCCAGAACCGGGCGGATGTTTTCAACAATTACTAAACTGGTTTTATCTTTTAGTGTTTTCATAACCAGTTCCCGGGCATCACGGTTTCCAGCGTATATCACCGGCAGGTTGTAGCCGATGCCGAAGCGCGGTTTGGGGTCCGCTGCGGCAATTAGTTCCGCCAGTTCAACAACATGAGAAATTGTTCCGCCATCGACGCCACCAGACAAAAGAATCATATCAGGTCTGAGGGTCCGGATGCGCTCAATTTTTTCGTGGGGTAGCCGTCCATCGTTGGAGGCGATGACATCCATTACAATGGCACCCGCACCCAGTGCCGCCCGGGCAGCACTTTCGCCGGTCATCGTTAAAACAACCCCCGCAACCATCATTTGCAAACCGCCACCCGCGGATGAGGTGGAGATATAAATGTCGGTGCCCTCTTTTTCACTTGATTTGGGCTTATAAATCTCATCGCCCCGGACAAGTTTGACGCCCGACAGTTCTTCGACCTCCATTACAGAATTGAGTACCCCTTTGGTTACATCTTCGAAAGGTGCTTCAACGGTAGTCGGGGCTTCACCTCGGGTGATGAGCCGATATTCGGCGCCGCGTTTTTCGATAAGAATTGCTTTGGTGGTTGTTGAACCACAGTCAGTAGCAAGGATTCGGGTTATTTTTTCCTTTTCAAATGTTGGTTTGTTCATAATTTACTCTCTTTTGTCGAAGGTTGTCTTTCGTTCTTAGTACCCCGGGAACGGTTTTCTTCCATAGATTCAATTGTCTGGATGAGCAGTTCGATATTTTCTCTTTCTTCCAGTATGGCGGCAACTTCTTCGTATTGATGAAACGGAAAGATTGCGGTTATAATCGGTTGAAAGAAAACCATTAACTGAGAACCAACAAAAGAAAGCGGTTTAACCGATTCAAGCAGGACAATAGCAATAGGTGTAAGTCGCAAGTCGACCGTTTTCCGGGCAATTTTGTTGATTATTTCGGCTCGTCTTTCCGGTTTGATATCGGTCGAGAACATCAGTCCTGAAAGTTAACGTCTAATTGCCGTGAGGCTTTGGCTTCGTCCAAGCGGCGTACCGGAGTGTTCCAGGGTGCATTGGTCAGATTTTCCGGTTTGGTCTGGGCTTCAAGGGCGATTGCCTTCATTGCGGCAATGAATTCGTCTAAAGACTCAATTGATTCAGTCTCAGTGGGTTCAATCATCAAAGCCTCAGGAACAATCAGCGGGAAATAGACGGTTGGTGCATGGAGCCCGTAGTCAAGTAAACGTTTTGCCACATCAAGGGTCCTGACGCCGAACTGTTTAAGATTCGCACCTGAAAATACAACTTCGTGTAACGACTGCTGGGGATAGGGAAGGTCATAAACGCCTTCTAACTCTTTACGAATGTAATTGGCATTAAGAACAGCACATTCGGCTACATTCTTCAACCCTGCGGCGCCCAGCATTCTGATGTAGGTGTAGGCTTTGACAAGTACGGCGAACTGTCCCTGAAAGGCAAGAACCCGACCGATGGAATCAGGTCGGTCGTAATCAAGGATGTATTTTCCATCCCGACACTTGATTACCGGTTTTGGCAGGAAGGGTTCGAGGTGTTTTTTAACAGCGACCGGTCCCGAACCAGGACCACCACCACCGTGCGGTGTTGAAAATGTTTTGTGAAGGTTGATATGCATTACATCAAATCCGGCATCACCGGGGCGATGGATACCAACATAGGCATTGAGGTTAGCGCCGTCGAGGTAAACCAGTGAGCCGGAGCGATGCATAATTTCGCAAATCTCTTTGATGTCTTTTTCAAACATTCCGAGCGTATTAGGGTTGGTGACCATAAGACAGGCAACGCAGTCGGAGCAAGCCCGTTGTAGCTCGGCGATGTCAATTAGCCCCTCGGGGGTGGATTTGATTTGAACTGCTTGAAATCCAGAGAGAGTTACAGAAGCCGGGTTTGTGCCGTGTGCTGAATCCGGAATCAGAACTACGGTTCGGTTTTCACCTTTTTTCTCAAAGTACTTCCGGACCATCAAAATTCCGGTGAGTTCTCCCTGAGCACCGGCAGCCGGTTCCAGCGTTATTGCATCAAATCCCGTCAGTTCCTTCAAATATTCGCCCAGTTCAAACATCAACTGCAGGGCACCCTGTACCAGGGATTCGTTTTCATGCGGGTGCAAGCTGGTAAAGCCTGGCAATCTTGCGGTCTGTTCGTTGACCTTGGGATTGTACTTCATTGTGCAGGAGCCGAGGGGGTAAAATCCTTTATCAACATGATGGTTCAGGATTGAAAGACGGGTGAAATGGCGAATAAGGTCAACTTCGGCAACTTCGGGTAAACGGTTGTCAGCACGATAATCTGTGCCGAACAGGTCCGCTAATTCGACTTCAGGGACATCAAGTTCGGGAAGAGACCAAGCCCGCCGTCCCCTTTTTGAGTAGGCAAAAAGCAGTTTCTCGTTAATCATTTCTTGTTCTGTAAGGTTTGAATAAAGTAACTGATTGAGCGGTTATAGGTCCGTTCGGCTTCGGGTGGAAAAAGGCAGCCGGGTAGTTCATTGTTCTGACGGTGATAGGCAATGCATTCGCAGCATTTGCCTTTTCGGTGGCAAGGTTCGTAGGTGCAGGTGCAACTACTAAGATTCTTCTTTAATGAGCATTCCATAACGGTTAGTGACTAAAAGTTTTAAGAAAATTAACGAAATGGTCAAGTTCAGCCCGGGTGCGTTTTTCGGTTGCGGTTATTAAAAGCCAGTTTTCCCATTCAGGGTTGAAAATCCCCAGGTCCACACCGGGGAGGATACCGTACTCGATGCCCGATTTTACAATCTCCCGGGCAGGAACCGGTGTTTTGACCACAAATTCCCGGACGAACTTCCGGTTACTCAAAGATGTAAAATTAGGAATGCGATTGATGGCATCTGCGAGGTAATGGGTTTTGGCACAGCACTGTTTTGCAATTTCTTTTATACCTTCTCGTCCTGCCCAGGCCAAAAAAACGGTGGCAATCAGGGCGCATAACGCCTGGTTGGTACAGATGTTGGAGGTGGCACGTTCCCGGCGGATGTGTTGCTCCCGGGTCTGCAGCGCCAGAACATAGCCTGTTTTACCCGTAACATCGGTCGTCCTTGCCGCAATTCTGCCCGGCATATGGCGAATGTACTTTCTCTGAGTGGTAAAGATACCGAGATACGGACCCCCGAAAGATAAAGGAATACCCAAACTTTGGCCCTCAGCAACGGCGATGTCGGCATTATAGGCACCAGGGGGATTGATGATGCCCAGAGTGATTGGGTCCACAGCGCAGACGAACAGAGCGTTATTTTTATGAGCAGTTTGGGCGATATCTTTGACCGGTTCAAGATAGCCAAAGAAGTTTGGATGTTGAATCAGAACTGCGGCGGTATCGTTATCAATGACGGCTTCAAGCGCGTTGAGGTCAGTAGTGAGGTTAGCAGTGTAGGGTAGCGTTTGAATTGGTACGTTTAAGCCGGTGGCGTAAGTGGCAACTACTTCACGATAACGGGGGTTGACTGTGCCGGAGATGATGACCTTATGGCGGCTGGTTATATCCCGTGCCATATGAACTGTTTCAGCGAGCGCGGAGGCACAGTCGTACATTGAGGCGTTGGCAACCTCCATATCGAACAGCCGACAGATGAGCGACTGAAACTCGTAAATGACCTGAAGGGTCCCCTGACTGACTTCGGCTTGATAGGGTGTATAGGCGGTATAGAACTCGGGTCGGGAAATGATGGCATCAATCACCGGGGGAATATAATGGTCGTAAGCGCCTCCGCCGGCAAAGCACACCAGCCGGTCGATGCCGAGATTTTTAGCGGCGAGTTTTTTGAGTTCGGTAATTGTTTCTGGTTCAGAAAGTGGCGGTGGCAGATGCAAAGGGTGTTTTATTTTTAGTTCTTCGGGAATAGAGTTAAAGAGCGCAGCGACATCTTTAACACCAATCTTCTGTAAGATACGCTCAATGTCTTCCGGGGTGTGAGGGGTGAACTTCATTTCTTTATTGATGTTGGGACCGTTGGACGAGATTGGCATAGGCTTCGTGGTCCAGAAGTGATGCCAGTTCACCAGGATTGGTGAATTTTATCTTGCACAGCCAGCCAAGGCCATAAGGGTCACGGTTGACGATTGCCGGTGCATCCCCTTCTTTTTTGTTAATCTGGGGGTTGGCTTCGATGATTTCCCCCGATAGAGGCGCATAGATGTCTGATGTCGCCTTGACCGCTTCAATAAAACCGATAGGCTCGCTCTGTTTCACTGTTTTGCCTAAAGCAGTGATTTCCACATAGACAATATCGGAAAGTTCCTGCTGGGCAAAATCGGTGATACCGACGAGCGCGGTGTCGCCCTCTA
Organism: uncultured bacterium; assembly: GCA_964626075.1. GTDB lineage: Bacteria > Hydrothermota > Tepidihabitantia > Tepidihabitantales > Tepidihabitantaceae > Tepidihabitans. Next base: position 259,175 of record CAZVDD010000004.1, read on the forward strand.
CTCGCACCCACTCGTGGGTTTTGGTGTATTTCAAATCAGACGGGATCGTTGACATTGTGCCTCCTTACTTTTTTCTTGAGCCATGCTTATAAAAAGGTGGCGCGACGACGACAACTTGATGCCGGGTACCCCGGAGTTCAATCGTCAGTTTGTTTCCGACGCTGGCAAATTCCCGTTGCACATAAGCTAGGGCGATTCCTTTGTTCAGAGATGGCGAAAGGGTGCCAGAAGTTACAAATCCGACCGGGTCGCCATTGGAGTAGACGGTGAGTTTCGGCCGAGGTATTGCCCGGTTTTCCGTCTCAAGACAGACGAGCCGGCGCCGCGGTTTTTCTCTGGCAACTTGTTGTAGAACATCAACCCCAATAAATCCACCTGGTTTGTCTAGTTTGACAACAAATCCCAAGCCTGCTTCAAGCGGGTTTGTGGTCTGGTCGATGTCATTGCCGTAAAGACAGTACTTCATTTCCAGGCGCAGCGTGTCACGGGCGCCAAGACCAATAGGTTCAATTTCAAATTCCTTACCAGCAGCCATAAGTTCATCCCACACCTTTAGTGCCTGCTCTGCCGGGATGTAGAGTTCAAATCCATCTTCTCCTGTATAACCGGTCCGGGAAATCAAGACATTGACACCAGCGACACTTCCTTCTGCCGCCCAGTAAAATCCTATGGGCGACAGGTTGATAGAAGAAATTTTTTGCAAGCAGGCTTCGCTTTTAGGGCCCTGAATTGCCAGCTGAGCAACTTCGGTGGTAACATTTTCCAACTGAACATCGCCGGTGAGATGTTCTTTTAACCAGGCGGTATCTTTTTCATTGTTGGCGCCATTGACAACAAGGAGGTAATGGTCGGGCAAACGATAAAGCACCAGGTCATCGACGATACCGCCATCGGGGTAGCACATAACAGAGTACTGGGCTTGATTTACTGCGAGGTTGGTAACGTCGTTGGTTATCATCCGGTTGATAAATTGTAACGCGTCGCCGCCCCAGATTTTAATTCTGCCCATATGGGACACATCAAAAACGCCAACTGTGGTTCTAACCCTATGGTGTTCAGGAATTATACCCCGGAATTGAATAGGGAGTTGATAACCTGCAAACTCCACCATTTTGCCACCGGCGGCAAGATGCCGAGGATAAAAAGGCGTTGTTTTACTCATAAGGGAAAAATGTTAACAAGAAATACCGCATAGTCAAGGATAATGAGAGAGGAAATGTTAAGTAATTTTATTCGATTTAATCGGGCGTTAATTGCATTATTGGGGCGGCAAGTTAAAATAAAAAGTTAACGATAAAATGGAGGTGTTAATGTGGACGGTAAAAGTGGTGCGTTATTTCAGTGCCGCTCACTTTTTACGCGGTCAGAACGGCAGATGTGAAAATATGCACGGTCACAATTATCGGGTTGAGGTAACGGTCGGCGCAAACCGGTTGACACCGCCCGGTATGGTGGTTGATTTCATCGAATTGCGCTCGGCGGTTGATTCGATTCTTCCCGACCATCGATTGTTAAATGAGGTATACGACTTTCCACCCACTGCGGAAAACCTCGCCAAACATTTTTACGATGAGTTAAAGAAAATTTATCCCGTCAATCGCGTTACCGTGTGGGAAAACGAAAACTGTTGTGCCGATTATTTTGAAGATTAACGGGTATTTATTATTTTGATTGAGTACCGGTTTCGATTCTCAGGATAAAGAGTCAGGTAATAAATTCCGGGCAGAGACAGGGTAATTTTTGATTGAACTTGGTTGATGCGGCAAACTCTCCTCCCGCAAGGGTCAAAAAGTTCAAAAGATTGTACCTCTTCCGGCAGGGTCAATTCACTTCTGGTGAAGATTGTTTTACCCGAAATGGAATCTTGCACGTCACGGTATTGGAAATCGGTCAGAGCCGGGTTAATCGGTTTTGAACCGGTGTAAAGTTGTGTCAGTTGTAAGGCGCGCGCCGCATTGACCATACCGTAGCCGAACCGGTTGTCCTTTCCTGGCGCGCCCATATCAATAGCACTTGCCGCAAGGATGGCTCGTACTTCATTTGGGGTAAGGGTGGGATTCAGCGCGAGGATAAGTGCTGCGACGCCGCTAACTTCGGGGCAGGACATCGAAGTGCCGCTGGCAACAAGATAACTGTTGCCCGGGGCAGTGGAAGATATCGTTACACCAGGTGCAACAACCTCCTGTTCGGTTCCATAGTTAGAAAATGATGCTAGTCCTGACATCTCATCGGTTGCGCCAACACAGACACAACTGCTTAATCGTGCGGGATAGGACACATTCGCACGGCCATCGTTTCCAGCAGCGGCGATTAAAATCGCTCCTCGGGAAAGGGCATAGTTGCAAGCCTCATTTAGTGGGGTGGTGGTGGCGTCGCCTCCTAAACTCAGATTGATTATTCGGGCATTATGGTCTGCCGCCCAGCGAATACCAAGGGCGACATTGGTGAGATTCCCGTTACCCGAATCGTTGAGGACCCGCACCGCAAGGAGCTGGACCTGCGCCCAACCCGCCACGCCGATGAGGTTATCAGTAACCGCGCCAATTATTCCTGCGACATGGGTGCCGTGAAAGGCATTCGGTAAATAGGGGTTGTCCGGTTTCGGGTCGTTGTCTTGGTTCACATAGTCATAGCCCAACTCATTTGCCTGGAAGTTCCGGGCAAGGTCGTAATGGGTGTAGTCAACACCGTTGTCAACGACCGCAACCTTAACTGTGCCGCCCCTAACTACATCCCACGCCTGGTCGGCATACATAACCCATTTGTCCCACTGGTTACTCAAAAACATCGGGTCGTTTGGTAGAAACGAAGCACGAGCAGGATAGTCAGGTTCTACAAATCTGACACCTGTAGTTCCGCTTAATTGTTGTTTTATATTTTCGAGCGGGACATCAACTGGCGTTTCAATCACCAGGAATCGGGCTGATGTGTCAATGATTTTTACTTCAACACCAGGGAGGTAAAGTTTGCGGATGATGTTTAGTTCAGTACCGGATTCAAAACCGATTACAAAGCGGCCCGGGATGGGTTCGGGTTGATTTGTTAGCGAGGTGTCTTCTGACGGCTGTTCAATACTGTTCTGGTAGATGGCTTTTAAATCGAACAACCGCTGAATGTCGCCGGTGGTAACTGCCGGATATTCGGGCCTCGGGAAAAGGTTGAGCAGAATAATAATTGAGATATGTACCATTGGCTATTTAATTAAAAATCTTGCCCAGTAGGTTTGGGTGGTACCGGTGGTATTGACAAACACAAGGTAAAATGTGCCCGAAGCGGAAAAATTGTAAGATAGGCTGACTGCGCGGCTGTTTTGTTGTTCATAGAGCGGGGTGCAGGGTTGATTGGCGAGGAATCGGTTGAAGTTTTCCTGGTCAAGAAGAAGGAAACGGCTTATCGTACCGCTGGTTGCGGTGCGGGCGTCGCCAATGAGGGTTTCGCCGCCCCCAGCATTAAACTCTACCCATTGGTAGTAACGGTCGGCAAGGGTGAACTGACCATGAAATACATTGCGCTGTTCTATCGCTGCAATTTTGACATGAATCGTGTCGCTATAACCTTTGTTTCCGGAAAGGTCGGTGGCGATACAAAAAAGTTGATGCCAGGTGCCTTCAGTTAACTGCCTAGTGTCCCATTGCACCGTAACCCGCTCGCTACTTTCTTTAGCAAAAAGGGTACCATCGGCGTAGAACTCAATTGCCGCAACTCCGACCGAATCAAAAGCCTCAGCCGAAATTTCAACGATACCGCTTACCGTACTGGAGTCTGCTGGTGAGTGGATGACACACACGGGCGGCGTTCGGTCGAGCGTGAGTAACAGGTCGCATCCCGTGCCGAGTAAGAGCAGCGCGACAAGGCATCTAAATTTCATACTCATCGCCCTTGGCGGGAATCAAAACTTCGGGGACGCCAATTTCCATAAGTGCAGCGCGCAGTGCTTCTGCGGCTTCGGGTTCCGCGTGGACCAGGAAAATTTTCTTCAGTTTTTGGGGGTTGATATTGCGCACATAATTCAGGAGTCCGTTGCGGTCGGCATGGGCACTAAACTCATCCATCACCTCAACTTCCGCTCGCAGTTCGTACTCCTCGCCTAAGATTTTTACCACCGGCTGGTGTTCGGTAATACGCCTGCCGAGGGTGTGCTGTGCCTGAAAAGAAACAATCAGTATCAGATTGTTGGGGTTGCCGATGCTGTGCTTTAAGTGGTGCAGGACCCTGCCCGCTTCGCACATTCCGGAAGGAGCAATGATGATGCAGGGTTCGGTGTGGTAATTCAACTTCTTGGACTCCTCGGCGTCGTCGATGTAACGCAGACCGGGAAAGTCAAAAGGTCCGCCGGCATCGTCCATTAAATTTCGGGTTTCGGCATCAAAGTAGGCGCTGTTGTTGCGGAAAACTTCGGTGACCCGGCTTGCTAGTGGGCTGTCAACGAATACCGGGATGTCGGGAATGGCGTTTTGTTCTCGGAGAAGTTTAAGATGATAGACAATTTCTTGTGCCCGTTCCACGGCAAATGCAGGGATAATGATTCTGCCACCGCGGTTGACAACCCGGTTAACAATTGTAGCGAGATGTTGCGCAACATCTTCGTAAGGTGCATGCTGTCGATTACCATAAGTTGCTTCCATTATCAAACAGTCAACCGCAGTTACCGGCACCGGGTCACGGATGATGGGCATCTTCTTTCGCCCTAAATCTCCGGTAAAAAGAACCCGCTGGCCTTCGGCTTTGATATCAATCAGTGCCGAGCCAAGGATGTGTCCCGCATCGTGAAAAACGAGCGTGAATGGACCAAGTTGCCGGGGCTGGGCATAGTCGACACCTTCAAGACGGGCAATGGCGTGTGTCGCATCTTCTGTTGAATAAATAGGTTCTTTGGGTTTTTCACCACTTGCTCGGCGCTTTTTATTTAGGTATCGGATATCGGATTCCTGGATTTTTGCCGAGTCAAGCAACAGTAGGCGGGCAAGAGCAACGGTCGGTTTGGTCATTAAAATTGGTCCTTTAAACCCGTTCTTCACCAGATTGGGCAAATTGCCGATGTGGTCAATATGGGCGTGACTGGCGGCGCACCAGTTGACATTTGTCGCTTTAAACGGGAGATGGCGATTTATCTCTTCAGCCTCCTGGCGATGTCCCTGAAACAAACCACATTCCAGAAGTAACTGGTGTTTACCCGATTTCAGGATGTGTTGAGAACCGGTCACGGTCTGGACACCACCCCAGAACTGGATTCTCACTTCACCAGACTCCGGATGGTGCGCATATTTTCCAAGTCCTCTTTAGATGAGGTACGCGGCGTCTCCATTATCCCGGGCAGGTTTTTCAATAAAGGATGATTGACGATTTCCCGGAAGCCGTTAATACCGATTTCACCCTTGCCGATGTGCCAGTGCCGGTCCACCCGGGAGTTGAGAGCTGTTTTAGAATCGTTCAAATGGAGCAAATACAGTTTGCCAAACCCAATCGCCCGGTCGAACTGACGGAGGGTTTGGTCAATACCTTCTTTCGTGCGCCACTCGTAACCGGCTTCAAATGAATGGGCGGTGTCAAGGGTTACGCCAATTCGGTCTTTCTGTTCCACTCGGTCTATAATCGCGCCAATATCCTCAAAACGGTAACCAATCTCTGAGCCCATTCCCGCGGTGTTCTCCAGAAGGATTTTTACCCGATTGGGCACGCGCTCGAAAATCAAGTTGATGTTGTCGGCGACCCGGCGCAGTGCACGCTGTTCGTCGTCACCCATCGCCTTGCCAACATGGACAACGAGAAACTCAATCCCGAGGAAGTCGCAGCGTCGTAATTCCTCAGCAATGTTTTCAATCGACCGTTTTCTGACTGTTGAATCTGAAGCGGCAAGGTTGGGCAAATAGGCTGCATGAGCAAAAACTGGGTAAATGTCCGCTTTTTTGATATCGTTTTTAAACTTTGCAACATCATCTTCCTGCAGTTTAGTGATTGCCCAGCCGCGCGGTGAACGGGTAAACAACTGGATGGTGTTGCAACCCAGTTCTAACGCTCTCATCGTAACATTGGCAAAACCACCGGCAATGGAGATGTGAAAACCGAAGCGCATAATGTATTTAATGTTAATACTTATTGTGTTTCAGTCAACTTATTGCCCAAAAAATTTAGGAATTATAAGGACTATGGAATTAAAATCGGAAGGTATCAGGTGGGTAAGTGATATACAGCCATAACCCTGAATAAAATCTGGATAGCGGCTCATTGAGCGAGTTTAGGGTTTATCCGGGATTCTGTTCATGGCGCCACTCACCGAGTTGCTCGGGGGACGGCTTACTGATTGGTTCTACGATTGAGTCGGCAATGCACCATCGGTTTGTATCTGGTGGTAACTTACAGATTTATTGATGGTTACAATTAAAGGACAAATTGCCCGTTTGTTTGATGGGTGAATAACTCAGTCACCTTCTGATTGGGATAACGATTTGCTCGCTGATTAAGTTACCGGTTGCTTTTCCCCACTACATTTGAGACGGTTTCCGAATTCCTGTTAACTGCTCACCAGAATGTTGTTTTATTGATTTTGTAGTAATGAACCTGCTATTTTTTACGCAAGAAGGAGGCAAGGGGTTTGGACGCCGAGGCTGCCCTTTTTATGTCTGAAGAGTTGTTGACTTTGGTCTGGTTTGTTTTACTATTTTTGAAATATAAGATAGGAGGCTTTTTGTTTTCTTTTCGTTCTTTAAGAGTTCTACCAATCGCTGGTGCGATGGTGATTGGCGTTGTTTTTTTATTTTTTGTTGGTTGCGAAAATCAACCTCCTTCACCTCCGATTGTTTTTGGACCGCAGCGGGCAAGGTCGGTTGATACGGTGATGGTTTCGGCTCTGTCGGTCGATAAAGAAGCAGATTCGGTTGCCTACTATTTTGAGTGGAGCAAAGGTGTCGAGTCGAGCTGGTCTGAATGGGTTTCAGCAGGAATGGAGTATTACCGTAGGGTGGTTTTCCCTGATACCGGGCTATTTTTTCTGCGGGTGAAGGCAAGGGACTCAAGACAGGAATCAGGCTGGTCTGATACCTTTGCGGTTGACGTTCGATTCTGGACACCGCAGGTGCCCAGGACTCCTTTGGGACCGGATACCGCTCTTGTTGGTGATACGGTTAAGTTTATCTCCTGGGCGTGGCATCCGCTTCAACAGTCGGTTGCTCTGCAGTTTCACTGGGGTGATACGATAGGTGATTGGAGCGGTTTTGTACCTCCGGGTACACTGGTGCGTCAGCGATATACCTATCATTTGCCCGGGATTTATGAGGTGCGCTGTCGGGCAAAAGACCGTGCCGGTTATGTTTCAGATTGGTCAATGCCGGAAACGGTTTTGGTAGTTGAGAGCCGGTTTGACGTGCAGGGAGGTGTTCGATGAATAATAGATTGAGGTTTATGAAAATGAAAAGGTTGATGCTGGTTGGGATTTTAATTTTCTGTGCGGGGATAATTACAGCCGCAGGACCGGCTACCGAGATGAAGGTCAAGGTGTTTTGCCCGCGACAGGAATTGAGTACGGTGGCAAAAGATGTCCTCGAATTTTATGAGGTGAAGGACGACTACTTTGTTGGTGCGGTGACCGCTGAGACCTATAAAAATTTTCTGAGTAGAGGGTTCCGGGTGGAAGTGCTGGTTGAGGATATGCAGGAGTGGGCGAGGTTGCAGTGTCCGGGCGAAGATTTTGGCCGCTACCATACATATCAGGAGATAATGGACACATTTGCCCTTATTGCTGCCGCTTATCCGAATATCTGTAAACTGGAGACGATTGCGGCTTCTCCAACCGGAAAATTTTTGATTGCTTTGAAAATTACCCAGAATCCAACGGTTGAGAACCACCGGCCCAGACTGGAGTGGGATGGTACGATTCATGGCAATGAGAATATCGGAACTGAAATCTGCTGGTACATTACCCGCCGTCTGACCGAAGGTTACGGTTCAGATCCTCAAATTACCCATCTGGTTAACACGCGAGAAATCTGGGTGATTCCCTGTATGAATCCGGAAGGTTTGATTAACAACCAGCGAACCAACTCGAACGGTATAGATCTGAACCGCGATTTTGGCTACGCCTGGAATCAGCAGTCCGGGGCGAATGTTCCCTGGAGTCAACCCGAGATTCAGGGGTTCAGAAATTTTATGCAGCGCCACCCATTTGTGATAACGATGACCTATCACAGCGGCACCAGGTCGGTAATGTGGCCCTGGAGTTACTCGCAGATTGCCACAAGGGATAGCGTTGCCCATCAACAGTTGTGTCAGTTGTACAGCAGCATCACCGGTTATCCGGCATATCAGATTTCCCGAGGGCTTTATCCGTGTAGCGGTACCTCTTCGGACTTTACCTATGGAGCAGAAGGCGCCCTGGGTTTGGCTGCCGAAGTGGCAAACGGTCAACCACCACCTCAGGGTGATATTGACACAATCTGTCGGGCGAACTGGGCCGCGAGCGTCCAGTTGATGATTCGAGGGGCTTGGGGGATTCGCGGTCAGATTACCGATTCTGTTACCGGTTTACCGATAAAGCGAGCGATAGTTGTTCCGGTACCGACAGACTGGTTTGTTTACACCGATACCACCGGCTGGTTTTTCAAATATCTGTTACCGGGGACATATACATTAAAAGTGATGGCGGATGGTTACCACACCAAGACGGTTAGTGGCATCGCTGTTCCCAGCGACACATTTGTGGTTGTTAATGTGGCATTAAATCCGGATTCTGCTTCACCGATAACCGGTTACAAGGTTACCACGTGGATTTGCAAGAGTTCGACCGGCGCCGGTTCAACAATGGGGCTTGCGGCACTGGGCAGAAGGGATAGTATCACGCTGAGTCTGACATCTCGTGGGGCAGCAGTTATTGAACTTTCCGATGAGATAATTAACGGTCCGGGCACAGATTTTACGGTCTATTCTACTACCAACAAGCCCTGTTCGGTGTTTGTGTCGAGAGAGTGGAATGGGCCCTGGTCCTTCTGTACTTACGGTTCAGGAAACATCGCCTGTGACCTTGCCAGTGCCGGTATTAATAGCGCAAAGTTCGTTCGACTGAACGATGCGGGGCAAAATTACGACCTCGATGCGATAGAAGGCGTGGTTGTTAATGCCCCGGCGCTGGTTTTCCAGAATAAAACGGTAATTGACTCTCAGCCCGGAGGTAATGGGGACGGGAAACTTGACCCGGGTGAGAGTGTGGCGTTGACTGTGGCTTTGCGTAATGCCGGTCGTGTTGGTGCGAGCAATGTTAGCGGTATTCTTCGATCTTTCAGTCCGTTCGTTTCGGTCTTTGATTCGAGCGGTTTTTTTGGGGAGATTCTGCCCGATTCGTCTAGCACCAACAGCGCTGACCGATTTGGCGTTGTTGCCGCACCTGAGACACCACGGGAGCATCAGGCATTGATGAGGCTTTATCTTTCTGGTACCGGTTATTCTGATAGTGTCAGTTTTATCGTTCCGGTTGGCGAGTTGCGAGTTATTGACCCTATTCCGGATAATGCAACCCCAGTAATTTATTATGCTTACGATGAAATTGATACCCTTTATGCTGAACATCCTGAGTTCAACTGGGTGGAGATTAGAAACTTGGGTACAAGGCTAACTTTAAACGACGACCAAACCGTTCAGATAAATTTACCATCATCATTCGGTCCCTTCGTCTTCTATGGACAGCCCTACAATCAGATTTCGGTCTGTTCTAACGGCTGGTTGGCGCCAGGATATACAACATCAACTTCTTACCAGAATACCAGTTTGCCCAACGATACCATGCCTCAGTTGCTGGCTGCGAACTGGGACGACCTGTATCCACCGAGTGGCAATGGTGTCTGGTATTACCACGATAGCGCAAATCACCGTTTTATTGTGGAATGGGATTCGGTTCGATACTACAATCCAAACAATATATGGGAGAAGTTCCAAATAATCCTTTACGATACAACGCTGGCGGGTGAGGATGGCAACTGTAAGTTTACCTTTCAGTATCTCACTGCAAACTATCCGGGAAATTCCGCAACCGTCGGCATTCAGAACCAGGGTGGCGCTCGGTTTATTCAGGTACTCTACAACGGGACCTATCACCGGGCGGCATCTCCCTGGGTTCCGGGTCACGCGATTAAGTTTTCTACCGATTACCAGACAGGAATTGCGGAGAATCGGGTATCAGGGTTATCGCCGGTAAGATTGGCAGTACGGGTGGCAAAAAACCCCGCTCAAAGTAGAGTTATCTTGCATTACTCCTTGCCTTTTGCCGACCGGGTAACTCTGGATGTGGTTGACCGTTCTGGCAGGTTGGTGCGCCGATTTGAATTTGGCGAACAGCGTTCAGGAAATTACAAAGTCCAGTGGGATGGGCGCGATAATCAAGGGCGTACAGTTCCCGCCGGGGTTTACTGGATTCAGCTTTCAACCAGCAGAAATTCGAAAACGGCCAAGGCGGTACTGGTACGCTGAGCGGTATGGGAAGGAAAAAAGGGGAAAAACAAGGCAGAAAGGGTCTCAGTACGGCCCGAAACAGGTTGCAATCCCGCCCGCGCAAAACCTGGGATGAGTATTTTATCGCCATCGCCCGTCTTGTAGCGGAGCGGTCTACCTGTCTGCGACGGAAGGTCGGCGCAATTCTGGTTCGGGATAAGCGAATTCTCTGCACCGGTTATAATGGGGCACCGCACGGATTGCTTCATTGTGATAAAGTAGGTTGCCTGCGCGATGAACTGAAGATTCCAGCCGGAGAGCGGATTGAGATTTGCCGGGGAATTCACGCCGAACAAAATACGCTGGTTCAAGCGGCAGCATTTGGTATCAATGTTTCCGGAGCCACTCTTTATTGCACCCATGCACCTTGTATTACCTGCGCCAAGATGCTGATCAATGCGGGTATCCGGGAGTTTGTTATCGCGAATGACTATCCGGACGATTTTGCTCGCGCCTTTTTAGTCGAGGCGGGCATTGTGGTGAGACGGATACAGGGGTAAAAAAGGTCCAGGGTGCAATGAAGGTAACATTTGACCTTAAAGGGTAGCACATTATATTTAGCACCGAGAGCGATGATTAAAGAAGAGTTGATCATTGGCGGTCCGGTTGGGCTTCATGCTCGACCAGCGGCGGAGTTTGTTCGGCTTGCCGAAAAGTTTCAATCGCGGGTACGGCTTGCCAAGGATGGCATCTGGGTCAATGGCAAGAGTATCTTAGCTATTTTAACACTTGCCGCAGAAAAAGGTAGTGTCGTAACACTGGAGGTCAGCGGTGTTGATGAGGAAGAGGCATTTCGGGTTTTAAAGGAGAAGTTGACTCAGAATGATACATAAGTCGGTAGATTCCCGGATGAGGAGTAAACCGAAAGAAAAGATTGTCCGGGCGATTCCTGTTTCAGCCGGTTTTGCCCAGGGAAAGGTTTTTGTTTACCGGTTGTATCTGCCTGAAGTTGAGGAAAGGGCGCTTTTACCTGATGAGGTGGCAAAAGAGATTGAGCGGTTTAAAAAAGGGATCAAAATAACCAACGAAGATTTACGGCAGTTGCGCGACCGGGTCAAAAAAGAGATGGGCCGGGATTTTGCCGATTTTATCGATGTGCAACTGGCGGTGCTGAACGACCAGGAAGTATTAAAGAAAACCGAGCAGTACATCAGCGAGAGGTTGCGAAACGCCGAGTTCGCCTATACCCAGACTTTAAAACAGATTAGCGCCGGCGTGAGTCGCACCGGTTTATCATTTTTCCGCGAGCGGTTTGTCGATATCGCCGATGTTTCCGCGCGGGTGCTTTCGGTTCTTCGGGGTGAAGAGTTGCCTTCAATTCATACACTTGAACCCGGTTCAATAATCGTTGCTCAGGATTTACCACCATCGGAAACGGCGTTGCTTGACCCTAAAAAAGTTGCTGGAGTTGTTCTTGAAGCCGGTGGTAAAACCTCGCACACCGCAATTATGGCAAAGGCGAAGGAAATTCCGGCGGTGGTTGGCGCCCAGGGTATTACCCGTGAGGTTGATGACGGCGATGATGTGCTGGTTGATGGCTATCGGGGTATTGTGTTCATCAATCCAACACCAAGTCGTCTTACAACCTACAAGAGTGAGATTGAGCGCTACCGGGCACATCGGGCGTCGCTGAAAGCGCTGGTTGAAGAGGAGGCAGTGACGCTTGATGGTAAAGTTATCGACCTATCAGCAAATGTTGAGTTTCTTATTGAAGCGAAAACGGCGCGCCAGAATGGCGCGCGCGGAGTTGGTCTGTTTCGCACCGAGTACCTGTATCTGGCGAAACGCCGACCACCGACAGAAGAGGAACAGTACCAGGTGTTCCGTGATGTTGCCGAAATGTTTAAACCCTATCCGGTGATAATTCGGACTTTTGATTTAGGGGGCGATAAGGTGATTCCGGGTTACTCTGAGGCAAACCCGTTTTTGGGCTGGCGGGCAATCAGGTTGTGTCTCGATGACCCGGTACTGTTTAAAGGTCAATTACGGGCGATTTTAAGGGCTTCGCAGCATGGGAATGTCAAGGTTATGTTTCCAATGATTGCGACGATTGAGGAGTTGCGTCGGGCAAAACTGCTACTTGAGGAGGCGAAGAAGGAGTTACGCAAGGATGGGAAAGGGTTTAACGAGCAAATGGAGGTTGGCGTGATGATTGAAACACCATCCGCGGCGCTGCTCGCGCAGCAATTAGCCCGCGAATGTAATTTTCTCTCCATCGGTTCCAACGACCTGACACAGTACACACTTGCTGTTGACCGGGGAAATAAACTTGTGGCGAAGTTGTTTGACCATCTGCATCCTGCGGTGCTCCAGTTAATCAAAAAGACGATTGATGCTGCGCACCAACAGGGTGTCTGGGTCGGGATGTGTGGGGAGTTTGGTGCCGACCCTTTGGGTATTATCTTGTTACTGGGGATGGGAATTGATGAGATATCGGTTGTCCCCGGAATGATTCCTGAGGCAAAAAGTATCATCCGTTCGGTTGATACAACAGTTGCCCGGGATGTGGCAAGTCAGGCGGTTGAACTTTCTACCGCGCTGGAGGTGGAACGGTTACTCCATCGGGAGTTAGACCGGCGCTTTTCCAAACTGGCGCAGTCGCTTTTTGCCGTTGAGGCACGAAAAAGATGAGTAAATTCAGTCTAAAAGCGAGAACGATGTTGAAACTGATTCAAGAGCTACCGCAACAGCTGGGCCAAGCGGTAGCACTGGGAGATAACTGCCCAATTTCACATCTTAAGGATATTGATAATGTCATTATTGCCGGGATGGGTGGTTCGGCAATGGGCGGTGATATTGTTCGAACCGTTCTGCGGGAAGAGAATGCGATGCCGGTAACCGTGTGGCGTGATTATCAGTTGCCCGCGCCGGTCAACAAGAAAACGATTTTGTTTCTCAGTAGTTATTCGGGAAATACCGAAGAGACACTTACCGCTTATGAGGAAGGGCGGCGCCGCGGCGCACAAATTTTCGTGCTGACGAGCGGCGGTCAACTGGCGGCGATAGCCCAAGCGGACAATTTGCCGCTTATTGTTGTCCCAAGGGGGATGCCACCACGAACTGCCGTGGGTTATATGAGTGTTCCAATATTGATAGTGCTTAACCGGCTCAAGTTGTGTCGAGACTACCGTGTTGACATTGCGGAAACCCAGAGATTACTTGAACGGCGGTTCAAGGGCTGGCGGCGCCGTGCCAACGGGCTGGGCGGACTTATTGCTGGGCGTCTGCCGGTGGTTTATTCTACCGCGCGGCTGCTAGATGTTGCGGCTTATCGGTGGCAATGTCAACTGAACGAAAATGCGAAGATGCTTTGTCATTCTGGTCAGTTACCGGAGCAGAGCCACAATGAGATTATGGGGTACGGTGCACCGCATTTTTTAAAGCGAATGATTTACACAATTGTCCTCGTGGACAAAAGTTCTCACCCTCGAACACTCCAGCGTTTAAAGGAGATGGCTAAATTGCTCTCGGGGCATTGGGCGGGAATTCGTCTCGTTCCAAGCGAAGGTCACTCAGCATTGGCACGACTTTTTTCAGCGGTGATGATGGCTGATCTGGTGAGTGTTGCCGTTGCCCGAAAACGGGGTTTGGACCCGATAGCTATTCCGCGGATTGATGAATTGAAGCAGGCGTTGGCGCGCCGGGGTGGTGTTCTATGAAGTTAGCGGTTATCGTTCCCGCTGCTGGTGAAGGTCAGCGCCTTAGGCCCCACACACTCAAGCGACCGAAGGTGATGTTAGAGGTTGGTGGCAAACCGATAATCGGTCATATTTTTGACCGGTTGATGGAGTTACATCCGGAACGGGTTTGTGTTGTTGTACCACCGCACGACCAAACGATTGCAAACTACCTTCGTAGCAACTTTTCCCGAGATGTTCGATTTGTCGTCCAACCGCAACCAAGAGGTCTGGCTGATGCGGTGTTGCAGGCGCGGCGGGAGATAGAGGATATGCCAGTTTTGATTGTTCTTGGGGACACGATAGTTGATACCGATTTCAATCGGTTAATCAATGGTGACTGTATCATTGGCGTAAAAGAGGTAAGTGATCCGCGGCGCTTTGGTGTTGTACTTTTAGAAAACGGACTGGTTAAAAAAGTAATTGAGAAACCTCAGGAGCCGGTGAGCAATCTGGCAATTGTTGGGGTTTACTTTTTTGCTGACGGCCGGCGTATGTTTGAGGCGGTGGAGCTTCTTGTCCGCGCGGGAAAGATGGTCAAGGGTGAGTTTCAGTTTACCGATGCCCTACAGTCTTTGGCTGATAGCGGTCTGGCGATAAAACCATTAATCATTGACCACTGGCTGGATTGTGGCACACCCGCAGCGTTGCTTGATACGAATCGTTTTCTACTGGAAAAGACCGGCGGCAGTAATCCCCATGGGTGCGGCCAGGTGCAGGCAACTTTTGTAATTCCACCGGTGTGGATTGCGCCGGATGCTTTCATTGAGCGTTCGGTCATCGGTCCTTTTGTTTCGGTGTCAGCAAGAGCACGGATAAGCGGTTCTGTGGTTAGTGATGCGCTAATTTACCAGGGTGCGGTGGTTGAGCAGGCAGTAGTTTGTTCCGGGATTGTGGGCGAGGAGGCACAAATTCAGGGAAAAACCGGTCTGATAAATATCGGGCCCGGTGAACACCGTGAGGTAAATCTGGGATGATGCGGTTTGAGGTTATCGCAACGAGCGGGCGGGCACGACTAGGCAAACTTACTTTGCCCCACGGTGTTGTTGACACGCCGACATTTATGCCCGTTGGTACTCAGGCGACGGTAAAGACCTTGACTCCTGCCGAACTATTCGCCTGTGGAACGCAGATGATTGTCTGTAATACCTACCATCTTTACCTGCGTCCTGGGTCCAAACGGATTCGACAATTAGGTGGGATTTCAAAGTTTATGGGGTGGCAGCGCCCGGTTTTGACCGATTCCGGGGGCTACCAGGTTTACTCGTTAGCAGCACTTTCCCAGATTGATGATGATGGTGTTGAGTTTCAATCCCATATTGATGGTAGCAGACACTTTTTCACCCCGGAACTGGTGGTGGAAATTCAAGAGGAACTGGGATCGGATATTGCGATGTGTCTTGATGAATGTCCGCCGTTTCCGGTGAGCCGGTACCAGGCAGAGATAGCGGTACGGCGGACAACTGTTTGGGCAGCCCGCGCGCTGCGTCGGGCGCAAAAGGCAACCAATTTGTTCGGGATTATCCAAGGTGCAACCTACGCAGATTTACGGCAGCAGAGTTGTGAACAGTTGTTACAATTTAATTTTCCCGGTTATGCGATTGGCGGTTTATGTCTTGGTGAACCTACCGAGTTGACATATGAGCTGACCGATAAAGTTTGCGCCCTATTGCCGTTTGAAAAGCCACGCTATCTGATGGGTGCGGGATATCCAGAGGATATAATTGCCGCCGTTGGTTTGGGAGTTGATATTTTCGACTGTGTGTTGCCGACCCGTAATGGCAGGACCGGTACCGCATTTACCAGTACCGGTCGGCTGTTAATTCGTAATGCCCGCTACGCTGATGACGCCGCGCCTCTGGACCCGAATTGTGACTGTTACACCTGCCGAAACTTTTCTCGTGCTTACCTGCGGCATCTGTTCATTGCTGGCGAGGCCCTTGGGCCTAAACTTTTGACCTTTCACAACCTCTGGTTTTTCCAGTCGTTGATGAAAGGAATTCGCCAATCGCTCCAAACAGGAGATTTTGCAGTATGGGCAAAAGAGTTTCTTTCCCGGTACCGGACGAAAGTTGAGGACGAGTCAGTTCGGGATCGGAGTTTGACCGTGAATGAATAAACCAACAGGAGGTATAATGAAGATCATAAAAACCGTAAGTACCATCTGCCTTATGCTCGGAATGGGCATACTTGCCTGTGGACCGGGCAATGTAATTAAAATCGGTGTGGTTGCCCCTTTAACTGGCGATGTTAAAACATTCGGCGAGTCAACTATCAATGGTATTACCCTGGCGGTTGAAGAGGTAAATCGTGCCGGTGGTATCAACGGAAAACAGCTAAAACTGTTCATTTCGGACGACAAGAACGACCCGACCGAGGCGGCGAATGCCGGTGGCAAGTTAATTGAGCTGGACGGTGTGGTGGCGATTATCGGTTCGGTTTCTACAAAGTGTTCCTTACCACTCGCGGATAAATGTCAGGTAGCAGGCATTCCGATGCTAACGCCCACTTCTACCAATCCCAAGGTAACAGTTATCGACGACGGCAAGCACAAAGATTATATCTTTCGTGCCTGTTTTACTGATTCCTTCCAGGGTGTGGTTGCTGCCCGTTTTGCGGCCGAGAGTTTAAAGGCAAAAACTGCGGCGGTGATGTTTGATGTTGGTAACGACTATTCCAAAGGGCTGGCAGAGTACTTCAAGCGCTTTTTCGAACAAGCGGGCGGTAAGGTTGTGGCATTTGAATCGTATCAGAAGGACGACGCCGATTTCTCAGCGCTTTTGACCAAGGTCAAGCAGCAAAAGCCTGAGGTGGTTTTTCTACCTGATTACTACAATAAAGTCGGTTTGATTGTCAAACAGGCGTATCAACTGGGATTAGAGACGAAATTTTTAGGTGGTGATGGCTGGGATTCACCGGCGATGCTTGAGATTGCCGGTAAAGAAGTGGCAGGTAGTTATTTTGTCAACCACTACTCAGCCGACGACCCCAGACCGGAAGTTCAGAACTGGGTAAACAAATACCAGGCGAGGTTCGGGCAGAAACCGGATGCGATGGCAACACTCGGTTATGATGCTGCGCTTTTGCTGATTGCCGCTCTTAAGAATGCGCCCAATGCCAGACCGGATGAAATTCGAGATGCGTTGAGCCAGATTAAGGATTATCCCTGTGTTTCCGGCGCAATATCCTTCGACGCTCTGGGTAATCCAATTAAGCGCGCGGCAATAATTCAGTGGACCGAAACTGGTCAGCAGTATGTGGCTTCGTTCAACCCTTAATTAGTTACTGAACGGTTTAATCTCATCGAACGGTAGGGGCGGAAAACGCCCCTACTTTTATTCTACCCATTCGACATCGGGCAGGTTGAGTTCATCTTTCGTTACATTGCCCATTATTACCATAATATAGCGGTCGGGATGGAGATATTGTTTTGCCGTTTCGTTGACTTGTTGCAATGTTGTTGCGCGAACCAAATCGGGGAATCTTTCCAACCAGTCGATACCATAGTGGTAGAGTTCAATTTCGTTCAACCGGTCAAGTTTACCTTGATTGGAACTGTATGAGAGCGGAAAACTCCCTGTGAAGTAATTCTGTGCCTTGAGTAATTCAGATTTAGTTGCACCGGTCTCGTGCATGCGCCGGATTTCAGTAAACATTTTTTCTATTGCCTCTTTGGGTTTTGCAGTTTGCACCGTGGCGCGAAAGGCACCAGGTAACAGGCGGCGGTCGAACCAGCAGCGAACATCGTAGGCAAGGCCCCCGTACTCTCGAACTGCCAGTCCCATTCTTGAAGAGAGCGGAGGACCGCCAAGAATATATGACATCAAGCGGGTGGCAATTAAATCATTATTAAATATTGAGATGCCAGGATGACCAAACTGGATGTAGGTTTGGTTCATATCTTTCCGAGTGATCAATTTGACCCGGATTTTTTCTGGTAAGGTAGGCTCGGGCGATTGAGGGCTGCTGACCGGACCTGGTTGCCAATTAGCAAAACGCAGGCGGACTTCGTTTTTTATCTCCTCGTGGTCAACGGCCCCAACAAAAACAATAAAGCAGTTGTTAGGAACAAAATGAGTTTTATGGAAGTTTTTCAAATCATCGCGCGTAATTTTTCGGATTGTCGTAGTATCGCCGCGCGGCGGCAAAGAGTAACGATGTTTACCGAATAAAAGCCGGTCGAATTCCATGGCAACAAGCGCTGATGGATAATCGTAGGCGCGCTGGGCGCTTGTCAGCGTTTGTTCTTGCGCCCGAGTAAATTCGTCTTCGGGAAAGGCTGGTTCGAGTACCACTTCAGATAAGATGTCGAGACCAAGGGATAGGTCCTTTTTCAAAAGGCGAAGGTTGAGAAAACAATGGTCAAAATCGGTTCCAGTACCATAACGGGCACCGACGAAATCGAGAATCTGGGCGATAGAGTCCGCGCTCAAATTTTTCGTGCCGCGCAAAAGCATATCAGTACAAAGACTGGCAGTGCCGGCTTTGCCCTCGGGGTCGAAAACTGCGCCGCTTCGGCAAACGAATGAGATGTCAATGATAGGGAGACGTTGGTCTTGATATGTTAGGATGATTAGTCCATTAGGAAGTGAGTCCCGAAAGAACATGGTTGCGAACAGATTGCCTATCAGCCCTAAAAGAACAACCAATAATTGTCGGGAGTGAACTTTCATTGTGCCTCCTTGTCAGGCAGCAGAATGCCAACGATACGGCGTTCTCCGGTTAAGTACTGGTTACAGAAAAAGAGGACCTGGTCGGCTGTAGTTTTCTCGATGTTTTCGATTTTTTGCAAAAAATAGCGCCAGTTGCCGGCGGTAATTTGTGAGGTGGCCAAGAACCAGGCGATGTCCGAGATATCGTCCCGGTCAAACAGCGCCGCGGCGAGAGTTTGATTTTTTACCCTTTGCAGTTCTTGGGGGCTTACCGGTTCGGTTGTCATACTTTTTAGTTCGGCAAGGATGATATTTTCGACCCGTGGTATAAGGCTTTCCGTTTTGGGAGTAACTGAAATTTCAAGAAGTCCCGGGTCGCGTTCCACTGAGTTCCACGCTAAAACCGATGTTGCAATGCCGGAGTCTATTACCAGAGTACGATAGAGACGGGAATTTCGGCCTCCGCCTAAAATCGCCGCCACGACATCTCCCACGATGTGAAGTGAATCACGTATCCCCGGTGTTGGAAAGCCGATTAAGAGCGTGGGGACATTAACCCGTTTGCGTATGATAAGCCGCCTTTCACCAGCCAGCGCGGGTTCGATATCGTAAAAATCGGTTCTTTTGACCGGTGTACCCTTGATTCTGGCATAATATTTTTCAACTTTCGCCTTCACTTCTTCCAGTGGTACATCGCCGGCAATGACGATGACCGCATTTGACGGGTTATAATATTTTTTGTACCAGTTGCGGACTTTCTCGACGGTGTACTTTTCTACATCATCAGGCCAGCCAATCGTTGGATTACGATGAGGATGGGCAAGATACGCCATCGCCTCAAACTGTTCCCCGAGAGTACTGTTGGGCCGGTTGTCCCACAAACGTCTTTCTTCAGCGACCACCTGATGTTCACTTTCGAACTCGGAGTCGGGAAAGATACATTTGTGCATTCTTGCCGCTTCCAGTTTCAGTGCAAGTTCCCAGTGCTCCTTAGCCAGTTCTTCATAGTAACCGGTGTAATATGTAGAGGTAAAGCCGTTGTTGTTGGCACCAACTGAATCAAGTATTCGGTCAAAGTCGCCGGGTTTATAAATATCGGTATGTTTGAAACTCATATGTTCCAGCATATGGGAGATTCCGGTGTTACCGGTCTGTTCGTCGTAGGAGCCTACCCGATAATAGACATTGACCGAAACGACGGGTGCCGAAGAGTCAAAGTAGTGAATGATATGCAAACCATTTTTCAGGGTGAATTCGTTGATACGCGATTCGAGTGCTGCTATTTCTATTAAGTCTGCAGAACGAGCAGCTTCGAGCGGCGTTGCAAAGACGATAAGAGAAAGCATTATTGCGTACATAATCACCTCGTGATTATTATACGGATTGCCGAATTACCTTCAAATCGCGCAAAGTATACCCCCGGACTAACTGTTTTGCCTTTGTGGTCTTTGCCATCCCAGACCAGGGTGGTATTTAAGAGCGGTAAATCGGTAACCATCCGGCCGCTTTGGTCGTAAATTTTAAGAGTCCGATTTCGGGCTGTTTCATTAACGGTAAATCGCACCGGTAGTTTTGTCGGGTTTTGGTGAATTTTGATGACCAAAGGCATTGATATTGCAGATGGATTTGAACTGATGCCCACATTCCTTACATTTTCTATCGCATCAAGGTGAAATTCGCCCCAGGCGGTGACTTTTATGTAGCGGACACTGTCCAAGCCAACAGCACCAATGTCAAACAGGCTCTGGTTAGTGCGGGCGGTGCCAATATTGGTCCAGGGTCCCAACCAATTGTTCGCTCCTTGAATAAGGGCGCTGTCGGTGCCGGCAGAGCGATAAACGATTAGGTCCATTCCTTCCTGATTACGGATCGGTCTCTGCATATCGAGACAGATATACTTGCCATTGTCGAGCCGGAACCCTTCACCATCGTGAGGGCCGATTGCCCGTACCGGGTAAGTGTGGTTAACTAAAGTGTTGACAAAGTTGTTGTAGATATGGCGGAAGGCAAAAAGCGGTGCTGATGGGTCAGAAGTTAACTGGACATCAACTGTTGCGACCGAGTCGCCGAAATCGGGTACAACAACATCTGTCAAGGTGGTTTCCCGGTATCCGGGCGCACGAAATGTTATCTGATAGGTCCCGGGAAGGTAAAACCGGTGAAAATCGCCCAGTGCTGGGTCGTTATAACTGAGCCAGCGCACCGGACTGACCCAGATTTGGCAGGGAATCGGTTCACCGGTCTCGGCATCGGTAACAGTACCTCTAATTCCCTGAGCGGCGTGGTGCATCAGAGCAAACATTGCCGGTTTATTCAGATTGAAAGTGGGGTCAATTTCAGAAGCGGGCGGGGTTTTGTCGAAGTGAACTTCAATAGACCAGCCCATCATGCCATAACCGTAGTCAAAGTCTTTGGTAGAACCGTTAATTGGGTACATACTGTCCGCACCCTGGCCGTAGGTGTAGTGGGTAAAAGCATCGTAACGGGCTGACAAAAATTGAATCAGGGGTAGTTCGGGAATCGTATTCTGGGCAGATGAGCAGTAACTCCAGGGGTGGGAGATGAAGGTGATGCCGGCGTGATAGGAGACATAAGTCACCGCAGGATTACGCCAGATGTGTGCTAATACCGCCCGGTTCTCGGGTTCAGAAAATGGTGCGGCACCTTGCCCTGCTTCATTGCCCCACATCCAGCCCCAGTTGCGGTTCAAGTCGACACCATTGCCGTTGTAGCGACTGGCAGGGTTGTTGTTGTAGCCGTCAGGGTTGAGCATTGGTAGCAGGTAAATTTCTCGGTTGTCAACCATTCGGGTTACAATGGTGTCGGTGCCATAGTTTCGGACAAGGTATTTAATCAACTCGAACACAATCGCCCAACCAATTTTTTCATCGCCGTGGATTGCACCTTCAAAATGTACTACGGGTTCATCTTCGTTAATTTGGGGATTGTCCGAAATTTTCATTGCGAGGATTAAATTACCGTTGTAACTCAACCCCAGGGTCTCCAGTTTGCAGATATTAAAATTGTTCTGGGCGATAATTGCCATTGTATCCCGAAATTCCGAGTAGGTTAAATAGCGACCATCGGTTGAAGGGGCGAGAAAATTTTGTTCATAGATTTGGCTGATGTTTGGAGTGAGAATTTCGATTGTATAACCGATATTTTTTATTTTCTTTTGCTCGTCGGGCGTTACTTCCGCCACAACACCCCTGGCGTCAACATAGTTGACAATTACACCGAGGTTTTCGAGTGTGCGTACTTCGTCACGATTGGCACCAACTATGCGCACGAGGTCTCGAGCGCTTTCTATGTGGGCAGTTGCTGTTAACAGAATGGTGAATATCCCGATAATAATTTTCCATTTCATTTAAACTCCTTTTGTTTACCCAGTTAAATAAGTATAGTGTATCAACATTGACTGTCAAAATTATTTTTCCCTACTGTCAATATCACTGTCAATACCAGCGGACAATCGTAGATTCAAATAGTATTCAGGTTAGAGAAATCGTTACCGTTGACGCTGTTTCCTGGGTATAGCTGCCACGGGTTTCTATCTACGCCTGTCGCAATTTGCTAAGATATTGTATTCAAATAACTTAACGCTATTGTTCCGTTTAAAATAAACCGGTCGCATTGTTAAACATTGATATAGCTGGTTTGTTAAGTTATTGAATTTAAAAGGGTTGATACGGCGAGATAGATTTTGGCACGGATGCTGTAAATAAAGATAACGGTGATTAATAAGATGCGAGAAGGGGTTTTGGTGATATTGACAGGGTTTTAGTCGGGATAAGTTTGGCGGTTTTGCTCTTTACAATTGGGAATTTCGGTCCACCGGGCGACCTCTTAAATTGAATGAAATTGTCCAAGGCGGGTAACTACGGAGTCAAGGGGAAGCGCATTGTTCTCTCTGCTCTCTTGCCTGTTGTTTAGAAGTGTACCCGAAACAATTGTGCTCCATAGTTTACTCGTCTTGAAGATTGGTGGGTTGAGGAAGGAGGGGTACCATTATCCCTTTTGGGGAAGGAGGGATAATGAGCGAAAGATAAGCGGACCCCGGATGGTAGGTTGAAGGAGCGAAGTTGAAAAAGAACCTTTGACCGAAGTCGAGACAAAATAGTGCTCCTTTACCGGTGTCGCGGTTGTTGCTTAGTTTGAGCCCATTTGGGGTCCGTTGAAAGATTTTCTATCCTGGGGCCGGCATCTTAGCCTCCTTCTTGGGATTTTAAAAGCCCACGCCCAAGTCCTACCATAAACGGCCCCTTTTTCTGCGCCCGGTGGGCCCCATTATTTTGAGGAGCTGCGGTACACCTGAAGGGTGTTTCTACACCATTTAGCTGGGAGAGAATGCCGCCTTTTCAAATATTTCAGGCACTCTGGGACGCTCACAGGGTAACCGCGGCTCCTTTAAGATTTACCGGGGGAGGAGAAGGGAGAAAGATGTTGAGGGTAAAGGGGTGGAGATTCAAATTTTTAACCGTCGTTTTTTTAATTCTGCTTTTATTTGGTGGTTCGTGCCTGAAGCCGCCGGCATTGCCTAAATGGGATATTAATCTACGAATTCCGGTTTATCAAAGAACGGTACGATTGGGCGAAATTCTATCTAACAATGAAAAATTTAAAATCCAGCCCGACTCGTCATTAGTGGTAAATCTGGTTCACCAATGGGGGCCAGTTACGGTTGATGGAGCAGTTTCCCTGGTTACGATTGAGAAAAGAGAAAAAATTGCATTGGAGGATTTAGTTTTTTCCCGTGTGGGACAAGGCAAGGATGGAGTGAGTTGTAGCGAGTTTTTTGGGCCAATTCCTGATACGGGCTTGCAACTACGGGTTGAACGATTTAGCAGTATTTCTGAACGGCGTTGCGTGATAGAAAATATCGAATTTGTTGATCTCCATGAGGCGGTAGTAGTTACTAAGGTTGAAAATAGAACCCCGCTGTTTTTTGATGCAGTTACCATCAGGTTGCTGGGTAATACTGTCAATCTCGGGAGTTTGGGTCCTGATGAAGTTCAAGAAAAGAAAATTAGAGTGGGTGGAATGACGCTGGTCAATCCGATAGATCTTGAAATTGAAGTTTGTTCGCCGGGCAGTGGAGCAGATACGGTCAGGATTTTACCTCAGGACAGCGTCTTGGTGAACATTGAGCTGGATTCACTCAGGATTGGCGGCGGCAGATTGAAAATCCATGATTGTAAGTTAGAGAAGAAGGTGAAATTGGAGATTGCGGCACAGAATCCGTTGCGAATTGATAGCGTAATCCTTGAACAAGGGCGATGTGTGTTTACGGTTGGCAATCGGCTACCGGTCTCGATAAATGTCGTCTATGACTTTCCCAAAATTGGGGTTCGTTCATCCCAGACGATTCAAGCCGGGGAGGGGATGAGTGTCGATTTCAATCTAACAGATGTGGTGATTGACAATTTACGCAAGAGCAGTGGGGTACTCGAGCTTATATCTCGGGTGAATTTTGATTCGCAGGGGGAGTTTGTCGATGTGACAAAGGATTGCGAACTGGACATCGGTTATGTAATTTCGGACGCAATGCCTAAGGTTCTCGTCGGTATGTTCCGGCAACCGGTGTACATATTTTCCCGTATCGAGACGATTCCTGAACTGATTCCTTTTGGTGTTCGTGGCGCACGGTTTGCTTCCGGGGAGTTGGTTTTAGAAGGAGAAAACTATGTTGGTTTTCCCATGGATATTTTTGTTTCTTTGCGCGCAATAAAAAATCAAGGTGTGGTGGCGAGTGTCGAAGATGTAATTGCGGTTTCGCAGCGGCAGGGCAACTTACCGGTTAGTTTTGATTGGAGAGTCCCGGTGACATCGTTACTCAACACCGGACCGGATTTTATTATCTGTGAGTACAATGTCCGGATGAGGGGTTATGGTCGTTATGAAACGGGTCAATCGGTATGCGCCGGTGCGATTTTGAATGTGCCGTTGAGGCTGGCGTTGGTTCCGGATACGATAGCCTTGCCGGAAAGGGAGGTGGAACTATCTGATGAAGAAATACAGTCGGTTCGGAATCACCTCGTCACCGGCGGCGCCAGTATCGGGTTGAAAAGCGCCCTGCCGTTTGAGGTTAACGGGAAACTGGTATTGCACAATCGGGCATCTATTGTGCCGGATATCCTTGTTGACTCTGTAATAATCCCTTTTGCCATCCCTGCGGGCATTGTTAACAATCAGGGTCGATGTGTGGCCGAACGGGATACTTTGGTCTCGGTTTCTTTAGACAGTGTTGAAGTCAGCCTGTTTAAAAGTAGTTCTTTAAGTGCCGGTTTGATATTGGAGCTTCCAGCAACCGAAACGATTGTTGTCTATACTGGCGACCAGATAAAACTGGATGCGGCCATTGAGCTCAAGGTGCGAATTGACTACGATAGCAGATGAGTATGTTCAGTATTATAACCATTATTGTGGGAATTTTAAATCCGGTTTTTAACGCGGGGACCAATGCGCTCTTTTTCAATCCGGCAAACCTCGGATTGCCGACAAAGCCGGTTTTTTCCCTTGATATTGTTGATGTAAATGCAGTGGGGGCAAACAACTCTTTCAACATTGCTCAATACAATCGGTTCAACGGGAAGTTTATTGACGAAACGGGAAAGGAAGGTCTATTGAACTCGATACCCAGGAGCGGGTTTGTGATGGACACAAGAGTTCAGGCGGCAATACTGCGATTTAATTATGGCAACCTGGCTTTCGCGGTGCGGACCGAGGGTGGCGGCGATTTGATAGTTCCCAAAAACATGATTGATTTACTCCTTAATGGCAATGAACTGGACCGGACCTACAGTTCCAATGGTGCCCAATTTGAATTGGTTACACTTGCCAGGTCGAAAATAGGGTTAGGTAAGCAATGGGGAAATTTTGTTGTTGGCGGTAGCTTGAACTATATCCGGGGTCTGTTCTACGCACAGATGCTGAACTACGAAGCCCGGGTTTTAACCACCCGGCGCGGTTTTAGCGGTGAGGGATGTGTTGGTTATCTAACGGCACAGGGTGGTAACGGCTGGACCGTTGATGTGGGTGCTGCGTACTATCAAAATCGATTTTATCTCGGAGTGGCAATGTTTGATTTGGGACACGGGATAGTGTGGCGGGAAGGCGTTGAAGAACGGTACTGGACATTTAGAGTCGACTCCGCCAATCTTTACGAACTTCTTACCGATACCAGTAAGGTTTATTATCGGGAAATCCGCGCTGCCGGCAACGAGGTGGTATCTTATCTACCGGTTAAATTTAATGTCGGTATCGGATATCAAATTAATGAGGTGATTAATGCCGGTGTTGTCCTGAGTCCAGTTTTCGATTTAGAATCGGCGCGCTTGAACCGTTTCTCAGCCGAACTGACATCAGAAGTAACTATCAAAAACCTGTTGCCGGTCTGCTTGACCGCGGGGTTTGATAACCGTTTTGGTCTTGTCGCCGGTATGAACACCGGGTTAACGTGGAAACGGTGGAATTTTCGATTAGGCGTTAAGGAGGTGGGCGGGTTGTTTTCGTCCGGAAAAGGGGTCGAGGTAGGATTTGCGATTAATTATGCGGCGTATCCGAAATCGGTCACGCCAAAGTCGTTTTTCAGGATATAGACGGTTTATCTTGACGAAAAAATTACATTGGTTATTATACAAGAAAGGGGCTGTAGCTCAGTTGGGAGAGCACCTGCTTTGCAAGCAGGGGGTCGCCCGTTCGAATCGGGTCAGCTCCACTCAAAACGGGCAAAATTTGTTATTTCTCAAAGGAGCATACGGGCATCAATCACCAGGGCACCTTTGCCTTCTTCGTAAACAAAAAGCGGATTGATATCGATTTCGTCAAACTCGGGGAAATCGGTTACCAGTTGCGATAGACGCTGAATCGACTCTTTGATTTTCTGTTTGTCCCGTGCCGGTTTTCCTCTGAACGGCTCAAGCAGTCGATATGCCCTAATACCGGTAATCATCGATTCAACTGAGAGGTCGTTGACTGGAGCAACGCGGAACACAACATCTTTCAGTACCTCGACCAAAATACCACCCAGTCCAAACATCAACAGGGGGCCAAAATGCGGGTCCCGCTTCATTCCGAGGATTGTTTCCAATCCACCGGCTGGAGCCATTTTTTGTACCATTACACCCCAGATTTCAGCATCGGGCTTTTTGCTTTTTATCGTTTTCAGCATTTCGGTATAGCATTCTTGCAGATGTTCATCGCTGGTGATGTTAATCCGAACTCCCCCGAAGTCGGTTTTGTGGATGATGTCCGGGGAAACAATTTTAATTGCAACCGGATAACCGATTTTTTTAGCAGCGGTCAGCGCTTCAGTGATGCTGGTGGTAAATTCGAATTCAGCCACCGGTATGCCGTACGCTTTGAGGATTTGATGGCATTCAGGTTCGGATATGAAAGGACGGGGCCGATTTTTTGCCCGTTCGACAATCTCCCGAACTTGTTCGGTTTGAACATCGGTAAAGTGGACAATTTCTCCGGGTGGCCGCCGGCTCAATCGACCGAATTCAGCCATCGTTGCCAGCGCGCGGGCAGCATTTTCCGGAAAGAGAAAATGGGGGATTCGGACCCGAAGTAAGGCGCGGCGGATTGCGGTGTTGTCACCCATTGTTTGGATGCAGGCGAGGATTGGTTTATCGGTGTTCTGCGCTTCCTCGGCGATAACATTGGCAACATCAATCGCCTCTGCCATAACAGTGGGCGTCCAGATTGGAATGATCCCATCGATGTTTTCATCTTGGAGGAGGATGCGAAATGCGGCACGGTAGCGATTGGCATCACCGTCACCGATGATATCAACCGGATTGTTAATGGCAGCAGCAGGGGGCAGGACTTTTTTGAGTTCGGTGCGAGTTTTTTCGGTTAACGGTGCGATCTTGAGCCCATACCGGACACAGGCATCGGTTGCCATTATGCCCACGCCACCCGCATTGGTGATAATCGCCACCCGTGGACCACGCGGGGTCGGCTGGTAGGCAAGAACAGCAGCCTTGGCAATCAATTCGCTTACCGTGTCAACGCGAAGAATCCGTGCCTGTGAGAAGAAGGCGTTGTACGCCTCATCGGAACCGGCAAGGGCACCGGTGTGAGAAGAGGCGGCACGGGCACCTTCGGTCGTTCGACCTGCTTTGATGGCGAGAATCGGTTTAGGTCTTCGGGAGTGAGATGTTATTTCCCGGGCAATGCGCATAAATTCCGGCGGGTTAACCAAATCTTCAAGATAGAGGGCGATGACATCGGTTTCTTCGTCATCCTTCAGGTATTCGAGCAGGTCACATTCGTTGATGTCCGCTTTGTTACCGATGGAGATAAATTTTGAGAGCCCGACCTCTTCTGATTCGGCATATTCAAGTGCGTTAACTCCGACGGCTCCAGATTGAGAAATGAGTGCGATGTTACCGGTGCGCGGCATAACGCGACCAAAGGTTGTGTTCAGCCGGACCGTCGGGCTGGTGTTTATCATTCCAAAACAGTTGGGCCCGACCAAACGGATTCCCCAGGTGCGTGCCCTTTCTTTCACTGCCTGTTCCAATGCAGCACCGGTGGTACCCAGTTCTTTAAATCCGGCTGAGATGACAATCGCCCCTTTTATATTCTTCTGGCCGCACTCCGCGAGAACTGCCGGTACGGTGATTGCGGGTACAATGAGGATGGCAAGGTCAATTTCGTCATTAATGTCTAAAACCGAGGGGTAGGCTTTGACACCGAGGATGCTTTTTGCTTTTGGATTGACCGGAAAGACGACACCGGTATAACCGTTAAATAGAATGTTGGCGAAGAGGGCGCGGCCTACCGAGCCTTCCTTACTTGAGGCGCCAATGACCGCAATCGAACGGGGCTTAAAGATAAAGTCCAAATTGGTTGATTTCATTTTTCAAACCTCAGGGTTAAAGTGTAAACGCCGTCTTCCCACTTGGTTTCAAGCGGGAAGCCAGTTTTGGTAACAAGTCGGTATGCCCGGGTGTTTGAGTCAAGAACATAGCCAACGAACCCTTTTACACCCTTTATCCGGGCAATGCGTATCAGATGGTTGAACAAAGCGGTGCCGATTCCTTTGTTCTGGTATTCGTCCTGAATTTCAATGGCGAATTCGGCAAGGCCAGTTGAAGGGTCAACATAGTAGCGGGTTGAACCAACAATTTGTTCGAGACCGTTGCGCCGGATGACAGCAACCAGCGCCATTTCCTTTTCGTAATCGACATTGACAAACTTGGTCAGTTTCTCATGCGGCATTGCCTTGATGTAGCTAAAGTAGCGATAGAAAATTGTGTTGCGCGAGAAGGAGTAGAACAGTTCGCGCAGCGCCGGTTCGTCGGTCGGTTTTATGGGCCGAATGAGGATTGTTTCGCCGCTGGGTAGTTGCACTTTGGTTTCGAACTCTTCCGGGTAGCGGGCGGAAACGAGCGACTCTTCCGGTTGGTCCTGATAGACGAAATTCCGCCTTTTGGCTTCTCTTAACAGTTCGGCACGGAACTTAGGATGGGCGATTGATATTAAGGCAAGGGCACGTTCCCGGATTGATTTGCCGTGAAGGTATGCGACACCCCATTCGGTTACCACATAGTGGACATCGCCGCGCGATGTGACCACCCCGGCGCCTTCAGAAAGTACCGGAACAATGCGAGAGAATCGGTCGTTGTCACGCGTTGATTTCAAAACGATGATCGGTTTACCATCTTTTGCGCGGGCCGCCCCACGGACGAAGTCCAATTGTCCGCCGATGCCAGAATAGAAAAGGGAACCGATTGAATCGGCGCAAACCTGGCCGGTTAAATCGATCTCAAGCGCCGAGTTGATTGAGACCATTTTTTCATTCTGAGCAATGACAAACGGGTCATTGGTATAGTCAACGGGATGAAACTCGAACATCGGGTTGTTGTTGATGTAGTTGTAAAGGCGCTGTGAGCCCATCGCAAAAGAGGCGACAACCTTCCCTGGGTGCAAAGTTTTCTTGCGATTGGTGATGACACCGCTTTCGATTAAGTCGATGATGCCGTCGGAAAAAACCTCGGTATGGACGCCGAGGTCCTTTTTATCTTTCAGGTAGTAAAGCAGGGCGTTGGGAATGCCACCGTAGCCAATCTGGATTGTTGAGCCATCAGCGATGAGTTCGGCGACATTTTTTGCAATGCGCTGGGCGACTTCACTTGGACCCGGGGTGGTAAACTCATAAATTGGGGTGTCGTTTTCAACCAGAGTATGAATCTGGGAGATGTGGATAAAACTGTCGCCCAGGGTTCGAGGCATGCGCGGGTTGACCTCGGCGATGATGTGTCTCGCCGCTTCGGCAGCTGGTTTGGTGATGTCCACCGAAACCCCGAGACTGCAAAATCCGTGTTCATCAGGCGGCGTGACCTGAATCAAGGCGACATCAATCGGCAGGCGTCCGGAACGGAGCAAACGTGGCAGTTCGGACAAAAATATCGGGGTGTAGTCGGCTCGGCCCTTTTGCACCGCCTCCCGGACATTAGCACTGATAAAGAAGGAGTTTGCTCGGTAACGATTGGCAAGTGCCTCTTCGGCATAGGGTGCGACACCCAGCGTAAGAATATGAGTTACCTCGACATCTTCAACCGGCCGGTCGGCAAGCGCCTTTACCAGTTTTTGTGGTGTGCCACAAGCCGAGCCGATGAATATCCGGTCTCCGGGCTGAATGAGTTCTAAGGCTTGCTCCGCGGTTTTGATTTTGTCTTTAAATTTCATTTGCCAGTTTTGGGTGCTCATAAATTTTATCCTCCTTAATTTGTTCAAACTGATATTTGCCATCCTTTAATGTAATTTTTCCCATTACCGCTTCCTGGTCATGTTCTAAAACCGATAACCAGTTACCGTTGACCGCCTGGTTCAAAAGTTTTTCTTTCTGGTCCATTGAGTCGAGCGGGAAAAGGTCGTAACCCATAATGTAAGGTATTGGAATGTGACTCCGGGTGGGAATCATATCGGACCAGAAGATAGCGGTTTTGTTGTCACTGGTGATTTTGACTAATTGCATACCCCTGGTGTGACCGCCGGTATGGAGTAATTCAATACCGGGGTAGATTTCAATTGAGCCGTTGATCAGTTCAAGGCGATGGGTTTCTTTTAGAGGCAGGAAATTTTCGCCGAGGTAGGAGGCGCGCGAGCGCCGATTGGGATTGATGGCATCTTCCCATTCTGCCTGCTGAACTATGTAGTGCGCGCGGGGGAAAGTTGGAACCAATTTCCCATCTTTTATTTGAGTGGAACCACCGCAGTGGTCAAAGTGCAGGTGGGTGAGTATTACTGTTGTAATATCTTCAGGTTTGAAATTGAGGCGAGCGAGACCGAGCAGCACAGAGTCGGTCTTCTCAATGCGGTACCGTTCTGCGAAATCGGGGTCGTACTTATCGCCGATGCCGGTGTCGATAAGGATAAGTTCTTTTCCTGTAGCTACAAGGAGCGGGCGCAAGGCGAGTTTGATGCGATTCCGTTCATCAGGGGGGTGTTTCTTTTCCCAGAGTGGTTTGGGAACGACGCCGAACATTGCGCCGCCATCAAGACCAAAGAACCCGTCACAAAGAGGGTACAGTTTCAGTTTGCCAAAATCCATTAGAAATGATAGTTTAAAGCCATTTAACTACAAGTCAAGATAACACCAAGCGCAGGTTGGGAGTGATTGATGTAAATACCGAAAAAGGAGAAATACAACCTTTGGGGAGGAGACATTTCGTATACTTTAAAGTATAAAGGCAAAAACGGACAAATTTTGCCTATCATATTGAAATTTAAAATGTTAAATTGTGCCGTTTTATTTTCCCTACCGAACCCCGGGGTAGTATCGGGGATGGTATTGGAATTTATGAGCAGTACCGCCCTTCAAGGTGGCTTATTCGGGGTAGGAATGTCAATCCTGCATGTTAAATTGTTGACATAGGCGTTTGTTGTGATATAATAAAATATCACTTCGGTCAAAGGGAGTAGATAAATCAAAAAGGAGGGAGTAATGTTCCGTAATAGGCACGCGGTCGCATTCAGCGCTCTAATCATTGCTGCCCTTATCGTTGTAACAGGATGCAACCGCAATCACAAACCGCTAATCGCTTCTATTACTACCAGTCCGGCGGATTCGGTAACACCCGGTGGTTTGGTTGTGCTAAAAGTTTTTGCGAGCGATGCCGATGGCGACCCGCTAACCTTTACCTAGACAGCAACCGCCGGTACCCTTTCCGCCACGACCGGCGACAGCGTTATCTGGACGGCTCCGAATGCGCCCGGGAGCGGAACGGTAGGTGGTTTGTGATGATGGTAAAGGGGGAACAGATAGCGAAAGCGTGACGCTGAATGTCAGGGCCTGGCGTTATGACAATGTGGACGAAACATTTGATGGTCCTGTTGCGATACCGAACCCCGGTTCCGTTGAGGTGAGCATTGACCTTACGAATGAAGTTCCGGCCGGCGCGCGGGCTGAATCGGTATGAATTACGGTTGAGTTTGACCCGGACAGTTTGGACGGCGAATTTTTTGAAATGCGGCTTTATACGCCTTCAGGTCGGGAAATACTTTTCTGGGACAACCGCACTGCTCCTTTGGGGGTTGATGGCGAGTTGATACCCGTACTTACTGACGAGCCGGTGAAGGGTAACTGGCGTTTAAAGGTCATCCGTGAGGTCGCAGGCGAAGAAGGTGTCCTTGACGCCTTTAATTTGGATATTGACTACCGCTGGTAACTGGTAAAGCGAGTTTAGGATTGTATGGCATTGGGCGGCGGGATTAGTTCCAGTCCCGCCGCAAATGCCTGCAGGTTGGGTTCAACAAATTGGGGTTTGACCGTGGCACTGATGACCTGACGGTAGAGGTTCAAGGGAAAGTCAAGGAAGCGCGCTACGGCACCAAGCATCACGGTATTTTGCATCCTCGGATTGCCCAGTTTGCAGGCAACATCAAACGCCGGAACAGGATAGTTCTTTGGTGCCCTGACGGCGATACGTTCATCAATGATGGTATCGGGAACTTTTTCCACCGCACCAATAAGAACCGGCAAAGGCTCGATGCGAAGTGGGTCGTAGATTAAACTACCGGAAGGGGATAGAAAGTGAATGTAACGCAGTGCCTCCATTTTTTCGAAGGCGATGATGATATCAGCGTGACCCTCTTCAATTAATGGTGCATAAACCTTTTTTGCCCAGCGGATGTGGCTGGTGACACTGCCCCCGCGCTGTGCCATACCGTGGACCTCGCTTTTTTTTACATCCAGTTTAGCCATAAGGGCGATACGTGCCAGGACATCAGAGAAGAGTAAAACACCCTGACCACCAACGCCACAGACGAGGATGTTCATTCAATCGCTCCCTTGGGGCAGATTTCAACACACATCCCGCAGCCGGTGCAGGTGGTTGCGAGGATAAACGCCTGGTTATCGGCAAACGATATCGCCGGACAACCGAGGGCAAGACAGGCTTGACAACCAATGCACTTTTCCTGATTTACTTTTTTGGGTTCACCCTGTTTACCGGCGAGCAGGGCACAGGGTCTTTGCGATATTACAACCGCACCTTTATTTTCTTTAAGCAGGTTTTGAATGGTCTTTTTCGTTTCCCGTGGGTGGTAAGGGTCAATCCGAATTACCTGTTCGACCCCGCAGGCGCGACAGAGCGTTTCAAGGTCAATCGGTTTGCTCGGTTCGCCTTTTAATGTTTTACCGGTGCCGGGGTGGTCTTGATGGCCGGTCATTCCCGTGGTGCGGTTGTCGGCGATTATTGTTATGACATTGGAATTGTTGTAGGTGGTGTTTATAAGACCGGTGATACCGGAATGAAAGAAGGTGGAGTCACCGAGAATGGCGATGCGGGGTCGCGGGTCCGATTTACCCAGCGCTTTGTCAACACCGTGGGCAAAGGTAATGGAAGCGCCCATATCGATACAGGTGTCCATTGCGCTGTGCGGTGGTAGGGCACCAAGCGTATAGCAGCCGATGTCGCCGGCGATGATTGCCTTCTGCTTCTGCAGGGCGTAGAACAGTCCCAAATGCGGACAGCCCGGGCAAAGGGCCGGCGGGCGATTGGGAATTTCTTCTTCTAAAACTGGTTTTTCAATCTTTTTTTCCGCAAAGGCGGTGCGCACGATTCCCGAATTGAGTTCACCGCAGCGGGGCAGAAAATCTTTACCTTTTACCGGTAAGCCAAGGGCGCGGGTCTGGAGTTCGATAAATGGGTCAACCTCTTCAATTACAATCAGTTCTTTTACTTTTCGGGCAAAGTCAAGGACTAAATTACGGGGGAAGGGATAAACGAGTCCGAGTTTAAGAAATGACGCGTCCGGAAAAACCTCGCGGGCGTACTGGTATGCAACTCCGTCGCAGATTATGCCGAAATCAGGCTTGCCCAGTTCCACGCGGTTGATGGGTGATTTATCAGAATACTCCTGCAACATTACCAGACGCTTTTCCAGGTCGATGTGGCGGACCCGGGCAAATACAGGCAACAGGGTGGTTTTGAAAAGCTGCTTATTATAGCCCCGGGGCTTTTCCGCGCGGCGCGGCTCGACTGTTACCACAGAACTGGAATGGGCGATGCGAGTTGTGATTCGGAGCAGGACCGGAATGTCAAACTGTTCTGATAAGTCGAACGCCAGTTTTGTAAAATCTTTTGCCTCCTGGCTATCTGAAGGACTGAGCAGGGGAATTTTGGCGGCCAGGGCGTAAAAACGGTTATCCTGTTCGTTTTGCGAGGAGTGCAGTCCGGGGTCGTCGGCGGTGACAATTACCAGTCCAGCGTTGACACCGATGTAAGCCGCCGAGAACAAAGGGTCGGCAGCAACATTTAGACCAACATGTTTCATCGCTGCCAGACTGCGGACGCCGGCGAGCGCGGCACCGAGGGCGACTTCCAGCGCCACCTTTTCATTTACTGACCATTCGCAATAGACTTCTTGATAATTGGCAAGTGTTTCGAGGATTTCGGTTGATGGGGTCCCGGGATAGGCAGCGGCGACCGAGCAACCCGCTTCCCAGGCACCGCGGGCAATCGCCTCATCACCCAGTAGCAGTTCCGTGTTCATTTATACCGATACCTTCTTGAGAGGACCTTAATCTAATTAAAACTAGTCCATGTGTCAAATCGGGCGTGCTATCTTATGATAATGAGTTGAATGGGTTTGTCCTTCTCTGCTTGAAAGAAAACCCCGCTGGAAACCGGTTTGCCGGTAACAACTTTTCTACCCGCAGCGTCGAAGTAGACGCCTTTAAGTAACGACCGGGCACGGGAAATACTGGAAAAAATTTTCTGCGAGGGCGGGGATGCGGGTGGTTCAAAAACCGCGGGCGGGTAGGTGCCATTGGCTTCAAGATAACGGGTGAGAATTTCGTTGCGGAAGCGTTCGGTAACAGCCGGGTCGGTCAAGAGCAGGGTGTTTTCATCGTTGGAAAGGTTGGCGTTTTGAGACCAGTTGGCAGACCCGGTGATGATTAGACCGGAGTCGATGAGCATAATCTTTTCGTGTAGGACGCCGCTGCCGAAAGGCACCGAGTCAATAAGAATCGGAATGTGCCATTGCCGGAGTCGAGGATACTCCGAAGCCGGGTCATTAGCACCGGCTTTGTCAATAGTACCGGCAACGGTTAGCCCTCGATTCCAGAGGGCAATCAACGTGTCACCGAGCAAGTCATAGGTAAAGGAGTTGATGGCGAAGAAGAGTTCACTGCGGGCGCGTCCAGCAATTGCGGCAATAGTGTCAACCACCCGGTTTTGCGGTGAGAAGTACAGGTATGCCGGATAGCCGTTGATGACCAACTGATGTGTGGCAAGACGGTCCTGTTTTGCATTGTGAAAACGGGCGCTTTCCGGGACCGGGTTTGCTCCGGCTGAACCCCACATCTGGTTGAATTCGGCAAGGTAGGCGGCACAAAGGGCGCTGCTCGGTATTTCGAGGGCGCAGTCGGCAGAGAGTTCATTCTGGTTGGCATTGTAGGATGCAACCCACACCACATCGTTGGCGGGGTCTTCATCGATTAAATCCCGAATGGCGAATTTGTTGTGCATATAAGCGGAGCGTCCGGAAGAAGCGGAATCGGACCAGACCGTGATTCCGGCATTGCGCAGATAGGCAACCCAGGTGTTATTGAGTCGGGAATCATCGGTAATAACGCGCACCCGAACTCCCCGGTTATGGGCGTTGATTAAAGCGAGTGTGACATCAACACGGGATGAGTTGTAGCAACAGTAATCGAGGGAACTGGCGGCAGCGTTAAAAAATTCCACCAGGCGCAAACCGATGCTGTCCTGAGCAAACCAGACTTTTATTGTATCAGGGGATTTCGGAATAATAGCCAATAGTAATAGGAAACAGAGGTGCATCAGCAACCCGGCAAAATTTGACAGAACTTTGTCAATCGGAGGAAGTTGATATTTAGTAACGCCCGGGCCCGTATTACCACGGAGCTGAGGATTGGATTAATATGCATCAGAATGTTTTATTATTACATTTTAGTCTTTGATAAACAATTGTCAATCTGGAGGCAAAATTTGACAGTGAGCGGTTTGATGAATAATTTTGAACAGGAGGTAATGTATGAAGATTACTGGCTGGCTGATTACGGGCATTTTCTTTTTTTGTTGCTGCGGTGGGGCAAAGACCCAACCTTCAGCAGGCAATACAGGTAAAGTTGAACCGTTGCCGGTATCAAAAATGCATCTTTTGAGTCTGGCGTTTGCCGAAGGCGATAGGATTCCGGTTCGCTATACCGGTGACGGCGAAGACATCTCGCCCGAGCTGGTATGGGATAGTGTTCCGGAAGGTGTTGTTAGTTTTGCCTTGATCTGTTCCGACCCGGATGCGCCTTTTGGCACATTTATTCACTGGGTGATTTACAACATTCCTGCTCAGGTGCGGCGTCTACCTGAAGGCGTTGCCAAAAAGGAGCAACTGGCTGATGGAACCAAACAAGGGGTTAATTCGTTTCAGCGCATAGGATACAATGGGCCAAAGCCACCGCCGGGAAAACCGCACCGCTATGTTTTCCAGTTGTATGGATTAGATACGGTGCTTGATTTACCATCGGGTGCTTCCGCCGGGAAAGTTCAGGAGGCGCTGGCGGGTCATATTAAGGCAGAAGCAAGGTTGGTAGGGATTTATGGTAAATAATGAGGAACGTTTTCCGCAACTGAACAGTTTGTCCCGCGAAGATTTAATCGGTCTTTTAGAAGATGCCGCGAAAAACTGGCTGGCGCACGATGGGTTGTGGTTTCAGGCGGTGGAAGCAAAGTTCGGGATGGAAGCGGCGATTGAACTTGACCGTGAAGCGTGGCTTCGGTTTACGGTAATTGAGGCAAAGCGGATTATGGAGCGGCATAAAATCTTGCCTGGAGGCGGAATTCCAGCGCTCGTGAAGGCGCTCTCCTTTCGGCTTTATGCATATATCAACCGCCAGGAGGTGATTGAGGTAAGTCCCAACCGGGTGGTGTTTCGGATGAACGATTGCCGGGTTCAAAGTGCCCGGCAACGCAAAGGTTTGGCGGATTTTCCCTGCAAACCGGTCGGACTTGTTGAGTATGAGTGGTTCGCCAAGACAATTGATGAACGCATCCAGACCCGCTGCCTTTATTGCCCGCCAGATGAGCATCCATCAGATGCCTGGTGTGCCTGGGAGTTTGTTATTAAATGAAAAAAGATACCGCGACAGAACGCCGACGTTTTACGATGCGGGACCTGCCGGTAACTGAGCGGCCCCGAGAACGACTGCTGCGTTACGGTGCTGATAAACTATCGGGCGAGGAGTTACTGGCGGTGCTAATCAGTCGTGGTGCTGGTGGTGCTCCGGTGCGGGACATTGCCCATGAACTTTTGGTCCGGTTTGGTTCGGTAGCGGCGATTGCCGATGCAACTGTCGAGGAGTTAAAACGCGTGCCTGGAATCGGTACTGCAAAGGCGTGCCAGATTAAGGCGGCGTTTGAATTGGCACGGCGGTTTCAGGAGAGTCTTGCTCCAGATACCCGGGAGGCTCTGACTTCGCCCGAGGCGGTGGTTAAGGTGATAAAGCCAATGCTTGTGGAAAGGAAGAAGGAGTGTTTCTTTACAGTTTTGCTTGATGCGCGTAATCGTTATATTCGAACCGAACTGGTTTCGGTTGGCAGTCTTGATGCGACGATTGCCCATCCCCGAGAGGTGTTTAACCCGGCGTTGCATGACCACGCACCATCGATCATTATTGTCCACAATCATCCTTCCGGTGACCCAACCCCTTCAGGTGAGGATATCAGCCTTACCCGGCGGTTACGGGAAGCGGGTAATGTTCTGGGAATTAAACTTCTGGACCACATCATCATCGCCGGCGAAAAGTTCTACAGTTTTCGGAGTCAGGGGTTGTTGTAAAATTACAACGGTTCAGGCGGAGGCCAGACCGCCATACACGCGGGATTGGCACAGCGCACCGCTTCGGGCCGGGTTATTTGAAGGCATCGGGGACAGGGCGATGAGTGAACCGTGCCGTTGGGTTCCAGTTCGGCTTCTTCTTCCCAGTTGTAGTCACACCGGCTGCAGAAGTATTCCGCCCAGGTTTCTTTGCCGTTACAACTCGGGCAGCGGCAGCGTTGATTCATTAGGTATTATGATATATCGTTTCAAGACCCCGTCAAGCAAATTATCAACGGGTGAGGCGGGGGCTCCAGGTCGGAAACTGGGCGCCACCGGTGCGGGTGATTTGACGCTGATTGGCACCGTTCCAGTCCATCGTGTAAATTTCCCAGACACCGGTACGGTTTGAACTAAAGGCAAGATGTAAACCGTCCGGAGACCAGACCGGGTCTTCGTTGTTGCCCGTACTGGTAAGTCTCAGGTAAGTATCACCGAGAATGTTGGTAACACAGATTTGATTTGAGCCATCGGGTTGGCGTTGCACAAAGGCAATCAGGTCGCCTTTTGGTGACCAGGCAGGCGAGGTGTTGTAGGAACCAGAAAAGGTTAAGCGGCGCTGGTCGGTACCGTCGATGTTCATTATGTAAATTTGGGGTGTGCCGGTACGGTCGGACACAAAGGCAATTTCCCGGCCATTGGGCGAAAAGGCTGGGGAGATGTCAATTGCCGGACTGGTGGTGAGCCGGCGGATGTTTTTGCCATCAGGACTCATTAAGTAAATTTCTGGATTTCCTTCAAAGGTAAGAGAAACCGCA
Source organism: uncultured bacterium (assembly GCA_964626075.1). Lineage (GTDB taxonomy): Bacteria > Hydrothermota > Tepidihabitantia > Tepidihabitantales > Tepidihabitantaceae > Tepidihabitans. The sequence continues at coordinate 298,094 of CAZVDD010000004.1, forward strand.
AGTAATTTGCCGTCCGGTGAAAATGCGGGGGTCGTGTTCAATCCTTTACGGTCTGATATCGTGGTTACCCGTCGGGAAGTAATGTCCAGGGAGTAGATGTTTAACGAGCGGTCGGAATATGAGCAGTAGGCAATACGATCGCCCTTCGGTGACCAGTCCGGATACAGTTTCATTCCTCCAGATGATGTCAGTTGTTCAAGAGCCGCGCCGTCGTAATCAATTGCCGCCAGTTCTTTGTGACTGGGTCCAAGAGTACGGGAAAAGGCAATGCGGGTGCAACTGACTCCATCCTCGCCAGTTAAGAGTTTTATCACTTCGTCGGCCATTTTGTGAGCAACCCAGCGATAATTTCCGGTCAGCGGGTAACTTTTCGCAGCAATTAGTTTTGAACTGGCAAGGTCGTAAAGTCGCAAGCCGATGCTGGCACTACCTTTCTTGAGAATGAAGTCCCCGCAGATTAATACCTCAGCACCGGTTGTTGCCCAGCCTTTGAGGTCGGGTTTTTTAGGGTCTGTAGAAAAATTGTAAACCTTGCCCGATTCGGGTTCTTCAAAGGTAAAATAAAGAGAGAAACGCAGGTCTGAAGTGAATACTTCTTGAAGCGCCTTTATCAGTGCCGTGGTATCAGGGTTTGTGCCTTTAGGTATGGTAAAATCGGCGATGACAAGCGACATACGTTTACGGGTGCCCGAAAGTGTAATTTTGAGCCACAACTCATCAACAGAATAGGATGGCTTCTGGGTTGTATCTGGAATTTGAGCGAGCAGGAGCAATAGGAGGGTGCCCAATATCATAGAATAGCAATTATAGGACAATAAAAAACTCCGGTCAATGTTTTGTGATGCTTTAGCAAGATGGGTTGGGCAACAGGGATGTTTAAAATTGACTCAGGGAATTTAACTGATATAATATAACGGTGCACGGGAAGGGCGGGGAAATTTTTTCATGCCCGCATTGTGGCGGCAAGGTCCACAATTACGGTTCATTCTGTCCTTATTGTGGTCGGCGGACTGGTAAAAGAACCAGCCAGGAAAAGAACCCACACCGCAACCGAAAAAAGGTGCAGAGATTGATTGCTCCTTTGCGATGTAGCGCCTTTCAGCACGAACTTATGTTAAGGCTTTTCCGCTACCGATTCTGTCCGGAATGCGGGATGGAGCTGCGCTGGGGTACACCTGGTCTGGAACCGTTGTAGTTTTAACGAATTAAAGGAAGCCAGTCGTGGAATAGGAAGTAGAAACGGCCAATCAAAAGGGAGATACGAGCCATCACCGTGTAGCCAAACGAGGCGCCGAACGCCACCATAATAAATACAATTCCGATACGGGAAAAAATTCCCAGTAAACCGGCATGCTCCTTTGAAAAGTAAAAGTATGTCAGGGTGGTTATGACCCCGGTGTAAAGGACGGCGTTGTTTAAATTGATTAGAGGGCGCAGGGTGTCAGAAATCTGGGGTAAAAGATAACCCTGGACGCCGGCGATTAGTCCCAAGCCGGCACCAATCCCGATGGTGAAGGATATTGACCAGCGAGATAGCCAGACCAGTTTTGGTATTGAGCGCAAGAGCATCACCAGGCCAAGGAGTGCGGGAATAATTAGGATGTAGGCTTCAAAGTAGTTGCGGGTGTTGAGGTTGGTTTTGAAGGCGTCAATGAGCATCGGGTAAACATCAAATGCCCAGGCGTAGATGACGGCGAAACCGGCAGAGATACCAACATAGATATGTTCGGCTGCTCGATAAAGCGGATTGTCTTTGTAGAGAAAGGAGAATATGGCGATGGTTAAGGTTGCTGCAATCCAGGTGCCGATGATATCGAGAAGCATTTACTACCCCCGACTTTTCTTTCGCGAGAGGAGAAAACCGATATTACCGATGATAAGGAGGAGGATAAGAAGCCCATGGGCCGCGGATTGGGCAGGCATTCCCAGTGTGGCGGAGCCGGGTTTTTGGATGAGCGTTTCGTATTCTGATGCACCCTGAAGGCCCCCAATGATGCCTTCAATCTGATGGGCGCTGTAGTACTGGTACATTCCGGGCGCGTTGACCCCGGTGCAGCCGACGATGATTTTTTGCTTAAATCGAGCACCGGCATACTGAATCCAGGCATCAGCCACCGCACCGTGGGCTAAGGAGACAAGCAGGGCAATATCGTGGTAGTTGTGAACCCGGCGCATAAATTCGAAACTGTCAATTGGTACCCCGCGGTAATCGGTTTTGAAAAAGTCACGGATTTCCCGGCCGATGCCAACCATCATCGCTGCGTAGCCGGGACGATAGCCAATGTTCACATAATCTTTTCCGTACACCTTCTGGTATTCGGGCGCCGCCTGGTTTAAGGCTATTTCGCCCATGGGTAAGCCAAGTGCCAGTTGTCCGGTAAGGATAACTTTGAGGTCTTTCTTGAAACAGTGGCGGAGCAGGGCGATAAGCATCGGTTGAACTTCCGGGGCTGAGGAAGGGTCAAAGTCAATGGAAATCATTACCACTGAATTGGCCGGTAGTTGTTCAACCGCATTGTAGGCATCGCGCACCGGCTCGGATACGCGCACGCCGATTTTCGGTTTAAGAATCAAAGGAAGAATCACGACCAGGGCAAGAATTGAGTAGATGATACGGCGGTCAATGGTCGCAAAACGTTCCCAGAGTTTCATATTACGATGAAAGATAGGTGCGCTCAATTCCTAAAATGATACGGAGCGACATGGCAATTCCTCCAAGAGCAAGACCGATACCAATGCCCCTGCCGGCGGCTGCTTGGGGAATCGCCATCAACCAGTCTTTTACTTGAGCAAACAGTTCAATTTTATAGAGAAGGTCGAGGCGGATTTGGGGAAAAACGAGATGGACAAGCTGGCTTATTTCTTGCCAGATAGAACTGCCCAACGGCACATTGCCGAGCATTACTAGACAGGCAGCAATTAAAAGTAGGGTAGCGCCAAGGTTACGAATGCGAAATGCCCTATAGGCAGCCGAAAAGATGAAAAAGGCGAGGGTGGCGAACATCGTTGCCTGGAGGGGTATAATCATATACTTGTAGAGCCACATAAACGGTGCCCGCAGGGCAAAGGGGCTAGAGAATTTTACCCAGGAGTAAAGCCCGAGTGCTAGGGTTCCGAAAAGGCTCAGTACCAGAAGGAGGCTGTAAAACCAGCCTTTTTCCCGGCGGATGACTTTAAGCAGGTGGTGTCGGGTTAAGGAGTCGAGCCCTAAAAGGAAGGTAAAGCCGGAGATGATTGCATACCAGTTAAGAAAACGGGATTCAAGGTCGCCGAACGGTTTATGGGGGATAAAGAAGGCAACAATCAGCAAAAGGGCGGTAAAGAGGACGATGAAAAGGGGGATGCTGCGCTGCAACATAACTAGGACGGCGGGGAAACCCAGTTGACAATTGCTTCAAATACCGTTTGCAGTGATGGGATGTTTCTGTGGAGGAGAGTTGCGGCGGTACCGAAAAACACCAAAGCGGTGATGATAAAAATCAGAAGCATCTTGATAAAATCTTCGCCTTTGATTGTGCCGAGCATCACCGGTTCTGGTTTGAGATAGCACGAGGCAGCGTAAATCTCTTCGCCAATCATCGTGTAGTCACAGGCGGCAACAAAGAATGGTAACTGGGTGGTTTCGGTTGTTCCGGCGAGTTGAATTGCCCCGACCGTGTGGCCGGTTTCGGCAAGAATGAGGGATTCGGCATAGAAATATCCCAGCCAGAATATTGCCCCGGGCCGTTCGCGCAGGATGATACCATCAACCCCGGCGGCGTAGCCAAACTGGTCAGATGTAACAAAGGTGATGTTGTCGGGGTTGTAAAGGTCAGGTCGACCCGCTTCGGTGTAGGCTTCTTTGACCGTCTCTTGAGCCGCGGTCATCACAATCGGGTCAGAATTGGGAACGATTAACCGGACCGCATACTCTGCCGACTTTTTGCCAATCCGCCGTAAAAGCGGTAGGGCGGCGATTACAACCATATCGGTGATGTAACCCAGGCCAAAACTGAATAGAATCGGCTTACCCATCTCAGTTGCCCGACCGAGTGCATCATCAATTGCATCCAGACCACTGATTTTTCGGATAAACATCTGTTTTCCCTGTCGTGCCCTTAGAATGTAATAGATAAAAAGGGAAGAAATAATGAGCGTCAGGACCAGAACATTGACCCGGTTGGTGTTGAACCACTGGGCACGGGCGATTACAGGCCCGGCAACTGCAGAACTCGCTGAATCGTTTGCGGAATAGGCGCGGACGAGATAATAATAAGCGACGCCGTCTCTTAGTAAGGTGTCGGTATCAAGATAGTCGCTGCAGTTCAAAAGTTCGGGTTCGACCGGGGTAAAATCTCCAGTTGGTGAAATCGAGCGGAATATCCGAAAGCCTAGAAGTGACTCTGGTGCAGGATGGGACCAGGTGATAACAATTGCCTGTCCCTGGTCGTTAGGGTTATCTTTAACCAACACCGCCTCCGGGGGTGTTAAAGCGAAAAAGGTCAAAAGGATATGCAGATGTAACATTGCCTTAGAAAAAGTCCTGAGGTAAAGCATAGCCACATTTGGGCTTATGTCAAATTGATTTTTCTTGACCAGCGTGAATCAGCCGTTATTATATGATGAAAATTAAAGTTTTTGAGGCGTAATAAGTTAAGTTTTGGACCCAGGACCCTGCAGGTCTACTTTGTCATTGGCTTGATTGGACTGGCGGGTGTCTGGTTTTTCTATTCCCAATATCTGCTGTTAAGACTGTCGCGCTTGTGGCGTAATTATGCAACTACACTCTTGACGCAACTGGAGAACGAAACTCATGTACGGACCAATATTTACGCCAAGTTTATGAGTCGAGTGACCGAACCAGGTGAGCCGGGTTCGCCAGAACTGGACATCATCTTTGACGAGGTGATTCAGAAAATTGACTTTCCGGTGGTGATTACAAACCCCGATGGTGTGCCCACGGCGTATCGGAACTTACCCGTATCTGATACGAGTCAAAAAGGACTGTTGAAGGTTGTCGCGGAGCTGGACCGAGAGCATGAGCCAATCCCGGTTCTAATCCGGGAGGGTGATTCCCTGCGCTGTTTGAATGTGATTCACTATGGGGTGTCACCTTCCACGGTAACTTTGCGAAAAATCAGCGTTAATTTAGCAAATTCGGTGCGGCAGTTGCGGCTGTTTTCTTTTGTCCAGCTGGTTTTGTTTTTGGGTTTTATGCTTATTGGTATCTGGGGAGTTTTAACCTATAAACGGCAGGAGGAGGAGCATATCTGGACGGCGCTTGCCAAGGAGACCGCTCATCAACTGGCAACCCCGATATCTTCTTTTTCTGCTTGGCTTGAGATGCTTAAAGAGAATTGCCCAGAGGATATTGTGCTACAAATGGAGGAGGACCTGGTGCGGATGAAGGAGGTGCTTTTGCGATTTAGTCGTATCGGGCTACCGCCGGATTTGGAGTTGCGAAGGTTGGGTGATTTGGTTAAGCATTCGGTTGAGTTTGTTCAACGTCGTTCGCCCCAAGGGGTACGCTTTCAGGTTGTGGTTGAAGATGACCCACTGGTTAAGGTTGATGGAGTCCTTTTTGCCTGGACGCTGGAGAACCTGTTGAAAAACAGTGTTGATGCGATCGGTGAGCAGGAAGGTAGGGTAGAGGTACGAATGGCACAGACTGCAGACTACCGTTTTGCCGAAATACTGGTTATCGATTCCGGTGAAGGAGTAAAGTTGGCAAAACTGTTTGAACCCGGTGTAACCACCAAGCCTTATGGCTGGGGTGTGGGATTGACACTGGCAAAGCGGATTGTTGAAGGGTACCACAAGGGGCGGTTAATTTTGAAGGAGTCGCATCCAGGGCGGACGGTGTTTGCTATTTATCTACCAGTAGTAAGAGAGGCTTGATGAGAATTCTGTGGATTGATGACGAGATTAATCTTTTAAGGCCATTTATCTACGCCCTGGAGAAAAAGGGTTATAAGGTAACAACCGCAACAAATGGTCCGGATGGCTTGGCATTGTTGAAACAGGAAAGTTTTGACCTGATTTTACTGGATCAAATGATGACCGGGATGCAGGGGCTGGAGGTTTTACGCCGGGTTAAAGAGATCGACCCCCAGGTTTTGGTGGCGATGGTTACCAAGTTTGAGGACGAGGCGTTGATCAATGAGGCACTGGGTAAGCTGGTGGACGATTTTATCATCAAGCCTTTTACACCCACCCAGCTGCTGGCGGTGTTGAAACGACTCCTGGAGAAGCGGCAACTTGTTGCCGGACACATCGCTCAGGATTATTTGGTAACGATGAATCGGGAACAAAACCTCACCACTCCTGAGGAATGGGCTGACTATTATCGGAGCCTTGGTTACTGGGAGACAGTGCTTGCCCGGTTTGGAGACCGGTCGTTGATTGAGTTGCATCAGGACCGAAGGCGCGAGGCAAATGACCGGTTCAGCCGCTATGTCGAAGAAAATTATCGGACCTGGATAAAAGGGTTCGGTCCAGTGATGAGTCATCAACTGATGGATAAGAGGATAAAACCGCTCTGGGAAGAGGGGCAGACCTACCTGGTGGTTTTGGATTCAATGCGGCAGGACCAGTGGGAGGCGATCGTCCCACTGTTGAAAGATTTCCTCAATGTCGATACCGATTACTACTACGCAATTCTGCCAACGGCAACACCTTATTCGCGTAATGCAATTTTTAGCGGGCTTTCACCACTGGAAATCTATCGCCGTTATCCACGCTGGTGGGTTTTTGAGGAAACAGGACAGAATCGTTATGAGCAGGAACTTTTAAGCGAGTTGTTAAACCGGCTGGCGTTTAAGTGGCGTTATTCATTTGTTAAAGCATCCCGCGCTGATGAACTGCAGGCGACCCGTTCAATTCTGTTTGACAGCAATCTCCGGTTAGTGGTTTTAGTGATCAACTTCCTTGACCTCTTAATTCATTCGGTTAAGTCCACACGGCTTCTGGACGAGATTATTCCCGATGATGCGGCACTTGTCGGAACAACGCGGGTTTGGTTTTCTTCTTCGCCAGTATATGAACTTTTAAAGGAGTTGTCCCGGCGTAACTGCCGTATCGTAGTTACCAGTGACCACGGTTTTATCCGGGTGAATCGGCCTACACTAATCTACGGCTCAAGGGAAATTTCCGCAAATCTGCGTTACAAGCACGGCGCCGCATTGCGGGTCGAGGAACGGGACGCCTTCTTGCTACATCATCCGGAGGATTTTTTTCTGCCGGTTGAGCATTCTGGTGTCAAGTTTGCTATTGCCAAGTCGGACTTTTATTTCATCTATCCGACCAAGCCGCGGGAGTATGAAAAGGCCTACAAATGGACATTTCAGCATGGTGGCATCTCGCTTGAAGAGATGATTGTGCCTTTTGCGGTCCTGAGGCCGCGTTAGTCACACCGATTAATAAATATTTTAACGGGTTTCGGTCTGTGGGTCTTGGGTTTACATTCCGGGGGCGGTATTGCATTACAGGGTACCAACCTGATGTCAACCAACAGAACAGAACCGAAAATATTAGTACAGACAGTAGCAGAGGCGGTTTTGGTAATTACCGGACTTATTAGGCAGGACGCAGTGTCAGATGGCAAACCGAACATAACCTTAAATATTATCAATAAGGTAGATGATAAACTGGTATTTAATAGGGTCTTTCGGATGTTTATAAGGGCGGTAAAAGGATTAATGAGTTAAATGGTACTGGAGGCTATCCTTGGAACTGCCCCCGGACTGTGTATGTGTAGGGGACGGTTTTTGTCACTTTTTTTCTAAAATTTCGTATCTATTGAATGTAAGTGGAAACCAGAATGAAAACTTTTTGTGTGATTGAATGGGGACTGTTATGGGATTCACAAATAAGGTTCTCAAGGTTGACTTAAAATCAATTTCTTGGTAAATTATATGGTTAATGTTATCGGAATCAAAAAGCGTACATTTCGGTGCCGCCAAACACTGGGTCAATGCCGATCAGTTTCTTCAAGGTTTACATCGGGTTAACATTTTTGTTGGTGGTTATGGCTCGGGTAAGAGTGAAGTGGCAGTTAACTTTGCCATCTCTTTAAAAGAAAACGGTTTTCCGGTTAAGCTTGGTGACCTCGATATTGTAAATCCGTATTTCAGGAGTCGCGAGGCACGAGCGGTGCTAAAAGAGTATGGGGTTGGATTACTTTTACCACCGATTGAAATCATGGAGTCGGATTTACCGTTAATTCAACCGGAAGTCGCGGGCGCGCTACAGAATCCTGATGGATTTCTGGTTCTCGATATCGGCGGTGACCCGGTTGGTGCCCGGGTTCTGGCAGCACTGCAAAGAACGATTCCCGAGAGGGATTTTAACTGTTTCTTTATTTTGAACTCGCGCCGGCCTTTTAGTGGTACAATTTCTGAGGTAAAAAGGATGGTTGAAGCGGTTGAGCGGGCAAGCGGGATTAATGTGACTCATCTGGTGGTTAATTCCCATTTGATTGAGGAGACGAGCGAGGCGGTGATTGAAGAGGGGGTCCGGCTTGCTGAGGCGGTTCAGAAAGAAATGGGTAAGCAAATTGGGTTTGTGGCGGTTGAGCGCCGGATGCTGATGCATTTTGATATCAGTTTGCTTTCTTATCCGGTGCTTGTTTTGGACCGGCAACTATTAAAACCCTGGGAGCAAAAAGAGCAACTTGGTCCGCAGAAGTTTAAACTTTGAGGTGAAATATGGCAAGAAAGGCAAAAGTTACGATTGACCGAAATCGCTGTAAAGGTTGTGAGTTGTGTGTACGGTTCTGCCCGAAACAAGTTTTGGCGATGTCGAAAGAGATCAATGACAAGGGTTATTTCTTTGCTCAGGTGGTGAATCAAGAGGCGTGCATCGCCTGTCGGTTTTGTGGATTCATCTGCCCGGACACGGCAATTGAAATAGCCATTGAAGTGGAGGAGAAAGCGGAGGCGAAGAATGGGTAAGGTTTTAATGAAAGGAAATGAGGCGATAGCCGAGTCGGGAGTACGTGCTGGTGGTCTTTTATACTTTGGTTATCCGATAACACCTCAGTCGGAAATTGGTGAATATCTTGCCCGTCGTATGCCTGAGGTGGGCGGGTGTTTTTTGCAGATTGAAAGTGAGGTTGCGGTAGTAAATGTTCTTTATGGTGCGGCTGGTACCGGTGCTCGGGTCTGGACTTCCTCTTCAAGTCCCGGTATCAGTTTGATGATGGAAGGGTTGTCCTACATCGCTGCAGCTGAATTACCCTGTGTTATTGTGAATATCGTTCGATGTGGCCCCGGACTTGGTGGAATTCTTCCTTCACAGGGTGATTATTTCCAGGCAGTTAAGGGGGGCGGACATGGTGATTATCGGTGTCTGGTGTATGCTCCTTCTTCAGTTCAGGAGGCGGTGGATATTATGCCGCTGGCGTTTGACCGGGCAGACCGCTATCGAAACCCGGTCATAGTAATCGGAGACGGGATGATTGGACAGATGATGGAACCGGTGGAGTTTAAGGAACAAAAGTTTCCACCATTACCCCCAAAGGATTGGGCAACTACCGGGTGTAAAGGCCGAAAACCCAATGTCATAAATTCACTTTACCTTGACCCAATTGAGGAGGAAAAACTGAACTTCAAACTGGCAGCGAAGTACGAGGAGATGAAAAAAAACGAGGTACGGTTTGAGGAATTTAATACCGAGACCGATTATCGGGTACTACTGGTTGCCTACGGTACTACCGCTCGGGTCTGTAAAACAGCGATTCACCAGTTAAAAGAGAAGGGTATTGATACGGCACTGTTGCGGCCGATAACCCTTTTCCCTTTTCCCGTCGAGCGGGTTTTTGAACTGTCACAGCGGGCAGATTTTGTTATGTCAATTGAGATGAGTACCGGTCAAATGGTCGAAGATGTCCAACTGGCGGTGGGGAGGACCAAACCAGTTTTCTTCTACGGAAGAACCGGCGGTATGGTGCCCAGTCCGGAAGAGGTTGTTGCCGCGGTGGACAAACATCTGGGAGGAAAAGCATGAAGGTAATTTTTAAGCGCCCTGAGTCGCTAAGTAGCACTCCAACGCATTACTGTCCAGGATGCACTCACGGAGTGATTCACCGATTGATTGCTGAGGTAATTGACGAGTTGGGATTAAGGGAAAAAACCGTAGGGATAGCACCGGTTGGCTGCTCGGTTCTGGCATTTAACTACTTTAACTTTGATTTCCAGCAAGCGGCCCATGGTCGTGCCCCCGCGGTAGCCACAGGAATAAAACGTGCACGGCCCGATTTGATCGTCTTTACCTACCAGGGTGACGGTGACCTCGCATCAATTGGAATGAGCGAGATTGTCCATGCGGCGAATCGTGGAGAAAAGTTCACGGTAGTTTTCATAAACAATGCGATTTACGGCATGACCGGTGGCCAGATGGCGCCAACAACGATGCCCGGACAGGTTACTACAACATCACCCCGCGGCAGGAATGTTGCTGATGTAGGTTATCCAATCCGCCTGTGCGAGCTATTGGCAAGTTTACGTACACCGGCGTTTGTTGAGCGTGTGGCGGTTCATAATCCTAAACAGGTTGTTAATGCCCGCAGAGCGCTTAAAGAAGCTTTCGCTTTACAAAAGGATAATGTCTGTTTTTCGTTTGTGGAGTTTCTTTCAACCTGTCCAACCAACTGGGGTTTACCACCTTATGAGGCTACTAAATGGCTGGAAGAAAATATGCTGCCTTACTATCCAGTTCAGAACTTCAAGCGTCCGGAGAAGGAGGAGAAAAATGCAGGTTGAGGTTGTGTTTGCCGGATTTGGCGGTCAGGGGGTGATGCTCGCGGGTAAGGTACTTGCTGAAGTCGGAATGAAGATGGGCAAGGAGGTGGTTTGGTTGCCTTCTTACGGTCCGGAGATGCGCGGTGGAACTGCCAATTGTACGGTGATAATCGCTGATGAACCCATCGCTTCCCCGATAATTGCCCATCCCAGGGACACGGTGGTGATGAATAGACCATCGCTGGAAAAGTTTTGTCCCACGCAAAAAACGGGCGGAGTTGCGGTTGTTAACAGTTCCTTGATTAATATCCGGCCCAGTCGTGATGACATTCTAATAGTTGAAGTTCCAGCAAACGAAATAGCGATTCAAGCGGGTAGTTCGCGCTCTGCAAATATGGTAATGCTGGGGGTTTACGCTGGTGTGACTAAAATTGTGCCGCTGGATATGGTGCTTGAACAGGTCAAGGAAGAGTTTGAAAAAAGACCTAAACTCATCCCGGTAAATTTGAAATGCGTGGAACAGGGGTTCAATATCGGTAGCGCCGTTGCGGTGCGGTGAAAAACAGTCATAGTTCCCATAAATCAGTCACTAAATCCAATTTAATAAAGATAAGTTTTAAGTTTTCATAGCGATACACCTATCGGCGATTAAATTGGTTTAGACCTCATCAGAATTTATATTATGGTACTTCGTTAACTTACTGTTTTAATGTATGTTAGATGTAATTTTTACAATTTCTGTGAGTTGGGTGAATTTTAAAGGAAGCGTGGGAATCGATTTTAGTACGATGGGGGTCTAATATATTGATAGATCATGGGTAATGAAAAAAAAGGTCCTGTAACAGAATTGAAAGAGCGGGTGGCGTTACTTGAAGCCCGTGTGAAGGATTTGAATTCCGAATATCTGCGGGCACTCGCTGACTTTGATAACTTTCGGAAGAGGGTTGAGCGAGACTTGGAAATAAAACAGCGAGCTGGCATTGATTCACTTCTTGAGGCTCTGATACCAGTTATCGATAACTTTGAGCGAGCGCTTAAAGCGTACGAGCCGGTTGATGTGTCAAAGGATAATAATATGAAGAGTTGGGAAAAGGGGGTGGAACTGATTTACAAGCAGTTGTGCGAACTACTTGCCCGCTTCGGGTTACAGGGCTACAGTTGTCTCGGGGAAAAGTTTGACCCGCGCCGGGCAGAAGCGTTGGGTTTTGTTGAAGTTTCGGACGGCGAGGAGAACCAGGTCATTGAGGAGTTGTGCAAAGGCTACGAGTGTGCGGGTAGGGTTATTCGTCCGGCAAAGGTCAAGGTTACACGCAGGAAGGAGCCTGAGAAAAAAATCCCGGAGGAAAAAAATGAGTCTAAAAGTTAACGGGGCAAAGGTTGGAAGGAGTTAATATTGTAATTAAATGTAAAAAATGAAGGGAGGATTGTAATGAGTAAAGTTATTGGTATTGATTTAGGCACAACCTTTTCATGCGTTGCTGTTATGGAGCGTGGACAACCGGTTGTCATCCCCAATCCTGAGGGGGGAAGGACGACGCCATCGGTTGTTGCTCTTGGTAAGGAAAGGTTGGTTGGAACGCTGGCAAAGCGTCAGGCGGTAATTAATCCGGAATTCACAATTTATTCGATCAAACGCTTTATGGGCCGGCGTTTTTCCGAGGTAACCGAAGAGGTTAAACGCGTACCTTATCGAGTTGTTGAAGCGGCAAACGGCGATGCGTGGGTGGAGGTGGACGGTAAGCGTTACTCACCGCCCGAGATTTCGGCGATGATTCTTGCCTATCTGAAACGGGCTGCTGAGGCATACCTTGGAGAGGCGGTTACCAAAGCGGTAATAACCGTGCCGGCGTATTTTAACGACTCTCAGCGGCAGGCAACCAAGGATGCGGGTAAGATTGCCGGGCTTGATGTGTTAAGGATAATCAATGAACCGACTGCGGCAGCGCTTGCATACGGATTGGACAAGAAACGGGCTGAGAAGATTGCAATTTACGACCTTGGTGGAGGTACCTTTGATATTTCAATTCTTGAGATTGGCGAGGGGGTTTTTGAGGTACGTTCGACCAACGGGGATACACATTTGGGAGGCGACGATATCGACCAGCGAATTATGGATTGGATTATCGATGAGTTTCGCAGGGAGCAGGGAATTGACCTATCTCGAGACAAAACTGCGTTGCAACGGATAAAAGAGGCGGCGGAAAAGGCAAAGTGTGAACTCTCAACATCTATGGAAACGAGTATCAGTTTACCTTTTATATATGCGGACGAGAAGAAAGGACCATTACACATCGAAATGCGTTTGACCAGGGCGAAACTTGAGGCGCTGGTTGAAGACCTTTTGCAGCGGACTTTAGGACCGGTAAAGCAGGCGCTGGCGGATGCCAAATTGACCCCCCGGGATATCGATGAGGTGATTCTGGTTGGTGGTCAAACGAGAATGCCCAGAGTCCAGCAACTGATTCGAGATTTTTTCGGCAAGGAACCCCACAAAGGAATCAATCCCGATGAGGTTGTGGCAATTGGAGCGGCAATTCAGGGAGCGGTTCTTGCCGGCGAGGTTAAAGATGTTGTGCTTCTAGATGTTACGCCACTTTCCCTCGGAATTGAGACCTACGGCGGTGTTATGACTAAAATCATTGAGCGGAACACAACAATTCCAACCCGAAAGAGTCAGGTATTTACAACCGTAGAAGATAACCAGACAACTGTTAGTGTTCGAGTTCTCCAGGGCGAACGGGAGATGGCAGCTGATAACCGCCTTCTGGGACAGTTCGATCTGATCGGTATTGCCCCGGCACCACGGGGTGTTCCGCAGATTGAGGTGACATTTGACATCGACGCGGATGGAATTCTCCATGTTACCGCTAAAGATAAGTTGACGGGAAAAGAGCAGGGGATTAAGATAACGGCTTCTTCTGGTTTAAGCAAAGAGGAGATCGACCGGATGGTAAGTGAAGCCCAGGCTTATGCAGCAGAAGACCGTCGCCGGCGCGAACTTGTTGACAGTCGCAATCGAGCGGATACCATTATATACCAGACAGAGAAGACACTGAAGGAGTTAGGTGAACGGGTTTCGGCGGAAGAGCGTCGGCAAATCGAGGCGGCAATTGGTCGGGTAAAAGAAACGATGAAAAGTGATGATAAAGCCGCAATTGACCGTGCCGCGGATGAGTTACAGAGGTCTTTGAGTACTGTTGCTGAACGACTTTATCGTGAGCAAGCCACCCAGGAAAAAGGTTCTGCTGGGAAAGAGGATAAAAAGGTTGAAGCCGATTATACCGTGATTGACGGGGAAGACAAAAGGCAATAGGAGGTAGAATTAAGCTGAATGTACTAAGGAGGTGGATTTTTTAGCCCCGTGTTTGCTGGGCTTTAATAACAGATGGCGGCAACAAAGCGGGACTATTATGAGGTCCTGGGTGTTTCCCGTAATGCAACGTCGGAAGAAATAAAAAGCGCATACCGACGTTTAGCAAAAGAGTATCATCCAGACCGCAATCCTAATAACAGGGCTGAAGCCGAAGAGAAGTTTAAAGAATTATCCGAGGCCTATGAAGTGCTTGCCGATCCCGAAAAACGGCGAATTTACGATATGTATGGCCATGAAGGGGTTGCGGGACAGTTTGGACCAAATGGTTTTGATTTCCGCCGGCACTTTACACACAGCGAGGATCTTGAGGATATCTTTGGCGACATTCTGAGGGGGTTCGGAGGCGAAGGTGGCACGATTTTTGATTTGCTCTTCGGAGGCTCAGCCCCACGCGCCACGGGCAGGCGGGTGCGCGGAAGGGATATCATTGTACGGATGCGGTTGAGCCTGGAAGAGATTAGCAAAGGAGTTACAAAAGAAGTGACATTTTCCCGCTACGAAATGTGTCCCGACTGTAGCGGGGCAGGCGGAACCGGCAAGGCGGTTTGTTCAACCTGTCGAGGTCAGGGCAGGGTTAAGCATCAAAGCCGCTCGATTTTTGGCCAGTTTGTCCAGGTTTCCACCTGTCCGGATTGCGGTGGAACCGGAGAGCGATATCGTAATACCTGCCGGAGGTGCAATGGAGAGGGAAGAATCCGGCAATCAAGGACATTGAAGGTTCGTATTCCTGCTGGGGTTTCTGCTGGTATTCCGATTGTACTCCACAATGAAGGACATTGGGGGCCTGGTGGTCAGGGCGATGTTATAATCGAGGTTGAGGAAAAAGAGCATCCGCTTTTTTTGCGTCAGGGGGACGATGTTATCGTCGAGGTTCCGATTTCAATTCCAGTTGCAGTCCTGGGTGGAAGAATAACTGTGCCCACCATTGACGGCGTTAAGGAGATTGAACTGCCTGCCGGGACGCAATCGGGTACCATTTTTCGCCTGCGAGGAGCAGGTATCAAACGATTTGAAGGTGGCGGAAGCGGAGACGAACTGGTAAGGGTCGTGGTCCATATCCCTAAACATCTGAGTCGGGAGGAAAAGATGCTTTATAAGCAGTTAAGTGCCCAACAGTCGGAGCCAGTGCCCGAACCAAGAAAACCCGATTTTAAATAGTTATTATGGAGCTTTTTTACATTCCTCAGTTGAAGGAGATTGGTTGCGAGATGGAGATTTCCGGGGCAGAGGCAAGACACATTGCCCGCGTTTTGCGCCATAAGGCGGGAGATGATGTGTTGGGAACTAACGGGGCTGGAGAAGAGTTTCGTTTGGTTCTTAAAAAAGTTGCACAGGAGCGAGTTGTTGCCCAAGTGCTCGAAAAAAGGCCAGGGTCGCGGGAACCGAACCACCGGTTGGTTTTAGCTCAGGCGGTCTTAAAGGGTGACAAACTCGCCGAGGTGGTTGAATCTGTTACCGAATTGGGTGTGGATGAAGTGATTCCGTTCATCTGCGAGCGAGTTGTCGGCAGGTTAACCGAATCGAAATACCGGCGTCTGGAAGGGGTTGCCGTAAGCGCAATGAAAAGCAGTACCAGGACGGTGTTACCCCGTATTGGGCGATTGGTAGACTTTGATGGACTGCGGGAAGTTTTTAGCGATTTTGACCAGGTGATAGTAGCTTACGAAGAGGAAAGAAGAACTGCGCTGGCTAAGGTTTTGAACCGTAATGTCAACAAGATAATGTTGGTGATTGGACCTGAAGGTGGTTTTACTCCCGAGGAGATTGAGAAGATGAGCGATGCCGGTGCAGTTTGTTGTTCACTTGGACCAAGACGTTTACGATCCGAGACTGCAGCAATTGCTGCAGTCTCAATTGTTCTTAACCTACTGGGAGATTTAGGATGAAATTTTTTTGCGAAAGGAGGTGTATAACTGATGGTGAGTATCATCGTAAAAGAAGGCGAGCCGTACGAGAGTTTTATCCGTCGTTTCCGGCGTGCCTGTGAGCAAGCAGGTATTTTGCGTGAAGTAAAACGCCGGGAATTTTACGAGAAACCGAGCGAGCGGCGGAAACGAAAACTGGCTGAGGCGCGGCGCCGTCTCTATCGAAAACAGATGAGTGAAAGATAAACAGTTTTAGATTAGAGAAGTATTTAGCGGAGCAAAGTGGACCGAGAAACTTTAGAAGCGCTCGACTTTCCTCGCATCTGGGGGATAATTGTCGATTTATGTCAAACTGAGTTAGGAAAAGAAAAAGCACGTCAGGCTGGTCCTTTTCTGGACCGTGATGCTGTTCAGAAAAGGCTTGACCAACTAGAAGAGAGCATCAATTTGGCCGGAGAGCCGTCATTGGCTGGGGTTCGTGATATTCGGGTCGTTGTTGATCATGCAAAAGCGGGTGCGATGTTGAGTGCTGACGAACTGCTGGCTGTCCGCGCGACCTGTCGGTGTCTTGCTGAATGTCAGGATTTTTTCCGGAAAAACCAAAAGCATATCGTTCATCTCGGCTCGATTGCTAGCGGTTTTGCTGCTATTCCGGCATTGGAGCAGGCGATTGAATGGGCGATTGACGACTCCGGGGCGGTACGCGATACCGCTAGTCCCCGATTGAAAGGGTTGAGAGATGAAATGCGGGCGCGGCGGAATTCGCTTGTTGATCGATTGGAGCGAATGATTGAAGAAAATCCTGATTGGTTTGAGGGCCCGGTTATGGTGCGCCGGGAACGGTTTGTTCTTCCGGTTAAACTGGAATATCGGAATCAGGTTTATGGGGTGGTGCATGGAATTTCTTCAAGTGGACAGACTGTTTTCATAGAGCCGATGGAATCGATAGTTGAGCAGAATTATCTTCAGGAATTGCGTGATGCCGAGACCGAGGAGGTAAATCGAATTCTAAGGGAGCTTTCAGGTCTTGTGGCGCATCACCATCAAGAACTCATCACTGGAATGGAAATGGTTGCCGAACTGGATTTTTTATTTGCAAAGCGAAGATTTTCAACCACGTTCGGATGTACACGTCCGGTGCTATCGGCCGATGGGTCACTGGTGCTGGTTCAAGCCCGTCATCCTTTACTTGTGTTGCACAAAAAAGAGGTTGTACCGTTGGATTTCTTCGTACCCGATAGAACCTTGGTAGTGTTAATTTCCGGACCTAATGCTGGTGGTAAGTCCGTGGTGCTGAAAACGCTCGGAATCTGTGCCCTTTTGTTAAAGTCCGGTATGTTTATTCCGGCGGCAACGGGGACAAAACTGCCCTGGTGGGAACAAGTGTTTGCCGATATCGGCGACGAGCAGTCGCTGGAGACAGACCGCTCTTCGTTCACTGCCCATCTTTTGCGCTTGAAAGGAATTCTTGCCTATGCTGGGCGAAATAGTTTGGTGCTAATTGATGAAATCGGTGCCGCGACCGCCCCTGAAGAGGGAACGGCGCTGGCGATTGCTGTTCTGGAAGAGTTACGACACAGAGGATCGATAACCGTTGCAACCACTCATTTCAACAGTTTGAAGATGTTTGTTCAAAATGAACCGGGAATGAGCAATGCAGCAATGGAATTTCGTAATGGTCCTACATACCGGTTGATTATGGGAGTTCCTGGTGAGTCAAGTGCGTTTGAAATTGCGGAGCAAATGGGTTTACCGTCTCGACTACTAGAACGTGCCCGAATGTTTTTGGGGAAGGAATGGCTCGACTTAAGTGCCAAACTCCGGGCGGTTGAAGAAGAGTTGCATAAACTGCGGATTGAAAGACAACAAATAGAACAGAAAAGGAGCCAGGCAAGCGAGCTGATTGCCACGTATCAAAAGAGGCACGCGGAATTTGAGAAATGGCGACAGCAGGAAGAACGTCACATTCGGGAGGAAAAGGAGCGGATATTAAAAGAGGCTCGACGCCAGGTGGAAAATCTGGTGCGGGAGTTACGAGAGAGAAATGCCGACCGCCATAGTGTCGTTAATGTAAAGAAATTTATCGAAGACAATCTGGCTGAATTGAAGAAAGATAGTGCTTCTGTTGAGAACACAGCAGGAGAAGTTAAACCTGAATTTGCCATTGGTGATCTGGTGGAGTCAAAGATTTTTCGGCGTCGTGGAAGGGTCACGGAAATTAAAGGGAATGACGTCGTTGTTGCTTTCGGTCAGGTCAAGATGAGCGTACCGGCAGAAACGCTGGTTGTTGTTAAGCAGAATTTAGCCGAAACTTCTATAATGCAGATGGACGAATTTGAATTCGTTCCCCGGCTCAACATTCGGGGGATGACACGCGAAGAAGCCGAGGAAGCGCTCAATCAATTTCTTGCTGAAGCCGAAGCCGCCGGTGCAAAAGAGTTGTCAATTCTGCACGGCAAAGGTACAGGAACTTTGCGTCAGATGTTATGGCGCCGTCTTCGTAAAGACAAGCGAGTTAGCGAAGTGAGGTTTGCCGAGCCAAGAGAAGGTGGGATGGGTGTTACTTTAGTGAGACTGCGGGGCAATAATGATTAAACCTGAGGTTATTGAGCGGATTCGGCAGGAAACCGATATCGTAGAGTTAATCAGTGGTTATGTTGCTTTAAAAAAGGTCGGGAGAAACTACCGCGGGTTGTGCCCATTTCACGTCGAACGGTCGCCGTCATTTTATGTAAGCCCGGAGCGGCAGTCTTACCACTGTTTTGGCTGTGGCGCAGGCGGTACCGCAATAACTTTTGTGATGCAATACGAAAAAATGGAGTTTCCGGAGGCGGTGAAGTTTCTGGCAAAGCGGTTGGGGATAACAATTGAAGAAGAGCGCGGCGGTGACAAGCGCCAAACCCTTTATGATGTCTGTGAAAAGGTGTCCCGATTTTACGAGGAGTGCCTTACAAAATCGGCTACCGCACAGGATTACATTCAGAAACGGGGTTTGAGCAACTCTACCGTTAAGCGTTTTCGGTTGGGGTTTGCTCCGGGCGGTAATATGTTACGAGGTGCGGCACGACGTTTAGGTATCGCCGAAGAACTATTGCTGCAGGCGGGATTGGTGGTCAAGAAGGACGATGGTTTAATCGATTACTTTCGGGAGAGGGTGATATTCCCGATTTTTTCCGTCTCCGGAAAGGTAATTGGGTTCGGGGGCAGGGTAATAGGTGAGGGCGAACCGAAATACTTGAATTCCCCCGACACGCCGATATTTCATAAGGGCGAAATACTCTACGGAATTTTTCAGGCAAAATCATATATCCGCGAGGAAATTCCGATACTGGTGGAAGGTAATTTTGACCTGTTGACGCTGGTCGATAACGGATTTAACAATGTTGTTGCTGGTATGGGAACTGCACTTACCGCTGCGCAAGCCGTACTGATTCGGCGGTACAATAGGCAGGCGGTCCTTTGCTATGATGGTGACGAGGCCGGGAAAAAGGCTTGCTGGCGGTCACTTAACACTTTACTTGCGGCAGGTATTGACCCGGGAATCGTATTACTACCGCAAGGGTACGACCCGGATAGTTATGTGCGAACGAAGGGGCGGGAAAATTTTCTCGGCCTGGTAAGCCGGCGACGCGACTTTGTCGACTTTGTGGTTGGCGAGAAGATGCCACAAACGGTTGCTGAGCAGCGTGTAGTAATCGAGGAGTTGCGGTCATTACTCGCGATGATTCCCGATGAGGCGAGCCGGGAACTTTATGCCGTCCGAATTGCCAATGTTTTTAACATTAACCAAAGAGTTTTGCTGAATGGCAAGGTAGCAGAAAGGTCAAAAACAGAACTAGTTCCTTCACTGATAAAGTCAGCCGGGTCGATACTGGAAGAAAATCTGGTCGCGGCGCTGGTTCAAAAACGCCAGTTTGCTTTGGTGGCAGTGGAATTTTCCTTTTCCGATACTGTCCAGGATAAGACACTTAGGAAGATTGCCCGGCTTGCCGAGCAGATCTGTGATGAACCAGGATTTGGACCGGCTTTGTTGATGGATTTAATAGACGATGATGAGGCACGGCAGCGGATTGCCCGATGGGTCATTAGCGATGGGATGCTGCCTTCAGAAGAGGAGTTCCGTAACCGAGTGCGGCAGTTCCGGGCGCGTTGGCTCCACCAGCAGATTGAAGAGGCAGACCGCGCTGGTGATAAGGCACTGGTCGAACTTTTGTTGCAGGAACGTAATCGGTTATTAAAAGGAGTTGTTTAAGAAAGGGGTGGACAGGTGTATGAAAAGAAGTAGAGAATTTAAGATGAAAGGTATCAAAAAGAATAAAAAGGTGCCAGTAGTTAAAGAAGATACTACTGAGTCCGAACAACCAGACTGGTTGGAGATTGTCTACAAAAGGGCGGCGATTGACAAACAAATTACCTACGACGAACTGGAGGAGTTGTTGCCCGATGAAGTTTTGACCACCCCAGAAAAACTGGAAGAACTAATTGCCGACCTCGACCGGAATGGAATTCAGATGACTGATAGTCATACACCTGAAGAAGTTATGTTGCCCCGTCGAGGGCCCAAACCGGTAGTGCAAAGAACAGACGACCCAACCAAGGCATACTTTCGAGAACTAGCAAAGTTGCCCTTACTATCACGGGAAGAAGAGGTTAAGTATTCGCGCGAGATGGAGGAGGGGTACAACAGTTTAATTCAATACTTGTTTGAACCGGTTGCGATGATGAGGCGGTTGGTTGAGGAATGCAAGACGATTGAAGAAGGAACCCGTTCTCTTGACCAGATTGCCCGGGTAGAATTTGAATGTCTTTTTGACAAAAAGGCGCTGGCGAAAGAACAGAAAGGGTTCATACGTAGAGTTCGTGAGGTGGGACGATTAGCTGAAGAGATTGCTGATTTAGAAAGGGGACGGTTGTCTGTCCGGAGAAAGAAACAGATACAGGAACTACGTAGCCGGGTGATTAAGCGCATTCAGGAAATGTCGCTGCAGCATCATATAATAAACGATTTCTTAAACGAGTTCAAATCCACTGCGCAAACGGTACTGACTTTGCGCGACGAGCTGCATCGATTGGAAAAGGAAAAAACAGAAAAAGGCGAGGAGGTAAAAGAGTTAAGGAAACGGCTGCGGGAGGCGGTAGATTTTTTGGGCAGGAAAACCTCTCCACAAATCAAGCGGATTCTTCAATCAATGGCTGAGTATGAACGGCGTATCCTGGCAGCTCGTGATCGGATGATTGAGGGCAATGTTCGACTTGTGATTTCTATTGCCAAGCGCTATGTTAATCGCGGATTGGAGTTTGCCGACCTTCTGGAGGAAGGTAATGTTGGCTTAATCAAAGCGGTAGAAAAGTTTAACTATCGCAAGGGGTTCAAGTTTTCGACTTACGCAACTTGGTGGATAAAACAGGCGATAACCAGAGCGATTGCCGACCAGTCGCGTACGGTAAGAGTTCCAGCGCACATCATCGATGCGATAAACAAGGTGGCCAAAGTTCAGCGCCGGTTTCTTCAGACCTGTGGCCGGGAAGCAACAATGGCTGAACTCGCTCAGCGGCTTTCGACTCCGAAGGAAAAACTGGAGGCGTTAGAAAAGATTGCCCAGTTTGGGGTCTCAATTGATAAACCGATTGATGAAGAGGAGTCAAGTTTTATTGGCGATTTTTTATACGATGACAAGACAGTTTCTCCTTCCCACGATGCTGCGGTCAAACTTTTAGGCGAAAAACTGGAAGAGGCTTTGAAGACGTTAACGTTGCGCGAAGAGAAGGTGCTTCGACTCCGTTTTGGTTTAGGAGACGGGCAGCCTCGAACCCTGGAAGAGGTTGGTCAGATATTTAACATTACCCGGGAAAGGGTCCGGCAGATCGAGTCTAAGGCGTTGCGGAAACTGCGACATCCGTTAAGAATGGGCGAATTATCAGAATTGATTAAGTTGTTGCGATGAGTCTTATTGGACTGATTTCCGATACCCACGACAACCTCGACCGAGTGCGTTTGGCGGTAAAGTTGTTCAATGAACTGAAAGTGGAACAGGTTTTACATTGTGGAGATTTGGTGGCGCCGTTTGTTCTGAAAGAGTTTAAACCGCTTAAGGTTCCGTTTTTTATTGTACTGGGCAATTGCGATGGCGACCGCATCTCAATTAAAGATGCGGCGGCGCAGCTGAGGTTTACTGTTTTTGACGGTCGAGGCGAGTTAACGGTAGCAGGAAAAAAAGTTTGCTTCACCCATCAGCCAGCGAACCCAATACCGCCGTGCGACTTTTACATTCATGGACACACTCATCAAGTCCGTTACGAATCGGGTTATCCGGTAGTTGTTAACCCAGGAGAAGCTGGCGGCTGGTTGACCGGTCGAAGTACTGTTGCGACGCTTGATACCGAAACTGGTCGGGTTGATTTTTTTGAATTGTGAAAAAAAGGTTGAATTACTCCCAATTGCCAGCCGGGCTTTATGTGGTTTCTACTCCCATCGGTAACCTTGGCGATATTACACACCGGGCGCTTGAGGTGCTTACAAAAGCAGATGTCATCGCCTGTGAGGATACGAGACACACTGGATTACTTTTAACACATTTCGGAATAAAAAATCGGCTGATATCTTATAATGAATACAACAAGTTACGCCACACACCAGAAATTATAAAGTTATTATCAGAAGGTAAAACAGTTGCTCTGGTGAGTGATGCCGGAACACCGGGGATTTCTGACCCAGGATATTACTTAATAAGAGAGGCGATAGCGCAGGGGTTCAGAATTTTTCCGATCCCCGGGGCATCGGCATTACTCGCAGCACTGGTCGTCTCGGGGTTACCTTCAGACCGGTTTGCTTTTGAGGGTTTTTTACCCAAAAGAGCTGGACGCAGACAGAAGCGGTTGAAGGCTTTAACTCATGAGCCAAGAACAATGATTTTTTGCGAGTCGGCTTTACGGGTTAAAAAACTTCTTGAGGAGATGAGAAATCTCTGGGGAGAAAGGAAAGCAGCTTTATGTCGGGAGTTAACAAAGAAATTTGAGGAGGTAATACGGGGAACATTTTCGGAGATACTGGAAGCGGTCGGTAACCGTGAGTTAAAAGGCGAAGTCGTTGTTGTAGTTGCCGGGACCGGACTGCGGTTTGAAACAATTTATGAGGAACCAGACTAAACAACAAGGTAGAAAATTACTGAAGCCGGCGGTTTTTCTGCTGGCGCAATTTGGTATAACACCTACCGCGGTGACAATAACTGCAGTTCCGCTGAGTGTTTTAGCAGCTTTACTTTTTGCGTTCGGAAAGTTTTTCTGGGCAGGTTTAGTCGTGATATGCATCGGGCTTTGTGATACGTTGGACGGTGAGTTGTCTCGAAGGACGGGGAAGGTTTCACCAGAAGGTGCATTTCTCGACTCGACAGTAGACCGATTTAGCGAAGGCGTAGTTTATGCCGGTATTGGCTGGTATTACTGTCTTAACAATCGCTTGGGGGTACTGGTGGTATTAGCGGCGCTAATTTTTTCCTACTTGGTAAGTTATGTAAGAGCACGAGCCGAAGGTATCGGTAAAGAATGCCAGGTAGGTTTTTTTGAACGCCCGATACGGGTGTTAATTCTGGTGGCCGGGGCGTTGATTCCCGGGGAAAAAGTTCTTCTTGGGGCACTAATTATCATCGCTCTCGGTTCTTTGACAACATTTATCCATCGAATTTTATTTGTTTTGCGGCAAGTTCGTCAATGAGTACCAGAATCCTACTTGTTGGTGTAATAGCATCAAGTCACCAACGCGGGGAGAAGATGGAAGCGCTCGAGGAGCTGGCAGCATTGACCAGAACTTCGGGCGGTGAGGTCGTTGAACGGCTAATTCAGGTACGCCCCAAACTCGACCCGGCAACATTGATTGGTAATGGTAAGGCGTTAGAAATTAGAGAAATCTGCCATCAGTACGATATTCAACTCGTGATATTTGATGACCAATTGAGTGCGACTCAATTGCGCAATCTGGAAGAAATTATCGGTGTGAGAGTAATTGACCGGACTGCAGTGATCCTTGATATTTTTGCGATTCATGCTCGAACCGCTGAGGCAAAAGTCCAGGTTGAACTTGCTCAATTAGAGTATATTAAGACGCGCTTAACCGGTTTAGGAATTGCGATGTCCCGATTGGGAGGAGGTATTGGCACGCGGGGTCCAGGAGAAACAAAACTCGAGGTAGACCGACGCCGGATTGAACAGCGTATAACGACTTTGCGCAGGCAGCTTAAAAGAATCGAGCAGGAGCGGGCGATACAGCGGAAGCGTCGGAATGATGTTATTCAATTGACCCTTGCCGGTTACACCAATGCGGGTAAATCATCGTTATTCAATCGACTAACCAACTCGCAGGTTAAGGTTTCTGAGCGACTGTTTGCTACGCTCGATGCCAGCACACGAGTGTTGTCCGGGCATCGTGGTGTCCCAATAGTTCTTACCGATACGGTAGGATTTATCCGAAATCTACCGCCCCAGTTGGTTGCCAGTTTTCGTTCCACATTGGCGGAAATCAAGTACGCTGATTTGATAATTCATGTTGCCGACGTCAGTGATGCTATGGTGGAACGAAAAATTGACGTTGTGAACGAGACCCTTCAGAGTATAGGCGTTGAAGGAAAACCTATTATTTTAACGTTAAACAAAATTGACCGAGTTTTCGACGACCTGCGACTTACCCGCTTGAAAGCACTTTATCCGGATGCAATCTTCATCTCCGCGGTTACCGGCGCGGGAATTGATAATTTATTAAATCGAATAGCCGCTTTTATAGATAGCCAGCTGGTTGTTAGAACATTTACCGTACCCCAGGAACGATGGGACCTGGTTTCTATTATCTTAAGCGCTGGTGAGGTTTTGAATGAGGTAGAAATTGACGGTAATCGGCGCTTAAAAGTGAAAGGGCTGCCGGCTGAACTCGCCCGATTGCGTAAACAAATAAATGCGGCGCTAAAGTAAACTTTGCGCCCCCTTTATAATAACAATAACAAATTGGGCTACAGTGTGGATATTATCTCTACAATACTTAATTACTCAACCTTGATTGCACTTGCCGGGCAGTCTTCAGCCGCCTGCTGAACGCACTCCTCGGCTCCGGCGGGAACCTGGTCCACTTTTACCACAGCAAAATCACCTTCCAGTTCAAACACATCAGGACAGGAGTCGGCACAGAGACCACAACCGGTGCACAGTTCTTTATCGACCATTACTTTCACTTTTCCTCCTTTATTTGTGCTGTTCAACATTTAATAACGAAAAAATTCCATTTGTCAAGAAATTATTTAGTACTTTGTTTCTGAATCAGAAAAGCGTGAACAAACCCTTCAATGTGACCGTCGAGCACCCCAGCGACATCGTGGGTTTCATATCCAGTACGATGGTCTTTTACAAGTTGATAAGGAAACAGAACATAAGAGCGAATCTGATGGCCCCAGGCGATGTCAGTTTTCGCCGCGGTGAATTTCTGCATTTCCGCCTCTTGTTTTCTCTTGTAGAACTCGTAGAGCCGCGAGCGCAGGACTTTGAGGGCGTTCTGTTTGTTTTGGAATTGGGAGCGTTCGTTTTGACAGGTAACAATAATACCGGTGGGGATATGTGTAATGCGTACCGCAGAACTTACTTTGTTGACATTCTGCCCACCGTGTCCGCCGGCTCGGAAGGTTTCAATTTTTAGGTCTTGGGGGTTAATTTCGACTTCAATTTCTTCAGCAACCGGCAGAACGGTCACGGCGGCAAAACTGGTGTGGCGGCGTTGGTTGGCGTCGAAAGGTGAGATCCGAACCAGTCGATGAACACCCATTTCCGATTTTAAAAGTCCGTAGGCGTATGGTCCAGTGACTTCAATCGTAGCATCTTTAATTCCTGCTTCTTCGTTAGGTTGATGGTCCAGAATCTCGTATTTTAACCCCTGATTTTCAATGTAACGGATATAAAGTCGAAGGAGCATCTCAGCCCAGTCGCAAGACTCAGTGCCACCGGCACCAGGATGGATTGAAAGTATGGCATCGCGGTTATCATCCGGGGCATTAAATAATGCCCTTTCCTCCAGCGCTTCGAGATTCCGTTCGATACGATTAATATTGTCCTGAAGTTCGCCAGCAACTGTTTCGTCGCTCTCTGAGGCAAAGAGTCTTTCTAATTCGCGGGTTTCATGTAATTCCTGGTGGAGTTGATCAACTCGAGTGATCAAATCGGTGAGGAGCGCAATGCGCCGCATTACCGTTTGTGCCTGTTGTGAATTGTTCCAGAAATTTGGTTCCGAGACTTTTTTGTTTAACTCAATGAGTTCGGTACGCCGGCGGTCGATTTCAAAGAAACTCCGTAAGTTTTTTTAATCGGTCAGCGAGTTGTTCCAGCTGTTCGGTGGTTGTCCCCACGGAATTTACTTATTTTTAGCTTTTGGTTCCGTTTGACCGTAGCGCCGCCGGAATTTCTCCACCCGGCCCGCGGTATCAACGATTTTCTGTTTGCCGGTGAAAAACGGATGACAGGCGGAACAGATCTCGACATGAAGTTTTGCCTTTGTCGAGCGCGTTTTAAAGGTATTACCGCAGGCACAGGTTACGATACACTCCCCATACTTGGGGTGAATTTTCTGTTTCATAATCTACTCCTTTAACTTTCACTCATTGATTCCAAAAACTCTTTATTATTACGGGTTAATCGCATTTTGTCAAGGACGAATTCCATCATCTCTACGGGGTTCAGTTCGGCAAGTAGTTTGCGCAGTACCCAGATACGATTTAGTTCAAACTCCGAAAGCAGAAGTTCTTCTTTGCGGGTGCCGGACCGTTGTAAGTCAATTGCTGGGAATATTCGCCGGTCTGCCAGTCGTCGATCAAGGATTAGTTCCATATTGCCGGTGCCTTTGAACTCTTCAAAGATAACCTCGTCCATGCGGGAGCCGGTCTCAATCAACGCTGTTGCAATAATCGTCAGACTACCGCCTTCTTCAATATTTCGGGCGGAACCAAAGAACTTTTTCGGTTTCTGAAGGGCGTTTGAGTCCAGCCCGCCGGACAGGGTTCGGCCTGAATGGGGCACGACAAGGTTGTGAGCACGCGCCAGTCTTGTGATTGAGTCCAGTAGGATTACGACATCGTGTTTGTTTTCAACCAGCCGTTTGGCTTTTTCTAAAACCATATCGGCTACCTGGGCATGGCGTTCGGGAACTTCATCAAAAGTCGAGCTAATAACTTCTGCTTTCACCGAACGTTCCATATCGGTTACCTCCTCAGGTCGTTCATCAATTAGCAGGATAATCAGTTTTATTTCTGGATGGTTGATTGTAATACTGTTGGCAATCTTTTGGAGTAGTACCGTTTTACCGGCACGAGGTGGGGAAACGATCAGGCCGCGCTGTCCTTTTCCAATAGGCGTAAACAAATCAACCACGCGCATTGAGAGGTCGTTCTGGGAC
Source organism: uncultured bacterium (assembly GCA_964626075.1). GTDB lineage: Bacteria > Hydrothermota > Tepidihabitantia > Tepidihabitantales > Tepidihabitantaceae > Tepidihabitans. The sequence goes on from CAZVDD010000004.1 coordinate 325,469, forward strand.
AGTACTTCAAGTTTAATGCGTTCCTGAGGGTAAAGAGGGGTTAAAGCATCAAAAGGAATTCGGGGCCTTTCAGCGGAAAGAGGTATCCCATTGATGGTTTCAATTTTTAACAGAGCGAAATAGCGCTCGCTGTTTTTCGGAGGGCGGGCAAGTCCAGTAATTGTATCGCCAGTCCGTAGGCCGAACCGTTTGATTTGTGAAGGTGAAACATAGATGTCGTCTGAAGAGGGCAGGTAACTGTATTCCGGGGAACGAAGAAACCCGAATCCCTCTTCGAGAATTTCTAAAACGCCATCCACTTTTACACCGCCTTCCCCGCCTTCAGTTGCCTGCTGGCGTGCTTCGGCTTCGAGAATTGCCATTATCAGCCCGTGTTTTTTCTTATCCCGGTAATCGGGGATGTTAAGAGATTCGGCAATCTCGTAAAGTTCACTTATCTTTTTGCTTTTTAGCTCTTCCTGGGTCATAACCTCTCCTTTTTATACCACAGAATTTTTATTCTCCCGGCAAGAATTTTAGGTGTTAAACAAGTTTATTACCCGGATTTTGCCGAGGACATAACAGAATCCAACTTTATTATGATAATTAAGTATAAACAATTATTTTATTATGTCAAGAAAACGGTGTTAATCAGAAAATAAGCTCATCGCGAGGGTTCCAGCAGCGTCAGGAGTGTTGTAAATAAGGAGGTGTAGTATAATGAAATCCCTGAGGCTTTTCGGTAGTATTGCGAAAGAGGTTAGCGAAGAGGCAGTATTTTTTCAAGACAAGCTAGTGCAATTCTCTTAGCCGGACAAGGTGAAGGTTGCGGCGGGCTTTTTTATCAATAAGGTAAGCAGCGGAAGGCGATTAAAGTAGGCGTTGTTTCCAAACCAATTTATTTTCAAAAAAGGGATAAATTGACACTCCAATTTTAAAAGCGAAAATTGAACCTGATGGTAACTGGAGAAGTCAATCGAATCCGGGAACTTTTTCCGGTAGTTAATCGCTGGATTTACTTGAATCACGCTGGCACCGGACCGTTACCAATTCCGGTTGTCCGGAGTATTGCTAAATTCTGTAAAAAGGCAGCAGAACAGGGTTCGGTATCTTATCAGGAGGCGGAAGGTGTTGTCGAAAGGACCCGGCGAATGGCTGCTCAACTGATGGGGGTAAAGCAGACAGAAGTTGCTTTTGTGAAAAATACCTCAAGCGGAATTATTATTGCCATCGGTTCCATTCCTTGGGAGCGGGATGACAATATGATTATGATGAAGGACGCCTTTCCTTCAAACTTCTATCCGTATCATCTGCTTTTACCGGAAATTGAAAAACGTTTTGTCACCGCGGCGGAACTTACTCAGGGGCCGGAATGTGTATTTCGCCTGGTCGATGAACACACCCGTGCGATCGCATTGGATTGGGTGCATTTTCTTTCCGGTGCGAGATTTGATGTTGAGACTGTTGGTCGGTTTTGCCAAGAAAGGCAGATTTATTTTATAGTCGATGCCATTCAGGGTTTGGGGGCGGTTGCTACTAATATTAGTAAATTTAATGCCGATTTTGTCGTTGCCGGAGGTGGCAAGTGGCTTTTAGCGCCCCAGGGCAGCGGTGTATTGTATGTGAATTCCCGGGTTCTGCCGCATCTTAAACCTTTTAATCTCGGCTGGCTTTCGTGCGAGTGGCGGGAGTTTAACGACTGCTTTAACCCAAAGCCCTTAAAAAAGGGTGCCTGGCGATTCGAGGAGGGGACTAAAAATTATCTGGGGATTTATGGACTGCAAGAGGCGTTGAAAATTCTCCTTGATTTTGGCATTGACAATGTCAATAGCAGAATCAATAGGTTGGTTGAACAACTTCGCACCCGAATGCAGGAGCTTGGTTTTGAGATTCTAACTCCGGAGAATGTCAATCAGCGGGCGGGCATCTTAACTTGCCGTCGGAATGGTACCAGTATGACGGAACTTCAAAAACGACTTGAGGAACAGAGAATTATTGTCTCAGTGCGCGAAAACTGCCTCAGGATTTCCCCCCACTTTTACAACACGGAAGCCGAGATTGAACAGTTCGCCGAACAGGTTAAACTTATTGGATGATACGCCGGTTGTTGTCATTGTTTCTTATACTCAATCTCCTGACGCCCTCAGTTTGGGCGGGTGCCGATAAGACGGTTGATGTGATTGATGAAGGTGCCGGGCGATTTCGAATAGATGTTCCGCAGACGCCGGCAGACTCCGGCCAAGGCAAAAAAGACGCCCTAAGCCCGCAAGGGGAATGGTTTTTTGACGAAGGCGGCGCCGGAATTGGCTATCTTAAGGTTGTGATTGACACATTTCCAGCGGAGGTTTATCTCGATGGACAGAGATTGATGATCAGCAACGAGGTGCAGGATTTCTCAGTTTTACCCGGGAAACATTTTGTCAGTCTTTTTCCACCGAAACAGGTTTATCTTGCTTATCGAGAAGAAACGCCCGAGATTTTCTGGCAGAAGATAGCGCAAAAAGATTTTGACACGTACCGGTTTGGGCTTATTGCCAGTTACGAACGTGATGCGGTGCGTACCGGTACAAGATGGATTCAAGTTACAGCCGATGATACTGTTGCGGTGCGGCTTTCGCTTCGGGATAGTGGGCGGGTTTATCGCCACAGTGCGACAACGGCTGCTATTACTTTCTTTAGCGTTGCAGCGGTGATTGCTGCGGCGATGTTTGGCAGTGTGGCATTAACGGCAGGGGAGTGAAGATGTTATCGGATATAGAAATTGCTCAGAAGATAAAACTTTTACCAATCTGGGAGATTGCCAAAATGCTGGGAATAACCGATATGGATTTAATTCTGCCCTACGGCAATTACAAAGCGAAACTCTCGGTTCGGTTACTGGAGCAAATTAAATCCCGACCGACTGGTAAACTTGTGCTTGTCACCGCCATTACTCCCACCAAGTTTGGTGAGGGCAAAACGACGGTTTCGATCGGTCTTTCAATGGCATTTAATCGACTGGGTAAAAAGTCAATTGTCGTACTGCGCCAACCTTCGCTTGGCCCGGTATTCGGTATTAAAGGCGGTGCGGCGGGTGGTGGTTATTCTCAGGTGCTGCCAATGGAAGATATCAATTTACACTTTACCGGCGATATCCATGCGGTAAGTTCGGCGCATAATTTGCTTTCGGCAATGCTCGACAACTCGCTCCATTTTGACAACCCGTTAGGGATAGACGAACGAGAGATATTTTTTCCCCGGACAATTGATATGAACGACCGGGTGATGCGATCGATGGTGGTCGGATTGGGAGGCAAGAGTAACGGACCAGCGCGGGAGGATAGTTGTGTTATTACAGCCGCTTCAGAAATTATGGCGATTCTGGCGCTGGCATTAAACCGCGCAGATTTGAAAAAAAGATTAGCACGTATCCTCGTCGCCTTAAGTTTCGACGACAAGCCGATTACCGCGAGCGATCTCGGGGCGACTGGTGCGATGGCAGCCCTTTTGAAGGATGCGATTAAACCCAACTTAGTGCAGACGACGGAAAACACACCGGCGTTGATCCACACCGGTCCTTTTGCCAATATCGCTCATGGTACCGCATCAATTATTGCCACCAATGCTGCTTTGCGACTTGCCGAACTAACGGTAATTGAAGCCGGGTTTGGTTCCGACCTGGGCGCAGAAAAGTTTGTTGACTTGGTGGCGCCGATTGGTGGGTTAAAGGTTGATGGTTGCGTGCTGGTAGCAACGATGCGTGCCTTAAAGCATCAGGGGGGAGCACACGATGCCCGTAAAGGAATGTTGCGTCATCTCTTGTTTGGTCTGGAAAATTTGCGCCGGCATATTGACAATTGTCGAACACTCGGAATGGAACCGGTGGTGGCGGTTAACCGTTTTGAAGGCGATTCACCGGACGAGTTAAACCTTGTTGTCAGGTCGTGTGAGGAACTGGGTGTTCGGGCGGCGATTTGCGCGCCCCACAGTGCCGGTAGTAAAGGTTGCGAAGAGCTGGCACAGGCGGTGTTGGAACAGATAGAACAGAAACCCGGTGCGAATAAACCAATTTACGACGCAGCGATGCGCGTTGAAGATAAAATTGAAACGGTAGCTCAAAAGGTTTACGGCGCTGAACGAGTAATTTACACGCCGCGCGCCGAACGGGATATCAAAAGGGTTTATGCGCTGGGGTACGATAAACTGCCCATTTGTATTGCCAAGACGCCGCTTTCTTTGAGTGACGACCCGGACTGTCTTGGCGCCTGCACCGGGTTTAAGATAACGATTTCGGCAGTGCATATACGCGCCGGAGCCGGTTATCTCGTGCCCGTGGCAGGGGAAATGGAATTACTGCCAGGATTGGCAAAGAGACCGAATGCCTTGAAAATTGATATTGCTGACGACGGCAGAATCAGCGGGCTGTCTTAAAAATTGGCTAAGGAACCGGCGGGCTTTCGCCTTCGATTATGGCGCGGAGTTCAATTAACTCTTTCTTTAACCATTGGAGCAGTTGCGAGCGGTCTTTTGTTTGCGAAATTTTTTCTTCAGCGGCACTCATTACTGCCAGTTTACGCTTGGCACCTTTAATGGTCATTTTTTCCCGATGAATGAGGTGCTGAATTAATTCCAATTTCTTTAACTGTTCCGCTGAGATGATACGACGACGGGCGGAGTTACGTTTGAAATTTATTTCAAACTCTTTTTCCCAGTAGCGGAGTGTATGGGGCTGAATTCCCAACTTTTTGCATACCGCGGCAACGGAGTAAAATTTCTGAGGGCTCATTTCAATAAAACTCCCTTTTTAAAGGACGGTTTAGTAACCGTTCAATGCTCTCTGATGGTTTTGTCCCCTGGTAAAGAATGCGGTAAATCTCTTCGGTGATGGGCATTTCGACGTGCATTTTAAGGGCGAGTTCTCGCCCAGCAAGGGCGGTGATAGCGCCTTCGGCAACACCGGTCAGTTCTGTTTGGGCATTTGGGAAGTCTTTCCCTTTGCTCAATATCAATCCTAACTGGTGATTGCGAGAGTAAGGAGAAAAGGCGGTGACAATTAAGTCACCCATTCCGGCAAGGCCTGAGAAAGTCAAGGGATTGGCGTTTAGTGCCAGACCGAGTCGGGTGATTTCTGCCAGCCCCCGGGTTAAAAGTGCTGCTTTTGCGTTAAGGCCGAGGCCCAAACCATCGCTGATGCCAGCGGCGATGGCGATGACATTTTTGAAAGCGGCAGCAATTTCGACGCCAACAACATCGGTGTGGTGATAAATTCGTAAATTAGAGACGGTAAAAAGGTTGCGGATTTGCTGAGCCGCTTCTTCATTTTCTGATACTGCAACCAGTGATGTTGGGTCGCCCTGGACCATATCGTAAGGAATCGCTGGTCCAGCAAGGACAACCACCGGGGGGGCAGAAATTATTGCCTGGAGAGCAACGGAAAGACGGCGGTGGGTTTTGGGTTCAATTCCTTTGCTTACGGAAACTAACGCCTGAGCCGTTTTAGGAATTAAAGGCTTTATTGTATTTGCCGCTTCAACAAGTTTGGCTGAAGGGGTGGCGAAAACGACGATTGTTGCCTGTTCGAGAACTGCTTCCGGGTCGGGAGAGAGAACTATAGTCTTGGGCAAAAGTACCGTTTCGGGTAAATCGGGATGGCGTCGATTGGCATTGAGCTGTTCGAGCTTTCGGGTGTCGGTGTCGTAAAGAGCAACGCTGATGTTTTTCTCAGCCAGTTTTATTGCCAGGGCGATTGCCCAGCGTCCGGCGCCGATAAAAGCAACTTTCATATTTCTTTTTTCCTGAACAGTTTGAGCCACAATCCAAACCGTGGTTCGGTTCCGTTAACTAAACGCCGGATGTTAGGTATATGGCGAATTACAATTATAAGGCCTGTTCCAATAGCGAATAGTAAAAGAGGTAAATTTTCTGGATAGGAAAGTTGCGTCACGACAGGAAAGAGCAGGGCAAAAACAATCGAAGAAAGGGAAACATAGCCGAAAACGAGAAGAATTAGCAGATAAATTCCCAGGGCGATAAATAGGCTGCGGGGGCAAAGAAAAGCAGCGACTCCAATGGTCGTCGCAACGCCTTTTCCACCGTCAAATCCAAGCCAGGGTGTGAAGATGTGGCCAGTAATTGCGCCAAAGCCAACGAGCGTTGGTGTTAATCCGATTCCACGGGCAAACATCGTTGGTAATAACCCTTTAGCAATGTCAAGGAGTAAAACCGGAATCGCCCATCCGATTCCCATAGTACGCATTACATTGGTGAACCCGATATTGCCGGAACCTTTTGTCCTGATATCAATACCAGTAATTTTACCTGTTAGAAAGCCGAATGGAATTGAACCGGGCAAAAAACCAAAAAACAGTGATAACAGGGCATTCCCGATGCTCATATTAATAATAGTACAGTAAGTTAATTCTGGTAGCGAAAGTTAGATGACATTGTCTGATAAACATAAGTAATATATACATTTTTCGTCACAATAAGTCAATGATAAATGATTTTATCTAATTTAGCCTCATCAGTACAGGTAAAAATGGCTGTTGTGTAGTTGTTTAAACCAGGCAACATCCAGCTCAGCTGTTTTAAATGCCAACTGAATTATTAAATTTAGAGCCCCCCAAATAAGTAAGGTTAACGAATTGGTTAACATATTGATAAAGTGTTAGTTGGGCGTGGGTTTTCCATCGGCATACGGTCGACTGGGTCGTTCCAGGGGCGGTTTCAGGGTGCCTTTTTGCATCTCAGATGGTGTTGAATTCAGGCGCCATTCTCTAACAGACGGTTATTTCAGAAAGTTGTATTGTAGAGATCGCTATGGCAACGGTGCTGACTTTATCTGTTTTAACTTTTGTTATTAAAGTAGTGATTAGTTTTAATCTCATTGCCAAGGCGCTGGGCCCCGGAGTACGATATGGCGGTAGAAAGTTACCAATCGTCATAATTTGACATTGAGAGGTTAAGGTTGTAATTTATTTAAGATGTTCTGGTTGGGTGTGTGATGTATAAGCGCAGATGGCAAATAATAAATGGGCGTAACACAGTAGAGTGAAGTATGATTGACGAGAATCTTCCTGAGGGTCCAGGAAAATTGGAGTTCAAGCCCGATGAAAAGCGTCTGGCAAGACTTGCCCGATTCCGCCGGTTGGTACTTTTGGTAACGATTTTGCTATTGGGAGGTACTCTGTTGCTGACAATTATGATTCAGCCCCGATGGATGATGGTGAGCGTTGGTGTGCAGCCGGAAACGGTGTTGGCCAACAATGAAAGTCGCGGTAGTGAGCCCCCGGTGTCGGATATCGCAAGAGAGAAGGAGATTTCTCAAAAAGAGCGGATAAATAGTACGATATTAATGATGGCACAAATGATTGACTCGAGCGGGAGAACGGCGCTCGCAATGTGGCAAAGGGCAGAGATGTTAGTGCTCGGGGGTGTGCTGGAACGGGATGGTGCTGAAGATGTTTTAAAACGGATTGCAATGGCGCGGATGGTCGATGACAGTGCCCGAATTGTTTTGAGTCGAGCAAAAGGCGAACTGGAGCGATTGCAGACGATAATAAAATCTTCGCCGGTAAAAGGGTTAGGATTAAATGCTTTTTTGGCTGCAGGAAGGGATTATTTAACTTTGGTGGAGGATGAGTCAAAGGACCGTCAGGCATGGCTGGACGCCTACGAGGCTTCGGTAAGAGCATTTGCTGGCGGGGATAAGGCGGAGTATGAAATTAAAACCAATGTTGCCGGAGCATATCTGCGTAAATCCGAGGTGCGAAAGCGTAAATTAACGCGGGCTGGTTCACTACTGAGTGAAAGCCGCAAAACCCTTGAAATGCGTCGATAGGTTAAAAGGTAATTGCAAACTGGATTTCAAACCATTTCTTGTTATAATATATTGTTAATGGGAAAGGAGTGTTCAGAAGAGGTCAAAATTCTTTCGGCGGTAAATGTTCCGGAGCGGGCAATACCGCTTGAATATCGTTACCGTACCGTTTTTGCCGGTAGCCTTTTTGTCGGGTTTATAATTCTCATCGGAGTGGTGGTTTTAGGTGGCGGCAGAATCAGTGGTTTTTTGCTTGCATTGGGGCTCGGTTTGTGTTTCTATGGACTAATAATTTTCGTTGCCGACCCCGATGGTTTCTGGCATTCTGTGGGTAAAAGATTAATAATTAGTGATGAGTGTCTGGAGGAGGTTGACGAGGAGTGGCGCGTGCGCTGGGTAATTTTACCCGGAGAGATTAAAACCGTTGAGAAGTATCTGGGCAGGCCGATATTACCGTTCGGGATTAAAAAAGATTGGCGGATTGAAGTGTGGAAAATTGTGCTCAAGGATGGGAAGAGTGTTAGAATCCCGGTATGGCTTTTGCCGGAAAATGGAAGAAATTTCAAGCAACGGTTTGAATCTTTTCTTGCCTTCGGCCGTCAGCAATTAAAAAAATAAAACTGATGGGGTGGCTTGACTGAGGGGCTATTTTAGTTATGATTGATTGTGTTTGACTATAGTAAAGTGCCTATTGAGCCCAACAATAAGAAGATTCTTTTGGTAGTGCTTGATGGCCTTGGGGGATTACCCAAGCACGAAAAAACCGAGCTGGAGGCAGCTTGGGTGCCGAATCTTGACCGTCTGGTAGTGAGTGCAAGTATTGGTCTTTTAGTGCCAATTGCCCGGGGGGTAACTCCGGGCTCGGGAGCCGCACACCTGGCGATTTTGGGCTACGACCCGATACGATATCAAGTTGGTCGGGGTGTCCTGGAAGCCCTGGGTATTGGCTTCACACCCAGTCCGACCGATTTATGCTGCCGAGCTAATTTTGCCACAATTGATAAAGGTGGGGTGATTACCGATCGGCGAGCAAAGAATTTCGGTCAACGGATGAGTGATGCCGAAGGGGCAGAACTGTGTGCCCTTTTGCAGGAGGCGATAAGTAAAATTGATGATGTGCAGGTCTCAATAAGAGCAGGTAAAGGGCATCGATTTGTCGTCATCTTTTCTGGGCCAGGTTTGCACGATGCTCTGTCAGATTCGGACCCGGGTAAAGAGGACAAACCACCGTTATCAGTTAAACCGTTAGTGCCCGAGGCAGAAAAGGCGGCGCTAGTTGCTAATCGGTTTATTGAGATGAGCGGTGCGGTGTTAAAAAATCGGGACCGGGCAAACTGGGTTTTACTGCGCGGATTTTCTTTGCCGCCGAATTTGCCACCGTTTCCGGAGAAGTATAAGTTACGAGCGGCAGCGGTCGCCGCTTATCCGATGTACAAAGGACTGGCGCGGTTGTTGGGTATGGAGGTTCTAAATTGCGGTGAGACCTGGGATGATGAAGTGACAACAGTGGCAAAGCACCGCGATGAGTTTGACTTTTTCTATCTTCATTTCAAGGAGTTCGACCAGGCGGGTGAGGATGGGGATTTCGAAAAAAAGGTGGAACTGCTTGAACGTTTTGATGAGCAGATTGTGCCCCGAATTGTTGAGTTGAATTTTGATGTCCTTTGTATTACCGGGGACCATTCAACACCTGCGGTTCTGCGGGGACACTCGTGGCATGCGGTACCGATAATGCTTTACTCCAAGTATTGCCGGATTCACTCGCTGGTTGAAGAGTTTGGGGAACGAGCTTGTATGCGGGGTTCGCTTGGTGTTGTTTACGGGTTGGAGTTGATGCCTCTGCTCCTTGCTCATGCCCAAAGATACGGGAAGTTCGGAGCATAGTGGACACTCGTTGGGCAATTTTTTCGCTTTGGGATAAGACCGGCGCTGATGAACTTGCTCGGGTGTTAACGAATTGTGGTTACGGGATTCTTGCCACTTCCAAGACGGCAGCAATCTTGAAACAATCGGGAATAAAGGTTACCGATGTGGCAAGTTGGACGAATGCTCCGGAGATTTTAGGGGGGCGGGTAAAGACCATACATCCCAAGATCGCTGCCGGAATTCTGTCTTATCGTAAGGATTGTGATATTGAGCCGATTGACTTTGTCGTCTGCAATTTGTATCCCTTTGAACAGGGGTTAAGAGAAAGACGGCAACTGAAGGAGATGGTGGAGTTGATTGACATCGGCGGTGTGACTCTTTTACGGGCAGCAGCAAAGAACTGGTTTTTCGTCACTGCGGTACCAAGACCGGACTATTACCCGATTATTATTGAAGAGTTAACACAATACGGTCGGGTATCCGAGCGTCGGCGCAAGGAGTTAGCACAGAAAACCTTTGAACTGACGGGGAATTACGATCTGATGATTGCCCGATACCTTGCGGAGATTGTTGACAAATAACTATTTATTTGTGTATAATTACGGACATTTTATATTTAATACAACAAATGGAATTATAAACTTTTTACCAGGAGGATAAGTGGCTCGTATTGTTGGTGTTGATTTACCGGACCGTAAGAAAGTGCTCTATGCCCTGCCGGCAATATATGGTATCGGGCTTGCATCGGCGCAGAAAATTCTCGCTGCGACCGGCATCGACCCGAATAAAAGGGTCGGTGATTTGACTGACGAAGAACTGGCAACACTCCGGAAGGAGATTGAAAGCGGGTATAAAGTGGAAGGTGAACTACGGGCTGAAGTTGCGGCAAACATCAAACGCTACATCGAGATTGGTTGTTATCGGGGCTTGCGTCATCGTGCACGACTGCCGGTACGCGGTCAGCGGACACGAACTAACGCCCGAACCCGAAAAGGTCCTCGCAAGACTTCCGGAGTCCTCAAAGTGAAGGCGACAACCGCTACCGGTGGTAAAAAGGAGTAATCTATGGCAAAAAAGAGTACAAGGAAACGAGCGTCACCGGTATGTGTTGCTTATATTACAACGACTTTCAACAATACCATTGTGACAATTGCCGAATCAAATGGTGCTGTGCTGTGCTGGTCTTCGGCAGGCAGAGTGGGATTCAAAGGTGCCAAGAAAGGAACTCCTTATGCGGCGGGTCAGGCGGCGGAGAGTGCTGGTAAAGAGGCGGTGGCACTGGGTGTCAAAAAGGTTGAGGTTCGGATAAGCGGCCCTGGTCCAGGACGAGAAGCAGCAATTCGCTCTCTTCAAAATGCGGGGCTGGACATTATTTCAATTCGGGACATTACACCCATTCCTCACAATGGCTGTCGGCCACCTAAGCAACGGCGGGTTTAGGGTGTTATTGACAGAAATGAAGATGGTTTTATAATCACAGGTAACATATGGCAAGAGATATTGGAACAAAATGTAAAAGATGTCGCCGGGCACGGGAGAAACTTTTCCTGCGCGGCAACAAGTGTTTGTCTGATAAGTGCGTCCTGATGAAACGCGGTGAAGAGTCGGCAACGCCGGTGCGCCGGCGGGTGTCCGCTTATGCAATTCAGTTGCGCGAAAAGCAAAAACTTCGGATGCTCTATGGCATACTTGAAACCCAGTTTCGTAATTACTTCATTCGGGCAGCAAAGAGCCCTAATACGGCTGCGGCATTGCTAATTTTACTAGAGCGAAGGCTGGACAATGTCATCTATCGATTGGGATTTGCCGATTCGCGTTCTCAGGCGCGGCAGCTTGTGCGGCATGGGCACATCACGGTCGATGGAAAGAAAGTCGATATCCCTTCATATCAAGTAAAAGCCGGTCAGGTAATTGCGGTAGCAACAGAACGGGGACGGAAACTGGTAAGCTCAATTGTTGCCAACAAAGAGGCAGCTGTTGTACCCTGGCTGAGTGTCAATCAACAGCAATTAACTGGTCAGGTGCTCAGGTTGCCTGAATATGAAGATGTTAAGGATGTTCCCTGCAATATGCAGTTAATAGTGGAGTTTTATTCAAAATGAAGCTAAAACCTTTTGTAATGCCTGAAAAATTGGAAATCGATGCCGATACGGCAACGGATAGTTATGCCAAGTTCATCATTGCGCCACTGGAACGAGGCTGGGGAGTTACGATTGGGAATGCACTGCGGCGGGCATTGCTTTCTTCGGTTCAAGGAGCAGCGGTGGTCGAAGTCCGCATCGATGGTGTGACCCATGAATTCACGACAATTGAGGATGTTGTCGAAGATGTCCCAGAGATAATATTAAACATCAAAAAAATCCGCTTCCGGCTCTGGTCGGAAACACCGCGGGCGTGTTATCTTCATGCTAAGGGAAAGCGGGCTTTTTTTGCTCGTGACCTGACGGTGCCTCCAGAAGTAGTGATTGCCAACCCCGACCAGAAAATCCTCACGATTTCAGATAACAAGCGAGTAGTGAATATTGAGATGATTGTTGAAAATGGCCGCGGCTATATCCGTGCCGAGCGGCTGAAAAAAGACCGAACGGTACCGGAAGGGACGATTTTCCTCGATGCGTTTTTCTCGCCGGTGAAAAAGGTAAATTACTGGGTGGAAAATATGCGGGTACTGGACCGAACCGACTTTGAGCGGGTAATGCTTGAGGTATGGACTGATGGTACGGTGAAACCGGAGGAGGCGCTGATTCAATCGGCGACAATTTTGAAAAATCATATGGGTGCCTTGGTTCCGGAGGAGAAGGAACCGGAGTTTATTGAAGAGGAACGGGTGTACCGTGACCGGGACCGGCTTGCCGAATTGCTGGCAATGGATATCGACGAGCTTGAGTTGTCCAATCGAGCGCTTAACTGTTTGAAAAAGGGACGTTCCAAGAGAACCGGCGAACGAATTTCGATACGAACGATTGCTGATTTAGTGCAGTACACGGAAAAAGAGATGCTGGAGATAGAGAACTTTGGTCGAAAGTCACTGGAGGAATTGAAAAAGGTCCTTGAGGATATGGGGTTGAGTCTGGGCATGGATGTTTCCGGTATACCAATCAGTAAAGCAACCAGCGTTGAAGAATCCGATAAAGGAGATGAAGAGAAGGAGGAGTAAGCGTGCGGCACGGCGATAAAGTTAAAAAGTTAGGGCGTAAGCGCGAGCATCGTATTGCCTTGATGCGCAATCTCGTTTCGTCGCTGATAAAATATGAACGTATTCGAACGACCGTCGCGAAGGCAAAAGAAGCACGGCGCCTTGCAGAACGATTGGTGACTCTGGCGTGTGAGGGAACACTGGCGGCACGCCGCGAGGTTGCTAAGGTCATCAGTGACAAGACACTGGTTAAAAAACTCTTTACCGAGATTGCACCGCGGCTTGCCGATCGAAGAGGGGGGTACACAAGGATTTATCGTTTGGGCAATCGGCCCGGAGATTCGGCCGAGATGGCGTACCTTGAGTTTGTTGTCCGTGGGGCAAAAGAAAAACCCGAGGAGAGCAAAGATAAAGGTAAAAGCAAGAGCAAGAAGACAGCAGCGAAAGACAAGGGAAACCCAAAAAACCAGTGAATCGGTACCGGAAATTTGTCAAATCAAAAATTCAGGGATTGCATATCACGGGTAAGGAACTTTATTATGATGGCAGTTTAGAACTCGACCTGAATTTGCTGCGTGCCGCTGACATCTTGCCAGGTGAGCTGGTACAGGTTGTTAATGTGAACAACGGCGAACGGTTTGAAACTTATGCGATTGCTGGCAGGGCAGGTTCTGGCCGATGTGTATTGAAGGGTGCGGCGGCTCGTTTAGGCGAAGTTGGAGACGAAATAATAGTAATGAGCATGGTGTATCTCGATCAGTCCGAATGGCACCAGCATAATCTGATTAAGGTCCAAGTTGACGCCCAAAACCGCATCGCAACGAAAAAGTAGTGATGAAATTATTGTAACTTAATGGGTGTTCTGCGGATAAAAGCGGACGCGATTTTTTTCTTTTGACCAATTGTTTAAGTGCGCGTATAGATGGGCTGTTCATATTAGTTTTGTGGTATTCTTTTGTACTTGTTTGTCCGGTGGTTGTGAAAAGCGAGAAAGACCCGAACAACAGCACGTGGATTTTTGGGGAGTTGGGGTTAAAGTGATAAATGGAACTGGTATTAACCGGCTTGCCTGGATTGTCACGTGGGATATGACTTCCCGGGGGTTCAATGTTTATGGAACAGGTGATACCTGCGAGAATTTTGATTGTACAGTTGTTGTTGACTTGAGAGATTCTTTAGGTAGAAATGCGCATGCGGTTGCCCAAGGGCTCAAAGTAAAAAAACGGATGGGGCGATTACCTATCAAAAAGGACCTGTTACCTAAAGTTGAGGTTAAAATTGATTCGAGCCGGTTTATCGATGTCTTGGTTATTTTAGGTGAGGATTATCGAATTTTTTTCCCGACAGTAGCGCCCGTTTATTGAAATGAATACCGAGCATCTGGCAACGAAACTGGCAAAAATTATATTGAAGAAAAAGGGCGAGAATGTTTTAATTCTTGATTTACGTGACACGGCACCATTCGCCGACTATTTTGTTATTGCCACTGCTACCTCTACAGTACATGCCCGAGCAATTGCTGATGCGCTCCAGAACCGTAAGGAGACCGGAGGTTTAGGTAAAGCTCATCACATCGAAGGGCTGAAAACGGCGCAATGGATTGTTCTTGACTATTTTGATGTTATTGTGCATATTTTTTTACCGGATGTTCGGGAGTTTTACGGTCTCGAACGGTTGTGGGGTGACGTGCCACAGAAAGTTATCAAAGATGAGTAGTTTTTATTGAATTAAGGAGGTGTTGTTTGAATCTTACTTCTTTACTCAGGGTTGAAAGGATTAACCTTGATTTAAAAAGCCGTAAGAAACAAGATGTCCTGCGGGAACTGGTAACGATGATTCGGGAAGGGGAGACAGCAGAGATGCTTTATCAGACCTTATTAAAGCGCGAGGAGTTGGGTTCCACCGGAATCGGTAAAGGAATTGCCATTCCCCACGGTCGGTCACTTATTCTCGATAAACTGGAAATTGCGGTTGGCAGATCAGCAAAAGGGGTTGATTTTGATGCCATTGATAACAAGCCCGTGTTCCTCTTTTTTCTGGTTATGGCCCCCCCTCAGGACCCGGGTAATCAATATTTGATTACTCTGGGCCGAATAGCAATGGTTGCCCAGGAATTAACAAAACGCAAGCAACTTTTCGGACCGCAAACGCCTCAGGAGTTTTTGGAACTGGTGCGTACGATTGAGGAGAAGGTAAGATGAACCCAAAAATCGAAACCTTACGCTCACTTGAAGAGTTTGATCATATTCTCCGCGATATTGAAAGTGAGAGTTATCAACGCGTTGGTTTCAAAGGAGTAAAAGTTTCCGAAGAACTTATTCGCCTCGCAGAAAAGGAACGGGCAAAACTGACAAAGAAAATTGACCCCAAGATTCTTTCTCAATACGAGCGAATAATGAAACGTTATGGCGGGCGAGTTGTCGTTCAGGTGATTCGGGAGTTTTGTGGAGGGTGTTATGTCCGGCTTCCCTCAGAACTGGTGGTAAGATGTCGTACTGAACTTGTTACCTGTCCCAACTGCGGCCGTTTTCTTTACTGGGTAAAGTAATTTTTAAGCAAACTTTCGTCCCGGTGTGATTTTACTCTCATTGTTTTTGTTGGGCAGTTTTGAATATTTTCCGGCAATAGGACCCGGTGGTGGTATGGGAGCCGGTCTGGCTGTTGCCAACTGGCGCAACAGCCTGGGTGGTAATCCGGCGGTCACCTTCTCCGAAGAGAACTTTGCTTTTGTTTTTAACTGTGTCCGCCTTTACTCCCTTGATGGTGTAAACTGCGGACTAATAGGAGTAAAATGGAACTCAAGCAAATTGGCGACCGCAATCGCCGTTACCAGCGTTGGTTTTGATAACTACTACGAGCATGACGCCTTAATTAACTTCGCCGCGGAACCGTTAAATGCGTTCAAGGTGGGTATAGGTATTCACTCTCTTATCCAGAGAGCAGAGAGCAAAACGAGTTTTCTTCCTCAGTTTGACGCCGGTGTTTACTGGCGAGCCGAACACGCTGCAATTGCGATTACTGGAAGGCGTTTAAATGAACCCAGGTTACCTGACGGGTCGTTTTTAGCATCCCAGTTTTGTATTGGTGGATTGTGGGAACCAATAAGAGAGTTAAAATTTGCAATTGATTTTAAAAGATACGACCGATTGGAAAAATTGTCTCTTGGGGGCGAATTTGAAATATTTCCTGAAATTGCTATCCGATGCGGAGTAGAAACATTTCCCCTGATTTACCGTGGAGGGCTGCAGGTGAAGGTGGGTGTGCTTTCCCTCGAATATTCGGGTCAGTATCACCCCGAAATCGGAGACAGTCATAGTGTAAGTGTTGTTGGAGAATGGCATTAATTCTTATCTTCTTGCTTTGTATTTTACCCCGGGAATTGTTAGATGATATGGTCCCAGCGAGCCCGGACAAAGAAGATTTATATGAAACTGTTGAAGACAGTATTGCCCAACAGGAAAATTTGAGTTCCGTCCCGGCCCGCTCCTACCGTTTATTATTAAGAATGGGGTATGATTCGTTTCCTGCTGACGGCGTCAACTGCCGGGCTTTTACCCGGATAAGAGGTTTCACCAAAGAGCGTGAGATAGTCTTGTTAGTTGACAAAGACCGGGGAGAAAATAATTGGATGGATTTTATCGGTGGTGGCGTCTCATTGTCCGGTGAAAAGTGGCGCTTCACCGCAGGCGATTTTTTACTATCATTTGGCCGCGGACTGATTTTGAGTGCGCCGTCGGCTCGGGCCAGTTTCCAGGGGAATTTTGAGCGGGAGGCGAAAAGTTCATTGGCACAGACCGCTCAAGAGAACAGAAATCTACGGGGGATAAAGGTCAGTTACAATTTTGGGTTTTTTACGGGCACGGTTTTTGGTAGTTATACTTTGCGGGATGCCGTACTCCATTCCGATGGCACGGTACAGAAAATTACTTTTTCTGGTGTCCATGACTCTGCTTCGCAAATTAACAAAAATCAGTTAGGCCAGAAGCTGGTTGGGGGTATGGCAAATTATCAGGGTAGGGTATTAAAACTCGGTGTTGCCGGTTATGGCGTTAACTTTGACCGCCCGTTTTCGCCTCGGGATACACTGGGGTCATTTTACGGTAGAACGATTGGCGGTTTAAGTCTTTACGCCAGTTATGGTAATAATTCCCGATACGGAGATATTGAAATCGCACAATCCTTTACTTCTAATTCAGCAAGGGCACTGGCGGGGCGGCTCGGATTTGATACAGATAAGATTCGTGTTCAGATACGAGGCACAATCTATCAGTCTCGTTTTTTTTCACCAGCAGGTAGAATTTACAGTTTAACCGGACGTCGGGAACATTTTGACCTGATCGGCAATTTAATCTACAAGTTAAAATACCTCCAATTTGGTTTGAGCGGTAATACCCAGCGAGATTATCTGGTTGACTCGATTCCCGCACGAGTCAATATCAATGCTGTTTTCCAGAATAATGGGATTGAAATCCAGTGCCTCCTGGGCCGAATATACCGGATGGAACAGGAGCGTTCTCGTCGGGCGAGGGTCGAGGTATCAACCAAATGGCGACGGGCAAGATTGGGACTGTTGGTGGAAGATGAATATGCCGATTATTCAGGCGGTCAGGGTCTCTTGATATCTTTAAGTAGCGGGATGAAAATCGGTAACTTGGGAACTGACTTCGCTGTGAGTCGTTTTATTATTTCAGGCAGGGGAGTCGGATTAACGGTGCCCGAACCAGGTGCGATGCGTATTGGTTCCAGTTACAGTTCAAACAAAAGTGCATGGCGAATTGCTATTGCTGGCTACTGGCGACATCAAAAGGTAGGACGATTGGGAATCAAACTGGGCGCCGTCCGCACCGAGGACTGGAAGTTTGATTTAAACGGTCAGTTTGAGCTTGAGGTGAAGTGTGGTTGATTACCATATCCACCCTGATTTTTCAAGTGATGCTCAGGGGAGAATTGCTGATTACTGTAGATATGCGCTGCAAATTGGGATTAAAGAGTTGTGTTTTACAACACATTACGAACCAGATCCGGCTCGAGCGGAAATTGAACGGGTGATGGTGGCGGGACAAGCGGTATCGCTTGATTCTGATTGGGTAAGTATTTATTTGGAAGAAGTCGAGAATGCCCGCCAAGAGTTTCCCGAACTGACAATAGGTGCTGGGGTTGAGGTCGGATACGAAATGGGGCTGGAAGGGAAGATAGCCGATTTTCTCAACCGTTATCGGTTTGATTATGTACTCGGTGCCGTTCACTGTTTAGACCATATTGCAATTACTTCTAATCACGAGTTAATTGATTTTCGGAAACACCTTAGACCCCGCGGGCCGGAATTCATCGCACAGCGTTACTTTGATTATGTGCGAGCAGCCGCCGGTTCACAACTTTTTGACTGTTTAGCTCATCTTGACATCTGGCGTAAGTATATCGTGCCCGAAGTTGGTACTCAGTTTTTAACCTATATTGAGCCCAAAATCGATTTGATGTTAGAATGTATTGCGCAATCAGGAACCGGTCTGGAGATTAATTGTTCAGCCCTACGACGGGGCGAGCAGGAGCCATATCCCAAGAGTAAAATTATTGCCCGGGCGATTAAACTCGGTGTTACCACATTCACTATTGGTTCTGATGCCCACAGAGTAGAGGATTTAGGCAATGGCGTTGAGCAGGGGCTGCAGACACTTGCTTCTTTCGGATTAGCGCCAACACGGTTTAAAAATCGTCAAAGGTATTGACTTTACCGTGCGTAAGGAATAGAATAAAGCCGAGATGAGAATTGGTATTCCTCGTGCCCTTTTGTATTACCGTTTCGGTAGGTTCTGGAAGCGGTTTTTAGAGGAACTGCGAGGGGAAGTTGTTTTAAGCCGTAAAACGGACGAGGAGACGCTTCAAATGGGACTTCTGTACGTTCCCAGTGAGGTTTGTCTGCCAATCAAAATCGTTGCCGGTCATCTACTTCAATTGAAGGATGATGTTGAAGCCGTTTTTTTCCCTCGATTAAACTGGTTAGGCGATAAGCTGTTTGCTTGTCCCAAGATGATTGGAATTGTTGATGTGGCGCGGATGCTGATTGGCGAAAAGGTGAAGTTGATAGCGCCCACGATTAACGGAAACTTATTCCGTGCTCATTTTGCCGCCGGTTTACAGATTAATCCTAATCCGCTAAAGGTTTGGTCGGCATGGGAAAAGACAAAAGGAGAGTTACACCGAAGGTTAGAAAGCGCCCCACTGAATTTTTCAGGTTCCAATTGGGCAGAAATGACCGCTCCATCCATTGCCCTGATTGGGCATTTTTACAATATCGGGGATGAGTTCATCTCCCGGGCGATAGTTGATACCTTCAAGCAGAACGGATATCAAATTTTCTCAAAGGAAGATTTACCCGATGAGGTTTTATCAAGAGCCGATGGTTTTAGCCAAAACATCCGGTGGGTTTACGAGCGCGAACTGTTTAATGCTTTCGAATATTTCTTAGGAAAAGTCGATGGATTCTGTGTGGTTGTCTCAATGGGATGTGGCCCTGATTCTCTGGTTGCGGAGATTATGCGCGAACGGGCAAAAGATTTCGGTGTGCCGTTTTTACTTTTAGTAATTGATGAGCATACCGGTGAGGCGGGTTTGGTTACCAGAATTGAGGCGTTTATCGAGCTTTTAAGGCGCAGAAAAAAGGGGCGGCTAAACTAATGCGCGTCACTTTTCCTTATTTTGGTTATGACACCTTCGCCCTGAAGGGATTTCTTGAAGACCTTGGTGCAGAAGTCGTGTTGCCTCCTCCGACATCACGGCGCACGGTTGAACTGGGGGTAAAATTTTCTCCTGAACTGATTTGTATGCCTTTTAAGATAACCCTGGGCAATTTTATCGAAGCAATTGAATATGGTGCGGATACCATTTTAATGGCGGCCGGTGCTCGCAAATGTCGGTTCGGTTACTATCACTATCTTCAGGAAAGTGCCTTGAAAGGGGCAGGCAAAAAATTCAAACTGGTGCCGGTTACTCAGTATTCAGCATCCGATTTTATTTTTCGGTTGATGCCATCGTTGTTTGATGTCTCACCACTACGCGTAAGTCGCGCAGTTTATCTCTTGCTGGCAAAGAGCGCCTTGACTCGTGATTTCCGCAGGCTATTAAATCGAAAAAGAACACTAAATTTTGCTTCGGCGGAGCTTTTAATAAAGCCGGCATTGAACGTAATTACGGCGGCGCGGTCTCTTTCAGAAATTAAGCAAGCCCATCGAACTTTGAAGGCGATGTTCAATCTGAATGGCGCAAAGCGTCAGCTGCGCGTTGGACTGGTCGGAGAAATTTTTTTTACAATTGACCAGTTTGCCAATCAGGAAATTGAAAAAAAATTAGGCCAGCTGGGCGTTGAGGTACTTTTTGAACGTTGTCTGTATCACCATTTACGTCATCTGCTAAGAGTTGATTTCGGTTATTTACGCTCCCGAAGATTGGCTTACTCTTATCTTCAAGAATGTCCGGGGGGAGAGGCGATTCGAACCGTGGGCGAGGCGGCATGGTTTATTCGCCAGGGAGTGGATGGAATAGTGCATGTATTTCCTTTTACCTGTATGCCGGAAAACATTGCCTTTGAGGCTTTACAGCGTTTATGCGAACAGTCCGGGGTACCGCTGTTGTCCCTATCCTTTGATGAACACACTTCACCAACCGGGCTTGTGACCCGTCTGGAGGCATTCGTTGAACTTTTGCGCAGGAGGAAACGTGGTCGAAGGTTTTTTGGGAATTGATGTTGGTTCGATTTCCACCAAAGGGGTAGTGATTGACCGTGATTATCGGGTGCGCAGCAGTCGGTATTTGCGCACCCGGGGCAATCCGATAAACTCAATCCGGCAGTTGTTGAGGGAGTTGGGACAGGATGTCAATTCGGGGGTAAGAATTCTTGGGGTCGGGACTACCGGTTCTGCCCGAAGGCTGGCAGGTGTGATGGTTCAGGCTGATGTTGTAAAGAATGAAATCATCGCGCATGCGGTTGCAGCAATTCATTTTTACCCTGATGTGCAAACAGTTTTAGAGATTGGGGGACAGGATTCTAAAATCATCATTATCCGCGATGGTATTCCGGTTGACTTTGCGATGAACACCGTTTGTGCGGCGGGCACCGGGAGTTTTCTTGACCATCAGGCAACACGGCTCCATATTCCAATTGAAGAGTTTGGTACGCGGGCATTGCGAGCACGAAACCGGGTTTCAATTGCAGGACGTTGTACCGTTTTTGCCGAAAGCGATATGATTCACAAGGCACAGCTGGGTGTTCCAACTGATGATATCCTGGCCGGTTTGTGTGACGCCATTGTGCGCAATTATCTTAATACCGTAGCAAAAGGTAAGGAAATTCGGCCGCGGGTGTTGTTTCAAGGGGGGGTAGCGGCAAATGTTGGTGTTAAGGCAGCGTTTGAACGGGCTTTACAGTTTGAGATTACCGTCCCGGAACATTTTCTGGTTATGGGGGCAATTGGTGCTGCAATTCTGGCAAGCGAAGAAACCGAGGATAAAAACACTAAATTTGCCGGTTTTAAAATTGCTGATATTGCATTTGAAACACGCGTTTTTGAATGCGATGGTTGCCCTAATCGTTGTGAAGTTGTTGAAACGCTGCGTGAGGGAGAGGTGATAGATCGTTATGGCGACCGATGTGGAAAATGGTCCGGTTGAGATATAATTCGATAGTGGGTAAATTTAATTTATGTTGAGCCGGGTAGCGTTGTTGTTATTGATTTTTTTGACCGATATGGTCTGCGCTTACCCGCGAGAGAGCAAGGAGGTAAAGATGGTTCGAGAACCAGCAGTCGCCGGACAGTTTTATCCAGCAAAGAAGAAAAAGCTGGAGTCGATAATTGATTCGATGCTTGCCCGGGTTCAGCCGGCTTCGTTACCGGGCAGAATTGTTGGAATTCAGGTTCCCCATGCCGGTATCGAGTTCTCCGGTCCAACAGCAGCTAAAGCATACAGATTGCTGCAGGGCATGGAATTCCTTACCGTTATAATGCTTGGACCGAGCCATCGCGTTGATTTTAAAGGGGCAGCGGTGTTTGATAAAGGGGTGTGGCGGACCCCACTGGGTGATGTTGTCGTTGACGAGGAAATGGCGACTGAATTGCTTAAAGAAGATAAATTTTTTGTCCGACTTCCAACTGCTCATTTTCAAGAACATTCCCTTGAGGTGCAACTGATTTTTCTCCAGCGGGTTTTACAGAACTTTAAAATTGTTCCGATAATGTTGCTTTTTCCCAGTTATGAAGAGTGCGAGCGGGTAGGCAAGGTGCTGGCAAAGGTTGCAAAGGGCAAAAATGTTCTATTGCTGGCTTCTTCAGACCTTTATCATGGTTACTCTTACAATGAAGCTAGGTCCTCAGATTCGTTGACCCTTGAACTGATTGAAAAGTTTGAACCCAAAGCGTTTTATCAGGCGGTTCAGGAGTCCTATTTTAAGGATAAACCAGTTGCGTGTGGTGGCTATCCTATTGTCGCAATGATGATCGCGGCACGGGAACTGGGTGCCGATAAAGTGGTGATATTGGGCAGGACTAATTCGAATGAGGTCTTAAATCAGCGTGGTGGCTATTGTGTTGGTTACAGTGCGGTGGCATTTGTTCAAACAAAGGAAAAGGCAAAAATTGATGAACAGCAGTTAGAAAGTAGTGAGAACGAGTTATCGCCCGAGGAGCGAAAGAGCCTTCTGGCAATTGCCCGTGCGACGATTGAGGAATATATACGCACCGGGAGCCGACCTAAAGTGGCGCCGTTAACCGACCGGTTACGAAATAAACAGGGGGTGTTTGTTACTCTTCGCAAACATGGAGAACTACGAGGATGCATTGGTTATGTTGAAGGGGTTAAACCGCTTTATCTTGCAGTTCAGGATATGGCGATTAGCGCGGCAACTGAAGACCCGCGATTTCCTCCTGTTACCGCTTCAGAGCTAAAGGATATTGATATTGAAATCACCGTTCTTTCACCTTTAAGAAAAATCGACAGCCCTGATTCGGTTATTGTTGGAAAGCACGGATTGGTAATTCGGAGAGGTTTCTACTCCGGTCTGCTTTTACCTCAAGTACCAGTAGAACAGAAATGGAATCGAGAGCAGTTTCTGGCGCACACTTGTTTGAAAGCGGGCTTACCGCCCGATGCTTATAAGGACCCGAAATCAGAACTTTATGTTTTTACCGGTGAGGTTTTTGGCGAAAGGGACCATTGAGCAAATGGTATCTACCTTTTCCGGCTTGAGAGTGAGGCAGCAAAAGTTGTTGTTAAGGAAGTATTGTTGCGATAATGACCGATTAATAGATAACAACAACCCCTGAGGGCAGAACTCTTGCTTTAATCTGGCGGATACCGTTGCGCCGTTTGGCATAAACCCGAATGCGATAGTTGTAACCAGTACGGGGTTCGAATCCGACAATGGTGCCGGTTGTACTACGATTGAGTTGGGCTGAACCGGCCCAGATGAAGACGATTGTTTCGATTATTGCCATCGGGTCGTAGAAGAACGATTCTCGATCTTCTTCTGACAAACCTTTGAAAACATCGCCAGCGATTTCTACATGGGAGTGAAAATTGCCCAGAAAGCGCAGTCGGAACTTGCGAGCGAGCTCTTTGCGACGCAGAAAGACCCTGCGAATGTTAGCCCAGTTTTTAAAGATAACGCCCGTACGGGTTTTCTCTCCACCCCGATAGTAGCAGGAGCGGCGCACGATTAGGCGTCTATTTTGAGATATAGTACCAAAAAGAAATCCGAAGGTTTCTTTTTTAAATTTTGCTTCGTATCCCCGACGGGCAAGACAGCATAGTTCCCGCACCGCTTGTTCTTCAAAAAGAACGGGAGTGCGAAAATCAATTACTGGTTGAGGTATTGCCATCGATGATGAATAATAACGGTACGAACATTATGGTCAATTGATGCGGTATAATAAAAATGCCGCTGGAGGGCCTAGGCCTTAAGGTTGATGACTCCAACCAGGCAATCGCCCGACCAGCAGCAGGAAATAAATAACAAATCATAATTCTAAGTCAAGCAAAATTTTCTTGATTTTAAATAGCAACATTTGACGCGACGGTTTGCTATAATATTATCAAGCCACTATGACATTGGATGAGTTTGTACTTAAGAGAGCTCGAATGGTTGAAGAACAGATTGTTGCCCGAGGTGTAAGGGATAAACGGGTGTTGGAAGCGATGCGAAAGGTGCCGCGACACCTTTTTGTTCCAGAAGGATTTGTTCATCAAGCCTACGATGACAATCCATTACCTATTGGTCAGGGACAAACCATTTCTCAACCCTATATTGTGGCAGCGATGAGCGAAGCGCTTCATGTTGAGAAAAACCATCGGGTACTGGAAATCGGTACCGGATCAGGGTATCAGACCGCAATACTTGCTGAACTTGCCCAGATGGTATGGTCGGTAGAAATCATCGAAGAGCTATCGAGCCGGGCGCGACAGGTGCTCAACCGACTTGACTACCGGAACATCCGTTTTCGGATAGGGGATGGCAATATTGGTTGGCCCGAATTTGCTCCTTATGACCGCATTATTGTGACTGCGGCGGCTGAGAACTTTCCTTACAAATTGACCGAGCAGTTGGTGGAAGGTGGTCGAATAGTTGTGCCGGTTGGGTATTCAGGCGGGCAGGCACTTATTCTTGGTGTTAAACATGGCAAGCGAGTTGTTCAGCGGCCCTTAATGGATGTAGTTTTTGTACCATTGGTGCGAGGCAAACCCAAATGAGATTTATATTGACTAAATGCGCATATCGTTTATATTGTATCTATCGGGGCGTAGCGCAGCTGGTTTAGCGCGCTTGGTTCGGGACCAAGAGGTCGCTGGTTCAAATCCAGTCGCCCCGATTGTTTTTCAGGATGGTAATTTTCTCAAGAGAGAATAGAGTAAAGTATAAATAGCGCTTTATGATTCAGGTTTTGTTTTCAGCCGAGCAAATTGCCCTTAGGGTTAAAGAACTGGCAGATGAAATTTCCCGAGATTATGAAGGGAAGGAGTTACTGTTAGTTGGTATTCTTAAGGGGTCATGGATTTTTCTTGCCGACCTTGTACGTCAGTTACACGTTCCAGTTTTTGTCGATTTTATGACCGTTTCCAGTTATGGGAAAAGTACTGAATCATCGGGAGTCGTAAAGATTGTTATGGATTTAAAATGTGCAATTGAAGGAAAGGATGTTTTAGTCGTTGAAGATATTCTCGATACCGGTTTGACATTAAAATATATTATTGACAATTTAAGATTGCGCAAACCCAAAAGTTTGAAACTTTGTGTGTTGATGGATAAACCTGAGCGACGTTTAGTTTTCATTGAACCGGATTATCGGGGATTCGTTGTGCCGAATAGGTTTGTTGTCGGTTACGGAGCGGATTTTGCCGAGAAGTTCAGAAATCTACCTTTTATCGGATATCTGGAAGTAGATAATGAGCAATAGGGATATAAAGTTACTTCAGCAATTTCTAAAGGTGAGCCGGGGCGAAGCATCAGGAGACCTTTTGCTCAAAGGTGGTTTTGTGGTTGATGTTTTTACCGGTGAGGTCCAAAGGGGTAATGTTGTAATCGAAGGGGGTAAAATTGCCGGGGTTGACCCCAGATATCATAGAGCAAAAAGGGTTATTGATGTTACCGGTTGTTACATCACCCCGGCATTCTTCGATGCGCACATCCACATTGAAAGTTCTTTACTCTCAGTTGCCGAGTTTGCGCGTTTGTGCCTTTTGCATGGAACAACAGCCGTTGTTGCTGACCCGCACGAAATCGCCAATGTTCTGGGCGAATATGGTGTGAATTACATCCTCAGGGCCAGTGAGGAGTTACCGTTCGATGTGTTCATCGCTGTTCCTTCTTGTGTGCCGTCAACACCACTTGAAACCACCGGCGGTGAAATTGATGCCCAGACAGTGATAAGACTTTTAAAGCATAAGCGTGTTATTGGACTGGCAGAAGTGATGAACTATCCCGGGGTGATTTGGGGAGATTTAGATGTACTGAAAAAAATTAAGTCAGCGAAAGCGTTGGGTAAAACGGTGGATGGCCATTCACCCGGTCTTTTCGGTTTACTGATTCAATCGTATGCGGCAGCTGGTATTGGCTCGGACCATGAATGTATTGGTTTTGACGAGGCAAGAGAAAAGTTACGCGCCGGAATGCGCGTTTTTATTCGCGAAGGTTCAGCCGCCCATAATCTTGAAGCACTGGCTCGGGTGATAAATCAAATTTCTTTAAGGCGGTGTTGCCTGGTGAGCGATGACCGGCACCCTTCAGATCTTCTTTACGAGGGTCATTTAGATAGTGTAGTGCGCAAGGCGATAGCACTCGGTATCGCTCCGGTTGAAGCAATTCAGATGGTAACCTTGAATCCGGCAGAGTATTTTGGTTTTGATGACCGTGGTGCAGTTGCTCCTGGTTATCGAGCGGACCTGGTGGTTTTAGGAGATTTAAATAAAGTTGATGTTAGGATGGTGGTTAAGGATGGGCGGGTAGTTGTTGAAAATCGTCAGTTTAAATTTAAAATCACCGCGAGGGATGATAAAAAAGTGTTAAAAAGCGTGCGGCTACCAGTGCTAACTGTCAAGGATTTTGAGATTAAGGCGGAAGGGGAGTTGTGTAACGTTATCCGGGTTGTCCCGGGACAAATAATTACAGAAAGACACATCCAGGTACCAACGGTGAAAAATGGATTAGTCGTGGCAGATACCAGACGTGACATCTTGAAACTGGTGGTGATTGAAAGACATAAGGGGACAGGCCGAATGGGGAAAGGATTGGTGACTGGATTCGGGCTTAAGAAAGGTGCTTTGGGTTCTACGGTAGCGCACGATTCCCACAATATTATTATTGTAGGTACTAATGACCAGGATATGCTAATTGCCGCACGGACACTTAAGAGTATAGGAGGCGGCTATGTTGCCGTTGCTGATGGAGAAGTAGTGGCAAAACTCGCGTTACCGATTGCCGGATTGATGTCAAACAAACCCGTAAGTAGGGTGGTTGCGGATTTGCGACTTCTTATTGAGCGAGCGCAACGCTGGGGTTCGAGGCTGGAAAATCCGTTTATTAGTCTTTCGTTTCTTGCTTTGCCAGTGATTCCGGAGTTAAAATTAACCGACCGGGGATTGGTTGACGTAAGTCGCTTTGAGATTATCAATCTATTTTGCAATGGCTAAAAAGTTTGTTGGCGTAATTGGTGCCAGTGAATGTGATGCGACTCTGGCACAGCGGGCATACGAGATTGGACAGGGTATTGCCCGACTCGGTGCGATACTGGTGTCTGGCGGACTTGGTGGTGTAATGGCTGCTGCCTGCCAGGGGGCAAAGCAGGAAGGAGGATTAACAGTAGGAATATTGCCGGGGACACAACGTGGCGAAGGAAACAGATTTATTGACATTGAAATAGTCACCGGGCTGCTCGAAGCACGAAATTTGATTATCATTAGAACCGCAGATACAGTGGTCGCAATTGGCGGGTCGTACGGGACTTTATCTGAAATCGGGTTTGCCTTAAGGATGAACAAAACGGTAGTGGGTTTTGAGACCTGGGATATACCTGGAGTTGTGAAGGCGTCAACTGTTCAAGAGACGTTAGAATTGATTGCAAAAAATTTAAGTGAATAAATAAGGAGGATATATGGCAAGAGAGTATTTGAATTTCATCAACGGTAAATTTGTGCCGGCAAAATCGGGTAAAAAGTACGAGAACCGCAACCCGGCAGATACCGATGATTTAATCGGCATATTTCCATCATCTGGGGCCGACGATGTTGATGAGGCAGTTCGGGCAGCGAAGATGGCGTATTCGGCATGGCGTGCGCTGCCGGTACCAAAAAGAGGTGAAATAATCCGGCGGGCAACCGAGATACTGATCAAGCGTAAAGAAGAACTGGCACGACTGATGACCCGGGAAATGGGGAAGGTTCTAAAAGAGACCAGGGGGGATGTTCAGGAGGCAATTGACACTGGACTTTATGCAGCGGGTGAGAGTCGAAGGCTTTGGGGCAAAGTTGTGCCCAGTGAGTTGCCCAACAAGGTTGCATTTGTTACACGACAACCAATGGGTGTTTGGGGTATGATTTGTCCCTGGAATTTTCCGATGGCGATTCCATCCTGGAAAATCTTTCCGGCGTTGATTTGTGGAAATACTGTTGTTATTAAACCGGCGACACTAACTCCCGCATCGGTGCATGAGTTCGTCGCGGCTCTCACTGAAGCTGGTTTACCGTCGGGAGTGGTAAATATTGTTTATGGTGAAGGTAGAGTTGTCGGCGAGGCATTCTTGAATCATCCGGATATCTGCGGTATTTCTTTTACTGGTTCTTCGGTTATCGGGCGGCGGATTGCCGAGATCTGTGGTAAGCATTTAAAACGATGTTCACTTGAATTGGGTGGAAAAAATGCTCAAATCGTAATGGGCGACGCCGACTTGGAATTGGCACTGGAAGGGGTTATCTGGGGGGCGTTTGGCACAACCGGCCAGCGTTGTACTGCTACATCCCGACTTATTGTCGAAAGCCAAGTCTATGAACAGTTTCTTGAGATGGTTGTGGAACGGGCGAAGAGATTGAAGGTCGGTAATGGACTTGATGAGACAGTAGAGATGGGACCACTGGTAAGCGAAGGGCAGAGAAAAACAGTACACAGTTATGTGGAAATTGGTAAAAGTGAGGGGGCAAGGTTGGTTTGCGGTGGAGAATTTCTTAAAGGTGGCGATTATGACCGCGGATTTTTCTATAAACCGACGATATTTGCCGATGTAAAACCACAGATGCGGATTGCTCAAGAGGAAATTTTTGGGCCGGTGCTTTCAGTTATTAAAGTAAAGGACTTTACCGAGGCGATAGCGGTGCTCAACAGTACTTCTTATGGTCTTTCTTCTTCTATTTACACCCGGGACGTCAATCGCGCCTTTAAAGCGATTGAACAGATTGAGGCGGGTATTACGTATATTAACGCTCCGACGATCGGCGCTGAATGTCATCTGCCATTTGGCGGTGTTAAAGAAACTGGTAATGGTCATCGCGAAGGAGGTTGGACCGCGTACGAAATTTTCTCTGAGTTAAAAACGGTGTATGTGGATTACTCGGGTATTCTGCAAAAAGCTCAAATTGATACGGCAGATGATTAGTTAACGATTTCAACGTTACCTGAGTTATTGAGGGTGATAGTTTAACTTATAAAAACTTTTTCAACTTTAGCCACATATACTTTGAATTTAAAGTCGGTGAAATTTTTCGGTTTTAACTACCGAGTTGAGCAGTAAAACAACAACGACGCTAACGTTTTATATTTTAGCGGGGAGTATTAAACAACAATAAATTTGTCTTGGCACTACTACTTTATCAGCCCCAGCCAGTCTCCCAATAGAAACTGAAGTCTGCCAATGAATAAGGAAAGCCGTGCCATTACCGTATAGCCAAATGAAGCCCCAAATCCAATCATAATAAATACTATGCCCACATAACTTACAGGCTTAAGTACACCCTTGCGCTCTGTGGAAAAGAAGAAATAACTTATTGTTGCGATAACACCAAAAAGGATGACAAGCGCCCAGAGTCCTGTCTGCCAGTTAGCAAAAGATGCCCGAGTGACAATGGTTGCTTTTGCCTGCCGAATGATTTCAGCGTCAATTGCCCGGGGGATGGATGTTCCCGAAGCATAACCAAGGACGATGGCAATGGGAATGCGAATGAGCCAGGATATTTTCGGGATGAACCGGGTAAAATAAAGGGCACCGATGACGGCGATGGCGATTAACCATATTTTAGTTGAAACCGGCGTTTGGGCAGAACCAACTCGGTCGAAAAGTGAGGGAACAAGGATTCGATGCCAGTAAAATGTTATTGCATAACCATTGGCAATGCCGACATAGAGATGTTCGGCAAAACGGTAAAATGGGTTCTCTTTATATAGAAACGAGAAAATTGCCAGGGTCAGGATCGCTGCAATCCAAACCCAGGGGTCGGTTGAAAGATTCATTTTCTTTTCCTCCTGGTAGCAAAGTAGGCGATATTGCCAATCACGATAAAAGCCATAATCGCCAGATGAGCAGCGGTCTGAGAGGACATCGCTTCGGTTCCGCGATTACGTAATGCCCAGTCCATACCATTTTTTTTCATCCTTTGAGCGACGAGTTGCTCATATTCAGCGGCTCCTTTCATCCCGGCAAGCATTCCGATGAATTGGCCGGAGTTGACATAAGGATAAAAGTCAGCAGCAGAGACGGCAGTGATACCACAACTTAAATTTACGCCAAACTGAACCTGGGCGTAATTTATCCAGGAGCGGGGGATTGCTGAAGCGGCAATTGTTACGAGAATACCGATATCGTCATAATTTTTGATATAGCGCATAATGGGCAGACTTTCGGTACGATTGCCGTAATAATCTACCGGAAACACATTGGTGATACGTTCACCCATCCCGAGCATTACGGTAAGGACAGGGGTTGTCCAACCCCAGAACACATAGTCTTCACCATAGATAACAGAGTCTTCATGAGTTCGGGCATTAGTGTTAAATTCGGCAGTTACCTGCTGAATTGCTTCTTCTGCTAATCCCAGTCCATAAACCGAAATTGCGAGCAGTCCGACGCGGCGTTTTTGGGCAAATGCATGGCGCATTAAGGCAACAACCATGGGCTGAAGTTCTGCTCGGGTGTCGGGGGTAAAGTCTACGGAAATCGCCAGTGCTTTGTTTTCGGGCATTGTATCGATATAGTTAAAAAGTTTTTCCACCGTTGGGGAAGGTTGGGGTTGAATTTTAAAGGGGAAAAGCAACGGTATCATTACTACCAACCACAAAACGAGGTAAATCCAGCGCCGGTCAATTTTCTGCAGTCTGATGAGGACGTTTTCTCGGGTCGTGCTCATTTTCCGCCTCCGCCCAGCCAACCTCGTTCGATCCCGAGAATAATTTTTAATGAAGTGGCAAAAATGCCTAATTCGACGCCGAACAGGATACCGCGTTTGGAAGCGGTATTGGGTACGGCGAGAATCCATTCGGCGAAAGCGGGTAGTTCGCGATGAATCAGTCTGCCGAGTGGGACTGCACCAAGCATCATAATGAAAGCGGCAAGTAGCAGCAGAGTGGCTTCAAGGTTGCGAGCCCGGAATGCACGATAAGCAGCAGAAGACATAAAAAATGCTAAAAGAGAAAACATTGTTGCTGCAAGGGGAACCATCATATTGGAATAAATTGTTTGAATATGGAAGGAAAAGTTACCCAGCCGTGTCGGTAAAACGCCAGGTCGGGCGATGTCAATGCCGCCAAACAAGCCGATAATTGCAGTAATAACGAGGGCGATAAGGGTAATGTAACTGTATTGCCAGAACTGGGCTTTCCGCTGAATTTTTATTAAGTGGTGTTGAACTATTGACCCGACACCGAGCACAAGACTGAAAGCGGCGATGATGCGCTGGACATCGTTACGCATAATCTCATCGGCACTGCGAATTGCCGGATAAGGGACGAAGAAGGCAACGGCGCCAAATATGCCGGTGATAAGGACAATTAGTAGGGGAATTCGTCGTTGCATAATAACTCCTAAAACCAGTTAAGAACGGGTAGGTTGAAACTGAGGGCGAGCAGAGACATAAGGACAATGACAGCTGTGATTAAAGCCTTTGAGTAGTCTTGGCCTTTGATTGCTCCGAGCAGCAGTGGCTCGCGTGAGATATAGGCGCTGGCGGCATAAAGTTCTTCGCCAATAAGGGTATAATCGCAGGCGGTGATAAAAAATGGCAACTGGGCGATGGCATCGGTTCCGGCAATTTGAATTGCACCTGTTGCGGCACCGGTTTCGGCAAGGATTAGAGATTCAGCCCAGAACATTCCGATTAAAAAGTTGGTGGCAGGTTTCTCCCGGGTCATAATACCATCGACGGCAGCGGCAAATGCGAATTGCTGGTCGGTAACAAAGAATACAATATCCTGATGGAAGGCGTCGGGTCGACCAGCAGCGGTGTACGATTCCTTGACAACTTCCCGGGCAACGGTATAAACAATCGGGTCGCTGGTAGGGACAATTAAAGGGGTACCAAACTGAGCGGTCTTTTTGGCAACCTCGCCAAGGATGTTTAATGAAGCGATGGTAGCGACATCACTTACGGTTGAGAGCCCGGGGACATACAATGTTGCCCGCCCCATTTCTGTTGCTCTTCCCAACGCCTCTTCAACAGCATCCAATCCGGTGATACGGCGGATAAAAAGGGAACGGTCTTTTTTTGCCCGGTTGATGAAATAGACGAAAATTATACTTAATATGATAGTTCCAATTAGCGCCGGTAGCGTGGATTTGTCAAACCATTGCGGGGTAGCAATGGCGTACTGGGACGGTTCAGATTCGATAATTTCTGTTTCTGATGCGGCAATGATTTTGTAGCGATAGGGCACATTATTTTGTGCCTCATCGTCAACATAACGGGCAGTGAGTCTGCCAACAAACGCGAGTGTTTCCCACTCTTCAGCCCCTTGCTTTTGTCGCAGCACCCGATAACTGAGTACTGTGGTGTCCGGTGATTTCTGCCACGTAACAAGGAGTTTGCCGCCTTCATCATTAGGGACATCGCAGACCCTGATGTTGCTTGGCGGTAAAATTGAGACGCAGTAAAATATCAAGAACAACATTAAATTCCAGTTTATGGCAAATTGATTAACAGTCAAGTAAGAAGTTTAAAATAAGGATTATTTTTTTAATCAGGTTTCGGTAGGTACCGGCACGATGCGTAAAATGCTGGTGAACACAAGGAAGGTTTTTATCTTTTTATCCGGATACATTGCTGTTACCGCAGCAGAGTAATGTTTAAGTTGGAGGTCGTAATACTCCTGAATCAGACCGGGGATTTCTTTTTCTCTTACGGGGAAAGTTTTGTAATCATACACTCGCACTTCATCGGACAGAACAATCAGTCGGTCAATGCGGCAGTTCCAGATGGTGTCGCCCTCTTGATACATCAGAGGAAGTTCGGCAAATGAGTCGGGTTGCGGTTTTATAATTTCCCAGAGCGGTGATTTTTTAATGCGGTTAATGTGCTTTAGTACAGCCTGCGTTAGTTCATCTAATCGGTCAGGCGGAATAAAATTTTGGTTGAGCAAACGCACGATTTCTTGCTTCAGTGTGGGGTGCTCAGGTGTCAATTGGTTGTTTGAGAAGAGTTCAAAGAGGCGATGAAAAACATCCCCCAGTACGATTGCCTCAGGATGGTGACGGTAGTGGTCGCGAGGTGTATAACGGGTTACCGAACGAACTTGGGTTAGTGTAACCGGTTGCACGGGACCCTTTTTTAGCACCGGCGGCGACGCCTCTTTTGTTTTTGGAACGGGCAAAGCCGGTTCAGGAATGGTTGCAGCGTTAACACAATAGACATTGTTAATATCAGCATTTGTCAACTTAAACCTCTCGCCGTCGAAACTTAGGCCGAGATGTTTTTTAAGCCAATCAAGTTTTGTTTTTTCTTCTTCATCTTCATCGTTGTGGGCGGTTGTCTGCCAGATTCCGGTGAGAAAGAGACCATCGCGGGCACGGGTGCAGGCGACATAGAAAACGCGCTTTTCCTCCTCGATTTGCTTTTCGAGAAAGGTTTGAAAAGCCGGGTGGCCATCACCTTCGGGAAGATAAAAAGCTTTTGCTTCAACGATGCCCTGTTCGTTTACCGTTTCGTCGATAATCAGTTTTTCTTTGCTGGTTCGGGACAAAATCCTCTCATGCAGCCCGGGATGGAATACGATGGGGAATTGCAATCCCTTTGCGGCGTGTACGGTCATTATTTGCACGACATCCATCCCGCTAATCGTGACATCGGCACGCGCCTCATCTTTATCAAGTTCAAGGAATTTCTTGATACGGTAGGGATTTATGCCCTCCAGTTCCATATTTTGAATAATCTGAAGGTACTTTTTGACATTAGCCGCACGCTGCGGTTCCCAGAATCTTTCCCACCCCCTTGTCTGAGTCAGGATTCGGTCAATAAGCAAATGTAATGGTTCGTAATTAACCCGAGAAAGGGCGGTGCTCAGGATTTGGACCGCAGTTGTGAGTTCGGGATTATCGATGGCAAAACGGCTTATTCGTTCCCAGAGGGTGGGAAGAAAATCTTTATTCGGGTATTGAGCGTTGCTTATAACGAGTAGGTCTTTTTCTTTGATGTTGAATAACGGGCTGCGCAGGGTAATATAGAGGGCGATATCATCAACCGGGTCAATAAGAAAAGATGTCAGGGCGACAAGATAGCGGATTTCAGGTTCATCATAGAATCCCGTGCCTCCAATTACGAGAAAGGGAACTTGATAAGCGCGCAGCGCTTTTTCAATTGCATCAAGTTGAGTGCGGCTGCGAATAAGGACGGCGATGTCCCGGTAACAACAGGGGCGTGGCGTTTCACTACCGTCGGACTGGCGTTCGTAAATTTTATAACCGGTGTCAACCAGTTGCCGAATGCGTCGAGCAACCGTCTGAGCATCAAGGTTCCGGCACTCCGGAAGCCTTAGTTTCTTTTCAGCGGGGTGGAGAATAATTTCTACTCTTCCAGGGCCGCTTTTTGTACGCTGACAGATAAATGGTGCGTAACGGGTGCGCCATGCCGTTGTTTCATGTCCGGGTGCCATTAAGCGGGAAAAAAGTGCATTGTTAAAGTCGATTATTGCGGGCAGCGAGCGGTAATTATTTTCGAGGGTGATGCGAACAAATCTTTCTTTTCCCAGCCAGTTTTCCAATCTCTCTGCTGCCTTTGTGAACACTTCCACATTTGCGCCCCGAAATAAATAAATTGACTGTTTGTCATCACCGACGATAAAGATTGTTGGAACAACACATTTAGCGGCTTTCGCGCCTTCACCCGAACGCCACTCCTCGGTTAATTTGTCAATTATTTCCCATTGGAGGGAAGATGTGTCCTGAAATTCATCAACAAGGATATGGTCGGTACGTTCATCAAAGACGTAGAGGATATTTTGCCACTCGTCATGGCGACTGATAAGGTTTAAGGCGAGCAGTTCCATATCGTCATAGTCGACCCGTCCTAATTCCTGTTTAACTTTTTCGTAAGCCTTAAGGAAGATTTTCCGAAATAGCGAGAACTGTTTGTGAAAATGATGCTGGGCACGAGCGTAGAGCAACAACCGTCGATAGCGAGCCATCAATTCTGTCCATTCTTTCTCTTCGGGGGATAATCCGCGACGGAGCGGCGTTTTACTTTGAGTTAAGAATTCAGATTCGTACTCTTTCAGATGGCAGCAGGTGCGTTCGATTGTATCCGGGGTAAAGTTGTCTGGGAAGAGTACGTTGTAATTATCAATTCTGTCTTTCCCGACCGGGTGGTTTTTTAATTGATAGGCCAGTTCAGTAATTTCCGACTCCATTTCGTCTGGAAAGGTGATGCAGCGCAGAGCGGTGCGCCGTTTAAATAGGCGGTCAAAAAGTTCCGCCAGTTTATTCCAATCTTGTTTCGTTTCGGTGGTTATCAGATCAAGGAGTAACCGGTACTCCTCTGAATCAATATTTTCCTCGGCGATTTTCATCAAGGTGTCGTACTTTGTTTGTTGCCACAAAGAGTCCGAATCGGTAAGCGCTTGAGGATTGGGGTCCATATCAAGGAGATGGGCAAATCGGCGTACGAGCGAGAAACAGAAGGAGTGAATCGTTGAAATTCGTAGTTTCAAGATGTTGTCGCGCAGGAGGTGAGAAAGTTGCGGATCGGTCTCGGCCGCCTTTTTTAGAATCCTTTCTTTCATTTCGGTTGCCGCTTTGTCGGTAAAGGTTATGGTAAGAATGCGTTCCGGTGGAACATTTTGCCTGAGTAGTTGAATGTACCTTTCGCTCAGTTGTTCGGTTTTACCCGAACCGGCAGGGGCAAACACCACTTTGCTCTGGAGTTCTTTCATTTAACCTTCGCTCTCCCCAGCAGGTGCTTCTGTCTTGTGCCCGC
Organism: uncultured bacterium; assembly: GCA_964626075.1. Lineage (GTDB taxonomy): Bacteria > Hydrothermota > Tepidihabitantia > Tepidihabitantales > Tepidihabitantaceae > Tepidihabitans. The sequence continues at coordinate 361,171 of CAZVDD010000004.1, forward strand.
AGGTGAATTGAAAGTTGCAGTTGTGGCAATTATTTTCACTGCCGGGTTCGGCAATAAATTTACCCATTCTGATCGCTTTAACGATTTCAATGGTGTTTTGAATTGCCGCCTTAATTAACTCATCAATGGTAATTTCTTTCTTGGCAAGCCAATTGACGTTAGGAGGGTGGAGGTGGTAAAAGCCTATCTTGTCGATACTTTTTTCGCTAAACTCTTTTTGTTCTGATAACAGGTGGGCATAAAGTGGCAATTGGAGATGGGTGTGATTTTTTATCACATCGTTAACGGAGATTCGTCCCGAGCCGGTTTTGTAATCGATAATTCGAACCGCCGTGTCGGATGAGTCAATGCGGTCAATTCGCCCCTTTACTTTAATGTCCTGGCCGATGGTGCCTTTCAGGATATGTTCAGTTTTAAAAGGGAGAAACCCTTCCTTGCGTAACTGCTCTTCTTGTTCTATAAACTTTGCCAAAATGTTATTAAAGACCCGGTGGGTTACTTCAGCCCAGAAACGGGGGATTCTGGCATTTTCCAAAATTTCGTTGAGTAATTTTTGTGCTTTTGGCCCGAGTTCGTCTAATGCGGGAACGGTTCTGCCCGAATAAATAAGTTTAAAGATGTTGTGGAGCAAAATGCCCCACTGTTGGGCATCAATTACATACTCCGGCTCTGGTGGTATTTTCAGTCCTAAGACATAGTCGAGATAAAAGATAAATGGACACCGTCGATAACGTTCCAGGGCGGTGACCGAAATAAAGGATTCGGGACCAAATCGACGCTTGATAACCTCCTGCGCCTGAAGGTCCGATGAGAAGTCAACCGAGTATGCCATCTGTTCCAGGGTCACATTTGATAGTTTTCCCAGATAACGCTGGTGTTCGATTTCTGAGTAGATGACGGTGTTTTCTTCCAGGTATTGGGGGGCGGAAACGGAAATGCCCGGTTCGATATCCTGCAAGAAGGGTGTGGGAAGAACCGGATTGCCGTCGTGCGTTTCGGGGAAACTGAGAAATGGTAGATTAAGGCTGGAACAGAGCGTGCGGTGAAAATGGAAGCGCTGCCAGTCGCGATGCCAATCGATGTCCGGCAGACCCAGTTGTTTCCTAATTTTTTCCGGAATGAGCGGGTCCGGTTGATAGGCACCGGGCAGGGCGTTTTCGGTTAGTCCGGCAAAGTACAAATTGTCCGGTGTAATGCCCAGCATCTCTTCCATTCCAAGAACAGCGACGCCGTGCTGGTCTGGTTCCGGTGTTTTACAACTTAAAGACAGCAATCGGGTGATAATTTTTATAAAGTCGGTGCGGGTTTCTTTGCTGCCACCGAAATCGGTTTCAAATTCAACGATGGTGTCAAGGATGTCGTACAGTTTTTTACGGTCTTCAAGCATTTCTGCCCCAACCGGGTCATCGGGCGCGACGTTTGTGCCGTAGTCAACAGTTTCGAGAAACTGTTTGAGGCGGTGTGCTTGACTGCCCAGTGTGTCAGCGGGTTCAAGGATTTTTTCTGTAATACCCAGCGCCTGACGAACGCGTTGTTGAATCTCGCGCAGGTAACGAGTTTCCGGGCTGGTTTCATCTAACTCTTCGGTTCTTATTATCCGTTCGGCGATGTTGTGCCAGTTCTCGCGGCCTTTAATTATTCCCGCCCGGCACGAGAGGGTGTTAAGCATCCGGGCGGCGCGACTCCGTCTGTCAATTTCAGAATGGGGGTCGGTTAGATTCGAATCGTCGGAAAGACGCAGCAAACCTGGGAAAAAGGGGGATGAGAATGCAGCGGTTGTTGATACCCGTTCGTAGTCGGTGTTCAGCGCATTAAGTAGTTCGAGCACGGCAACTATCATCGGCGCGGAGGCGAGGGGCGATTCGGGATAGACGGTAAAAGGAATTTCGTACTGTCGGAAGATGCGGTTGGCGAGCGGTGCGTATTCCTCAAGACGGGGAAAGACGACATAGGTATTTTTTAATTCTGACCTTTCTGCCTGAATGCGCAAACGCCGGCAGATTCCGATAACTTCGTCTTCGGCGGTAGGAAAACGCGTTATTGTTGGCGTATTACCTTTGTTGATTTCACAGGTCAAAGGCTGTGCTGAAAAGCCCGATTGAGAAAGGATAAAATCGTTAAATACCCGGGCAAGGTTATAACCTGGATTGGAGTCTGAGGCACCATAGCCCAGGGCAAAGGTGTGTTCTGCTTTGTCAATCAGCGCGGCAATGATTTCTTTCTCAAGCCGGTTCGGCGCTACAAAACTGTCAAGGATGAGAACTTTTATTGTCGGGATTTTTTCCAGCAGACTTGGTGCGTGACTGAGGATGTCTTCACTGTCCCACCAGTTTGATTGAGCAAGTGCGTGGTTGTAGTCATCCATTATCTTATAAGCTTCAAGAAGACGCTGTAGCACCTTTTCGTAGCCAGCGAATATGTCCATTCCCTTTAGCCTTTCGGGCAGGACGGCTTGTTCTTCAGGGGAAAGATGGCGTTTAAGTTCAGTGATAAATTTAGCCACCACCTGAGCATAGCCAATTGTAACTTTTTTATTTTTGCGCAAGAAAAGTTGTCTTACCAGTAAAGGTTTTAACTCTTCAGGAAAGGGACGCCGGTAACCGTACTCGCTGGCGAGTCTCAGAGCAAACTGGCGCAGGGTAAAGAACGCCGGAGGAATAAATGCCCGTTTACCATAAATCCGGGCGAAAAGTACCTGGGTGGCGCGCAGTTTGCGCGGACTGGGAGTAAAGTAAAATATCTGGTGGGGTTGGGCTCCGGTTTTAAGCGCCGTTTTAAAGAGGTGTTCGGTCCCGTTGTAAGAGGAAAATGGAACAAGGTATAAGTGGCGCATGACAAATGTTGAGTTCAGAATCTCTAACTAATGTCTTTTTGCTGCCGGGATGCTTGCAGTGCCTTCTTACGGATTTCTTCCCGGCGCCGTTTCTTCAAAATCCAGCGATGACGCAACCGTTTAACTTTCGTTTTGCTTCGCGCCATAACCCTCCTTTTAACTTTTTAACTTAATAATAACAAATCAAGCTAATCGGTAACTTTGAAAACCTCGTCGTGTTCGTGAACCCGGGCGCTAACCTTCATTCCTGCTTCCTGACCAATTTCAATCTGGTTTACTGGAGAATGTTCAATCTGAAGCGATTCGACAATCTGGGTATGGTCGGTGGTGTGGCCTTTGATGTGAATTTTGTCACCCACGGCGATTGTTCCATCGGTTGCCTTGACCACGGCGACACCGATTTTGCCGAAATAGTGGGTGATGACGCCGACTTTTGTTTCAGGCATTTTGACCTCCTTTTAAGGATAAACCTTTTCCAAAAGTCGCGGGAAAGGAATTGTTTCCCGGACATGTTTTAAGCCACAAATCCAGGCGACGGTGCGTTCCAGCCCCAAGCCGAATCCTGAGTGGGGAAAAGAGCCAAACCGTCGTAAATCAAGATACCAGGAGTAGGCGTCGCGCGGTAAGTTGTACTCCTTAATCCTTTGTTCGAGGATTGCTAAATCATCTTCTCTTTGCCCCCCGCCGATAATTTCACCATAACCTTCGGGCGCAATCATATCAACACCCAGTGCCAGTTCGGAATTTTCTGGTGCCCGCTTCATATAAAACGCTTTAATCTTTGCGGGAAAGCGATGTATCATCACCGGAGTGTTGAAGGCCTGACTTATTACCGTTTCTTCATCGCCCCCAAAGTCATCGCCGAATTCAACTGTCTTACCGGCGTTTTGCAAAATCTCCAGTGCCTCGCGATAGGTGATACGGGGAAATGGTTTTTTGACCGCCTTTAGTTTGGCGATATCTCGTTCCAGTGTTTCCAGCTCTGGTTGGCGTTTCTCCAAAATCCGATTCACCAGATAGCAAATCATATCTTCCATTAAATCCATTGTGCCATCGAGGTCGAGGAAGGCGACCTCCGGCTCAAGCATCCAGAATTCGGTTAGATGGCGTCGGGTTTTAGACTTCTCAGCGCGAAATGTCGGACCAAAGGAGTAGGTCTTACGCACTGCGGCACAGAGCGCTTCGTTGTAAAGTTGTCCGGACTGCGTAAGGTAAACCTGTTCACCGTAGTAGTCAACCGGAAACAGGGTGGTTGTTCCTTCAACCGAAGCCGGGGTCAGTATCGGGGTGTCGCAGCAGAGGAAATCCTGTTCTTCAAGATAGTCCCGGAGCGCCTTGATAATTTCATTGCGGATGCGTAAAATCGCCACCTGGCGTCGGGAGCGTAACCAGAGGTGCCGGTTCGCCATCAAAAATTCGATGCCATGTTCTTTGGGCGTAATCGGGTAAGGTTCGGCCAGGGCGATGACTTTAAGGTCTGAAACGCTTAGTTCATACCCTCCTGGTGCCCTTTTTTCATCACGGACAATACCGGTGATTTCCACTGCAGACTCCTGCGGAATCGAGTCGGCAAGTTCAAACGCCTCGTCCGGAACGCTGTTTTGGACAAAAACACACTGGATGATTCCGGTTCCATCTCGCAAAAGCACGAACCGAACCTTTCCGGAAGACCGTTTGTTGTAAACCCAGCCGGTAAGCCGAACCTGTTTGCCAACAAAGGCACCGATTTTTTCAACCGTTGTATCCATCGGCTTAATTGTAAGATGGGTAAATGTTAAGTCAAGCACACAACCCAGAGAATTATACACATTTATGCAATCAAGAAACTTTTTGACTTATTTATAGATACGAAAAATCACCGCAGAGTGACAAAAACCATCCCCTGCACAGTCCAGGGACAGTTCTGGGGATAGCCTCTAACACTCTTTTCTTCAGAGGTAGTGCGGTAGTGCAGCAGATTGATTGCGAGCCGGTTACAACTGTCCCATTTGGTTCTATCTTATTGATTATTCATTAATTTATTTCCGAAGTTATATTTAACTCCAATATCGGGCGAATAGTTTAGGTGATTTATTAACCTGTCTTTGATACCTTTTTGGACCCTGTCTTCAGTTATATTTCAGTGGGTGTTTTCAGTTTGATAATCGTGAACCCTATCCGAAAAGATTAAGCGTTAATCGGTATCGGAACAACAGCGCCGGCATCGGGTATGATGTAGATTCGGGCTTTGTTTCCCACTTCGTTAAATGCTGCGGCAAGCGCCTGCTTGATTGAAGGAAAAGGGGTCATAAAACAAGATTTGATTACCTGGTCTTCAATGCCCATAACAGTATAAAGCCTTGCCTTTTGCAACGCCCGGGCTATGCGCGCCGCCTTATACCAGCCCGGATGGTCCGAATTTTCGCCCCTGAGCAGGTAATCGGGTTTGGTAGATGAGGAAAGTACCCGAATGAACTGGTCGTTGCCAATACCATCGTAACAGCGCGACACTGTTATATGAATGCCACCCGGTTTCAGGGCATAAATACCAAACTCCACTGCCCGCTGGGACTGATAGAAGTTGATATCATAAGGAGGTTGTAAGATGCTCAAAACGATGTCCGCTTTTTCTTTGATGGGAAGGGCAAACAGTTTATAGGCATCAATGCAGGCGGTTTCAAAGGAGGTGAAAAGGTCGCCATAATGGATTGATAAAATACGGTGGCTCGCGTCCTGGACAATCTGAATTGAAAAAATGGGTTTAGCAACCATTTTCGCGGCTTCGGTCATATCAAGATGAACCGGGTTGTCTTGCAATGAGAGCGGTGCCGAAGCAGGATGAAGCAAAAGGTTGTGATTGTGAATCGTAGTTGCGTACCCAGCAGAGCCCGGGATAAAGCATTTTCTGCCCCCGGTATATCCGGCAAAGTAATGGGGTTCAATTGAGTTGATTGTGAGAATGGCATCCGCCCAGAAGATTTTGCGATTGAGGAAAACATCGGTGCCAAACGAAGTTTTCCCGAGTAAAAAGAGCGAAGCCGGGTCCCGGGCATCATGCTGGATGATTGCTGAAGAAAGAGCGAAAAAGGTATCTAAACCAAGAATCGATTTCAACTCATTTTCGGTCGCTTTGCGATGGGTGCCCAGACCAATAAGGATTTTTGTTTGCCGGGAGCGAAGAATCGGCAAAAGCGGCGTAAGAAAGGGCTGGTTGGGCGTGGGTCGGGTGTAGTCGTTGACCAAAATCAGGATGCGCTGATAGTTTATGAGAAATTCGGTTGCCGCATCAATTACCGGCGGGAGCGGAACAGCGATGGTTTTTTGAGGAATCGGGGTTAAAATTCCAATGATGTTTTCATCCGGGATATCTACGGTTTCCCATCTGTCTCCTGAGCGTAAAGTTAATTCCATAGTTTATTTTAGTTTGAAACCGAAAATTTACAAGGTGTGGCGAACACAATCAGGGTTAATGAGCCACCCGAAAAGGGTTTACCAACTCTTTCGGCAGGTTACTCACTGAACCGTTCAGGGAGCGGTTCCCCAATTGGGACAGGGGATGATTACAGCAAGGATAGCAAGAAAATTGTGATTGGACAGGATGGAAAAATTTGTTATGATTTGATATGAGTGATAAAGCCAAACCGATCGTTTCTATTGTGATGGGTAGTGATAAAGATTACGATGTTATGAAAGAGGCGAAAGAGGTGTTGGATAAGTTTGGGGTTGCCAATGAGGTGCGGGTGATATCAGCCCATCGGACACCAGCGGTTTGTCAGGAGTTTGCGGTTAATGCGGTAGCGCGGGGGATTAAGGTTATAATTGCGGGCGCGGGAAAAGCGGCACATCTTGCCGGCGTGATTGCCTCCTGGACAATATTACCGGTTATCGGTGTACCACTTGATGCCGGGCTGGCTGGTATCGATGCACTGTTTTCCATAGTGCAGATGCCAAAAGGAGTGCCGGTTGCCTGTATGGCGATTGGCAAGTCAGGAGCGGCTAATGCGGCACTCTTTGCGCTGGCGATACTGGCGCTGGAAGACGAAGGTTTACGGGTAAAATTGGAGCAATTTCGTGAAAGTCAGGCACAGAAAGTAAAAGAAAAGGACCAAAATTTACAGCAAGGCAAAGATTGAACTTCCAAATAAACGTTACAGGAGGTGAAGATGTTTGGTTTTTTTCTGGGGCTGGTTATTATCGGGGGGATGGGTGTTGTTGATTCAGTAATCAAACTACCGGCACCCGATACAGTGGGAAATGTAACTCTGGAGAAGACACTGCTGCGTCGTCGTTCGGTCCGCTCTTATGCAGACCGGGCTCTAACGCTGCGAGATGTTGGGCAACTACTCTGGGCAGCACAGGGCAAGACTGGCAAAAGTTACGGTCGAACCGCACCCTCAGCTGGTGCCACTTATCCGATGGAAGTTTACCTTTTTGCGGGAAAGGTTGAAGGATTGGATTCAGGAGTCTATCACTACCTAATTGAGCAGCACAGTATCGAGTTGGTCAATACTGGCGACCGCCGTCAGGAACTGGCTAATGCGGCACTCGGACAGTCGAGCATAAAAAATGCGCCGGCGGTTATCGTGTTGTGTGCCGACTATTCACGGACCACGGCACGCTACGGAGAACGGGGTGTAAGGTATGTCCACATCGAAGCCGGCCATATTGGGCAGAATGTCCATTTACAGTGCGAGGCGCTGGGTATGGGCACGGTGATGATTGGTGCATTTGATGATGGGGCAGTGAAGAAAATTATCGGGACGAAATTCGAACCAATTTACATAATGCCCTTTGGTTACAAGAGGGGGTGGAGATAGGATAGCAAAAAAAGGAGGTTCTAAATGGTAATAACGCAAACCGATTTAAAAGGTATCAAAAAGGTAGGGCAGGGTAAGGTGCGTGACATCTATCAAATTGGGGAACATCTTTTAATCGTGGCAACCGACCGTTTGAGCGCCTTTGATGTTGTTCTGCCCGATGGGATTCCAGAGAAAGGTAAGGTTTTGAATTTGCTTTCGGTTTTCTGGTTTGAAAAGTTTTCAAAGGTTACTCCCAACCATCTGATTACTGCTCAGGTAAACGAGTTTCCTGCTGTGCTCGCGCCTTATTATGAAATTATAAAAGACCGGGCAATGCTCTGCCGTACGGCAAAGCCGTTGCCGGTTGAGTGTGTGGTGCGCGGCTATCTTGCCGGTAGCGGTTGGACCGACTACCAAAAAACTGGCACGGTTTGTGGTATAAAACTACCTCAGGGTTTGCAACAGGCTGAGAAACTGCCGGAACCAATTTTTACGCCGGCAACCAAGAGTCAAACGGGCCACGATGAAAACATTTCGTTTGAAGAGATGAAGAATCTGGTGGGAGAAGAACTCGCCCAGAAGATGCGCCGCATCTCGCTCGAGATTTACCAGGCAGCAAGCGAGTATGCCCGGCAGAGGGGAATTATCATTGCCGATACCAAATTTGAGTTCGGTATTTACGATGGTAAATTGATGTTGATTGACGAACTATTGACCCCGGACTCGTCCCGTTTCTGGTCAGAGAAAGATTACCGCGTGGGTGTTTCGCCCCCCAGTTTTGATAAGCAGTTTGTCCGGGACTATCTTAACTCAACAGGCTGGAACCGTCAACCACCCGCACCTCATTTGCCACCTGAGGTGATTGCCGGAACAACTGCCCGTTATCGCGATGCGTTTCGGATGCTTACGGGCAGAGAACTGAACTGATGCGTATTGAGCAGTTTGACTACAATCTGCCTGCGGAGTTGATTGCCCAGACGCCGGTTGAGCCGCGTGATGCATCAAGGCTTTTGGTGTTAAACCGAAAAAACGGCGCTATAGAGGAGGCAAGATTTTACGAGATTGGTAACTGGCTTATGCCGGGCGATTTACTGGTGTTTAACGACACCCGGGTGATACCGGCGCGCATATTCGGCAGACTGTTGACCGGCGGTAAGATGGAGTTTCTGCTGCTGCGAAAAATTCGGCCTGAAGTCTGGGAGGTTCTCACCCGGCCGGCTCGTAAAGCACGCATTGGAACGGTGGTTGATTTTGACGGTTTCCGCGCTGAAATTATTGAAAGAAAACCAGACGGTGTCAGGCTGGTTCGATTGGAACCGGAACCCATCAATCAACTTTTAGAAACAAAGGGTGAAGTTGCTTTGCCCCCTTACATTAAACAGAAGTATCCCGACCCCGAACGGTATCAAACAATTTTCGCCCGGGTTCCTGGTGCGGTTGCCGCACCAACCGCGGGCTTACATTTTACGCCGGAACTTGTTAACAGTCTTTGTGCAAAAGGTTTGCAAGTTGCTGTAATTACATTACATGCCAGTTTGGGAACTTTCCGACCAGTTAAAGTTGCCGAGGTTGAGAAACACCGTATGCACCCCGAGGAGTTTGAAATTTCTGAGGGGGCAGCGGCGCGTATCAATCAAGCATTAAAAGAGAAAAGGCGCGTGGTTTGCGTTGGCACGACCACGGTACGGGTGCTCGAAAGCCAGGCGGCGATGGACGGTGATAAAGTACAGGTTAAGCCCGGAAAGGGTGAGACCGACCTTTACATTTATCCTGGTTTTCGATGGAAAGTAACCGGCGCACTGATTACCAACTTCCATCTGCCAAAATCGACCTTGCTACTTCTTGTCTCGGCGTTTGCCAGCCGGGAAATGATAATGAAGGCTTATGACTACGCAATTGCCCACCGGTTCCGTTTTTACAGTTTTGGTGATGCGATGTTGATTATTTAAATTATGGCCGTGTTAAATATTCGCCAGATTGCTCAAGCGACCGGAGGTTTTTTGTCACCAGCCGATGTGGACCTGGTTGTAACCGGAGTTTCGATTGACACCCGGACTTTAAAGCCCGGAGAACTGTTTATTGCGCTCAGGGGAAAACGACTTGATGGTCATCAGTATATTGAGTCGGCGCTCACGAAAGGCGCGGTTGCGGTTATGGTGGAAAAAGGACGCGAATCGGAACATAAAGGGGTTGTCATTTCGGTGCCGGATACAAGAGCGGCGTTGCTTTCTCTGGCTAAATGGTATCGGGAGCAATTAAAAGCGCGGGTTGTTGCGATAACTGGCTCGAACGGTAAAACAACCACCAAGGAGATGCTGGCAAAGATACTTGAGAGCCGATTTTCTGTGGTTAAGGCGCGGGCGAGTTTTAACAATGATATTGGGGTGCCGTTAACGGTAATGGAGATGGATTCTAAGACCGAGGTTGCCATTTTCGAAATTGAGATGAATGAACTGGGAGGGACCCTGCGGCTGGCAAAGGTGTGTCAGCCGGAAATCGGACTGGTTACCAACATCGGTGATACCCACTTAGAGTTTATGAAAGACCGTTCCGGTGTTGCACAGGAAAAGGCAGAGCTGCTTGAGGCGCTGCCGGAATACGGTGTTGCGGTCGTAAACTTCGATGACCCGCTGGTGATGAGAATGGCAAATGATGTCTGTAGAAAAAAGAAATTGCAACTGGTAACTTTTGGTTTGAATGAGAAAGCCGAAGTGTATGCGAGCGATGTCGTCTTTTGGGGACTGAAAGGAACCCAGTTTCTTCTTAACGGCAAGTATCCAATAGAATTACCGGTTCCCGGTCAGCATAACATCGCCAACTTTCTCGCAGCAAGTGCTGCGGCTAATGTGTTAGGCGTTTCGTTTTCAGCAATCGCTGAGGCGATTAAAAATTTCTGTCCGGCACCACAACGACTTGCGATTCGGGAACTCGACGGCGTGCTTTTAATTGACGACTGTTTTAACGCCAACCCGCAATCAATGGCGGCAGCGCTGGCGGTACTTAAAAGCAGCGCGCCCCCGGAAAAAAGGGTGGCAATCCTTGCTGATATGTTAGAATTGGGGGAGAAGTCGGTAATGTTACATCGGGAAGTTGGCGTTAATGCCGCTCATTGCGTCAACCGGCTGGTAGTGATAGGAGATAAGGCACATTTTGTTGCCGCTGCCGCGGTGGCGGCCGGTCTTAAATCACAGAACATCAAAATATATCAAACGGTCGAAGATGTCGGCACCGACTTGTTTGACTTCATTCAACCGGGTGATACAATACTCGTCAAGGGTTCCAGGGCAATGGCTCTGGAAAAAGTTATCGAAAAGATTGTGAGGCATTATGGAGAAAAAACCAATTAGATTTACCGATACGACTTTGCGTGATGCCCACCAGTCGCTCTGGGCAACGCGCATGACACTGGAAGATATGCTTCCGGTTCTGGAAAAGTTTGATGCCGTGGGCTACTTCTCGCTGGAAATGTGGGGTGGAGCAACATTTGATGTTTGTCTCCGTTATTTGAATGAAGACCCTTGGGAACGATTGCGGGAGATTCGCCAGCGAATTAAGAATACTAAACTGCAGATGCTCTTACGGGGACAGAATGTGGTTGGGTATCGGAATTATCCGGATGATGTCCTCGAGGCTTTTGTGTTTAAAGCGGCAGAGTGGGGGATAGATATATTCCGGATATTTGATGCCCTGAACGATGCCCGGAACTTAGAGAAGGCGATTGAATTTGTTAAAAAGACGGGGAAACATGCTCAGGGTACACTGTGCTATGCGGTGAGCCCGGTCCATACAGTCGAGTATTATCTTGCCCGGGCAAAAGAACAGAAAGATACGGGCATTGACTCTATTTGCATTAAAGATATGGCGGGTATTTTGTCGCCACCACAGGCGTTTGAACTGGTCAGCGCCCTTAAACAGGAAATCGGGCTTGAGGTTCAGGTTCACTGTCACTCTTCCAGCGGGATGGCGGTTGCGACCTACTTCAAGGCAGTTGAGGCGGGGGCGGACATTATCGACACCGCCGCCGCTCCCCTTTCCTTTTTTACCTCACAACCGGCGGTTGAAGCCCTTCTTGCCTGTTTTCAGGGGACACAATGGGAGACCGAACTCAACCTTGAAGCGCTCGAAGCGATTGAACAGCATTTTGAGAAACTTACCGCCAACAAGTGCATACCTGGTACAAAGGCGATAGATTCAATGGTTATCACCCATCAAATTCCCGGAGGAATGGCATCGAACCTCCTTTCTCAATTAAAAGAGCAAAAAGCAGAACATCGGTTGTCCGAGGTTCTTGAAGAGGTGCCCAGGGTGCGCGAAGATTTAGGATACCCGCCGCTTGTTACACCGACCAGTCAGATTGTTGGTGTTCAGGCGGTGATGAATGTTCTGAGCGGCGAGCGCTATAAGGTTGTGCCCAAAGAGGTGAAAGACTATGTAAAAGGTCTTTATGGGAGACCGCCAGCGCCAATCAGGGAAGCGGTGATGAAGAAAATTTTGGGGGATGAAAAACCGATTAAAGGTAGACCGGCAGACCGACTGGAACCAGGTATGCCGCGGGCAAAGAAGGAGCTTTCCCGGGATTTGGTTGTTAAGGAAGAAGATTACATCTCTTATGCGATTTTCCCTGAGGTAGCACTGAAATTTTTCCAGTGGCGAAAAAACCCAACTCCTGCATTAGAACCAAAGTCGGCACCAGCTGCAAAACCGCCGGTTGAGAAACCGGCAGCACCGTCACCGCCAGAAGAGCCAGGTATCAGAAGATTGCGGAGTTTAATGGAACTGGCGAGCATCCACGGTGTTACCGAACTGGATTGGGAATCGGGTACGGAAAAGGTCAGGATCAAGCGAGGTGGCACAGCACCGGCAACCGTTCCCGTGAGTTTACCACCAACATCCGGGGTAATAACACCGCAACCGGTCAAAGAAGAGGCGCAGCCGGTTGTCTCTCAGCCCGTTGCCGAACCAGCACCAACGGTGCCAACTGAACCGATAACACCAAAGCCGGCAAAAACCGAGGAGATTGTTTCGCCGATGGTAGGAACATTTTACTCGCGCGCCCGGCCTGAGGCGGCGCCGTTTGTGGAAAAAGGTGATGTGGTAGACCCGGGCCAGACGCTGTGTATCGTAGAGGCGATGAAGTTGATGAATGAGATTCAGGCAGAGAAGAAGTGCCGGATAGTTGAAATACTGGTGAGGGACGGTGATTCAGTTGAATACGGTCAGCCCTTGATGATTGTTGAGCCGCTTTAGCCAATTTGCGCTGGGAGTTAGGGTTGTTGCGGTTCGGGGTCAGTGCCAGAAAAGAGGCGGAACTGGCGGAAAAGATGGCGCAGTTTGGGATCCGGGAGGAAGATTTAATAGAGCGGTTTGTGCGCTCCCGCGGTCCCGGTGGCCAGAATGTAAATAAGGTGGCGACCGGAGTTTATCTTAAACACCTGCCAACCGGAATAGAAGTTAAGGTTACTCGGGAACGTTCCCAGGCGTTAAATCGGTTTCTCGCCCGCAGAATTTTAACCGAAAAAGTTGCGGCGCAAATCCTGAAAATTGAAACCGAGCGGGAAAGAGAGATTGCCCGGATTCGGCGTCAAAAGCGGCGCCGTTCAAGAAGGGCAAAGGAAAAGGTTTTGCGATTAAAACACCATATCGCGGAGAAAAAGGAGTTGCGCAAACCACCCGATGATTAGCCGGATTTTATTGACCTAACTTGCACCGGAGTTATAATTTTACTGTGGGCACAGTTTGCATCGGACTGGTGAGTCCATTAATTTTTCTCAAAGAGAAAAGGAGTAAAAAATGATGAAAAGTCGTGTCACAGTCAGGGCGTTTACCCTGATTTTTTGTCTTGTTGCCTTAATTGGTTTCACCCAGGCAAGGCAACTGATTGTCCGGGTTCAAGCACCGGACTATCGAACGGTTTATCAACATATCCCCTTCAAAGGAACATCAATTGAGATTGCCGGTGCCATACCGGGCTCATCGTACGACCTGCTCCTTGAAGAAGAGGACCTGAGTCTTGTCCTCAATTCCGGTTTAAAGAGCGAGATAATAATTCCGGACCTTGAGGCTCAAAAGGTTCAAGCCCAGGAGTTTGGATTTTACTGCTCTTACGATTCATTAGTTTCAATTATGCGCTCCTGGGCACGCAACTATCCAGCTATCTGCCAGTTCGATTCCATTGGCCAGACTCACGAGGGACGCTGGATTTACGGGGTAAAAATTTCCGACAACGCGCAGATTGAGGAGGATGAACCAGAGGTTTTGCTTGTTGGGATGCACCACGCCCGGGAATGGGCATCGGCCCAGGCAGCCCGCTATTTTGCCGACACCATTTTGCGTAACTACGCAAGCAACAGCCAATTTCGAGATTTCGTTGACAATCACCAAATCTGGGTGATTCCGATTTTGAATGTTGATGGTTATGTGTACGATTATCCTAATCAGCGGTCCTGGCGTAAGAACCGTCAGCCTTTTGGTTCAAGTATTGGTTCCGATCCAAACCGGGACTACAATGGCGCCTGCAACGGTTCAAGGATGTCAGACTGGGGTTCTTTGGTATCCGGTTCAAGGTCCTCCCATTATCCAGGTGATGGAACTTTTATGGGCGGGTATGGTGCGTGGGGTAAAGAGGTTGCGGCAATGAGTGCCTTCTTTAAACAACATACCTTTGTCTCTGCGGTCTCTTTACACTCTTACTCGGAACTTGTGCTCTGGCCCTATGGTAGCGGTGAGACACCACCGGATAACGCTACCATAGTAAGTCTGGGTCAGCGTATTGCTCAACAGATGCAAAAACTGTCCGGTGGCACATATACACCTCAGCCTTCAAGTCAACTTTATCCTACCAGCGGCGGTGAAATTGATTGGATGTATGGGTGGGCACATTACATCGGCGGGTTTCCCTGTGTGAGTTATGTGTTTGAAATTGGCACTACTTTTTACCAGCCAGGGAACCAACTGGATGCGATTCAACGCGAAGTTTTCAAAGGGCTCTGGTTCCTCTACAGCCGCGCTGACTCAGTGATTCAGGTGCTTGAGGGAGTGGTGCCCCGGCCAATTCTCGCTCCGATGGATTCAAGTGCTACTGGGACTTTTATAGTACACTGGACGCCAATTAGACCGGAGCATAATCACCCTGACCGCTGGGAACTGGAGGAGTTGTCTGACCTTTCAACAATTGAAGACGATTTTGAAAACGGAAGTGCCCGGTGGGTATTTCAGGGGGCATCGCTTTCCACTACTCAGAAGCATTCGGGCAGTTACAGTGTGTACCTGGGAACCGGTAACAACATTGCCAATTATGCGATGACTGCAGATCCTTATCCGGTTCAACCAGGTGACAGTTTGCGCTACTGGATCTGGTACAACACCGAAAACAATTATGATGTCGTGGTCACCGAAGTTTCGCTTGAAGGCAAAGAGTGGGTTCAATTACACAACCGTTATACTGGCAATTCGAATGGCTGGGTCTATAAGTCATATACACTTGAACCCTGGGCGGGAAAGTCGGTATTTATTCGCTTTCGGTATATGACCGATGACTCTACGCTCAATGCGGGTGTTTACATTGACGATGTGTGGCCCGTGCCCAGTTTTGCCCGCCGCCGAACCGTCGCTGACGATATAACCGATACAATGTATGAAGTGTCCGTCAACCAAACCGGGCAGTACTGGTATCGAGTGCGAGGTCACAACGCGGCGTGGGGTTGGGGTGATAAAGGGCCGCTCGAAGACATTGTTGTGACCGGAACCGGTATTGCCCGCGAACCGACGGTTAACCATTTGACTTCGCTTGACATAGCAGGTGCTAATCCCAGTAGTTCAATGGTTAACATCCGTTATTCACTTGGTGTGTCTGGTCCGGTGCGCATTGAAATCTTTGATGCGCTGGGCAGGAGAGTCGATCGACTTGTTGATGGTGTTTATCCGACTGGCGATTATCACGTTTCCTGGAACGGTACTGACCGCAATGGAAGAAAAGTGCCTGCCGGTATCTATTTCTGTCGATTGAGTGCGGAGCGAATGCTCACAGAGCGAATTGTACTTACCCGTTAACAGTAGCGACCACGAACGATTGTTCAAACGGTTTTTACTTACTTCGTCGGGCAGGAAATAAGCGACTGTAAAAACAAACCTTGCTTTTCGGGCTTGACTTTCTGTATGGTAAATCTACAATAGACTAAAGAATGCGCCCGTAGCTCAACTGGATAGAGTGCCGGACTACGAATCCGTAGGTTGCGCGTTCGAATCGCGCCGGGCGCATGGTATATGATGGGGATTTTTGAAGAAGACGAAAGGTGGATGCGAGTCGCCCTTGCCGAGGCACAACTTGGTTTGAAGGAAGGGGAAGTTCCGGTCGGTTGTGTGGTTGTGAAAGATGACGTCATAATCGGGCGGGGACACAACCGAGTGGAAACCCTTAAAGACCCAACCGCGCATGCGGAAATTCTGGCTCTGACCTCAGCGGCTAACACGATAGGTAACTGGCGATTAACCGGGGCAACAGTTTACATAACCCTTGAACCCTGTATGATGTGCACCGGGGCATTGATTCTGGCACGACCAAAAAGAGTTGTCTTCGGAGCCCGGGACGAGAAGTTTGGTTGTCTGGGTTCGCAATACGATATTGCCCGGGACAACAGGTTTAACCATCGCCTCGATGTTACCGAAGGGGTTCTGGCAAGTGAAACGGCACACCTGTTGAAAACATTTTTTAAGAAAAGGCGCGACGGGAAAAGAGCCTTAAGGTAATAAAAAAGTGTTTCTGGAGAGATGGCCGAGTGGACGAAGGCGCGTGACTCGAAATCACGTATACCCTTTTCGGGTATCGGGGGTTCGAATCCCTCTCTCTCCGCTTTTGACCTGACAAAGTGAGGAACAGTGAAAAGAGTATCGCTTTCCAAGATTATAGTCCTGATTTTTATTTGCTTTGCGTTAGGAGTTGCGGACAAAGTCACTTTAACAAGACCACAATCAGCAAGAAGCAACTTTCCGATTGAATTCAGCAAAAGGTTGATACCTGCACAAACGGTAATGCAGGACAGAACACCGCCATTTCAGCGTTTTCGCTTTCAGCCCACGGGCAGGGATTTGGCGCGGATAGAGAAACTGCAACAGGGTGATGTCGATACAGTACGGGTTCTCTGTATACGGGTTGAGTTCGTCGAAGATACCACACCATTAACTACCGGTAACGGCAAGTTTGACACCCTGGGTTTTCTTTCTCCGGACTCCGGACTTTTTTACGACCCGCCTCATTTTAAACGTTATTTTGAAAGGTTAATGGAAGGGCTGCGCAACTACTACCTTGCTCAATCGCAGGGGCGCCTTTACATCGACTTTCGGGTGGTGCCGGATGGAGAAAAAGATGCCTATCAGTTGCCCAGAGAGATGATGTTTTACGGCGACACAGTTTCTTACGAAGGAATTGAGTTCGGGCTGGTGCGGCTGATGCACGACGCATTCAAAATTGCCGATGAAGACCCGACAGTAACCTTTAGCAACTACGACGAGTTCATTATTTTTCATGCCGGTAGTGGATTACAGTCAGATTATGCCGCGGACGGGAAATGGGACAGTCGTTATGACCTGCTTGCGGGAGAAATCCCCCCGGGTGCGATTGAAGCGTATCTTGGTGTTCCATACATTCTTGTTGATTCAGGAAGAACGCGCATTGAACAGGCAACAGTTCTACCCGAAATGATGCGGCAGGATACCCTTACCGAAAGGGGAGAAATTAACCTCGCGGGAATGGTGGGATTGGCGGGAACACTGGCGCACGAGTTTGCCCATCTTCTTGGCGCCTATGACCTCTACGATGTTACTGGAGTAACAATGGGGGTTGGGGCGTGGAGTTTGATGGGCTATGGTGGCTGGTTAGGAGATTATGGCGCTGGTGCGCCGCCCGGCGTGATACCCGGTTTTCTTGATGCTTACAATCGGGTCAAATTGGGATTGGTTAATCCAACGATAGTTCAAACGCCAGTTGAGTCGCTCTTGGTATATGCGGCAGCGGTTGATACCGGACTTTTCCGATTGCGACCGGAAACTCTTTTTCCTGTGGTGGTGAAAGTGCCGATAAATGAGTACGAGTATTTTCTCATTGAAAACCGGCAAACCG
This sequence comes from uncultured bacterium, assembly GCA_964626075.1. GTDB lineage: Bacteria > Hydrothermota > Tepidihabitantia > Tepidihabitantales > Tepidihabitantaceae > Tepidihabitans. The sequence continues at coordinate 378,896 of CAZVDD010000004.1, forward strand.
ATGTGCGAAAACCGGATACAATTATTGTTGATGTCGAAGACGGCGTACTGATTTCTGTTGAGTCGAACGAATACGACTTTTTCCAGCCCGGGTCGGGTATCTTAATCTGGCACATTGATGAGCGGATTCTTGCTGATTACGGACCGTACAATGCGGTCAATATCTTTCCGGAACACAAAGGGGTTGACCTTGAAGAGGGAGATGGCATTCAGGATTTTGATGTTCCTTACTGGCAGACTTACAATTATCAGTACGAAGTCTACGGATATAAATTCGATGCCTTTTCTAAACAGGGGTATAACGACCGTTTTACCGCCCAAACCAACCCTAATAGTGATGGCTATACCGGTAAAACATTCATTGCGATTGAACTGTTAGGGCAGCGAGATACGGTTGACCGCTTGAAAGACACGGTGATTCCCGTACGGATTAACTGGGAGTTATATCAACCAGGATTTCCGATTAATCAGAATCGCGGGGCACGATTTTTCTCCTCGTTTTCGGCTGATATCGACGGTAATGGTGTTATGGAGATTATCACCGCCGATAGCACCGGGTTGATAAGCGTCTGGGAACCCGATGGCCGAGGTTATCGCTTCCCCAACGGCAGTTTTGTCAACATCGGAATAACTATTAGTGCCCCTGTTGCGGTTGGTGATGTTGCCCCGAGTCCCGGGCTTGAGATTGTGGTGGTTGCTCAAGATGGCAGAGTACGAATTTATGGAGCTAACGCTCAATCTATCGCAACAATGCGAACGTTAGACCGGATAACTGCTGCTCCGGTGCTCGCTGACATTGATGGGGATGGCTTAAAGGATATTATTGTCGGCTCAACCGATATGAAACTTTATGTTTGGAACTATCAGGGCATGGCATTACCTGGGTTCCCCTTGAATGTCGGTTCGGAAATACGGGCACCGGTTGCGGTTACTGACACCTTACAGCCGCGGATTGTTCTTCTTACTGGCGACCACCGGCTTTTTCTAATCAACGCTGATGGTTCATTTGTTCCCGATTTTCCGGTAGTTTTGGGACATTCGTCGTTTTATGCGGTAAGTCAACCAATCGTTGCCGATTTTGACCGGGACAGTGTTATGGAGATTGCGGTCATCGCCGGCGGAGAACATGATTATAAACTTTACATAGTGGAACAGGACGGCAGAGTTGTCTTCCAGTCTCAAATTCAGGTTGAACACCCGTTTGTGGGTCAACCGGCAGCGGCGGATATAAACAATGATGGCTATTTGGACATTGTTGCCGCTTCCCGCCACAAAATCTATGTCTTCAACCCCAACGGTACTCTGGTCACAAATTACCCATTGGTGCGGGAGTCAACCTATACCGTTCAGGAACTGGCAGGAAATTGGATAATCACTTACGATGTACCATTTAATTATTCTTCTTCACCGGTAATTGCTGACTTGAATAACGATGGAATCTTAGATTTGATTATTGGTTCACCACAATACGGAATTTTAGGTTACGACGGCAGAAACGGCAAACTATTGCCGTTTTTCCCCTTACAGACAACCGCACCGGTCAGTGCAGTGCCACTGGTTGCTGATATTGACAACGATGGTGTAATAGAAATCGTTGTCGGTTCGGACCAAGGGGTCTTTTATGCGTACAAAATTCCTCATTCGGCTAATAAGGCTGTTTGGTCATGTGCCAATTATGACCCTTGCCACACTGGATTTGTTCCCCTTTCCCATTTAACCGGTTTCCCGCCTACTTCAGAAAATCCTGTTCAATCTTTTTATGTCTATCCCAATCCTGCAGGAGACAGGGTGACGATTCGATATCGACTGGGTTCTAATTACAACAAGGTGTGGTTGATGCTGCTTGATATGAGGGGAAATCCGGTGATTGACGAGTTTGAAGGTCATGTTGTCCCTTTGCTGGACAATGAAATTCCCGTTGATTTAAGAAACGTACCTCCCGGACTTTATGTTGTTCGGTTGCGGATTGATAATGGCAATCGTGATATCATTCGCTTTGCCAAACTGGCGGTTGTGCGATGAGCCTGACTGCTCTTTTGCTCGGTTTGCTGCTCGCGGCGGAAAAAACTCATAATATGTTACCGCCCGAGCGAATTGTCCAAGAACGCACGCCCTTGAATCCCCGGCCGCTACCGGCGATTTACCCGCGACCTGGTAAAGGCGGTAACCGAAGAATTTATTACGGCAAAGAGTTGGTCGATAGTGTTATTAAGAGCGACTTTGTCTGTAATGACGATTCCAGCGGGGGATGTAAACACATCGTTCCTGATGTGGCTATTGGCGCTAATGGAGAGTTTATTGTCACCTGGTGCGATTTTCGGGATGGCGATGCCGATGTCTGGTTCCAGCGATTTAATGCCGTTGGGCAGCGCATTGGGGTTAATGAACGGATAAACACCGATGTAACTTTAGGATGGCAGGGTGACCCGGCGGTTACAATCGGACCAGACGGTGGCTGGGCATTTTCCTGGGAAGACCGAAGGGAGATTGGGAATTCCGATGTTTTTGCGCAACGGTTTGACTCTACCGGTAATCGTCTTGGTGACAATTTTCGGGTAAGTGACTCCGGTGTTTCCGGTGACCAGAGTGTTTCGGCAATTCATACTGTGCCTGATGGAACGACAATCATCACCTGGGACGACCGCCGTTATGGTTTAACCGGAGACATATTTGCGCAACTTTACAATCCTGATGGTTCAAAGCGCGGCACCAATTTTCGAGTCAATGACGACCCGATTGGTTTTGGAAATCAGTATGAACCTGATGTTAGTGGAGACGACTCTAATAGATTTGTTGTTGTTTGGATGGATGGTCGAAGAAATAACTGGGACATCTTTTTACAAAGATTTGACGCGAACGGTAATCGCTTGGGTTACAATGTTCTGGTTACTCCTGACGACAGCATTCAATGGACGCCTCAGGTCGCCTGTGCTCCAGCAGGGTGGTTTGTTGTAACCTGGGATGACCGACGAGGAATGAATTGGGATGTTTATGCCCAGATTTATAGCGCTAACGGCGAGCCAATCGGTACCAATTTTCAGGTTAATACCGACGCCGGAGGTACTGACCAGTACGGCAATGCTTGTGCGATAAATGGCTTTGGAGAGTTTATCGTTGTCTGGACCGATAAAAGAAATGGTAACGAAGATATTTATGCCCAGAGGTTTAACGCCAGTGGCAGCAGGATAGGTGTTGAGTTCAAAGTGAACGACGATATTGGTTTGGCAGCGCAAAATACACCCGCGGTTGTCGCCGCTCAGGATGGTGGATACTGGATATTTTGGAGTGACGCCCGGAACGGCAATTTTGACATCTACGGACAATACTTAACGCGCGACGGTGTGCCGCGTGGTGCAAACTTCCGGATTAATGATGATTATGCCAGTTCTCACCAGCGGTGTTCTTCAATTGGAATGGAACGGAAAGGAAACATCGTTATCGCCTGGGAGGATGAGAGAGGGGTTTCCTGCGATATATATCGGACGGTGTTCGATTCGTCCGGGAACGAACTTGCTCCCAATCTGCGGGTTAATGATGATGCGGGCGGCGCCGCCCAGTATTATCCAAGTGTTGCCGGTGGCAATCAGAAGTTTATTGTTGCCTGGTTTGACAATCGGGTTGATGGGGACATTTACGCTCAATTTCTTGACTTTTCCGGACAAAAACTGGGCGGTAACTTTCGCGTCAATTCCGATGTCGGCAACAATTTTCAATGGTATCCGTATTGTGCAATGGATTCGTTCAATCGTGCCGTGGTTGTCTGGATGGACTATCGGGACCGGCAATACCGAATTTACGCCCGGCGCTATGACGAGTCGGGCAATCCAGTTGGTGAAGAGTTTTCAATCGCCGATACCGCGGCAGAAGGTGCCTATGCAAGCGTTGCGATGAATTCAAACGGCTACTGGGTTGTATCCTGGATGGACAAACGCGATGGGGATTACAATATTTATTGTCAGTTGTTCCGAAACGATGGTTCAAGAATCGGCAACAATATCAGGGTCAACACCGATCCCGGTAGGGTGTATCAGGGATATCCTTCCTGTGCGATTGCCGAAGACCGCACCATCGCCATCGCCTGGGAAGACACAAGAAACGGCGATTACGATGTTTATCTTCAGTGGTTGGATTCGCTGGGCAATTTGCTGGAAAACAACGAGCGGGTAAATGATGACCCTGGTGGTAGTGACTGTTATTCCCCAAGCTGTGCATTTGACCAACTGGGACGGTTAGTTGTTTTATTTAATGACGAACGGGAGGTTACCGGCAATCCCCAGATTTACTGTCAGCGTTTTCGCGCCGATAGAACCCGCATCGGCACCAACGCCAAAGTAAATGAACCTAACTACTTTCCGAAAAACACCCATTGGACAGTAGGGCAGAGCGTTGCCGCAAATAGTTCTATTATTGCCTGGACCTGGACCGACAATCGGCGCCATCTGGGTTGGGACATTTACGCCAAATTGACCGATTGGAATGTGATTGGACTTGAGGAGAAACGGTTGAACAATCCAGTACCCAGTATATCAAGGATTTACTTGCCTTCTATCATCGCTAATCAGAAACAGTTCACAATTGAACTTCCCAGTAATGTAGCGGTCCAGATATACGACGCTGCCGGCCGCCAGTATCAATGTAGAAGAACGGTTAACGGTCAAGTGTTAATGGACCTCGATAAGTTCAATCCCGGTGTGTATTTTTTGATGTTCCGGCAGGAAAAGGAAGCGGCGGTTAGAAAGTTAATTGTTCAGTAGTCAGGAGGAGTGATGAGTTTAATTTTTACATTTATCATCGTCAGTTCAGTACCATCCGTTGCCAAACCCTCGACGAATCCGTCAATTGGTAAAGCAGCAGTTGCCTCATTAATTTTACCGGGGACCGGGCAGTTGATTTCTGGCGTGCGCAATCGGGGAGAAGCGATGCTCTGGATGGACGGCGTAATGTGGGTCGGCTGGGCTGGTTTTTCCTGGTACAGGAATAGCAAAGAGGAAGATGCTCGGCTTATTGCCAAAAAGTTTGCCGGCGCAGACATTTCTATTAAAAACCCCCAGTATTACCGGGCGCTTGAGCGCTACAGGAGCAGTTCGGAATACAACGAAGATATCCGCCGGGTTGCAAGAGAACTTTATCCCAATGACCCGGATGCCCAGCGTCGTTATTATGAAAGCCACGGTTATTTCGGCGAACAGGAATGGAACTGGAGCTCGGACTCGCTGCGGATTTACTCTTACTGGCAGACAAGACGGGCGGCACGCGCCGCGGGGATGACGGTTAGTTTTTTGACCGCAGGTCTGGTCCTGAATCGGTTAATCAGCGCATTTGACTGTTTGTTTTTCCTGCCAGAACAACCGCTGAGTAAAAGGGTAGAGGTTAAACCCGCACCGGCAGATTTTGGGCTCGCGTTCTATTGGCATTTTTAATCTGATGGCAGAGATGACAAAAGTTGATTATTTAGTAATCGGTTCGGGTATCGCGGGCTTGTGGTTTGCCTGGAAAGTTGGCGCAAGAAGCAAAGTTCTAATCGTTACGAAAAAAGATAGTGCCGAATCCAATACCAATTATGCTCAGGGCGGTATCGCCGCAGCGGTGGCGCAGGACGACAATCCGCAACTCCATTACGAAGATACGATGCGGGTCGGAGCCGGGTTAGCCCATCCGCAAATTGTCCGGATGGTTACTGAAGCCGGTCCGCGTTTGGTCCGAGAGTTGTGGGCTTTGGGGGTAAAGTTTTCGACATCAGAACAAAAGCCCGGGGAACTGAGGTTTGAATTAGGTCAAGAAGGAGGACACCGCCGGCGCCGAATTGTTCATGCCCGCGATGCCACGGGCGCCGAGATCGAGCGGGGATTACTTCAAGCGGTGCGTTCCCATCCTGATGTAACAATCTGGGAAGAACATTTTACCGTTGACCTTATTATTGACGATACCGGCGCTTGTTGTGGGGCGTTTATCTGCGACAAGTCAACCGGAGCGATTAAGACGGTTCTGGCAAAAGTCTGTTTGCTTGCTACCGGGGGAATCGGGCAGGTTTATCGTCATACAACCAATCCGGCAATTGCGACCGGTGACGGTATAGCAATGGCGTTTCGTGCTGGTGCGAAAATAGCCAATATGGAGTTCATTCAGTTTCATCCGACAACGCTGTTCGGCTCCCGAATTGATGACCGGGTTTTTTTGATTTCCGAGGCGGTTCGGGGTGAAGGCGCCGTATTGCGAACCAAAGACGGCAGAGAGTTTATGCCTGCCTACCATCCTGATGGCTCGCTGGCACCGCGCGATGTTGTTGCTCGGGCGATTGCCGCCGAACTGACGCGGCGGGGCGATGAGTTTGTTTTGCTTGACTGTTCTCCCATTCCGGCAGAAAAGGTTGTAACACGATTTCCGACAATTTACCAGACCTGTTTGAAACTGGGTATCGATATTACTCGGGAGCCAATTCCGGTAGTTCCGGCGGCTCATTATGTTTGTGGCGGTGTGCAGATAAACTCCTGGGCAGAAACCTCGATTAAAAATCTGTTTGCCGCCGGTGAATGTGCCTGTAGCGGGTTACACGGCGCGAACCGTTTGGCGTCCAACTCCCTTCTTGAGGCGCTCGTTTTTGCCGAGCGGGCGGCAATCCGGGCAAAAGAACTGGTTACGGAGTTAAAAGTTGAGGGTAATTTTTTGCCGCTGCCTTTTTCCGGCGTTGAAAACAGGCGCAGTCAAGATGAGGAGGAAATCGTTAAACAATTACGAGATACGATGTGGCGCGATGCTGGGATTGTTCGCACCGATGCCGGTCTTTACGAAGCGGAAAACGAATTAATGAAACTGATAAATCGGACTGCGGAATTGATGAAGCGCGGTAACCCCGGTGTTTTTCTGCTGGAGCTGAGAAATATGCTAACCGTGGCTTACCTTATTGTTAACTGTGCCCGGCAGCGTCCTGAGTCTCGGGGCTTACATTACAACCAGGACCACCCGTTGCCCGACGAACGCTTCGAAAAAGATACGATTATTTCCGCACGAGAGTTAAACAACATTTTTAGCATTTGAGGAAAAAGAGGTTTGCGGTTAGTAAATCTTTAGCGGCGGCGGTACTTGACCGTTTCAGCCATTACCTTCTCGTAGAAAGAGGGGTAACACCAGTATCGGCACAGTGCTATCTTACCGATATAAAACAGTTGTATGCATTCAAGCCCGACATCGCAAAAAATCCCGATTCGATAAACGCAAAGTTATTGCGTGAGTTTGTTCAGGCGCTCTCGGACTGTGGTATAACCACATCGACATTTGCTCGTAAGTTGAGTTCTCTGCGTGTGTTCGGTGCTTTTCTTGAAACGGAATACAACATGCCCGACCCTGCCCAGGAGTTGAAGTTACCACGGCAGAAGCGGCGTCTTCCCGAGACATTAAGTCAAAACGAAATAACACAGTTGATAGAAAACACGAATAAAGCCCCGGACCGGTTTTGGGCGCTTCGGGCACGAGCGATGCTTGAGGTTGCTTATGGCGCGGGTTTAAGGGTATCAGAACTGCTGAATCTTAAAACAAGTGATATCGATTTCGTTGAGCGATTCGTGCGCGTTTTTGGTAAGAGGTCTAAGGAGCGGTTGGTACCGTTGGGCAAACCGGCTTTGCAAGCGGTTAAAGATTACCTAACCCTGGCACGGGAACATTACGCTCGGGGCAAAATTACTCCTTACCTATTTCTGAATCGGAGAGGGGGGAAGTTAAGTCGCATGGGGTTCTGGAAAATCCTCCGGCTGTGTGCCCGTCTTGCCGGCATTGAACGACGCATTACCCCTCATATCCTGCGCCATTCATTCGCAACTCATCTGCTGGAAGGGGGTGCGGATTTACGGGTTGTCCAGGAGATGCTCGGTCACGCCAGTATCGTTACAACCCAGATTTACACCCACATCGACCGGACTTACCTGCGCGAAGTTTATCAAACCTTCCATCCCCGGGGCTGACTTTTTAGAATTTTATATTAAAGTTACGCCAAATGTGCCCCGGACAATTTTACCAATTATTTTTGACTGCGGGATACGATGGAGGATTTTCGCCCCATTTTCCGGCGCGACAAACAGAACCATACCAATCCCCATATTGAAGGTGCGATACATCTCTTCATCCGGAATTGACCCTAACTTCTGGATTAACTTAAATATCGGCGCCGGTCGCCAGGCAGATTTTTTGATGATACAGGATGTTTCCGGGGGCAGGAGCCGACTTATGTTGTCGTAAAAACCACCGCCCGTAATATGGGCAAGCGCCTTGACTTGGTCAAGAATTGGATAAATCAATTTGTAATAAGACCGGTGGGGACGAAGCAGTTCTTTACCCAATGGGTGCTTGAGACCGCGAACTTTTGAATGAACGGTTAAACGATTCAACGCAAAAAGGACCTTTCGGGCAAGTGAGTAGCCGTTGGTGTGAAGACCATTGGACGGGATGCCAATCGCTAAATCACCGGGTTTCAATCTCTGAGCATCAATTATACAATCCTGCTCAACAATGCCCACGATAAACCCCACAAGGTCAAAATCGCCGGTTCGGTAAATATCGGGCATCATTGCGGTTTCGCCTCCTACCAGGGCGCATTCATTTTGCCGGCAGGCTCGTGTTAAACCTTTTATCAAGTAAAGCAGCTGTTCATTGGACAAGTCTGAATGGGCGATGTAATCGAGAAAAAATAGCGGCTGGGCGCCGAGCGTCAGAATGTCGTTGACGCAATGGTTGACGATGTCAATGCCGACGGTATCAAAGACACCCATTTCCCGGGCAATAATAACCTTGGTTCCCACGCTATCGCAACTGGCGACAAGAACCGGGTTACGCTTCCGGGGCAGTTTGAAAAGCGAGCCAAACAGCCCGACCTCAGAAATGACCTGGGGCGAAAATGTCTGCTTTACCAGCCGTCCAATCTCTTTTTTGACGGCGTTCATCCGTTCGATATCAACACCCGCTTCTCGATACAGCATATGTTAATTTAACATAGGTCGCTCTTGAGGTCAATAAGAATAAAGCCAAGGTGAAAAGTCCGGGCGGTTGCTAATCGAGCGGACGGATAAAAAAATGGTAGGTCCGAAGCGGGTCCGGGCGAAATTTTAGCTGCCAGTAAAGCGAAATTACCGGATTACTGCTGAATGAGGCAATGAATGCGACTTTGCAATTTTGGCTCTTAAGCCAGTGGAGCGCTTGAAGGAGCAGGGCGGTGCCAATTCCCCGGCGGCGCATGCTCGGAATTACTCCCAACTCCACAATGTCAAAACTTTTTTCGCGCGTGTTGCTGGTGTTTGAAAAAATTATCAGATAGCCCACCGGTTTATCTTTAAACTGGGCAATCAGGAACTGTTCATTTTTAAAGTCCGGGTTTCCCATTTCAATGTCGAGATGGGATTCATCGATATGTTCTCCTTGATTAAGAGGGTCGTCAAACGCCTCAATACCAAGGGTGTCGATTAATCTTTTTTCTTCGGGAAGACGGGCGGTCCGGATTGTAACTTCCGCCGGCAAACGAATCTCATCTAAGGATTCAAGATTATGCCGAAAGCCCAGCATTGAAACCGGATGTTTCCGGAATCCGAGCCGGCTGATTATTGGGGGGTGGATATAATCTACGCTACGATAGAAGATCAGTACTTCGGAAATTTTGCCGCGCTGTGCCAGATTTCGGGCGATACGGAACAGTTCTTCAGTCAGTTGTTTATATTTTCCCTCGTCGCGCGCTTCCGGACCAAGGAATAACCCCATATTGATTACATAGCGGCAGTGCCAGGGTACGCACCGCGCCCATCCGTAGCCGACAATTCGTTTATTTTGTTCTAAAACCAGACCGGCACCGTCCTGTAACCAGGGAGTTTCGAAAAGTCTAATTATCGCTTCAACCGAGTAAATGGGTTCAGAACCCATTTCGGCGTAAATTCTATCGGTCAATATTCCCACCTGATAAGCATCGTTTTTCTCCAGAGGTCTAATTTTCAGTGAAGATGTGGTATCGTCACTCATATTTTGCGCCCTTTTCGTTTTAAAATATAACAATTATTGTTAAGATGTCAATAATTTTGCTCCCGTGTTCGTTGGGCTCATTTATCAAAAACCTTGGCGGTTAATTTTTCTGTTCAAGAGACGCACGACCTGATTATACCTCTTGGGGTTGGACTGTCTTCGTCTCTGGACAACGTTTTTGCGTCACTTTCTTAATTACTACTATTCTAAAACCGGTCCTGCGGGAAATGGTTTGTATACTTTAAAGTATAATTTCAACAATATCGGGCTTAAGAATAACATTCTGAAATTTAATAGATTAAGCCGTTTTGCGCATATTTTCCTTACCCAACCCCGGGGTTATTCCCGGGATAGTATGGGAAATTGTAAGAGGGGGTCTCACAATTATCGTCTGTTGACTTAAAATACGGGTTAACTATGATAGTTAAATGAAGATTCTCGAGCGGGAAACCGTCAAGCAACTCCTGCCAGCTTTTTTATTTGCAATTGTCGTCTTATCTTTTATCTTGCTGATGGACCGGCTTTTTCTTCTTGCCGACTTATTGGTGCGTAAAGGTGTGCCGGTAAAAATCGTCGGCGAAATAATGGTACTTTCTTTACCCTTTGTTGTTAGTATCAGCGCACCTTTGGCGGTGTTGATTGGGGGCGTAATCACCTTTGGCCGAATGGCTCAAGACAACGAAATTACCGCGATTCGCGCCGCGGGCATTCCCACCTGGCGGGTATTTGTTCCCGCACTGGTTTTTGGGACGCTGCTGATGCCGTTCATGGCTCTTTTCAACGGGTTTGTGCTTCCTGAATCGCAATACAAGGTTCGGGGGCTTTTAACCGATATCGCTCGAAAAAAACCTTCTTTACGCATTCAGGAGCGGGTATTCCTTGACGACTTTCCGGGCTATATGGTGTATATCGGCGCCATTGATGAAAGACGTTCCCAGATTTCCAATGTGATGATTTTTGAAAAGTCACAGGGTAAGGGCACACCGGCGTTTATCACCGCACCGCAGGGTAAAATCGATTATACGCCCGATGACCGTTATATGATTTTGTCTCTCTACAATGGCGAAATCCACGAACTAACAACGAACGGTAATTATCGGCGTTTGGAGTTTCAGCAGCATACGATAAACATACTGACCGACGACGAACTTGTCCGCAGGAGTCGCGACTATCGGAGTGATGACGAATTGCGGCTCGTGCCGTTACTGAAGATAATCAAGGAAAACAGGAAAGCGGCAGCGGATTTAAAAAGGCAACTGGACTCATTAACCCACCTGGGTTCTGATAACGAAGCGTTGCAGTTTAGGCGGGACGAAATCAAGACGAGGCTGCGTTATAAGAACGCTGAGTTAGTTCGCTCTTTGACCGAACTCCACAAACGGCTTTCTCTTGCCTTTTCGGCGCTTTTTTTCCTTATGTTCGGGGCTCCTTTGGGGGTAGTTTTGCGGCGCGGCGGTGTGGGAACCGGCTTTATCGTTGGCTTGATATTTTTTGCCATTTATTATGTTATGCTCCTCGGCGGTGAAAATTTTGCGGAGAGTGGCCGGGTAGCGCCCTTTTTAGGGATGTGGCTACCCAACATTTTGCTCATCTTACCGGTAACTGAACTTATCGCGCGGGCGTTTTTTGAGATTTCTCTCAGTCAAAAGGTTATAACCGGCCTCGGGTTCGGGAAAACTTTGCTGCCGAGATGAAGATAATTTACCGCCATCTCCTTTACGAACTTATCAAGTTTACCTTTCTGGCGCTTTTGAGCGTTGTAACCATCTATCTTTTAATCGACCTTTTTGAAGAGTTGAGTTATTTCACCAGTCGTAAGGTGGGGCTTTTGGTCATTCTTCGCTATTATTTTTATAGCCTGCCGACCGCGGTTGCGCTCTTGTATCCGGTGAGCCTTATTTTAGCAATTTTTGTTGTCTACGGACAGATGACCCGGAACAACGAAATTGCCGCTTTCAAAAGCGCGGGCGTGGTAATCTATCGCCTGTTTATTCCGGGCATAATCATTGGAGCGGGAACCGGACTCCTGTATCTAATCGGAAATGAGGTTATAACCGTTCCGTTTAACCGGTATCTGAGTGATTTGCGCCGCTATGTTATTGAAAAACGAACTGTGCCTGTTGAACAGCGCCAGATTGATGTCTACCGGATTGAAGGGAACCAGGTCCTTTGGGCTCGAGAGTGGCAAAAGACGAAAGAGCAGGCGACAATTAACAACTTTTTGGTCCTGGAACTTGACAAAGAACGGCGTGTTACAAAACGAATTGATGGCCAGACTGCCAGTTATAGCGATAGTGGCTGGGTGGGAGAAAAGGTTGTCAAACGACAATTTTCGCCTGATGGGGGAGAAGAATATCAACAGTTTGCTCGTATTGCGCTTAATGCGTTCAACATTTCGCCTGATAAATGGTTGATGCCCCTGCGGCCGATTGAGGAGACATCAACGCTTTTTTTGCGCCGCTATATTACTAAAATGAAAAAGGCGGGGGAGAATGTGGCGCGCGAAGAGGTTGAATATCACTATCGATTTTCTTACGCCCTCATTGGATTGATTGTTACCCTTTTAGGACTACCCCTGGCGGTAAAACTGCGGCGCGGTGGCGTTATGCTGGGATTGGGATTGGGTCTGCTTTTTTCTTTTCTTTACTGGGGCGCAATTCAAACCTGTCGGGCGTTCGGCTACGCTCATATAATCAGCCCATTTTTTGCCGCCTGGTTACCCAATATCGTTTTTGGTGTAGTTGCGGTAATTCTCGTATTAAAGGCAGAAAGATAGTCGGGCGACGAAGATGTTTTGGGGATTGGGTTTACTTTTCCTGAATCTAATTGCTCCGCCCTTGGTGCATTGTGATGAGGACAGCAACTGTTACTATATCCCAAAAAGGGCGCTAATTGAGAAAAACGCCGTGCCCGGACTGATTGTCCTGCAGTGTTATGGAGCAACCCCGGGTGACCTTGACAGTTTCAAACTGATTGCTGACTCGTTAAATTGGGCGCTGGCAACTTGCTACAGGAGTCGTAATCATCAAAATATGTATCTTAACGACGCTTATATTTATCGGACCGTAAAAAGATTCGTTCGTCGTTATCCGGTTGATTCCACCCGAATTGTCATTTATGGTTTTTCCGGACAGGGGAGTCAGGCACTGGCAACGACTATTCTTCATCCGGAACTTTTTCGGGCGGTAGTTGCGGTCTGTGCTCCCGAAGTCGCAATAACTGACCGCGACGCGCCGCCATTGCTCATCGACCACTTTATATATCTTGTTACCCGGGAAAAGGACTGGAACCGTCAATCAAATTATGAAATGCTGGAGCGGTTTCAATCCCAAGGTGCTATTTGTAACTTGCTGGTTACAAAAGGTGAACACAGCATCGGAACCCTGAAAGAGGTTTTGACCGCCTGTCGCTGGTTGGATAAACAGATGAAAGAGCATTAAAGCCGACTGATACTCTTTAAAAGTTTTAAAAGCTGATTTAAATTAAGGCAATTGACGACATCCGATTTTTCCAGCCATGCCCTTCGGGCGGTAATAACCCCATAGCGCATCCAGGAAAGATCGGCAACGGCATGGGCATCAGTATTAACTGCCAATAACACCCCGGCATCTTTCGCCTTTTTTGCCCAGACATCGTTTAAATCAAGCCGGGCATAAAACGAGTTGATTTCAAGGATTTTTTTGAATTTAGCAGCCCACTCAATTACCTTTTCAAGGTCGATGTCATAACCGGGGCGTTTATTTATCAGTCGGCCGCTGGGATGACCAATGATTTGCACCAACGGATGCTCAATCGCAAAACAGATACGCTTTGTCGCCTCCCGGTTGAATGCTTGATGGATTGAAGCAACGACCAGGTCTAATTGCCTGAGTGTTTTATCGGAGTAGTCAAGTTTTCCTTCGGGTGTAATGTCTACCTCCGCGGCTTTTAACACTCTAAACCCGTTCAGTTTCTCGTTTAACCGGTCAATTGTTTCGCAACGGCGTAGCAGTTCCTCTTCTGTAAGACCACCAGCATAACCGGCGGAAACCGAATGTTCTGCAATCGCAATGTGGGTATAGCCTCTTTTTTGCGCGGCAGTGACAATCTCTTCCAGTGATGAGATACCATCAGAAGCGTCGGTGTGGATATGGAGGTCAGATTTTATATCTGATAATTGAACAAGACGGGGCAGCCTTCCCGCTTTTGCCGCCTCGATTTCGCCCCGGTCTTCGCGCAATTCGGGCTCGATGTAGGAAAGACCAAGGGCACGATAAACTTCGGTTTCTCGTTTCCCGGCAATTTTTTTCTCCCCCCGAAAAACTCCGTACTCAGAAATCTTCAACCCCATTTTCTGGGCTAAAGTGCGCAGGGCAACGTTGTGGTCTTTCGAACCGGTAAAGTACTGCAGTGCCGCACCGAATTCGTCTTCCCGGACAACTCTTAAATCGACCTGCCGCAAGCCACTGTTGGTTTTAACAAGAATTGATGCCTTGGTGTCACCGGCAGAAATCACCTGCTGTTTCTGGGGATATTCAATAAAGCAGTTGATAATCGCTGTCGGGTTTTTGCCGCTGGCAAGGATGTCGATGTCACCGATGGTCTCTTTGCCCCGGCGTAGTGAACCGGCAAATGTTACCTGTTCCGCAACATTAGCCCGCTTAATGTAACTCACAATCGCCTCTGCCAGTTCATACGCTTCGTTCAGATACATTCTTTCCCCGGAACTTTCTGCTGTCTTGATGCTCTGGAGGATGTTTTTGACCTTTTTTTCTCCCATGCCGGGCAATTTTGCCGCCGAACCGTCGGTTAAGACCTTTTTTAAACTTTCAAGGTCTTTAACACCCAGCGCCTGGTGTAGCAGTCGTACAGTTTTTGGTCCAACGCCGGGGATTTTAAGAAGAACAAAAAGGCCCGGCTCCAAGCCGCTCGTTACTTCATCAAGTTTCTGCATTTTGCCTGTAGCCAAATACTCCTGAATCTTTTTGGCGATACCTGAACCAATCCCCGGGATTGTTTCTAAACGATTCTCCCGGTCGAGTTCTGCAACATCTTCTGTTAATTCGGCGAGTACCCGTGCCGCTTTGCGATAGGCAAGAACGCGAAAACCGGTTTCCCCCTTTAGCTCTAAGGCATCGGCGATTTGGTCAAAAATCTGGGCGAGTTCTTGATTTTTCATATTTAAGTTGCGGGTGAAGCACTAAAAAGCATCTGGCCACGATAATAGGTCGCCAGTATCCGCGCACTGAAGTCGGTCCTCGGGTCACCACTGAGGATGACAAAATTTGCCTCCATGCCCGACTCAAGCCGGCCGGTGACATTCTCGATGCCGAGCGAATAAGCGGCATTTTCGGTAAAAAGCGCCAGTGCCTCAGGACCGGTGAGCCTTTGTGACTCGTTGGGTAAGTTCATTGCTGCATAGATGCCGTGCAGCGGGTTAATGGGCGTGATTGGCGCATCGGAACCGCCGGCAACAACAATTTTGTTGTCAAATAAGGTTCGATAGGGGTTGGTATACCGCCACCGTTCGCCGAGACGTTTTGCATACATCCCTTGTGGTCCGCCCCAGGCAATCTCAAAAGATGGCTGGACACAAACAATTAAATCCAGCGCCGCAATTCTTTTAACTAAATCGGAAGAAAGCAGTTCTGCATGTTCAATCCGATGCCGCAGATGCTCTTTTAGCGTTTGGCAGGCGACCTGTTCGTGACAGCGAACTATTTGGGATACGGCTCGGTCGCCGATGGCATGAAATGCCGTTTGCAACTTCATTTTAATCGCCCTGAGGAGAAAATCGATTATCTTTGAATCTTCTTGATAAAGCACCCCCTGGTATCCTATCGCATCGGCGTAATCGGCAAACAGGGCAGCGGTATGGGAGCCAAAAGACCCATCAACCAAAAGACAACCGCCGATGCGGGAAAGGGAAAACTGTTGAGCAACTTCTACCTTCCAGGTCTGAAGGAAAGGAATCATTTTAATCGGTGCACTACCGAGGGCATCAAGCAGAAGCGCCCACTCATTTTCGGTAAGTTCATTAGAACCAACCAGCGCACCTAAAGCAACAACCCCATTTCTGAACGCGGTGCGGGCGGTAAAGTTGATTGCCTCGCGGATGATTTCTAAGGGCAAGAGCCGTTTCCAATTTGCCGAAAGTAACTCGTAGGCTTTACCTCTAACAACACCGGTTGGTTTACCCGCACCATCGAATTCAACGCCGGGGTAATCTGTTTCCGGCAGTGCTTCCAGTGCTTTTGAATTCACTGCCGCAGAATGGCCATCAACACGATAAATCAAAACCGGGACTTGATTGTTTAATCGGTCCAGTTCCCGTCGATAGGGATAACGATGCTCTTTCAGTCGGTCCGGTTCTAAATTAAACCCCAGATATATCGGGGAATCGGGCATTCGTTCAATGCTTGTTTTTAAAATTTCTAAAACATCGGCAATTGAACGGGCGGCAGAAAAATCAGGATAAATCATTCCTAAACCGGTTTCCAGCGGATGAGTATGCGCGTCGATAAAACCGGGAGCGATGTAACATTGAGGTTTTGATTCCGCAGTTGGTATCGTTGCCGTAATTTTTTCTCCTTCAACAATCAGCCGGCCCGGAAAAGGTTTACTCTTAGCGTCGATAATAAGCAAACCTTCAAAACTGGTCATTACTTCACCTTGGCACAATTTTGGCTATAGATTCCACATGGGCGGTTTGGGGAAACATATCCAGCGGTTCCACACTGACACAAGAATACCCCAAATTTTCTAAAAATGCAAGGTCACGGGCTAAAGTCGCTGGATTGCAGGAGACATAGATGACGGTTCGCGGCGACAGTTCAACAATTCGTTGTATCATATCAGGGGAACATCCTTTGCGGGGTGGGTCAACGATAACCACATCGGCGGAATCAATGTTTTTTATGAGCACAGCAACATCACCCAAAACAAACTCGGCGTTATTGATTCGTAGATTTCGCGCGTTAAAACGGGCATCAGCCACCGCTTCTGGCGCAATTTCTATACCGATAACTTTGCGTACCTGTTCGGCAAGTAGCAAACTAATCATTCCGACGCCGCAGAACAAATCGAGTACTACCTCATCTCCTTGCGGATTTATAGCTTTAATTACCTTTGAAACCAGTTCTTCAGTTTGAGGAACATTGACCTGGAAAAACGAGCCGGCTGAGACGCGGAACTCTTTTTGTAAGATTTTTATCGTGATGTGTTGCCGCCCCCAATGAACGATATTTTCGCTGCCGAGGACTCGGTTTGTTAGAAGCGAATTTATATTCTGGACAATCCCGGCCAGAGCAGGAAAGTCAATCAACTTAGAAACGGTTTTAGGGTTTAACTGCTTGGTTCGCGTTACGATGACCAAAAGCAATTCGCCATTTGTGCCCTTGCGGAGCACAAGGTGGCGGATGTTTCCATAATGCCTTATTTCATCGTAAGGAACTTCGCCAGTTTCTTGTAAGACATCTTTTATCTTATTGCGCAGTTGATTGAACTCTTCTGGCTGGAGAAGACAATCCGGAATATCAATTACCTGATGACTCTGTTTTTTATAGAATCCGATAACCATTTTTTTTCTGCTACCGGCGACAGGGTACTGGGTTTTGTTACGATAACGCCAGGGCGAACTGATAAAGTTGATGTTAGCAACCGGTACGAAGATTTTGCCGATTCTCTGCAAAGCGTCGTTCACGAGCAGTTTTTTAATCACCAGTTGTCCTTCGTAGTTGATGTGTTGTAACTGACAACCGCCGCATTTTCCATAATAAGGACAAAGAGCGGGAATACGAAAAGGCGATGGCTCTAAAATTTCTTTTATCCGGGCAACGCCGTAGTCCTTTTTCTTTACAATAAGCTGTGCCGCGATTCGTTCCTGGGGTGCGGCATAGGGAACAAACACTTTCCATCCATTCAATTCGGCAATACCAATTCCGCCGCCGACGATTCGGTCAACAAAAAGTTCAACACTGCTGGTTGGGGAAAAGGGGATTGCGGAATTTTTTACCATGCGGTTACTACTTGCCGGACGATTTCCCGGGCAAGCTTTTCAATTGCTGTTCTTGCCACCTCCTCTTCAGAACTTCTTTGGGGGTCATAGGGAACTCGGCTGGTAACGGTCCCATTGAAAAATGGTTCGTTTCTTATCTGGTCGATAACATCGACCAAGGCAGTAAGGGTTATTTCGTAAGTAGATACCTCCTGGTTTGAATTGTAAGCCGCGGCTGTTTTCGAGTAGCTGGTGATTGTTGCACTCAATAGGAGATGGGCCTGTTCGATACTGGTAACACGAAGCGAACGGTCAATGTTAAATGCCTTGGGAAGGGCGAATGTCAATTCTTCTGCCAGGCCGGGTTGAGTTGAAGAATTTTCTACAGTTTTTACGGCGATTGTCTTCAAGTGAGAGGGGAGAAGGGACCGGGTTGAGTAACCGCAGCCAATAACTAAATAAAATACCAACAGAAGTAATTTATAAATTTGCCGCATCGCTTGATAAAAAACGAGTGATAGCTTCGGCAACTTTAACACCGGATAGGAACATTCCGCCAAAAATTGGTCCCATTCGGGGTCCTCCAAATACGGCATTTGCTGCCATTCCTGTTACCCAGAGACCAGGAAAGATTTCTTTCGTGTTAAGCAGGGTCAACCTTTCCGCTTCTTCCGCCCACATTGGCCGTTCACCTTCTATCGTCCCGGAAGGGGTTGTCAACCTGACTTTTGCCTTGCGGATAAGGTGATTTACAACTTCGGCGGCGTGGCCCGTAGCATCCACGACAGTTTTTGAATATACAGTAAGCGGGTCAATATGGAGTTTCGCCATTTCTACCGCTGTCCAGTTTAAAACCAGACCCTGTACCCGATTTGCAATTAAAACAACATCCTCGACACTGATAAGGTTAAAAAGCTTTACCCCGCTGCGACATACTTTAACAAGTAACGCCCCCAGGGTTTCGTTGGCATCAGCGACAAAGTATCCCGGTCGCTGTTCTACCAATTTTACTTCCAGTTCCTGTAGAATCGGAATCGCTTCTTTTTGAACGACGATTTCAGAAAACATCATACCGCCTCCTGGTAAACCACCGCCGGGTTTGAGCGCCCTTTCAAATACAACCACCTTTATCCCTTTTTCAGCAAGTTTCCAGGCGGCGGTTAAACCTGAAGGACCGGCGCCAACGATTGCGACATCGGTCTCAAGGTTATCAATGAACCGCTCAATCCATCGTTCTACTATTGCTCGAGAAATTTCTACTTCTTTAATTTCCATAAAAATATGTTAAAATTCAGCCGCAATAAGTCAAGCAGGTGAAAAGAGTAGAAAATTTAATAACTGTTTTTAGATTAACCGCGTACGCCGAAAATTATAAAACTTTTAACCCCGTGAACTTTGACAGGCTACATCTATTTACTATAATCAAACCAATGGAAACGCCAAACGGAGCGGAACAGTATCAAGCAGTTACGCAGGAAGGAAAATTACTTGCCGCTTTAGGTTATGTCCCGATGTTATTCTTTTTGCCGCTACTGATTCGCCCGCGAGACAGTTTTTGTCGTTACCATGGCATCCAAAGCGTAATTCTGATAAGTGCGTTAACCGTTTTTTGGGTTGGAGTTTACATCCTTGATTTAATTCTTGGTAAAGTACTCGGAAATGTGATAATTATCGGCTTTATTTTTAAAGCCGCGGCCTGGATATTTCATTATTTTGTCGGGACGATTGTCTCTTTACTTTACATAATATTGTCCATTATGGGCATATTTCAGGCGGCAATCGGTCAATACTGGCGTATCCCGGTAATTGGTGTTTACATAGACCGGTTGCAAAAAACACAATAAACCAGAAAAAGGAGGAAAAATGGCAGAAGAAGAAAAAAAGGTTGAACAGATGTCGGCAACGAATCCCGATGACGATATTGAAAAAGGAAAGGGATTAGCGTGGCTATCTTATTTGTGGCTATTATGGTTAGTTCCACTTCTTGCGATGAAAGAGAACGCCTTCTGCAAATTTCATGTGAAGCAGGGAATCATTTTAACAATACTTAGCATTGCAGTATGGATTGTGGGCTGGATTCCTTTCATCGGCTGGCTCATCGCCTTTGTTGTCTATGTGTACATCATCGTAATGGTGATAATGGGAATAATTAACGCCGCCAATGGCAAATACTGGACAATGCCAATACTGGGCAAACTTGCCGCCAACTGGTTCAAATTTTAGACAGCGCAAAGCATTACAGTTTCTCTCTCCACCTTTTCTGATAATATTTATTATGTAAACTAAACGACTTGCTGCCTTCTGTGCCCCGGTTGCTGTTATCCTCTACTGTAACAAACCGATCTGCTGATAAATGTTAATGAGTTTTTCAGCACATTTTTCCCAGGTAAAATTTTCTAATATGTGATACCGGAGCGCGGGCGTTTTCTGCTTACTTATAGTTTCAAGAAGCCCACTTTGAATTGACTTTTCGTTTTGGGGTTCGATATAGGTGGCATGTTCACCAAAGTATTCAGTGGTACCACCGTATTTCGTAATACATATCTTTGCACCCGCCAAACCCGCTTCCAGTGCCGCTAACCCAGGGGTTTCGTAAAACGAAGGCAGTATGAAGGTGTCACATGCGGCATAAGCCGATTTTAATATTGGGGAGTCCGCTGCCAGCCCGGGAATTAGTTTTATCGAAGGTGTTTCTGATATGATTTTTACACATTCTTTACCGTAGGCGTTATCGAGAACCGGACCAATCAATACCGCATTAACCCCAATCTGGCGCAAAACCTTTATTAAAGGCAGCACATTCTTCCTCCCCGACCCTATATGACCCACATAAAGTACAAAGTCCTTTATTCCATACTCTTTTATAAAAAGTTCGGGTGACGCCTCAACAAAATGTTTATCAACCCCGTTAGGTACAATATGCATTTTGCTTTCTGGTATTTCTAATCCCTGTTTCATTAATTTTAATTCCGCCGCTGTGTTAACTATCACAATATCTGCAAGTTCGCACAGTTCCCGGCAAAAAGAGTGTTCGGTCCAAAATCCGCCTAATTTACGGAGGTAAACAGCGCAGTTAACTTTGAATTTTAAACTTTTGGGGCTGCTGCGACTGTAAAATATCGGTGTTACAATTAGCTTCATTCCTAAGTTTTTTAGCGCCCTTCCTAAATGGTATGTTCCAACATTAGCCCCGAAAAGATGAAAAAATCGATACTCTTTGAGATTGTATTTTTTCCAGGAATCAAACAGTTCAACCCGAACACCTTTTTCTGTCAGGGCTTTTGCTAACGAACTCACCTGCCTCTCAACCCCGCCTCCAAGTACCGTAATCGCGGAAAAAGAACCAAACAAAACCTTCATAATTAACTATTAATGCGTTTTTTCATTTTGCGCCGATAGGTTCGTAACTTAGCCTTTATCAACATTATCAAGTCGGATTTTCTGGCATTTAACTCTTGTTTGTTGAAACGGTTAGTTCGATATATTTCACTCCACTTTAGCTCATCCCAAGTTATCATCTGCGTTTTAATAGGAACAAACGCTATTTGACCATTTCGTTCTATCGTTAGGCTGATTTCGGCAGGAGTTTCTGTTGCCTTTAAATCAAACCCCTCGTCTTTCAATTGGATTTCGTAGTTAATCGAATCACGGCGTCGCCACCAGTGGCAGTAATCGGTAAGTGTAATACAGTTGCAGCACCGTTCTAAACCATACTGCAAAATATCTATTAGTACATCCTGGTAATGAATTATCCAATTCGGATGGTCGTAAAGAAAACAAGGTTCTAAACGGGCGCACTGCAGGTCAATTATTCGGGAATAATAGTCAAATATTTGCTTTTTGTTCCGAGTCACCTCACTGAGTCTTCCCAGTGATATCGGATGAACTGGAATCTGCAATACTGTACTGCGCTGTCTATTCACCATTGGCAACTCGGGCAGGTCGTCATAAGAGTATCCGAATTCTGAGGAGTACAGGAAACCCAGTTCGGTATATGCCTGTTGCAGACTTTCGTTCCACTCTCCATAGGGAGCGGCAACTCCGGTCGGCGTCACACCCAATTGATTGAGTATCTCTTTTCCCCGGGCGTAATTTAACTTATTTTGCGTAATATCGGCATAAACCAGATGACGGTGACAGTGCAATTGAATATCTTCGCCTTTTAGGATATTTATTATCGCCTTAAGCCGCGCGTGCTGCTCACCGGTAGTTACAAACCAAGTCCAGCGCATCCCTACTTTTTTTGATATTTTTAATGCCTTTTCGATTAAAGATGGGGAACTGAAATCCGTATCAACCCGGAAACCAAGAGTCGAGGAAAAAGAACCGGGATTGCAGGAGATTTTTATAAAAGGGAGCCCGTTTAACTTGCAAAGGTATTTCAAACAGGCGGTCAATAAACGACGAACACCTCCCCGATCGGAAACGGCAACATCTTCATAAGGGAATCTCGAGAATGGGGCCCAGAATTTTTTTGGTGCAATACCACGGTGTTTTAACAGCGTATCAAGGTGAAAAGGCAGCACAAAAATTTTCCCCTTGCCCGGAATTTCGTGATAATAAATTACCCCCTTGCCCTTATCGCTGAGACCAAAATTTGCCGCATCGGGGACAAAACACGCTGTATTGATATCAACAACCCCGACTTTATCAAGAACACCCGAACGGTCAGGCGCAATGTATCTGATTTTCTTCAAATGGGATTTAAATTCTATTGGTGCATCACGAAAATCGGCTACAATCAAATGTTTTTCGCTCCGGGTGACAAACAAATATTTTCCCGTTGTATCTGCTATCCTAAAAGGTATACCTTCGCGTTTCAGTAAATCTTGAAGCCGGTCATCAGGTTCGTTAAGAACAACCAATTTCTTAATCCCCTGTTTTCTGGAAAATAGCTCGGTATGTGTTAAGCAACGAATCTTCGGCTATATGCCAGTTGTATTTTGTCTCTACCGCTTTTCGGCCCGCAAAACCACGTCGAATACTTTCCGCGGGATTTTCAAGAACTTCAACCATTGCCCCAGCGATTGCTTCAGGCTGAGTAGGGTCTACAAGCCAGCCGCATTTTGTTTCATTCACAATCCGGGCAATTTCAGGAAAATTACTGGCAATAACCGATAAACCACACCCCATAAACTCAAAAAGTTTGTTGGGTTGATTGGTCCAATCATTGCCTCGCTCCGGTTGCAATAAAATTAATCCAGCGAGACAGGGTTTTATAATATTAAACACTTCGGCATAAGAAGGTAGTGAGGAAACAAAAACTACATTTTCCGCCAGTCCGTTACGATTAATAAACCCCTTTGCCCATCTTTCAATGTCATCTCTTCGGTCAAATTCACCCCGGACAATTAACTTCACCTGATAAAATCCTTGTTTGACGACCAGTGCCAACGCCTTTAAAAGTTGATGAAAACCTCGGGGGCGACATATCAACCCGGTATAAACAAACCAAGGATTTCGGTTTTGTTCCGGGGCTCCAATAAGTTCAACCGGAGGGTAATTGGGAACTTGAATCGGAATCCGCCCCCGCCGCGAAAAGCGGTGCGCTCGGGCATAATTGGTCTCAATAATCGCCTCTGCCCGGCGGCTGGCAGTATATTCAAGATAACTGACCAACGACCAGCTCAACCAGCGCAACACTAAGGGAAAGTCCCGGCGATCAAGATAGGTTTGCGGAAACCATTCACTTGATTCGTATACGATGTGGATGGGGCGCGAAAATCGTTTCAACCAAAGGCCAATGGCAAGACACCAAGGGTCGAGGCATTGATAGACATCAGCATGTTCTTGAAAAGCCAGTTGCGCAATTTCTTTAACGAGAGCAAACTTGTGCCATCTCTTTCGCTCCGGCACCGCAATGGTTTTGATACCATCGATAAATTCAATCTTGAACTCATTACCTAATCCTATTAGGGTAACCTGATAACCACCCTGATGAAGCGAACGAGCCTCTCGGTCCCAGAATCTACTATATTTAACGGGGTGCGATACAGTCATCATGCAAATCTTTTTCGTGCGCCGTTGATTGTATGCCCGGGAATCAGAATTAAAGCTCAAGCGCTGGTTGTTTCTGATTCGTTGGGATTAGGACTATTTTCTTCGGCTGATTTAGGTGGGAGTTGTCCGAGAACCCTAAGGCATTCTTTAGCCGTGTTTATATGAATTTCGGCGGTGTCTTTAGTATCAAGCGCATACCCGCCGGCAAGAACTGTTGCAACTGGTATCCCGGCATTACGGCAGTTTTCCAGAACAATTCGGTCTCTTAATGCAAGGCCCCGTTTTGTCAACTTCAAAGTGCCTAACTGGTCGTTGAAATAAGGGTCTGCTCCGGCAACATAAACTATAAGTTGCGGTCGATGTTCTGAAATAATCCTGGGAACCGCTTCTTTCATCAAGCGATTATACTCTTCGTCGCCGGTTTCGTCTTCCAGTCCAATATCCCAGTCCGAGCGTTCTTTAATTGGATAAAGATGCTCCTGGTGAATGGAGAAGGTGTAAACCCTGGGCTCATTTTGAAAAATTCGGGCCGTGCCGTTGCCCTGGTGTAAATCGCAATCAATAACCGCCGCTCGCTCCAGTTTTCCTTCTTTTTGAAGTTTTTTAATTGCCACCGCAATATCGTTGATATAGCAAAAACCTTCCCCGTGCTCAGGAAAGGCATGGTGAAATCCCCCACCGATATTCATTGCCACACCATCATTCAATGCCAGTTGACAGGCAAGAATCGTTCCTGATGCGTGAAGAAAAAAACCTTGAACGATTTCCCAAGTAAGAGGTAACTCTGAACGCACCGTGCGCGAAGTCCAGCGCAGATTCAGCAGGTCATCAACATATTCTTTTGTGTGGACAAGCCGAATGTCGTCCACTGATGGTTCCGGAGGCTCTACAAAATCTTCAATACGGGCAAGACCTTGCGCCAGTAACCCGTCGCGTACCATTTTATATTTCTCGGTCGGAAACACATGGACACCAACATTAAATCGATAACGTTCTGAATAAACAAATTTCATTTTTATACACCTTTTTATTTGAATTATAGAGCAACTTATTAACCTGTCAACGCTTTTTTATCCCCTGTTCGCCTCCGCTGCAGAAGCGAGACAAAAGCTTCGAGCCGGGTTACAAAACCGGCTTCACTTGTGTGCTCGTCGACAGAAAGCGACAAAAATGGGATGTTGTAATCGTTACTGATTTGTGTCAAAGTAGGCTGCACTACCGTGCTGGGCATACAGGCAAAAGGATGGATGTGAATTACACCGTCATACCCCGCACGAGCAGCAAGAATCATATGTCCAACGGAATTGGCATCCTCTCCTCCCACACAGTATCGCCAGTAATCTTTTGCTATATCCTGCACAAAGGTCATCTCATTTTTACCAATCCGGAAGCCGTGGAAGCCGAGCCAGCGCGGTCCGGTTAGAAACGGGTCAACTATCGCACCCATCTCCCCTAACCGCTTGATGATGTCAAAATTTACAAACGGTTCAATCGTACAGTAACTCTCGCCAATCAATTTAATTTTGAGAATGGGGACGCGGCCATTTCGGGGCAAACTTTGAAAGCGGTCGGCGATTGATTCCGAGATAAATTTCAACTGCTTTACCGCATTTGCCCGGGCGATTTCCTTCACGACCTCTAAGAGTGTTTGATGACACTTATCCGGATATTTGACAACAGGAAGCGTTTCTCGGGCTGTTTTGTAAGCATTTTCCAGCGTCATTGCTTTCCACCAAGCCAATCGAAACGCCTGCGCAGTTCGGGCAATTGCTTGCGTCACCCTTCCGTTATTCAGCTCTACAATTGCCCGGATAACTTCTTTGAGGCGGTCACGGCGTAGCTCGATGAAACGAAACCGATAGCCCATTTCCTGTAATATCTCCGCCTGCAGCCGGCCGTAGTAACCAAATCGGCAGGACCACGAACCACTCACATAAACTAAAGTATCAGCGCCCATTTTCAGGGCATTGAGCATATTGCCCAGAGTAATTTTAAAAGGTAAACAGATAGTCTCGGGGGCAAGTTGACTACCGATTGCGATAGTGTCTTTGTTGGGTTCTGGGGGGACAACAACATCAGCGCCAATTGTGCGTAAAATTGGCTCAAGTATCAGATGAATATCGCCCATATAAGGAAATGTAACCCTCATGGTTGACTAATGTCCTTTTACTTTAAGTAAATCAATAAAAGCCTCCAGCCTGGTTTTCAATCCCGTCTCGCTCGTATGTTCGTCAATTAAGATTGTAAGAATGGGAATTTTTCTTTTCCGATTTGCTTCTCTCCGTATGAACTCATTTACAACCGAACCGGTCCCACAGGCAAAATTGCTGTACAAAAGCAACCCCTTGATACTTTCGTCTTGAATCAATTGCCGGGCACCAGTAATTAGTTCCAGTTCGTAATACCAGTTTGGAACGGTTTTTGTGAGCGCACTCTGCATAATTTGTTCCTCGGTCGGGAAGAAAACTTCCGGTTTTGTTCCACAACTGACCAGAAATTCAAAAATTTGTCCATTAAGACAATCGTCAAATAAAAGGTAAGGATGACCGATAACGCCGATTTTAAATCCAGAAGGGATGTTCAAATACCGGTCGGCTCTTAGTTTATCAAACATATGGATTGGCGTCTGCAATCGCCGTGTTAGCTCGTCGGCAGTGCGGGCTGCTGCTTGAGCCATCTGGTAGGCTTTTAAAGCATCTTCCTTTTTTCTTCCCAATCTACGGGCAACATTGATGAACGCCATCTTTTCAGAAGAAATTCGTTCATCGATGATTAGTTCAACAATCTCTGTTGAACTGGGGAAAAGGGCTTTGATTAAATCGGGCAGCGCAAGTGCTTTCGGACAGCCAAAATAAAAATCACCCGCCACCTTTCGACAAACTAAGCGCGGGATAAATATCACATCTGCTTTTTCTTGTAACATCAGGAGGTGTCCGAGAAATACTTTAACCGGAAGACACAATTCAGCCGGTCCTATTTTCAGCCCCGCTTCAACTATTTCCGGTGTTGTATTTGGCGTTAAGATGGTCTCAAACCCCAGTTCATTTAAAAAGGTTTTCCACAAGGCAAAATGATGAAACGTATGGAGCGCCCGACATATGCCAATTTGCATCTAAAAAGTATATAACTAACCATCTTACGGTCAAAAAAACCCCTGGTTAGAACCAGCACGGTGGCCCTGCGATTGACTCTTCCAACACGAAAGTTATATTAGTTAAATGCGGTTCTTTGTTTTGAAAGTAATATTGATTTTACTTGTCAACTGTAACACCGGCTCGCAAATTCGTAATTTTCTTTCATCCTCTACCCCTAAAATTTATGTTGGGCGGTATCCGCACTACTTTAGGCTGATGTCAGACGAGGAGATAGAAAAAAGAAAAATTGCTCCTTTAATAAAAGATGGGTTACGGCATCGACTTTGGCTCGAGCAGGAGTTAAAAGCGAAGTTGGGAATTTCGCTCCCAACACCCATAAAATATTTCTATACCGGTTACGATTCGGTTAATCAACGGATTGTAATTCGTTATTTTGCAGCCGACCCGCAACCCTTGCTAACCGCGGGCTGGCAACTTCAATTGATTTATTTGTATCCCGCTTTAGTTCTTGATGAAATATATCTGGATGAAATTCCCTTGGAGTAGTAAGCACCTGCTTGACTTCACAGTTAATTTGTTATACGATTTAACACTGATACTTCGGGGCGTAGCGCAGTTGGTTTAGCGCACCAGCTTGGGGTGCTGGGGGTCGCTGGTTCAAATCCAGTCGCCCCGACCAGATACGACTTTCATCATTTCTGGAGTAATTTGTTTGCTCGCTCGCCTCGCCTTCGGCAACCGCACAACCACCCACCACCTAAAACTGCCCGGCGAGTAAAAATTTTTCCCCCCAACTCCCTTCCTTTTGCCCGCTGGCATTACCCGGTTCGCGGTCGAACCGATGATTATATTAAATTGTTGACTTTTATTTAAAAATTGCCTATGTTAATTACAGTATGTTAGTTTTATTACATATTTAGCATAGTAAAATTTTACTACAATGTTAAAAGAAGTATCAACAATTGCAAAGAATATCAAGAAATACCGAGCAAAGTTAGGTATATTCCAAGACAAGTTATCAAAACTTGCCGGTATTACTTTACACACAATCACAAAAATTGAATCTGGAGCTACGCCAGACCCCAGAATTGAAACCGTCAAAAAAATAGCCGATGCTTTAGGCGTTAGCATTGACGATTTAACGAAATAAAGTTATGGAATTTGACTATAATAAAAATTTTAAAGGTAAAAGGATAATTAATAGAGCTCAAGATATTAGCATTTCTTGGGCATATAAGAAAAATGATTACAGCAAAAAAAATGCCCTTATTCTTTTAGATAATGTTCAGTTTATATATGAACTAGCCCTTGCTCAATTGGAACTCGAAGCCCTAAATATCAATTTTCGAGTAACAAATGGTTTAAGGGAATTTAAACTTTTGAGTGTTGAAAATATAAATGAGATCGTTAAAAGAACGGCTTACTTCAAAATGGTTGATGGAAATTATACAGATTATTTTCGGATTATCCAAAAAAATAATACCCGGTCAGTAAATCAATATTTAACTCACTGGATTTATCCCTACAAAGGAAAGTTCCACCCCCAAATGATAAGAGCTCTTTTAAATATTATCGGGTTAAAAGAAGGCGATATTGTGCTTGATCCATTTATTGGTAGTGGCACAACAGCAGTGGAAGCACAGTTATTGGGGATTAATTGTTTCGGGATAGATATTTCACCCCTGTGTGTATTACAAAGTAAAGTTAAAACAGAAAGTGTAGAAGTTATAGATGAAATTGAAAAGAGTAAAAAAAATATTCTAGACAAAATTAACTCTAGCCTTTTTAATCAAGAAAGCAAATCATTTTTACAAATGATTGATTCATTAGCTGATGAAAAAGTTAAGAATTTTTACAAAATGGCTTATTTAGTAGCAGTGAGTGATAATGCCAGAAGAGGAAGAAATTTTGAACAATCATTTTATAAAAATTTAGAGTTAATGATTAAATCGGTTAGGGATTCTAGAGATATCGCTGAAGAATTAAATTTAAAACTAGGTGGGGTTGAGATCAAAATCGGCGACTCTCGAAAATTACCTTTGGAAAATAATAGTATTGATGGAATAGTCACTTCGCCCCCTTATTCAATTGCTTTAGATTATGTCTCGAATGATGCCCACGCTTTAAAAGTATTAGGGTATGAACTGTCGGAAATTAGAGAAGAATTTGTTGGAGTAAGGGGGCGTGGTCAAGAAAAAATTAATTTATATAATCAGGATATGAAAAAGAGTTATGAAGACATGTATCGAGTGCTTAAACCTAAAAGGTTTGCCGCAATTGTCATTGGTAATGCTACTTACATGGGCGAAGAAATTAAAACTGTTGAATTTACAATTGATTATTGTCAAAAAATTGGTTTTAGACTGGTTAAAAATATAGATAAAATAATTTTTGGTCTCTATAATGTAATGCAAAAAGAAAATATTTTAATATTTCAAAAACTTTAATTATGGAGAACCAACAAGAAAAATATATAAAAGAATTAGAAGAAGCCATTTCCCAATTTCTCAAACCACTTAAGAATATCCCTTTTAAAATTGCTATAAAAGCGATGTCGGGTTGTAAAGTGATTCCTTTTGATAAAAATAATCCAGATGATAAACAATTACTAAGAGATTTGAGTGAGGCAACAAAAATAGCCGCAAAAAATGCTAACCAAAAGGGAATATTTACAAGGCGAGAGAATGAAGTTGGAAATCATATTGAACCATTCATGATAGAGGCTCTAAATAAAATTGGGCTTAAGGCGCATAGGCCAGAAACCAGAGAAGGTAAGAAAAAGGCGGTTGGTTATCCTGATATTTTTGTTATAGACAGAAAGGGAAGACCAAATTATATTGAATGCAAAACTTACAACGAACGAAATTATCAAACTACCCAACGGTCTTTCTATTTTTCTCCGGCTGAGAGACCGTCAGATTTTAAGGTTATTTACGACGCAAGACATTTAATAGTTAGTTTTAAGATTGAGAGAGCAAAACGAATAGGTAAAAGTGCTTTTGTTCCTGTATATTGGAAAATTTTTAGCACAGATAATCTTATTGGGCAAATTAAACATGGAGTTTAATTCTACAAACAAACAAATGTATACAGAGAAAGCTTTATTAGCGGAGGGGGGAATTTAAAAATTAAATTAAAATAAATAATATGGAAAAGAAAATTAAACACCTAGAATTTATACAAACAATAATTGACAGAATGGCTCGTAATTCTCTTTTATAATAAAAGGGTTGTCTATCACCTTGGTTGTAGCTTTATTTGCTCTGTCTTCAAAAGATTTTAATAAAACTTACATTATCATTTCTTTCTTGCCGGTAATAATTTTTTGGGTTTTAGATGCGTATTTTCTTTCTAGAGAAAGAGCTTTTCGTTGCTTATATGACAAGGTGAGAAGCTTAGATGAAAATAAGATTGATTTTTCATTAGATATTTCACAATAAGATGTATGCAATTTATGACTGGGTTGATAATGTTGGTTTTGATAATTTAGGAGATTGGATAGAAAAGGCAGCGAAGGATGCAGGAAGATAATAGATTATCAGCTCGCCCGCAAAGCCCAAGCGGGCGGGCAAAAAGAAAAGGGGGTCTGGGGGAAATGAATTTTTGCCCGTCCGTTCTTTTTGGGTGGTGGGTGTGCGTCACCGAAGGCGGCGCACAAGTCAGTCGTAATTTTGCTCAAAAATGGTTCGTACTTCGCCCAGTAATTGCGATTAAATTTAATTCGAATCCGGGATTAACTTGCTAAATGCTGTTTTGCCAGCGCAACCAGCTGGGCAAAGTCATCCGGGGATTTAATTGCCACTTCCGAAAGAACACTCCGGTCCAGTTGCACTCCAGCCAATTTAATACCATGCATAAATCGGCTATAACTCAAATCATACGGACGGAGCGCAGCGTTTATTCGTGTTATCATCAATGCCCGGAAAACGCGTTTTTTCTGT
>CAZVDD010000005.1:0-51937 GCA_964626075.1 uncultured bacterium
CCTTTCCCTCACGGTACTGGTGCACTATCGGTCAGTTGAGAGTATTCAGCCTTAGAAGGTGGTCCTCCTGGTTTCCCACAGGGTTTCTCGTGCCCCGTGGTACTTGGGAACCAAGCCGCGGGAGAACCAACCATTTTTGCCTACGGGACCTTCACCCTCTATGGTGCTTCTTTCCAGAAGACTTCGGCTAACGGTCGGTTATGGTAACTCCCTCGCCTCACAGCGGTTGGCGAGGCCTGGTCCCACTACCCCGTTCCGGCAACGCCCGCTGGCTTTAACACCGGAATCGGTTTAGGCTGTTCCCCTTTCGCTCGCCACTACTCAGGGAATCGCGGTTGCTTTCTTTTCCTCCGGGTACTGAGATGTTTCACTTCCCCGGGTTTGCCTCCCGGAACTATGGATTCATTCCGGGATGTACGGATATTACTCCGTACGGGTTTCCCCATTCGGGAATCGCCGGGTCAAAGCTTGTGTGCAGCTCACCGGCGCTTATCGCAGCTTACCACGCCCTTCATCGCCTTCAACTGCCAAGGCATCCACCATGTGCTCTTAGTAGCTTGAGGTGAATATCAGCCTGCCTCTTCTCCAAATTGTCAAAGAGCAAATTTCTATGTCAAATTGGCTATCTTAATAATAATAAATTCAAAACCGTTAGTCAAGTAGAAAATAGAACTTTTTTTATGACACCGTTAAATTACTAACTAATTGATAAATAGCAAGTTAAAATCAAATGGTTAACCGTTGCCCATTAAAAAGGCTAACCCCCAACTGTGGGGGGTCGCCTTATTGAACCTTTTCTGGAGCGCCGGTTAGAACAGATTGTTCTTCCGGATGTACGCCCAGAGCAGTTTCATCATCTCACCGACCTTGACCGAAGCCTTTTTGCCAAACAAAGCCTGCAGGTCTGGGGTCAGTTTGATTGACCGTTTCATCAAAGGGCCGGTTCCGGTCATCAGCTTATGTTTTTTCACATAAGCCCACAGTTTCTTGTTGATATCTTTTACCTTGATTACCTTTCCCGGACCGAAGACCGGTTGCATCGCATCGGTAAGTTTCACCGTGCGATTCATCAGAGCTTGACCACGTGGCATTTACTGCTCCTTTCTGCCCGTAAGGGCGGTTAGAAACCATCGTCTCCCGTTACACTTGCAGTGTAACTGCTTCTATTGTGATGACAAATTGCCCTCTGTCAAGCAGATTCAAGGGGTACATCCCAATGAATTTTAGGGGCCAAAAACCAGCCGGTTGATGCCCCGCTTGACAAATAACAAATTACCCGTTATCCTGATAAGGGTTTAACTATGGCTGAGGCACCAATTGTGAAAAGAGGCAACCGTTACTTCTGCCCGGAGTGTGGTCATCTTATGGACCGCCCCCATCGTTACTGTCCGGTCTGCAATCTGGCATTTAAAGGCGAGGTCAAAGATGAAGTCCGCCCTAAACAGGAACCGCTCAAAATCCCCGAAATCGAAGAAAAGTACGAAGAGGTGCACACCCAGCGTTACCTCTTGACAGGAATCATCGGTATTCTGGTCCTGGGCGCCATCGCTCTCCTTCTTATATTGCTGCTGCGCCGCTAATCCACCGGTTTAAGCCCTCTTGACTATTTCCGGAAAAACAATAGTCTATTACTCTTATGCCTGGCGTCGCAATCGTTGGTCGACCCAATGTCGGCAAATCCACCCTCTTCAACCGTATCGTGGGCGGCAGAGTTGCCATAACCTTAAAAGAACCGGGCATCACCCGTGACCGTTTGGTGCGCAGCGCCGAATGGCAGGGACGGCGCTTCTCCGTGATCGATACCGGCGGCTTCGTACCTGACGCCGCAGAGTTGCTGGAAAAAGAAATCGCTCGCCAGGTAACACTCGCCCTCAACGCCGCCGCGGTTGTCATTCTGGTCGTTGACGGTACCGCGGGCTTACTACCCCTTGACGAAGAAATTGCCCAGCGGCTGCGCCGTCAGGGAAAACAGTTTCTCCTCGCCGTTAACAAATGCGATGTCAAGCGCCGCTTTGACATCACCGACTTCCACCGGCTCGGCGCAACGAAAATCTTTCCCATCTCCGCCGAGCACGGCACCGGCGTGGCAGAACTCTTAGACGAAATCGTCCGCCTCCTGCCCCCGGAACAACCGTTCCCTCTGGTTGGTGAAATTGCTTTGACGATACTGGGCCGACCCAATGTCGGCAAATCCACCTTCCTGAACCAGCTCCTTGGGGAAGACCGGGCGATTGTAACTCCCCTGCCTGGTACCACCCGGGACACAATTGAAGAAACTTTCCTGTTTGAGGGCGAAACCTACCGTATCATCGATACCGCCGGCATCCGCCGCCGCTCGCGCATTGACGAACCGGTCGAGTTTTACTCGGTACGGCGTGCCCTTGATGCCATTGACCGGTGCGCCGTGGCGCTGATAATCATCGCCGCTCACGAAGGACCAACCGCTCAGGACAAACGCATCATCAACCTCGTCGAGAAAAAAAACAAAGGTC
Organism: uncultured bacterium; assembly: GCA_964626075.1. Classification (GTDB taxonomy): domain Bacteria; phylum Hydrothermota; class Tepidihabitantia; order Tepidihabitantales; family Tepidihabitantaceae; genus Tepidihabitans. Next base: position 2,493 of record CAZVDD010000005.1, read on the forward strand.
TCGTCATCGTCGCCAACAAAATTGACCTCGTCCCCAAAGAACTAAAGAAAAAAACTCATGAGTACATCACCGGTCAACTGCAATTTGTCCATTATGCACCCCTGATATATGCCTGTGCCCTTAAAGGTAAAGGTGTCCTTGACGCCATCCGTCAGGCAAAAGCGGTCTACCACTCCGGCGCGATGCGCATCAGCGCCCATTTCCTCCGCACCACCGTCCTTGAACAACTCAAATCCACCCCGCCGAAACAAAACTGCCGGCTCATAAGTTTAACCCAAACCGGCATTCGACCACCATCATTCCGGCTGCGCCTTTCTGAGCCGGCGGCCGCCGATCGGCGCTACCAGCGTTATGTCGTCAACCTCCTTCGCACCCAGTTCAAATTCATTGGCTATCCGATTCGCCTCAATGTCACCGATTAAAGCCCGGCAACTGCTCTTGCCCTTGACCATTTTTGTTCTCCTCATCATCCTTGGCATCATCTACTACTTCCTTATCCCCCATCCCTACCGCAAAACCGAATCCCCCCTGAAACCCGGACCAGAAGGCGCAATCAACATCCTCGTCATCGGCAAAGATGCCCGTGCCCTCAACCCCGCCCAGGACCGCGGCGGCACAACCCGCATCCCCCGGGAAAAAACCGCCCATTCCGACATCATCGTCATTTGCCATATAAACTTAAACCAGAACCGCCTCAACCTTGTCGCCGTTCCCCGCGACCTTCTGGTCATCGTGCCCGGTATCACATCTGCCCCATCACTCACCGACTTCAACGCAATGGAAAAAATCACCCACGCCTACGCAATCGGCGGTGAACCGCTTTTGCGCCTTACCCTCGAGCACCTCCTCGACATCAAAATTGACCGCTTCATCGCCTTTGACTTTGACTCCTTCCGGATGACCTTTCGCCTACTTCGCTCCATCCTTGGCACCATCTCCCTGGGCACGATAAAACTTGCTGACCCCGACCAGGCGCTCAAATTTGTCCGCCAGCGCAACGGCTTAACCTACGACGACCTTGACCGCTGTCGCAACACCCTCAACCTCATCAAAGCTCTCGCCATCCGCCTCTGGCGTCTTGCCGACACCCGAATCGCTGACCTCCTGCTCAAGCGCCTGTTTGCCATCATCGGTACCGACACCGACCTCACCCTGACCGAAACAAAGGAACTCATCAGCCGGTTACGCCATCAAAAATTCACCCCAAACCACATCCAGACCGCGGTTCTGGTCAGCGAAGGCAGGCCCGTAACTCTGGACCGCTACGCAATGACCTTATCCTGCTACCTGCCCATCTACCCGGAAATAGAAAAACAGATTGCCCGCTTCCTGCACGACCGGGACACGGTTTCCGCTTTGGACTTTATGACCCAGCAACACTACTTTTGGCCCGATTATATGACCAAAAACTACGACCTTTTACCCGACCACCGCACCGACACCCTGATACGCCAAGAGATTGTCAAGAGAATCTTAGAGTTGCAATACCCTGCTGGGGAAAGCAACTAATCACCCAGCCTGGGCATCGATCAACGCCTGTGCCAGCGCCATTCGGCCCGCATCGCGCCGGTCAATCCTGCCGCCTCCTTCGGCAATGTCCGGCCTGCCACCACCGCCCCCGGCCATTGCGCTTCCCACAACCTTTGCCAGTTTACCGGCCGGCAGTTTGGACTGCAAATCCGGACTCACCATCACCACAAAGCGCAACCGGTCCTGGGCAACCGCTCCGGTCAACAAAACCGCATAACTTCCCATCAGTAACTCCCGCAGCCGGTCGGCGACAATGCGCAACTCCTCCACCTCAAAATAGGGAAAGTCGCCCTCCACCATTTGAACTCCGGCAACTGTCTCAACTCGCGTTACAAGCTCCGCAGCGGCATTGCGCGCCAGTTGCGCCGACAACTGCCGCACCCTTGCCTCAACCCGCTTCAACTCCTCGGTCAAACCCACCACCTTTTTGAAAAGCGCCTCCTCGCCCACGCCCAGGTGCTCCTCAATCTGGTCCAAAGTCTGTCTTTCCCGCTTCACCCGTTCAAACGCCTGCCGGCCCACAACCGCTTCTATCCGTCGAATTCCCGCGGCAACACCGGTTTCGGCGACTATCCGCAACAACCCGACCTCTCCGGTTCGGCGCAGATGGGTACCGCCGCACAACTCCATTGAAAAGTCGCCAATCTTCAAAACCCGTACCCGCTCGCCGTACTGCTCACCAAAAAACGCCAGCGCCCCCATCCGCTTTGCCTCCTCTAATGGCACATCAACCAGCCGCTCAACCTTGATGTCGCGCAAAACCGCTTCATAAACCAGCCGCTCCACCTCGTTGATCTGTTCTAACTTCAGCGGCTCAAATGCGGCGAAGTCAAAACGCAACCGTCCGGGCTCAACAAGCGAACCTTCCTGCTTTACATAATCGCCCACTACCCGGCGCAACGCCGCATGCAAAAGATGGGTCGCGGTGTGCGCCCGTTCAATCTCCCGGCGCCGCTCTTTATCAATTGCCGCAAACACCACCCCGGTCTTCGGTTCGCCCGATTTCAACACCGCCCGCAAAACCCGCACCCCATGCTTAAAATAACTGTCCTGCACCTCAAACTCAAAACCCTCACCCACAACCCGACCGGTATCTCCCACCTGGCCTCCTGCTTCAGCGTAAAACGGTGTCCGGCGCAAAACCAGCTCATAACTCCCATCCTCCTGCCGGACAAAACTCACCAGTTCGCTCTCGGTCTCATCGCTCTCATACCCCACAAACTCCGTCTCGCTGCTGGTGCCGGCCTCAATTGGTATTCCCCCTAACCCGGTAGTGATAAATGTTGCCTTCCGGCTCCGTTCCTTCTGCTCCTGCATCGCCCGCTCAAAACCCGCCCGGTCCAGTTTCAACCCGGCATCATCGGCAAGTTCCTCCACCAGTTCAATGTGAAACCCGTAGGTGTCATGCAACTTAAAAAGCTCTTCACCCGGAATCGTTCCGTCCTGCTGATATCGTATCTGGGTCTCTTCCCACCGCTCCAATCCCGCCGCCAGCGTCCGCAAAAACCGCTCCTCCTCGGCACGAACAATCAAGGCAACCTGCTCCCGTTTTGCGGTCAACTCCGGATAAAACTGACGCATCAACTCGACCACCGCGCCACACACCCGAAAAAGAAAAGGTTCCTGCACCCCAGCACGAAACGCAAACAGCAAAGCGCGACGCAGAATATTTCGCAACACATAACCCCGGCCCTCGTTAGAAGGAATTGCGCCATCGGTAATGGCAAAAGTCAAAGCCCGGGCATGGTCCACCGTGACATAAAACATCTGTCGGTTTTCAACGTCCAAACCTTTGCCCAAAATCTCCTCGGTTGCCCGCACCAGCGGCAAAAACAGGTCGGTGTCAAAAATCGTCCTCTTGCCCTGGGAAACCATCGCCAGGCGCTCCAGCCCCATACCGGTGTCAATACCCCGATTCTTCAACGGCTCGCGCTTGCCATCAGGCAACTGATTAAACTGGGGAAACACGATGTTGTAAACCTCAGAAAATCGGTCGCAATCGCATCCGGGACCGCAACTGTCCTTGCCGCAACCGAACTCCGGACCCAAATCAACATAAATCTCGGAACAGGGACCGCAGGCACCAGTTCCGCCTGCTGGACCCCAGAAATTGTCCTTCGCACCCAGCCGATAAATTTTCTTCTCGGGCAACCCCACCTTCTTATGCCACACCTCATAAGCCTCCTCATCATCCTCAAAAACTGAAACATAAAGTTTTGCCGGGTCAAGTTTCACCACCTGTGTTAAATACTCCCATGCCCAAGGAATTGCCTCGGCCTTAAAATAGTCGCCAAACGAAAAGTTGCCCAGCATCTCAAAAAATGTGCAGTGCCTTGGCGTCTTCCCCACCTTTTCCAAATCAGATGCCCTTAGGCACTTCTGAATTGAACACGCCCGTCGATACGGCAACTCCACCGCACCCGCCCAGAGCGCCTTAAACTGCACCATTCCGGCGCTCGTAAACAGCAGCGTTGGGTCATCTTTGGGAATCAAAGATGAACTGGGCACAATCTTGTGCCCCCGCTGGGCATAAAACTCAAGAAATGTTCGACGCAACTCCCGATGGTTCATACTGCTGTTATTGTAATGCCAAAAAAATCTCAGGCAACTTTTGACTTAACGCTGCTGCGCTAAAAGACTTCATCTCCCGCTCTCTATTGTCAGCCCAATTCGCTTCCCCTGCTGCCGTTTACCCAATCAGCCCCAACCACACCGAACAAATTTTAGTCCGATAACTTAACCCCTCAGCATAAAGGGATGATAAACAGAAAATGTTACTGCGACTATCAGGGTAACTTCACCTCCAGTAAGTGGTTAGTGATGATTGTATAATGGTTATCCTCCGGGCACATACCGCATAGGTTGTGATGACGCCCTTTACTATCCCCGGAACGAGGGAGGGGACCGTATCCGGGACTGTATCCGGCAGCCAATTAACCGGTTTTCAATAGATTATATGATAGGTGAACTTTTTGGGTAAATCGGGGTCTAAATGTATTACCTCTTATCTCAGGGAAATATTTTACCCGGGTTTAAGAGACCGTTCGGGTCCAGTGCCCGTTTCATCTCCTTCATAACCCCAATCTCAACCTCGGAAAGCCCTTTTTTCAAAAGATGCTTTTTGAGCGAACCGATACCGTGCTCCGCAGTTATCTGACCCCCGACCTTCACAACAAAATCAATCAACCGGTCAACAATCCGGGCGCAGGTCTTTTGCCAGTTTGCCCGGTCATCACCGTCCCGGCAGATGTCAACATGGATGTTGCCATCGCCGATATGACCGAAAGGCACGATTACGGTTTGGAACTGTTTTTCCAGTGTGGTGATAAACTCAACCGTCTCGGGCAGGCGCGCCAGCGGCACCACGATGTCCTCTGCCATCACCTCCGGATACACCTGCTTCAATGTTTTCGCAATTGAACGCCGGGTTTTCCACAGCCTTGCCTGACTGGCTTGATTGTCGGCAATGAGCGGTTCTTCGCCCCCCAGCGCCTTTGCCATCTGTGCTACCGCCAGGGCATCATCCAGCACCGCCTCCTTTTCGCTACCCTCCACTTCAACCAAAACCTGTACCGCCGCCTCTTTAAACGGCAAACTTTCCTGAAACACCCGGGCACAGGCTTCTATCCCCTTCCTCTCAATAAACTCAATCACCGCCGGCACAAACCGTTTCTCCTTTACCAGTCGCAACACCAGTTCCACCCCGAGATGCAGACCCCGAAAAGGGATTAACAGGTCAACCTGATAACGGGGCTTGGGCACGAGCCGGAAAGTGATTTCGGTGATGATACCCAGCGTACCCTCAGAACCGATAAGGAGTTTATTAAGGTCGTAGCCGGTGACATTTTTTCTCAACTTTCCGCCGTAATTAAGCACCGTACCGTCGGCCAGCACCGCCTGTATTCCGGTTACATAATCGCCGGTCACGCCGTACTTAAACGCCCGCGCACCACCGGCATTGGTTGCGACATTGCCGCCGATTGAGCAGTCGTCAAGCGATGCCGGGTCCACGGGATAGTACAGATTAAACTCAGCACAGGCTTCCTGGAGCCGCACGGTTCTCACCCCGGGTTGCGTCCGGACCATCAGATTGTCCGCGTCAACCTCAATCACCCTGTCCATCAGTTCGGTTGACAAAACAATACCCCCCGCGATTGGTACCGCGCCACCAGCCAGACCGGTGCCAAGACCGCGCGGTGTTATTGGGATTTTCTCCTCCTGTGCCAGTCGGACTATCTCGCTAATCTCAGCAACCGTTACCGGCTTTACGACCAGGTCCGGCAGGTGGGGCTTTTCCGGGCCCTCATCGTGGCTATAGTCAATCAGTTTTTCCTGGTCGGTTATCACCCGCGCTGCCGCACAAATCTCTTTCAACCGGGTAACAACCCGGGGCAAAAGCATAACCAGTATGTTTTAACCCAGCAACTGAGTCAGTTTCTCTGCCAGAATTCCCTCGGGCATTGCTCCGATCATCCGCTCGGTCTCCTTGCCTTCTTTAAACAAAATGAGGGTCGGGATGCTCATAATGCCAAATTTGCCCGCAACCCCGGGGTTATCATCCACATTGACCTTTGTCACCTTCAATTTACCCTCAAACCGTAGCGCAATCTTCTCCAGAACCGGTGCCAGCATCCGGCAAGGACCGCACCAGGGTGCCCAAAAATCAACCAGAACCGGAATGGTCGAGTTATTGATCTCGCGGTCAAAATTTTCATCGGTCAGATGGGTTACCAGACCTTTCTCTTCTGCCATTTTTTCCTCCTTTATTTAATAACGGGACTGAATTAAAATGTCGCCGTTTGTTGTGTTAATGTTGATTGTTGAAGCACCCGAGCCAATCTTTGCCCGGATGCGGCTCCTACTCTGTTCCAAATACTCTACCTGATAACCGGTGATTACCACCGTACCGTTTGTCGTCGTCGCCGTAACCAGCGCCGAAACATCAGGGGGTAGCCGCAGCGTAACCTTGGCATTGGTGGTTGTCAATTGCACCGACTTCGTTGCCGGTAGATAGGCGATATCACAATCTATTTCGCCGTTTGATGTCTGGACGGCCATTGCCCCGGAATGGACCTGAACCGTGACCTTGCCGTTGGTCGTGATGATTGTACCATCACCCTTTGTCCCGGTGAAAGTTACCGGGCTATTAGTTGTGACCACCCCAACATCGGATTCAAAACCGTTCACCGTAACCTTACCGTTACTCGTCGTGATATTCAAATCAACGGTACGCGGGGCTTGAATGTCAAAAACAGCACCGATTGGCTGAGTCGCGGGGGGAATTTCGGCATTGAGCATCCAGTTACCCTCAACCAGCGTGTCGGTGATAACAACCCCCGCAACACGCCGGCGGGCATCGCTACTGTCTCGGCCATAGGCGTATCGGGTTATCAACACCGCAACAACGGTATCCGCGGTGGTGTTAGCCTTTACCGCACCGTTGTGACTGGTAACATTCAGCACCGACACCAGCCGCGCCGGCTTGGTATGCAACTGGGGCAGTTCCAGCCGGTAGGTAAGAACACACGTCAGGGCAAAAATCGCGCCGCCGCCAATTAAAAACAACCGGTTTCTCATTCTAATGTCGCAACCTCCGGTGCCGGAATCAAAGTTATCCCGACCGAAAACCACAGCCCCTGAATTTTGCTGTCCGGTGTACCGGTAATCCGCGACCCGTTCGCCAGATGCCAGTCAAGACGAAAAGGCGAGTAGAGATACCCGCCCCGCAGTCCAAGACCGTAACTGCCGGTATTGGTCGGTATCAGGAGATGAAGTTCCAAGGCGCCAAGAACGGTGATTTTCATCCCGGGTGAGAGCACCGCGGTGTTACCCGGTGCCTGCAGCAGAGAGTCCAAAGAAATCGCACCGGTCTTTTCCCGGATGTGAAAGCCCGGCTGAACACCACCCAGACCGATCAGCGGCACGATGGTAAAAAACTTAAACAACGGCAGTTTATAACCGAGTTCCGCCATAATACCGGTGTGCTCGGTGCGCAGATGAAACCTGTCGTTCTCCCCATCGTTATAGGTGCGGAAAAACATCGGACCGGCAAGAAAACCGCCACCGATGCCCGACCTCAACTCTATTCCCCAGCCAAAATGGCGCTCCGCAGCACTGGGCAGACCCTTTTGTAAAAAGGCGTTATTGAAATCGGCGATGTCCGGTTGAAAAGCACAGGCAAACGGCACCAGCCACCCTTCTGGCGCCTGTGCCCGAATAAGAACCGGCAGGGTAAACACCGCGAGTACAATCAAACGCCGCATCAAAAAAGTATAAACACGAACCGTCGAGTGTCAAATCGCAGAAGTTGACCTTCTGTTCAATCAACGGTATAGTGTTTGCGCAAATAAAAGGAGGAAAAATGAAACTGATAAAACCGGCTGTTCTTGTCCTGTTTCTTCTAACCGCTGAGGTTCAGGCAACGCCCCTTATCATTCGTACCGGTGCGGTCAACAAACCTTTTCAGGTCCTCGCCTGGGCAACCCTGACTTATTACCAGAACAACCAGTCGTACGACTGGACCAATAACCGTTTCAACAAAGTTGACCCGAGCCTTGATGTCCTGTCTGCAGACATCCTCGCCAGCGTCGGGCTCCCCTTCAAAATTGAACTGGGTGGGGTTGTACCGATTATTGACAAGAAGCAGGGTGAACGCCATTCGAGCGGTATCGGCGATGTGCTCGTCGTTGCCCGCTACGGCTTTTTGCAGTTTCCACTCCTGCCGGTCAAAGGTGCCCTGTCCCTTGGTGCCTCGCTTCCCACCGGGGACAAAGACGCAGCGCTTGCGCTTGGTGACGGCTCAACCGACTTCGCGGCAGCGCTCGCATTCAACACCACCAAAATTTTATTTCTCGTCGGTCACCTGCGCGGTGCCTACTGGCTCAACGGCAAAACGAACGACTCAACAAAACTGGGCAATATGTTTGAATATATGGCGGGCCTGGACTTTCCCGTCACCGCGCAACTCACTCCGCAACTGGCACTGACCGGCTACTGGCAGGACCGGAAAAAAATCCACGGCACACCGATTGTCAATACCGAATTGAGCCGTACCAACTTAACTTTCCTGCTTATGTATAAACCGCTGCCTCTGCTCACGGTCCGTCCCAAGTTCAGCCTACCCTTGAAATCAATGTCCAGCGGCGGTAGTATCGCCGACTACTATCTCGGGTTAGACATCTGGGCAACGCTACCCTGAAAAGCACCTTTGACAACTGGCTGCCGGTTGGTAAAATTAATTTATAAAGGAGGACATTATGGGTCATAAAAAGGATGAGGTACTCTACTGTAGCGAGTGTGGTTTGGAGGTTACCGTGTCCAAACCCTGCGGTTGCGGTGACGACTGCGTCATTCTCTGCTGCGACAAGCCGATGAAGAAAAAAGGCGAAGACAAACCGTACCGTTCCTGCTGCGGCGGTTAGTCAGCGGCAATCCATTGCGATTTTGCCCGGCGTTGAATGCGCCGGGCATTTCCTTATAATCTAACAGATGCCAAAACGGGCAATTGACCTGTCGCCAGCAGTTGGCAGGATTGTTGACGCCAATCTCAACCGGCTAAGCGAAGGGCTGAAAGTAATTGAAGACATCACCCGTCTGGCGATAAACGAACCCGCCCTTTTAAACCACATCCGGCACCTCCGTACCAGGTTCGCGAAGGAGTTCATCCGGCTGCGCCGCGCGGCCGTGCAATTTCGCAACAGTAAACAGGACCTGGGCAGGGGTGACCGGTTTGACCGCCTGAAGCGAAAGAGCCTGAACGATGTCCTGTTTGCCAATTTCAAACGCACCCAGGAGGCGGCACGGGTGCTGGAGGAGGTGTTGAAAATTGACTTCCCCGACTGCGCTCGAAAGATAAAAAGCGTCCGCTTTACCCTCTACGACCTTGAAAAGGCAACGCTCCGGGCGGCAAACAAAATTAACCTTGACTTGCCATAGGGTATTTTTATACTGGACAAGACCGGAGATGAAATTAAACCACCGGAGGCTTTATGGCAAAAGAAGAAAAAGTTAAGGCGCTGAGCAGTGCGCTCGGTCAGATTGAAAAGCAGTTTGGCAAAGGGGCGGTGATGCGTCTGGGCGAAGAGGGCGCAGTCGTTGACATCGATGTCATCCCCACCGGCTCTCTGGCGATGGATATAGTTTTAGGAGTCGGCGGTGTGCCCAAAGGTCGCATCGTTGAGATTTTTGGCCCGGAATCTTCCGGTAAAACCACTCTTGCCCTTGAAATCATCGCCCAGTGTCAGAAATTAGGTGGCACCGCCGCCTTCATCGACGCCGAGCATGCCCTGGACCCGAAATATGCCGAAAAACTTGGTGTCAACCTCAAAGACCTTCTGGTCTCCCAACCCGATTCCGGCGAGCAGGCGCTAGAAATCGCCGAACTCCTTACCCGCTCTGGCGGCCTGGACCTGTTTGTCATTGACTCGGTTGCCGCGCTCGTGCCCCGTGCCGAGATTGAGGGTGAGATGGGCGACGCCTTTGTTGGTGTTCAGGCAAGATTGATGTCCCAGGCGTTACGCAAACTGGCTGGCGTCATCCACAAATCCCGCACCTGTGCCATCTTCACCAATCAGATTCGCCATAAGATTGGCGTGATGTTCGGCAATCCGGAAACGACACCGGGCGGACTGGCATTGAAGTTCTACGCCACGGTGCGGCTTGATGTCCGGCGCATCGCCGCGCTCAAAAAGGGTGAACAGGTAATTGGCTCCCGTACCAAGGTTCGGGTGGTGAAAAACAAAATCGCCCCGCCCTTCCGCGAGGCGGAATTTGACATCATCTACGGCGAAGGCATCTCCCGCGAAGGGGAACTGATTGACATCGGTGTTGAACAGGGTATTATCGACAAGTCCGGTGCCTGGTTCACCTACGGCAACACAAAACTGGGTCAAGGCCGGGATGCGGCGGTTGAATTTCTTAAAAGCCATAAAGATGTTGCCACCCGGGTAGAAACCGCCTTAAGAGAAAAATTAAAACTCGGCCGTCCTAAGTTCAAGGATGAAGATAACCGGGCTCAAGCCCCAAAGAAGAAGTAAAAAAAGGGTTTCGGTATTCGTTGACGGCGAATTCGCCTTTTCCCTTGACCGGCAAACCGTAAAACAGTTCCGGCTCAAAGAAGGGGCACGGGTTGATGCCCGACTCCTTGAAGATGTCGTTCTCGCCGAACAACTCCGCAAATGCCGGGAATATGCCCTGCTCCTCCTTTCCTACCGGGCGCGGTCGGAAAAAGAACTCCGGGAAAGGCTCGAAAAGAAAGGCTGGACCCCAGCGGTAATTGAAGCGGTTATTAAAAAGTTTAAGGAAACCGGGCTGGTGGATGACGAAAAACTGGCGCAGCGCTATGTCCAGGACCGCATTACCATCGGACACAAAGGCAAATGGCGCATCCAGCAGGAACTGACAAAAATCGGCATAGCAAAAGAACTAATCAACCGCGCCCTCGGCGCGGCGCCGGACGAAACTGCGGCAGCACAGATGGTGTTAGAGCACTTCCTGCCCCGCTACCGAAAACTAGACCAGAAGACAAAAAAACGCCGCCTTGCCGGCATCCTTGCCCGCCGCGGCTTTGCCCTCGAAACGATTAACCGTCTCCTCGAAGAGTTACCACTCTGAACCAACGTGCTCCCGCACCATCTTACTCCCGCGTTGCTTGCACTACCCGATTCCCTGCTGCACCCCGAAACCGGTCCTTGTCAGAAACGAGAGATTAGTTCTACCTTGAACTGGTACGCTCAGTACTCGTCATAAGGACGCATCAGCTCCTCATCCCCGTTATCCTGGTTCTGGCGCCTTCTTTCCGGTTTGTAGTTGTTAAAGTTATAGGTAAGTGCAAGCGCAACGGTTGGTGCCCGGCGGGCAAAACGGTGATAAGAGTAAAAATTTTCCCCCTGATTCTCGCTCTCGTCCAACGATTGGGCAAAGATATCCCGGACCGACAGACTCAACAAAAGTTGCCGGTTGAAGAGCACCTGCCGGACTCCGGCACTGGTCCAGATACGACCGGCTTCTTTTCCCTGAACGGTGGCGCGCGGGCCCTCGTATCGGGCTGAGAGCTGAATCCGGGTCATTGTTGGCAAAGTAAAATCGGTAGTTATTCCTCCTTCCCAGTTAAAGCCCGCGGCGTTTTGGGCTTCCGGCAGCACGGTTCTGAGTCGCTGGTCGTAGATGTCACCACTCAAGGTGATGTTCCAGAAAGAAAATGGGGCGAAGTCAAGATTGAACTCCGAACCGAGCGCATACTCGGTACCGACATTTTCCACCGTGTTGAGCAGCACCGCATTCTGCCACACCCGCTGGAACCGCTCAATCACATTGTGCGTTACTCGATAGTAACCGTCAAGCGATATACGGTGTTTCCCCAGCGGGAAAACCAGCCCTGCCTCATAGGAGTCGATAAGCTCGGGTAGAAGAGCCGGGTTGCCAGTGCGCACATTGTTGGCATCCATCCAGGTTGTTTCCGGCGTCAAATCCCAGCCCTGCGGCCGGTCAATCCTTCTGGTATAACTTGCCATCACCTGCCGTTCCTGGGGAAAACTATATGAAAGATGAGCGCTGGGGAAAAAGTCCCAGCGATATACCGGCGTCATCGGCGCGCTGTCAACGGTTGTGCTCCGGCCCGTGAACTCGGTGCGCAAGCCCAGCATCGCTCCGAAATCACGCCAGTTCAAACTGTAGCTGGAATAAATTGCCTGAGCATCATCACCCTGACTTATTCTGTGGCTGTACTGTGCCAGCGACTCATAATCGCCGGTCGCCGGATTAAACTGGGCGAATGTCGTCCGCTGGCTCATTCGCCTTAACCGGGCCTGGTAACCGGCTTCAAACCGGTCCTTTTCCCGCAAGGGCAAACTGTAATCCAGTTTCCAGTCTAAACGATTGCCATTCCGGGTATCAGTCGTCATTTTGCCGTTAAAAACGCTATCCTCAATCCGGTTTTCAGTCCAATTCGACCCGTTGCGCCAGCCACCGCTGTAATTAATCCTTACTGTCGCCTTATGGTCCTTCTTACCGAAGTTGTGGTTTGCCTCAAGGTAAGCCGACACCTGAGGATGTTTGTCCGTCGAAGATGTAACTCCCCGGTACCTCGTAGTGTCGTCAGCCCCTGATTGCCACTCATCGTAATCTGCCTCCTGGGAGCGCCTTCCCCCCATTCCTCCCAAACGGGTGCCGAGGCTCAGATAGTTGTTAGCATTCGGTTGAAAGTCGGCACCAATTCTGATGCCATAAAACTGCCGACCAAAGTTCATCGTGCCGGTGGAGCTGCTGAAGTACCTGGTGCCGTCCCTATCGACCCAGCGGTTAACAACTCTGTTGCCGGGAAAGTTCATCTGGTTAAAGTTCGGGCTGAAATAGAATGTGGCGATACCCTGGCGCAAGGTGAGGAGCAAATTCCCACCGTAACTGGAATTGCTCCCGGCGTTCAGATTCAGAACTCCGCTTAAACCGCTTGCGCGCTGCTTTTTCAGAATTACATTGATAATTCCCGCCTTGCCCTCCGGGTCAAACTTCACCGAAGGGTTGGTCACAATCTCAATCCGCTCAATTGTTGACGCCGGAATCTGTTGCAACGCTTCACTGCCATCAACTATCGATGGCTTGCCATCAACCAATACCGTGAAACTGGAAAGTCCCCGTAGCGTCACATTCCCTTCAATATCAACCTTCACCGCGGGCGCCTTTTCCAGCGCATCAACCGCTGTTCCCGACTGCAACGCCGGGTCCTGCGCCACATTGATAATCTTTTTATCAATCTTGTATTCAATCCGCGGCTTATCCGCCGTCACCTCGGCACCGGGCATCGAGATTACCGCCGGTTCAACCGTCAACCGTCCCAGATCGATATTACCATCGGGCGCAAGCCGGATGTCTTCTACCCTTCGGGTCTTGTAGCCGATAAACGAAACCTCAAGGTAGAACCGACCCGGCGGCAACTCGCGCAGAACAAACCGGCCCTGGGCGTCTGTAACGGTTCCGCTCACCACACGGTTGGTGTCCATCCCCGCCATCCACCGCTGAGTTGTGTCGCGCATCCGGTAAAGCACCACATTCGCATACTCAATCGGTATTCCCTCTTGGGCATCGGTCACCTGGCCCCTGATGATTCCAGTTCTCGGCAATGACCCCATACCACTGCGGGGTTGGCTAAAACACACCACCGCTCCGGCTAAAACGATAAAAGTTGTCAGAAACTTTTTCATACTATATAATTAGGCACTATAATAAAAAAACTCCTGCGGGGCAATGATGAAACTGCCGCTACCGGAAAGCGACGAAGAAAGAGCCCAAAAAATTCTTGCCACGCTGCAAAGAGCCCGGCTTGACCAGAACCGGCGGTATTCGGGTATAAACCTGCTCTGGCTCGTAACCCTCGTTTTACTCCTTGCCCTCACAATCGTATTCTTAATTAACCTCCCCCGGTTCAAAATCCTCTATTTATTACTAACTCAGCCTGACTCGCTCCTCAGACAATAAAGGTGATAGTTGATTGTCGTCTCCAAAGTCGCTATTATTAAATTGTATGACTAACGAACAACTCCTTACCGGTTTAAAAGAGGCGATGCTCACCGAAATGGCAGGAATTGAATTCTACACCACCGCCGCAGAAAAAACCGCTGATGTCCAGGGGCGAGAGGTTTTTGCCCTCCTTGCCGAAGAAGAGCGCAAACACCTCGAATACCTGAAACGTCAGTACGGACACCTGATGGAAAACTCCCGTTTTGAACCGCTAAACGAAAGTTCTCGTATCAACCCGGCGCAGGCAAGCCCGATTTTTTCTTCTGAACTCACATCCCGGCTGAACAGCGCCCACTGGGAAATGACCGCACTCTCAGTTGGTCTGGCGCTGGAACAGGCTTCTATCCAGCGGTATCGCAATCTGGCATCTTCCACCACCATTCCGGAAGTGCAAAATTTCTTCACGACCCTGGTCCGCTGGGAAGAAACCCATGCGGCCGCATTGCAAAAGCAGTTAAATCAGTTGCGAGACTCCTACTGGCAGGACGCCCACTTTGCGCCCTTTTAACGGTTTTTTGGTGCGCGCGAAAATTTGGAAATCAAGTTGTTGATTTCCCGCTGTTGGGCAGCAATCTCCTTCTCGAGCGCCTGTTTACGTTGGGCGGTGAGCGAACCGGCAAACTCACCAATCTTCCGCTGAAAAAGCGTCAACTCCCGGTCAATCAGCGCCATCAGATCCCTTTGTTCTGGCGTTGGACTTTCACCAAGAACCTGACCTTTGACCGTCTCGTAGCGCTTTTTCAGGCGCTCCAGCTGTTCCCTTGCCCGCGCCACTTCTACCGCAGCGGTCACCAATCGTATCGTATCCGCTGATACCCCGCCCATCGTATCTTGCTTAAACGCGGGCTTACGGGATTTATTTTCAGAAACTTGTTTGATGGATTTACGATTGACTTCTTTTGTGACCGTCGCGCTCCCCCTTAACTGAACAATCAAAAAACCCACTATCCCGACAACCAACAGCGCCACGCCGAAAATCACAATCCGAACATCAAAGTTTTGCGGGCGGCGAAAATGTCTTGCTCTTAACTTCTCACCACAGGCAAAACAGGTCTCCTGACCAGGCCGCACCGGTTCACCACAATGAGGACAACGCATAGTCTAACGGCGCGGAAGAATTTTTTTCTGCCTGTAAACATTCAATATCAACCTCTGCCATAACCAGCGGCACCGTCAACCCAAACCGCTCCAGCACCTCAGGATGCACCTCACCCAAGATACCAACCCGCTTGCCACTGGAGGTTTGAAGCACCGCGCACCGTCCGGGAATGAAAGGCATCTCATCGGCGGGCACGAATGAAACCGTAAAGTCCATCTCCCGATTCACCGCCTCAATTACCGCTTTGATATCGGCAAAACCGGCTTTGGCATCCGCCATTCCCACCGCCAGATGCCGTTGGGTAATTGTGCCCGTCTCGGCTTTTTCGTCAACCCGGAAGACATCACCGACCTCAAAAATCTGCTGGGGCAAAGGCTGGGTGGTGTTGATGCTGAATGTTTCCAGCAATCCGGAAAAAAGATGCCGACGGAGTATTGTCTGTTCAACCGTTGCGGGATTTTCCAGTTGCACACTCCGCCCGTCATCCTGCAGGTTTAGTTTTACGAAATGAACCTCGGGACAGGTCAATGCCAGCGTCATCGTCTCAATAAACCCCAGCCCGATAAGCACCCGGCGACACAACTGACTGAACTCCTCAATCGCCCGCGGTCTACTAGATGTTACCGTCGGTATCAACTTCCGGGGAAGATGATGATAGCCATAGGCGATTGCCACATCCTCGACGATGTCCCAGGGATGAAGTACATCTACCCGATAAGCTGGAATTAAAACCTCCATCGCATCGGGATGGACACTCTCTTTAACAACCTCGTAGCGCATCCGGCGCAAGAGCTCAACTACTTTATCAGGGGGAAGTTGCACTCCAACGACCGCAACTACATCATCAAGGTTAACCGTCATTCGCTCCGGTGTCATATCCGGTGTCACATCCGCTCTACCATCAGGATAAACAACCCGCACCGTTTGTACCTCACCTCCTAAATCGGCGAATGCCGCTGCCACCACCGCAAGACACTTCTTCACCGCCCACTCGTCTGGGCCAGTGACATCGACAAAAAGCTCCCGGCTCTTTTCTGTCACCTTCGTTTCATCACTGTTGATTATCGGTGGCATTGAAAGCACTTTACCCTTGCTGTCGGTAAGCAGCGGATAAACCTTATAGCCTGCTAACAGATGCCGGTAGGCTCTGCCCTTGGGATGAAACTCAAGAATCTCGGCTGGTGTCAACGGCACCGTCCCCTTTGACTCCACCCCACCGAGCGGTGCAAACCTGACACCATCCGGTGCCACTGGCTGATAGACAAAATCGGGTGTGACCATGCTCAAGTCGTAAATGCCAATCGATGCCCGACGCCGGTCTCGGCCTAAACCCCAGTGTAAATTTTCCTGCATCTCCATCAACACCGCCACCTGTTCCTCATCGAGCCGAACATTTTTAATTACCGCCGCCACAATAAACCGCCGCACCTCTTCGAGCCCTTTTGCCACCTGAACCGTTATCCCAGAAGAGTCAAAGGCGTATTCCTTCAACCCTGTTTCAACGCCAAGATAACCCCGCAAACAGCGCGCCAGACCGCACACATCAAACATATCAGGCCTTGCCGGCAGGAGATTCATTTTTAGTCTGTTGGTAAGGGGCTCAAAACCTTCAACATCGCACCCCAACTCACCCAACAGACCGATAATCTCCTCCGGTGTCAGCATTTTACCAGTAAGACGGGAAAGAATGTTAAGGGGAACCGCAACTACCGGCAAAGTTTTGCCTCCCGGAGCCAGTTTATATCTGCCCAGTAAAGACGCCGGATATCCTGCACTCCAAAACGCATCATTGCAAGCCGTTCCAAACCCAGACCCCAGGCAAGAACTCTTGATTGACAACGCAACGGTTTAACCACCTCCTGCCGAAATACACCCGCCCCACCCATCTCAACCCAACCCAAACTTCCGAGATTGGCAAAAACCTCAACACTCGGCTCAGTGTAAGGGAAATATGAGGGTCGAAAACGCACCTCGTGCGCTCCCATCTTGCGGTAAAACTCTGTTAGGGTACCAAACAAAGTCACAAGCGATGCATGCTCATCAATGATTATCCCATCGAGCTGGGTAAACTCGGGCAGATGAGTGGCGTCAATGTTCTCCCGGCGGAAAACTTTACCGATGCAGAACACCTTGCGGGGCGGATTGGGGTTTTCTGCCAGCGCCCGGATTGTTGCTGCGGTCGTGTGGGTGCGCAAAAGCAACCGTCTCGCCTGTTCCTGGTCCCAATGGTAGCGCCAGCCTCGAGAACCGGTATCCCCGCCCCGTTCGTGCGCCTCAGCAACACGCCGCACCAGCTCTTCCGCCGGCAGCGAACCGCGTGCCGGTTTAGTAAGATAAAAAGTGTCTTGCATCTCCCGGGCGGGATGGTCTTGAGGTTGAAACAAAGCATCAAAATCCCAGAAGGCAACTTCGACAACCGGTGATGAAACCTCCTCAAACCCCAGTTCAAAAAACGCCCGGCGTGCCTCCTGAATTATCCGCTGCAGAGGGTGCTCCTTGCCCGGATACCGGGGCTTGGTTCCCAGGGTAACATCGTAGCGCCGAAAACTGACCTCGCGCCACTTGCCGGTTACAAGCATTTCCGGCGTTAATTGCGTCACCTCCGCCCCAACTTTATCCACTTTCTGAACCGCTGCCGCACCTTCTTGGGTAAGCAAAACCAGGCGTCCAATGCGCTTTTTGATCTTCACCACCCCATCCCGTCCTTTAAGTAGATTAATCCCTGCCGCAATATCAACACCTGGCAACTTATCCTGCAACTCACTCGCCAGCAGCACCGGTTTTTCTTTCAACTGCTGAACGACGATTTCATCCGCCTCGACTCTACCGGCAAGCGCCTCTTTACCACGGACGCTAAGGCGCAAATTTTGTGCTTCCCGCTCGCACCAGCCCTTCCGCAACAGGAATTTGACCTCGGAACGAACATCCGCCTTGTTTAAAAGTGCTGGCAACTGGCTCAGGGAAATAGTATCTCGTTCCGATTTAACCTCCCGGGCGATAATCTCCAACGCCTTGCGCTCGGGCAGTTTTTCGTCCCATTCAGGCCCCCGTGCCAGTTCTATCTGTTCCTCCTCCTGAATCTGCACCAAGCCCTTTTGTGACAAGCTCACCGCCGCTGCGGTTACCAGCGACTGGTCCCGGCCCAGAATTTCGACCAGTTCCCCAATTTTAACCGGCTTTTGGGGAATGCTGCTTAACGCCTTCAGTAATGCAACCTCCTCGGGCCGCCACTGCTCAACACCCATCTCTTTCATTAGGTGTTATTTTTTGACAACATTCAAATTACGGAGCCGCTCGGTGATAATCTTCTCAAGGTCAGGTTGCGACTTCTCCTGCAATCGATACCGTACCCGCACAATCGGTTTATTTGTTTTCAAAAGCCGGCTCAGGTCAATCGGCGTACCGCTCACTACCAGGTCGCACTGGGCACGATTAACCGCCTCTTCCAGTTCCCGCAACTGTTCAACCGAGTAACCCATCGCTGGTAAAACCCGGTCCAGATGGCTGCTTCTTTTCAGTTCCTCAGCCAAACTTCCCTGGGCATAAGGCTTCGGGTCAACAATCTCCTTTGCTCCCAGCCTTTCTGCCGCAATTCTGCCCGCACCGTAAGGCATTTCACCGTGCGTAACCGTCGGACCGTCTTCAATTACCAACACCCGTTTACCCCTGATTCTATCTGGGTCATCAACCATCAGAGGAGAATCGGCATCAACGATTACCGCCCGGGCATTTCGTTCCCGGATAAACTCTTTTAACCGGGCAATCGCTTCCGGTTTTGCGGAGTCCTCTTTGTTAATGACCACCACATCCGCCATCAATAGATTGACCTCACCGGGATGGTATATCACCGTATGGTCAGCACGCAATGGGTCGGTAAGCACAATCAAAAGGTCCGGAACATAAAAGGAAATTTCGTTGTTGCCGCCGTCCCAGACGATAACATCCGCCTCGGCCTCGGCATGCTGCAAAATCTCCTGATAGTCACACCCGGCATATATCACCATCCCCTGCTCAATGTAGGGTTCATACTCCTCGCGCTCCTCAATTGTCACACCGGCACGGTCCAGGTCTTCGTAACTTGCAAACCTCTGCCAGATTTGTTTTTCAAGCTCGCCGTACGGCATCGGTTCCCGTATTGCCACCACTTTTAACCCCATACCCTTCAATATCTCGTAAACCCGACGCGAGGTCTGGGACTTACCGCAACCGGTTCGCACCGCACACACTGCGATAACGGGCTTGTTAGCCCGAATCTGCAGTACCCGGGGGGGTAAAAGCACAAACTGGGCACCCGCTGCCAGCGATTCCGAAGCCCGGTGCATCACAAACTCGTGTTTAACATCGGAATAGGCAAAAACCACCTGGTCAACCTTAAATTTTCTAATCAACTCGGGCAATTCCCGCTCGTAGTATGTTGGAATTCCCCGGGGATAAAGTTTACCCGCAAGGACCGGCGGGTAGGTGCGCAACTTCCCAACAGTACCCAGATTCTGCTCCGCCGCCATCGTGAAACCAACCACCTCAAACTCCTCCCGGTCACGGAAAAACATATTAAAGACATGGTAATCCATTCCCGCGGCGCCCATTATTATTACCCGTTTCCGTTCCGTCATTGACACTCCTCTTTACAGTTTGAAGGTTAATCGCATAACCGTCTATTGATTCTTAAAACCGTTCGGTCATTGACTTTGCCTGGAGGAAAAGCAGTAGGTAATCGCGTCCTCCGGCTTTGGAGTCCGTACCGGACATGTTGAAACCACCAAACGGCTGGACATCAACCAAGGCACCGGTGCACTTACGGTTGAAATAAAGATTGCCGACATGAAACTCCCTTTTCGCCCGCATAATTTTTTCCCGATTGCGGGTGTAGAGTGCTCCGGTTAAACCGTATTCGGTGGAGTTGGCAATGTCCAGCGCGTCGGTAAAGTTTCGCGCCTTAATCACCGCCAGCACCGGTCCAAAAATCTCCTCCTGGGCAATACGAGCCGACCGCTTAACATCGGTAAAAACCGTCGGCTGGATAAAATACCCCTCACGGTCATCGCCCTTACCGCCCCACAACAGTTTGCCTTCCTTTTTCCCAAGACTGATATACTCCATAATCTTTCGGAAGGCGCCCTGATTTATCACCGGACCCATCCAGTTTTCCTGAACCTCAACCGGACCCACCTTGATTTTCTTAATTCGGGGTATGAGCATATCAAGAAACTCATCGTGAATTTTGGCATCAAGGATTAACCTTGAACAGGCGGAACATTTCTGCCCCTGATATCCGAAAGCCGAAACCACCACTCCTTCAACCGCACTGCCCAAGTCCGCCTCTGAGTCAACGATAATGCAGTCCTTACCGCCCATCTCTGCCACCACCCGCTTTATCCATATCTGACCCGGCACCGTTTTCCCTGCCGCCTCAACAATTCTTAAACCAACATCCTTTGACCCCGTGAATGAGATAAAACGGGTCTTCGGATGTTCAACAAGGTAATTCCCGACTGTGGAACCGGGGCCGGTTAAAAAGTTAACCACTCCGGCGGGCAGACCTGCCTCTTCAAGGCATTCCATAAAAAGTGCGGCAATCAGCGGTGCGTCCGACGCCGGCTTCAAAATCACCGTATTGCCGCTCACCGCCGCCGCGGTTGTCATACCCGCCATAATTGCGCAGGGAAAATTCCAGGGTGGAATAACCAACCCGACGCCAAGCGGAATGTACCGCACCTCCTGAATCTCACCTGGATACGGCGTAACCCCACAGGGTGCATCGTACCTTATCGCCTCCCGGCTGTAGAATTCAAGAAAATCGACCGCCTCGGCAAAATCCGCATCCGCCTCAATCCAGTTCTTGCCCACCTCAAGTACCATTGCGGCATCAAACTCAAACCGACGCTGCCGCATTATCCTTGCCGCCCGCAAAAAGGTGGACGCCCGTTCAATCGCCGGGACAAATCGCCACTCCTCAAACGCCTGCCATGCGGCTTTGACTGCCACCTCAGCCTCTTTTACTGTCGCCTGTTGAAATGTGCCGACCGGCTTTTTATCCGAAGGGTTAAAAGACTGAAACTTCTCCTTTGTCTTCAACCTTTTTCCGCCGATAATTATCTCATACTCTGCGCCTGACTTTTCTTTCAGTGCCGCAATTGCTTTTTGCATCCTCTGGGCATTCTCGGGCACCGAAAAATCAAGATACGGTTCATTGCTAAACTTCGGTAACATATTATCCTCCTGATTTTACAAACTTAACCTTAATCACCAAAAACAGTTACCATTTCTACCCCGAACTCCCCCTATTGAAGGATACTTTTTAAAGGGTAAAAGTCAAATTGTGCCCCGGCACTCTTTCGCAGGGTATTAAAAAAGGCTATACCATTTATTAACCAAACTCTTTAACTTTACATTTTTACTTCTCGATAACTAACCTGCTTGTGAAACTTTCCCGCTCTGAATCCAGCCGCACGAGATACACCCCGGCGCTCAACCCTTTGAGGGCCAAATCGATTGTTGATGACACCAATACGCCACTAAGGGCAATTCGTACCTGGCCGGTGGCATCAAAAACCTTAATGCTCACTTTGCCGTTAACTTCAGCCGGCAACAGCA
Source organism: uncultured bacterium (assembly GCA_964626075.1). Lineage (GTDB taxonomy): Bacteria > Hydrothermota > Tepidihabitantia > Tepidihabitantales > Tepidihabitantaceae > Tepidihabitans. The sequence goes on from CAZVDD010000005.1 coordinate 24,229, forward strand.
GTTTAACGCTTGTCCCCCGAACCGGATTGGGCACACAAACAAACCTGCTTGCCACCCTACATTGACCATGTCCCTGCCCGCCGCTGAAATTGGAAAAAACACTCGGTGGAATCGCATAGCGCCAGAACTCAAGCGTTTTATTACCCTTTAACGCATACAGCGCATCGCCGCCAAAGACAATATCAGCCCCCCGTTTAATCCGCTTCCTTTTCTGCGTTGAGCCAACCTCTGGCATCGGGTCCAGTTCAGTCCACGAGTCACCAATAACATCGTAACGCCAGAAATCGCAGGAGTTTGAACCCTTGAGCACATAGACACTGCCATCGTAATAAACCCCACACCCGCCGTCCTTAAGCTTTACGCTTCTCCCACTCCGACCAACAAAAGGTATTGAACTGAGCCGATGTAATGTATCCCAGGCACCAATCACCCGGTCGTAACGCCAGAATTCGTTGTACTTAGCCTTTCCTGCATAAATACTGTTTTCGCCGTCAAACACCAGAAATGAACCGTCATCCCATTTGGGCTTCGAAGCCAATGGCGCCTCGGACAGCGCCTGCCACTCGTCGGTCGCTATCAGATAGCGGTAAAACTCATTGCGATAACCCTTCAAAAGATAAATGCTGTTCTCCTGCGGCACGAAAACCATATCCGCCCCGCATTTCACCGGTCTATTAGATGGACCCGGGGGGATGTTCGTCATCTGCAACCAGGTGGTACTGTCAATATCAAACCGCCAGAACTCAAGCGTCTTATTGCCCCGCACAAGATAGATATATCGATTGTTGTCGCTCACCATACAGGCGCCTCTACCCGGCGTCTTTCCCGAAGGTCCGTTAGGAATTACCGGCAGAGTAATCCAGCTCTGCTGGGCCGGCTGATAATAGTAGAAATCACCGGTTCTGTTTCCCTTTACACAATATATCCGGTTGAGCCCGGCACAAAAGGTTAAAACCCCACCATCCTTAACCGCTCGTCCGGACGGCGCTAAGGGTACCGATGCCACTTCCATCCAGCCATAAGGACCGGCAGTAACCTGAAATTCACGGCTCAGTACATTGTTACTCAGGTTACGGTCAAAGGCTCGCCAGGTTGAACAACTTGCAATATAAAACCCAACCTGGTGAGGTTTTGGCCACTCACCAAATGTTACCAGTGCCGTCTCACCAGGACCAACACCACTCACCAGCGCGCTGTCGTAAAATAGCCGGGAACCACCCGGCCGCCTTATTGTGAAATAAACCTTTATGTCGGTTGGCGCACTGCCAAGGTTGGCGATAACCGCAGTTGGCACCACCGAACTAACAGTATCAACCCTGACCCCGGGGGAAACAATCTCCCTCGCGGCTACATCGGGTTGAATGTACTTAATTACCACGGCATCGATTCCAGTTTGCGACCCGCCATAACCGTAACCCGCTACCAGGACATTACCGGTCCGGTCAGTCTTTGTCACCACTCCATAATCATTACCATTACCGATGTCGTTATAAAAAGCCGCCCAGCGTAGATTGCCGTTTGGTTCGTAAGAAAGTGTCGTGCAGTCGATATTGGTCCTCCGGGAATAGCCCGTAACATAGATATTACCGCTGTTGTCCAGGGCAACACTTCGTCCGATGTCTTCGCGTTGCGTGGCGTCAAAAGGCCTGACCCAGATTAAATTCCCGTCCTGGTCGTATCTAACAGTTGTGATATCGCTACTTGTCCCCAGCCCATCACTGGCTCCGGTCACCACCACATATCCCGCTTCATCCACCGCCACTGAGTAAGCGTAATCATTGTCATTGCCCGCACCGTTGTAACGCGCAACCCACTCCCGGGTACCGGTACTCGTATATTTCACCGTCAGATAGTCGTAGTCGGCATTTCCGCCACCCCAGCCGTATCCGGTGACATAACAGTTACCCATTCGGTCGAGTGCGATTGCCCGGGCGTAATCGGAACCATAACCTCCATCGTAACGCGCCACCCATTGCTGGCTTCCGGATGTGTTGTATTTGATGGTGAGAAAATCGGGGTTACTTGCGGTGCTGGAACCGGTAACATAAACATTACCCTGGAGGTCAACAGCGATTGCGGTTGCCTGGTCCATACCGTTTACCGAACTGTTGTTGTAGCGGGCGACCCACTGCTGAACTCCAGTAGGGCTGTACTTAATCGTGCAGAAGTCATAAGAAGTTCCCGCACCTTCGCTGTATCCGGTCACATACACATTGCCTTGCTGGTCAATCGCAATCGCCGTTGCCACATCGTTCGGTACGGTTGACGTACTCAACCCGTTGTAAAAATTGACCCATTGCTGGTTGCCAGAAGAGTCATATTTTATCGTGCAGTAGTCAGGACCGGTGCTCGTTGTTGCGTACCCGGTTACATAAACATTGCCATTTAAATCAACCGCAATGCCGTTTGCATAATCAGCGCCATCGACCGGACCATTATAACGCTGAACCCATTGTAAAACACCATTCGCGGTAAATTTCATCGTTAACATATTGATACCCGTTAAGGTGTCGTTAACATATCCGGCAACATACACCTGTCCCCGGCTATCAACCGCCAGTGCCGTAAAACCGTCGCTGGCTGCGCCCGGTCCGGTACAACGTCTTACCCAATTGGTGTCGACCTGACCATTTACGGTAAAAAATAGACCTAAAAAAGTTAACAATACGAATTTTAAAGATAAAATTTGGCTGTCCCGCTGCTGTCTGAGGACCACAATACCAAACCGTGCCATTACTTCCTCCTTTTTTACCGAATTGATTCGCGCCTCACCGTGGATGTAACCCGCACCGCATTTAATTATATTTAACTTCTGGTAAATGTCAAGAGATAACGTTTGATGGGTAACTGTCGATGAAAAATTTCCTATCACCATTGGTTAAAAATATCCCCAACAGCCATCCTGAAATTGGCCGCACCGCGATGACTCATATCAGTGTCCTTGTTTTTACTAAACGAATTCAGGCTCAGGTAAAGCCTCCAGTACTCATGACTGGGGGTTTAAGCAGAACCACTGAGACCGCATTAGAAATAGGCCTGCAAACAGTAGCAAAGACTGATGCGGAGATCAGCGGCTTCGTTGTTTAAAATTTGGTGCCCGATTGGGCATACGACATAACCCTATTAATTGTCAATAAGATAGACTCCAAAACCGTGTTCAAAACGGTTTTCGGTAGGGTAAGAAAGACGGCAAAACGGATAATTAAGCAAAGGGTGGTTGAGACTATCCCGGGGATTGCTCCCGGGCTGTGGAGGGGTGAAATTTTGTCACTTTTTCCTGATTTTTCGTATTTTTTCGTCTGATGGTTAAAGTCTGATAACTATCACAACCCAACAAAATACAATTTTCCGACTGCCGTTAACTTGACCTCAACGGGTTTGAGGCTAAAATTATTACAGGTTGCGTTACATTATCCCTGCCGAGGACGTTGACCAGGTTGAACTCCTCGGTCCGGCAGACATAAACCTTACAACCCTTGCCCGGTTTTATCGGTCTTATGTTGTTTACCGGGATGGGCTACTACGCCTTTCCGGGCCCCGTTCGGAAAAAAAGGAACTGGAAGAAATTTTCTCCCGCCTTATTTCTCGCTGTCGCCGCGGTGAACGCATAACTCCGGAACTGGTCGAGGCGGAGGTCAAAAGATTGCGCGCCGAACGCCGTGCCCAGCTGGAACCGGCGACAGAAATGGAGGGTGAAATAAAATCTCCCGCCCCGCCTCCTGAAGTTGGCATCATTCACACCCCGCGCAAAACTATCGTACCTAAAGGTGAAAACCAGCGCCGTTACCTTGAGGAGATTGCCCACAATGACATCGTATTTGCCATTGGTCCCGCAGGCACGGGTAAAACCTACCTGGCGGTTGCCGCTGCGGTATCGGCGCTCATCTCCGGCCGATGCAGCCGGCTTATCCTCACCCGGCCCGCGGTAGAAGCGGGCGAATCGCTGGGATATCTCCCGGGAACCTTCAAGGAAAAGATTGACCCCTATCTCCGCCCGCTTTACGATGCCCTGTTTGATATGGTGCCGCTGGAACGAACCCAACGCTTGATCGAACAGGAAGTAATTGAGGTTGCCCCTTTGGCGTTTATGCGGGGACGCACGCTTTCCGATGCCTACATTATCCTTGACGAAGCGCAGAACACCACCTCAACCCAAATGAAGATGTTTCTCACCCGGCTGGGCTGGAACTCCAAGGCGATTGTCACCGGTGACATCACTCAGATTGACCTTTCCCACCAGTACACCTCCGGGCTGGTAGAAGCGGAAAAACTATTGATTGGCATTCCCGGCATCAGCATCGTCTATTTTGACAAAGGTGATGTTGTTCGCCCGCCCCTGGTTTCCCGAATCATCCACGCCTATGAATCGCGCGACGAAAAACGCAACAACCAGCATCAAGAAAAAAAATCCGAACCCTCCACCTGATGCTACAGGTTGATATATTCGGCACCCGCGACCATCTTCTCCAGCAAGAGATAAAACGTTTAATCCGGCGTATCAGCCGAGTACTGGGAAAAAAGATGCCTCGGGGAAAAATCAACATTGTCTTTGTCAACAACCGCTACATCCATCGGCTCAACCGTCAGTTTCTGGGAAGAGACCGGCCAACCGATGTCCTCTCCTTCCGTCTCGATGCACCGCTTGTGCCAGGTTCAAAAAAGGCACCACACCTCATCGGTGAAATTTACATCTCCCGGGAGCAGGCACATCTCCAGGCAAAGAAAGCGGGTATCAGGGTACGTGATGAACTGCTCTTTCTCGTTCAACACGGTCTACTCCACCTTGCCGGGCTTTCTCACGCCCAGATGAAACACCTGAACTGATTTTGCACTGCCGATGTTTATCTTTCTTATCGGCACCGGTTTATTACTAATACTATCAGCGGTTTTTTCCGGCTCTGAGGCCGCATTTTTCTCTATCCCGACCTGGCGCATTGCCGGGTTGCCAAAGTTAAAACACCTCCTTAACAAACCCCAGCTTCTCCTCGGCACCATCCTGCTTGCCAATCTTCTTGTCAACACCACCGCCACCGCCCTTTTCACGCTCTTTCTCATCAATCTTGCGCGCCGCACGGGAATGAACACCGCTGTCGTTCTTGGCGTCGGGGGCATCGTGATGACCGGACTCCTTCTGGTATTTGGCGAAATTTCACCCAAAGTCATTGCCCGTCTTAACCCGGAAAAGTCAGCGCTCCTTATGGCACCGATCATCAAAGCAACCCATTTTGTTCTATCACCATTAACCCGCATCTTTGAAAGGCTCAACGCCCTCCTCGCCGCCTTTCCTCGGGAAGAAAACACCCTGACCGACGATGAACTGCATACGATGATTGAACTGGGACAGGAGCGGGGAATTCTCCTCGCGGGCGAAGAAGAAATTTTACGCAACCTTGTTGACCTTGAACGCCGTACCGTATCCGAGGTGATGACCCCGCGCAGCGACATCGTCGCCGTGCCCGAAAACGCCCCGGTCTCGGCAACCTTAGAGGTGTGTCGGGAAAGCGGCTTTTCCCGAATACCAATTTTCCGGGATAACCTTGAACAAATCACCGGCATCGTCTACGCCAAAGAGTTACTCACGGTCTCCGACCCCGCAACGCCGGTTAAAACTTTTGCCCGTACCCCTTATTTTGTGCCCGAAGTAAAGAAACTCCTACCTTTGCTTGACGAACTGCGGCGCAAGAACTCCCATATCGCCATCGTGATCGATGAATTCGGCCAGACCGCTGGGCTCGTTACGCTGGAAGACATCCTTGAGGCAATTTTCGGAGAAATCACCGACGAGTTTGACCTCGTTGAAGAACTGCCCTACAAAAAGGTTGCCGACGACGCCTTTCTGGTTGATGGCGAAATTGACCTTGCCACCCTCAATCGGCTTTTCCCCAACGCCTTTCGCCCCTTTAATTTTGAACGGCTTTCCGCGCTTATCCAAGACTATCTGGGACGGCTACCAAAACGCGGTGACCGGATTGAACTGAACAAACTGGAAATAGTTGTCCAGGAGGTGTCGGAACGCAAACTGGAAAGGGTGCTGATCAGACAAAGGGAGCCCTGATAGATGGAACTCTTCGCCGGTTTTCTGTTAATCCTCCTCAACGGTTTTTACGCCGGTTCTGAAACCGCCCTTTACCGCGCAAACTTGGTACGACTCAACCACTGGGCAAAAAATCGTGTCGCCGGCGCCCGAGATGCCCTTAAGGCGCTCGACAAAACAAGCCCGACACTCATCGCGACCATCATCGGCACCAACTTCGCCAGTGTATTCGCCACCATCCTGTTTCAACGTTATTTTGTCGTTCATCTCGGTGCCGGCTTCACCCCTGTTGCCGTAATTCTGGTCGTCACCCTCACACTGATTCTCGGTGACTACCTGCCCAAGGCGCTCGCCCAAGCCATCCCCAGTCGCTGGTTACGAACAACCGCTTTTCTTTTGAACCTCAGTCGGTTTGCTTTTACACCACTCACCTATTTTCTGGTCCAAATCCTACCCCGCACCCGTAACACCAGCATCAGTCGCGACGACTTCCTCAAGGTTATCGCCCAGCGGGAAAAGCCGCTTACCAGCCGTCCCACAACCGCAAGTATGGCGGCGCGCCTCTTCCGCTTCTCGCAAATGAAAATCGGGGAAATCGCTATCCCGCTCAAACAGGTCAAATCGGTCTCCGCTGATGCCGACCTCACCACAATCCTGACATTACTCAATCAATACGGTTACAGCCGGATACCGGTCTACCGGGAAAAACCCGCCAACATCATAGGTATCATCGTTGCAAAAGATTTACTCGAGGTCCTTGCCCCGGGCGCATCAGGGGAAAAAAATGTTCGCATCCGGCCGGTGCAATATCTTTCTCAGGACACCCGGGCGCTTGACGTCCTACGCCAGATGCAACAGCGCGGCGAACATCTGTTGGTTGTCACCAACCTTGCCGGTAACACCATCGGCATCGTAACCCTTGAAGACCTGGTCGAAGAACTGGTCGGTGAGATTCGCAGTGAGGACTGAGTGCGCCGGCTCGTGAAAACAAGTGCCATTTGCCTGCGGGTGCGCAACTGGCGCGAATCGTCCCGCATCGTCACTTTACTAACCCCGGACCTCGGTCTTGTTACCGCAGTTGCCCGTGGTGCCCGAAGGCCCAAAAGCCGACTCGCTGCCGCGCTTGACCTATTCGCTCGCTCCGAAATCACCATCTATTTGCCAAAGACGAGTGGCCTCGCCACCTTGAGCGACGCCGAACTTATCACCAGTTACCCGGCGCTCACCGCTAACTATGAACGATTTCTTATCGCTGCGCGTCTCAACCAGTTTCTCCTGCGCGCTTTGCTTCCCAACCACCCCGAACCGCGGCTCTACACCCTGCTCGAAACAACGCTCACCGCTATCGCCCAAGCACCGCCAGACTGCAATGAACTTAGTGCACTGTTTAGTTCCTTCCTTCTCAAAGCCGTATCCTTTTTGGGATTCCGCCCGCGCTTTGACCGTTGTACCATCTGCCATCAATCCATCAACTCCTCATCCGCCTGGTTTATCATCCGGCGCGGTGGACTACTCTGCCCGACCTGCCTCAGAAAGGAAAATAAACCATTATCACAAAACGAAGGTGTTGAGTTAAAAACTACTGAACTTGAAATTTTAAAAACCCTGCTCCATACACCGATGGCACAACTTACCAATTTTACTCTGCCTGTCCCCCTCAGGCAACTGATTAACCTCTACGCTGAATTTCACCTCAACATAAAAAAATAATTTAAAATTAAAAGGTTGGGCGGCACAATTGTGCCGCCCAACCTGATTTACTCGGTGAATTTTACCGCTGGATTACCAGTTTCGCTACCGAATAGTCACTATTCTTGATGCGCACGAAGTAAACACCGGCGGGAATCTGTCGCGTGTCAAGAACCACCCGCTCATCTCTAACCTCAGAAGTTCGTACCACCGTACCCGCTGCGTTGTAAAGTTCCAGGGTCTGAGCAGTACCGACAGAACGAGCGAACCGCACTGTAACCAGGTCTGATGCCGGATTGGGACTTATCTCAAGAGCCCGGCGTACTGGTACCACCTCCGGCGCAAGCTCCATAACCCCAACCGTGCCCGAAACCGTCGCATTCGCCATCACATCACGCGCCGCGGCGTCACGCGAAGGTGCCCAGACACCGGTATACTCCCAACCCTGATAGGAAAGCGGTGGCACCGAATCCATCCCAAATGATGGTGAAGCGCTCACCTCAGAAGTCGCCCCGACAAAAAAGGCACCTTCTTCAATCACGATTGGACTGGGCGGGATGATAGTGTACCAATCTGCGGTACTAACCTGAACCGTTGTAATGTAAAGGGTATCACCCGGACTGCCACCTGGTCCATTATCGTCATAGATGCCAATTGCGCAGGGAGTGGTAGAGGTTGCCTGCATATAAACCCGGGCACTGGTCACTGTGCAGGGGTAAACTGGTGGCACAAAACGGTTGCCAAATCCGCCTGGCCCATTCCAGTACATCGAGTTGGTCGGTGTACCCCGGTCGTAAGTCAAAGTTGCCGGCAGGGTGACGACCCGCAACTCAATCGTTACCGTGTCGTTAACCGGCACCACATCACCGGGCAGTTTGCTTATCGCCTGAATCGTGTACACACCGTTTGAACTCGGTGTCCAGGTACGACTGAACACGACCGAATCGGTCTCTGCCGGATTAAGCGCACGGACCATCGTAGAATCGACAAACAAAACGGAACCTGCCTGAGAACGCACCCGCACCAACGCTTTAAACTGGCTCTCCGGCTGATTGCCGGTGTTGGCAATCACCGCCCAGAAGGTAATCGGTCGGCCGTTGACGGCAAACATTCCTCCGGACCGGTCGTTCATTGCATTGCGCACCGCGGCATCGTGTACCTGTAGCGTCGTCGATTCGGGCGGAATGAACTTAACTGCCAACTCAGGATGATACATATTACCGGGCGGTATGTTGCCCGATAGGTAGTTCAAGCCGATTCTCCCGGACACATTCTCAATCCCACACTGATTGGCATCCGGCACCCAGCCGTTGTAAGGTGCGCCCGACTGCTCCTTATACTGGAAAGTGATTGAAGAGTCGGGCCGGGACAAAATAATCTGGAATGTATTGTTGCCCCCGGTTGACCAGAACCGGACGCTATCGTACTCCACAATGAAGGTATCGTTGTTCGGGCTGCGCCAGTACCAGACCGAGCCGTTAGGCGAACCTGTCGCCGAACAGTCGAGATCGCTCATCATCGGCGCAACTGTGTTGTTAGGCCTTGTGGGCGCTGGAACCCTCGGGAAGGGTGAAGCCGCCAGCGCATTGTCGTGAAATGCGATGTACCCGTTGGACCCGATGTAAACCTGGCGAACCTTATACCAGTAATAAGGGAAGTCGAACCCGATATCGAACGGACCAACAACATTGTCGTCTCCCAGACCGGTTACCCGCGTGCCCAAACCTTTGATATTAATCCAGTTGTAGGTGGGCGCCTCCGGGCAAACGGTATCGGAGTCAAAGTACCGATACCCGAAAGAGTCCGGACCGCCACTCCCCAAAACCGGCGGCAGGTTGTTTTTTAAGCCGCCCGGGCTCAGGGCGATTACCAGCGATACTACGATAGTTACAAACATTTTACCTCCTTACCGCCCCATTTCAGGGCGATTAAACATCTTAACTTACCTTCAATAATATAAGTGCCGAAAAGGTAAATGTCAAACTATTTATCGGTTCAATCGGTTGGGCTAACATCCGTCCCGCCTATCTTTAACATTTTACCATCTCCTTGACTTTCCCCGATAATCATTGAAAATATTTCAATGGACCGCTTTCTGATTCAGGGTGGCGAACCACTCCAAGGCACAGTCTCAACCGCCCGGGCGAAAAACGCCGTCCTGCCTTTACTCGCCGCCTGCCTATTAACTGAAGACACCTGCACAATTAAAGATGTACCGGCACTCGAAGATGTCAATACTATGCTCAAACTGCTAAGGCTGATTGGCGTTCGTATCGAACAAGAGAACCGCACCGTACATCTTACCGCCCAGGGCAAACTGAATCACGAGGCACCTTACGACATCGTACGCAAGATGCGCGCCAGTTACTATGTCCTGGGACCACTCCTTGCCCGGTTTGGCACCTGTCGCGTGTCACTCCCTGGTGGTTGTGCCATTGGACCCCGGCCGGTTGACCTGCACATCAAAGGCGTCACGGCGCTCGGTGCTAAAGTTGCTGTTGAGCGGGGTTACATCCATGCCCGGGCAAAAAAACTGAACGGCAACACAATGATGCTGGAAGGTTACAAAGGTCCCAGTGTTGGTGCAACCATCAACACGATGATGGCGGCAACGCTTGCTCGGGGCGAAACGGTAATCGAGGGCGCGGCCTGCGAACCAGAGGTTGTTGACCTGGCAAATTTTCTCAACGCAATGGGCGCCCGGATTTCCGGTGCCGGCACGCCGGAAATCCGCATTCAGGGCGTAAAACAACTATCCGGCACCACCCATCGCCCAATTGCCGACCGGATTGAAGCCGGCACATTTGCTGTTGCCGCTGCTATCACCCGTGGTACGGTACAAATCACCGACTGCCAGCCTGAACATCTCACAGCGGTTCTAACCAAATTAAAAGAAATCGGTGCCCGCATCGCCATTGACCAGACCAGCATTCAGGTGGAGATGAAATCGCGCCCCCGGGCAACAAAAATCTCCACCGCACCCTATCCCGGTTTTCCCACCGACCTCCAGGCACAGTTCACCGCTCTGCTCACAATCGCCGCTGGCACAAGCACCATTACCGAAAACATCTTTGAGTCCCGGTTTCTCCATGCTCTGGAACTCAACCGGATGGGTGCGTCAATTGACATCAATGGCAATATGGCGGTAATCCATGGCGTAGAAAAACTGCAGGGTGCTCAGGTTATGGCTTCAGACCTGCGCGCCTCAGCAGCGCTGGTCCTTGCCGGTCTTGCCGCCCGGGGCAAAACCGAAATCCTGCGCATCTATCATTTGGACCGGGGTTATGAACACCTCGAAAAGAAAATCGCCCGGCTCGGCGGAAAAATCAAGCGCATCAAGCCCACCTAAACGCTTGTCGCTTCCGGTCCTGGTGCGTAACATCCAGATCGGCGGCGGTGCGCCGGTGCGCGTCCAGTCAATGACCAAAACTCGAACCGACGATGTCACTGCAACCGTGCGCTCAGTTCGCCGTCTAACTGCCGCCGGCTGCGAACTGGTGCGCCTCGCAGTCCCTGATGCGGCAGCGGCTGCCGCCTTACCTGAAATCCGGGCTCGTGTTGACCTACCCTTAATTGCTGACATCCACTTTGACTACCGATTGGCACTTGCGGCAATCAAAGCCGGCTTCGATAAAATCCGTATCAACCCCGGCAATATCGGCTCTATTCGGCGCGTTGAAGAAATTATCCGTGCTGCCCAGGACCGGGGCGTGGCAATCCGCATCGGGGTCAATGCCGGCTCGTTGCCCAAAGAGGTTCGGGCTCGTTACCGTCATCCCGTAGTCAAGGCGCTGATTGAGGCGATGGCATGCGCCCTGGAACCGTTTGAAAGACTGAACTTCAAAGCCCTGGTTCTATCAGCAAAAACCACCGTCGCTGAAGACCTGATTGCCGTCAACGAAGAACTCGCCCGCCGTTTTCCCTATCCACTTCATATCGGTTTGACTGAAGCCGGTCCGCCCCTTGAAGGCAGCATTCGCTCCGCTGCCGCGCTTGCCCCGCTCCTGCGCCAGGGTATTGGTGACACCATCCGTATATCCCTTACCGGTGACCCGGTCCTGGAAGTCGTTGCCGCCTACGAACTCCTCGCCGCTCTCAACCGGCGTCAGATTAAACCGGTTGTGTATTCCTGTCCCGGTTGTGGCCGCACCAGGATTGACATCGTTCGCTTGACCCGTCAGGTTCAGAAAAACCTCCAGGGTATCACTGCGCCGTTAAAGCTCGCGGTAATGGGGTGTGTTGTCAATGGACCGGGTGAAGCCCGCGAAGCCGATTTTGGTATCGCCGGCGGTAAAGGAAAAGGTGCCCTGTTTGTCAAGGGCAAAGTAATCGGCACCTATCCTGAGTCCCGGCTTGTGGCGGCACTCGTCAAAGAAATCAAGCGGTATCTCAACAATGAGATTTAAAATCATCCCGCCACTCCTTCTAAACCTGAGTTTCACCTTCGCCTGTACCATCGGTGCCTTCGGCCCCGCAGCGCTGAGGGAAGGTCGTCCCGTTCTCTGGAAAAATCGCGATGTCAACAATCCCGACCAGGAGATGAAATTCTTCCGCGGTCCGCGGTTCCGGTTTGTCGCCAATGTTTATGCGGGAGAAACGCTCAATGTCTGGGCAGGCATCAATGAGGTCGGATTTGCAATTATGAACTCCAACTCCTACAACCTCACCGGCAACATCACTGCGGCCGACGACGGTAACATAATGCGTCTTGCCCTTGGCTCCTGTGCCACGGTAGAAGACTTTGCCCGGCTCCTTGACTCCTTAAACAGCGTTGGCCGGGAAACACCGGCAAACTTCGGGGTTTTTGACTCTACCGGTACCACCGCCATATTCGAAGCCGGTTACACATCTTATACCCGCTACGATACCAAAAACGACTCCTTAGGATTTCTCATCCGGGCAAACTACTCAATGTCCGGAGGACCGAATCGGTTATTGGGGAAAAACCGCTACGAGCGGGCACAGCAACTCTGTCGTGCCGCCCTTTGCGAAAACCGGCTCAATCTTCCTTTTATCATCTGCACCCTTGCCCGCGACCTGGGCCAGGTCGGATTTGAGCCTTACCCTTTGCCTTTCCTTGGTAAGTTCGGCTCTTTACCGTTCGGTTACCTTCCCACCGATACCACCATCTGCCGCTCTCAGACCCGCTCCGTTGAGATAATGGTTGGACCCGCACCCGGCGCCCACCTTCGAACCGGTATGATGTGGGTGCTCCTTGGTCAACCGGTTGCCACCCTTCCCATCCCGCTTTGGGTCGCGGCCGAAACAGTCCCTTCTTACCTTGACGGCACAATAACCGCACCGATTTGCGATGAAGCCCAGCGACTGGTTAGTTACCTCTACCCCCTTCCCGAATTCCCAAAGGCAATCAACACCCAGCGCCTGGCGCGCTGGTTACAGTTCATCGCACCCATCGAGTCAACAATTTTTGACTTCGTCGTCCGATGTGAAACCGAGTGGGGTGCCAGCGGTCCCTCCCGCGCCGCGGCGCAAGCCGTGACCGATTCAATCTGTCGGTTGATACTGACCACCTACCAGAACTTCTGGCAGACGGTTGAGTTAGAAAAACAGTATCCCAATCATCATTCGCCCTTGACCACGCTCCATTTAAATTCGCTCCCCGCAAACTCCTTCCCGGTCTATGACATCGCGGGCAGAATCGCCCCTTCCGCTCGCTCTACCGGGATTTTCTTCATTCCCAAAGATGGTGCTGTTCAGCGCCTGCTTGTCCTTAAAAAGTAGTGTCCGCACCTAACAGTGCCGCGCCCATTGCCGCCGCAAAAAGCGGCTCCTGAGAGCTTTGAACCTTTAACCCCAGAACTCGTTCCAGCGCCTGGCGTAGCCCTGAATTGAGCGCGGTACCACCGGTAAAAATCACCTCGGGCAAAACATTAACCCGTGCCGCCATATTGACCACCCTCGTTGCCAGCGCCAGATGTAAACCGGCGATGATATCCTCGCGGGGCACATCCGCGGCAACAAGCGAAAGGATTTCCGACTCCGCCATCACCACACAGAGGCTGGAGAGCAGCACCGGTTTCTGGGAGCGCGCACTCAACTCCCCGAACTGCTCAATCGGCACATTCAGCGCCCGGGCAATAAACTCAAGAAAACTGCCCGTGCCGGCGGCACAACGGTCGTTCATCACAAAGTCCTGCACCCGGCCCTGTTCATCAAGCGCTATCACCTTTGAATCCTGGCCGCCGATGTCGATGACCGTTCGACTGAAAGGATGCCACTTTCTTATCCCCCGTCCCGTCGCGGTAATCTCGGTAACCGTCTGCTGGGCAAAATCAACCGCCTGTCGGGCATAACCGGTCGCAACAATGCGTCCCAGTGCCGAGCGCTCCAGACCGGCATTCGCCACACAAAACTCAAACACCTGCTGTGCCTGCTCCCTGGGTTTCATTCCGGTTGGTGCCACACACCGGGCAACAACCGCATCCCGTGCTGAATCGTAAATCAACACCTTGGTGTTAACCGAACCGACATCAATACCAACGCTCAACATCTTGTGCTATCTCCCTTCACTTATCCGGGCAGGTGGAAATTGATACCTTCCTGCCTCCTGAGCCGCACTGACAAAAGCCTGCAAATTTTCCTCTGGTGTGGCAATCGGTACCTCACATCCGGTCGCCGCCACATAGCCCCGAGGACAACTCTTTGCCTGCGCCACCATCCCACTGACCTTATCGCCAATCTCCTTTGCTGTACCCAACCACAACTCGGTCGTATCAAAATTGCCGATGACCCGCACCTTTTCTCCCACCGCCGCAACAACCTCACTAAGGTCCACTTTATCAACGCTTATCAGGTCGGCACCGGTCTCAGGCATCAACAATGCGATTTCGCTCGTATCGCCACAGATGTGTAAAACCACATCGAGGTCATAGCGGTGCCAGAAATCTATTACCGCCTTTTCTCCGGGCAGGGCAAACTCCCGATACTCACTGGGGCTGAGTACGCTACCCGAAGCCAGCGGGTCAACTAAAATGGGCAAGGCGCCGGCTCGAATCACGAGCCGGGAAAAATTTTTTACCACCTGTGTCACATCGTCAAGGACCGACTTTACCAGTTCTGGCTTTTCCAGCAGGGCAAGGAGAAACTCCTCAGGGTCAACCAGTTGCTGCGCGGTGGTAAAAGGTGCCGGTACATAAGCAAGGACCGGCACAACATCAGCAATCGCCTCCCAGGCATAATTAATCGCATCGAGATAAACCGCCACCCGACCCTTTAGGCTCAGATTCTCTTTTAGACCGCGCGCCGCCTCCTCAATTTTCTGCCAGCGCGGTCGTGTCAGCACCGGCAGGTCATCCTCCGGATACAAAAACTCCGAACCCAGTGCCTCGGCAATCAAACCAACCTCAGAAAAAATTGAGATAAAGTCGGTGTTGTAAAACTCCCTTGCCCTTAACTGGCACTTTGCCATCACCACCCCATCGGTGTAGTAGTCGCGTAAACTCACCTGGGAAAATTTTGCGGCATGGGCGGTCAACAACGGAAAAACCGGCACCCGGTCCTGCGGTTCGTCAATAACCAGAAGCGAAAACCGTTCCCGGGGATTGAGTAACTCCTTCATCGCCGGCTCCGCACCAGTTCCAGAAACGCATCAATCCTTGTTTGGGTCTGGCGGTCAATCGCCTTGTTGGGTGGTGCGACATCGAACTCCAGAATCGGGATGTCAAGTTTCTGTTTAATGTAATCGCCCATCAACCTCGACTCCATTGCGCAGTGCGAACCGCCTAAAATTCCCGAAACAATCACCCCTTCGGCTCGACGCCGCTGCGCGGCAGTGACAAACATCTCCCCCCGTTCTCTTGACGTGCCAATCAGCGAACCGGTGAGCAGCGAACGGGCAATCCCCAAAAGCGGCGGCACCGACTCATCAATCAAACTCAACGCCTGATTAATCACATATTCGCTCGCCACAATTCGTGCCCCTCGGTCTTCAACATAACACAAAAGTAACGGGTCCGCGGGCGGTGTTACCCAGCCAATCCGCAAACTGTCCGGTGCCAGCACCGTTTTACCCGTTTCGCGCCGTGCCTCCCCGGTCTGGATTAAATGTTCCACAATCGCGGTCCACTCCGCAAGGTCGGAATAGCCGTGCAGACAACCAAACTCCACGACCATCGTTTCCAGTGCTGGAAACACGCCATAACCGTAAGTGAGTTCCTTCAATCGCTGAGTCAGACGCCGCAGGTGATTTGCCCGGCGTATTCCCTGTTGCAACATCGCTTCGGTCACCTTGACTCCGGTCAACTCCTCCAGTTTTTTAACCACCCGTTGATACTCCTCAACAACCATCCGCTCAACCCGTTCCCTTGCCTCAGGTTCCACGCGCCGGAGCGGTGTTTCCACCCAGACGACCTCGGGCACCATCTTTGCTACCAAACTCTCCACCCCAGAATAGTCGTCGCACGATGCACCGGTTGCGGCAATCACCAGGTCCGGGTCAGGAAAATAACTGTGCTTGGCAAAAGCGCCCAGCGCCGCCCGGGAAAAACAGGTGGCATCACCAATACCCAGTTCTGCCGCTTTGTCCAGTAACACCTTGCTCTCCATCGCAAAAGGTGTCCACCACCAGCAGTCGGGATAAAAAGCAACGCATCCCCCACCGTCCTCGCCCGAACTCGTCCTTGCCGCCACCGAATTCACAATCACCGCCAGAGGACCCAGGTCACCCATCACCGCCACCACCTTCTTCCCCACCTGCCGGGCGCGAAACAACCGTTCAATCTCATTCTGGCCAAAACCCCAGAGCCGCAGCGCCGCCAAAGAATTGTCAAACTTTAATCGGCGCAGATGCCTTGCCCCGTAGATGGCGAACACCTGGGGCGGAAACAGATATTTTGACCACGCCTCCTGATTCGGGGCAAAGTAGTGAAACTGCTCAATCAAATCGTCCGGTATTTGTTGAAACAAATCGTCCCACTCGTCAAATGTAATCCGTGCTGGCGTTGGGTCGTGATAATCAAACCGGCTCATCGCAACATCTCGAGAAACGCCTCAACCCGGGTACGCAACTGCTGGCGGTTCACCTGCGAATAGTCGCCATCAACCTCTAACACCGGAAGCCCCACCTCCTGCCGCAGTTGTTTCACCTCAAACCGGTAGGCATCGCAGTAAAGCAAACTCTTACTGACAATTCCCTGAACCTTTCGTGCCGCCACCTGCTGCTTGATGTACTCAAAAAGAGCGGTATTGGGCCGGCGGCAGGCGCACGGTGTTCGGCTAAAGTAAAATCGGGCCAGACCGGCAAACGGCTCCTCCTCAACGGTAATCGCCTCGTTAAACCATCTGCTGCCGGTGCAAACCGTATCCGCAACAATGTCCGCTTTTTCTTCAACAATTTCAATCAGGGTGCGGTCCTCTTCGGCTAAGATGCTGCCGGTCAAAAGTAGCCGCGCGCGGTTTTTGTTTACCACTCCTGCCTGCGTCCGTCGCACCGCTGACAACTCATTGAGCAGATTCAGCATCCTTTTTGGTGGTAGAAGCGTTGCCAGTGCTACGATATCAAACAGTTCGCCCCCCGAAATTGGCGGCGGCATTTCCGCCCGGGTTTGGTCCAGTTCCTGAAGTTTGCGCCGCAATTGGTTCGCCTCGTCAATCGCTTCCCGTAACCGTTCCTCTTGCCACTTCTGACCGGTCAAACCGCCCAGCCACGCCTTAAGGTCCCTCAATCCGGCTTGGAACTCCTGCAGCCGATTAGGAAACAACTCACTCGTGCGCGGCAGATAGAGCAAAAAAACCGGCACCGAAAAGTTAGTTGTTAACGCCTCAGGTAACCGGCGCATCATATCACAGGTGTTGACAGTTACCACACCGTCAACCAGTTGATACAACGGGTCATGGACAAATTTCCCCAGACTCGCCTTACAGAACGGACAGGCATCGGCGCGCAGAAACCGTTCACCCTCAACTGCACTTTGATAATCGGCGCGTGCCAGCCGCACCGGAATCGCTCCTGCTGCCTGAACAATTTCCACCGGCACATAAAGGCAGAAGTAACCCACCACCTTTTTACCCTGCGCCTTCAAACCTCTCAATTCCTCAAGCCGTTCCAAGCGTAAACTCTCAAGCCGGGCTCGGTCTAAAATCGCCATTTTGTTAGTGCCAGTGACTCAACAAACATCGCTTCAAAATCCGGGTGTTCGGCGAGCCGAATTTCGGCAACCCGGGCGCTCAAATCCTCCGCTTTTTTGAGAACATCGGGCGCAAGCACCGCCTTTATCGCGCCCGCAAGCGCCAGGTCGGGCTTTTGTTCTACCACCGCTTCGGGCACGACCGGCAAAAGTCCAATCGCCATTGCCGCCTGACTGTTCAGCCTGCCCCCAAACCGTCCGGTTATCACCACCCTTTCAATCGGTCTTCCGGACCACTCTTTATGGAGTAATTTTATGCCGCTGGCAATCGCCGCCTTGGCGAGTTGTACCTCCCTGATGTCCGCCTGCGTCAGATAAACCCCTGCCGGCTCCGCACCGTAAATCTGAAGCCGTTCTCCCTGCTTCAGCCTGCCCCCGGGCTCAATCAATCCAATGCGCACCGCCTCGGCAATAGCATCCAACACCCCAGAACCGCAGATGCCGGTTGGAACTTTGTTCCCCACCGTCTTCACGACCCATCTTCCCCGGTAAAGCCGGCAACCGGTAATCGCCCCTGGTATGGCAAGAGAACCACAACTTAAAGTCGCCCCCTCAAAAGCCGGTCCTGCCGCAGTTGAACAGGCAACAATTCTGTGCCGGTTACCTAAAACCACCTCACCGTTGGTCCCGGCATCAACTAAAAGCGTCAACCTTTCGGTCTGGTTTATCCCTGCGGCGAGAATCGCGGCGGTGCAGTCACTGCCGATGAACGAACCGATCAACGGCAGGGTACACAACTTCAGCCCGTTATGCTTTCTTTCAATCACCCGGCGCAAAGGCAGGTTTGGGCGATAGGGAAATTGACCTAAACCCTTCGGACTCTTCCCAAAAACAAAGTGCATCATCACCGTATTGCCCACCACCGTGACCGGATTCGACCGCCAAACCTTGTTCTCACTGATAAACCCTTTAAGACAATTGCCCAGTCCTGCCCGGCGCACCATCTTTTCCTGACTTATCCGGGTAAGGACATCAGCACCGAACCTTAACTGCGGATTTAACTGCGTTACGGTCTTAATCCGCCGCCCTTTTGCCCGGTCAACCAATGCCAGCCGTAAAGTTGTCGTGCCGATGTCGGCAACCAGCACCGTATCCTTATGCCTGATTCCACGATACCCTGCACCACTACGATAACCGCGCACCACTTTATTGAAATCGCCCTCAATCTCAACCACCACCGAACGCTTGGGCACAAACTGACAGGCAAGCACATAAGAACCATCCGACACCAGCCGCACCCGGCACTTGCCGCACGAACCCCTGCCGCCGCAATCGCCCGGTAAATCGATACCCTGCGCCCATAACAGTTCCTGCAGCGACTTACACCCCGCTGGTTTACAGCGAACAATCATCACCCCCCCTGTGCCGCCGCAACCAGCGCCTGCACATTCGCCACCGGTGTTGCTGCCGGTACATCGCAGGCGCTGGCAAGAATCATCTTCGGCAACCCCTTTTTCAAACAGTCCTGCGCCGCCTGATAAATCTGTTCCGGTCCACCGCTCTCCAGCAACCCGGTTGACACATTACCCATAATCACCCGGTTTGCGCCCACCTCCTGCCGGACAAAACCGATATCCATCTCATCAACGCTTAAAATCTCGGCACCGGTAGCGCACATCAGCCGTAAAATCCCGGTCGTGTCGCCGCAGATATGCAACCCGGTCCAAAAGCCCAACTGGTGAATCGCCGCCACCAGTTCCTTCAAATAGGGCAGGGCAAACCGCTCAAACAGTGCCGGACTGACAACACTACCTGAAGCCATCGGGTCACCGATAAATGGCACGCCACCCTTTTTTACAATCGCCCGAACAAAATTTTTTTGGTTCTCGGTTGCCCTTTGCAGATACCACTCTGCCTTTTCCGGTGCCGAAATCAGGCTTTCGAGAAACTCCTCGGGTCCACACAAAAAACTGGCAAGAGAAAACGGTCCTTTAACTGATGTCAGAACAAAAACCTCTCGCCCCGCCATATTGACCAGTTGTTCGGTCGTCTCAAGAATCACCGGCATCCGGCATGCCCGGAACGGATTAACAACCTGTGCCCTTTGCCCGGCGGCTTGGACCAGAACCGGTGGTTCGTCATCCGCCATCTCAATCTTGCACCCCATCGCCTCCGCCTCAACAAGGACATCAGCAAACACCATAATCAGGTCATAATTGTAAAGCCGATATGCTTGATAGAGCACCGCACTCAAAACTCGGCTTTCGGTCAAAGTCCGGCTCAGCCGTTCACCCGCGACCCGGGCGGCATGATTTGCCACAACAATCGGAAACACCAACGGCGGCTTTGCCTCGGACTGCGCCGTTTGCAAAACGGTAATTAACCGCGCCCTTGCCCTTTCCACACCTTATCTCAACAACCGTTCAACCTCAACCACCGCGCTGTGGGCATCAGGCGCATAGCCGTCCGCACCAATCCGTTCGGCAAAAAAACGCGTCACCGGCGCACCGCCGACCAGCACCTTAACCCGTTCCCGCAACCCCTTCTTTTTCAGCGTCTCAATCACCTTTGCCATATTGGGCATTGTCGTCGTCATCAAAGAAGACATCCCGACAATCTGAACCCCTTGTTCAACGGCGGCGACAAACCGCTCAATCGGCACATTCCTTCCTAAATCCACAACCTCAAATCCTGCCGCCTGCACCATCACCTTCACGATGTTCTTGCCGATGTCGTGGATATCACCCTGCACCACACCCAGCGCTACCCGGCCCCGGCTCCGCGTTCCTCTGGGCATCTGTTCCTTCAAGATATCAAACCCGGCATACATCGCCTTTGATGCCAGAAGCACCTCCGGGACAAAAAACTCCCGGGCCGCGAACTTCTCACCCACGACCCGCATTCCCCTTGCCAGACCTTTCTCCAGCGCCTCCTCGGGTGCCAAACCCTGACGCAACGCTTCCTGACACAGTTGCGCTACCCGCGCCGGGTCAAGGGCAACAACCGCATCAACGAGCAAGGAAAATAAATCCCGGGCATTTTCCATAGATTAAATATTATAGGAAATCATCCGCCCCCGGCAACAAACTTATCGTCCCACTACCCGCACCCGGCCGGTACCAACTGTTACTACCCCAACCTCCTTGAACTCCGAAACGCCGGCCTTGATTAACTCTTGCTCCAGCCGGGCAAACTTCTTTTCAGACACCGCAATCAACAAACCGCCGGAAGTCTGGGCATCACAAAGTAAAAGCCGCAGCGTCTTATTTATCCCCCGGGCAAATTCCGCTCGTCTTATAATAAACTCATAATTCTTCAATGTTCCGCCCGGAAACCACCCTTCCTCAGCCAGCCTCTGAACCCCGGGGATAAAAGGCACCGCACCTGCTTTGATTACTATGTCAACTCCGCTCGCCTGCGCCATCTCCCAGCAATGACCCAGCAACCCGAAACCGGTGATGTCGGTCGCAGCGTTCACCCCAACCGCTGTCATCGCCTCTGCTGCGGGCCGATTCAACTGCGCCATCAATTTGTTCGCCCTTGCCACCAGCTGGGGCGGTGCCTGGTGATGCTTCTGGGCGGTTGTTATCACCCCGGTCCCGAGCGGTTTTGTCAACAGCAACCGGTCATTGGGTCTGGCACCGGCGTTGGTCACCACCTTTTCGGGATGAACGATTCCGGTTACCGCCAGCCCGAACTTTAACTCCAAATCTCTTACAGTGTGACCACCGGCAACAACCGCACCCGCCTCCTTCACTTTATCCCAGGCACCGGCGAGCACAGCCCGCACCGTCGCAAACTCCATCTCTTCAACCGGCACCCCGAGAATCGCCACTGCCGCGAGCGGTTTGCCACCCATCGCATACACATCCGAAAGGGAGTTCGCTGCCGCAATCTGCCCGAAAACATAAGGTTCGTCGGCAACCGGTGGTAAAACATCCACTGTCAGAACCAGCGCCCGGTTTTTATCCAGCCGAAAAACCCCGGCATCGTCCGCGGTTGCCCCGCTCACCAGCAAATCGGGATGGTGAAAACCGGGCAACCCGTCCAACATAGCAAACAGGTCTGCCTGACACGCTTTACCCGCGCAGCCCGCAGCGCGGGCATAACTCAGAAGCCCCCTTTTTTTCATATTATAACATTAACGGAGGACAACAATTTTCTTAAAACCGGCGCCGGAATCCCGACGGACAAAATAAACCCCGGGCGTCAACACCGTCCCTACCCTTCTTCCTGCATAATCAAACATCAGATTGTGCATCGGCTTACGTTCAAGATAAGTTACCCGTTCTTCAACCCCGCAACTGACCCGGGTGTAAGTCTTAATTGAACTGACCTGTGATGGGTCGCCCTGAGAAGTCACCGTCATCTGAACCACCGCCGTGCCCTCGGTATTGGTCGTGAACACCGTGATGTCAATAGTCGTATCCATTGCGCCCGGCGCCAGCGAGTCAAACATCGGCACCCCGGGTTCAACACAACGCCCGCGCAAACAGTATATTGCGCTCCAGCCCGGCACCCCCTGCAAAACCCGGCAGTCAAACAGATAAACATCGGGTTCGGTCCCGGTGTTGCTCAGGGTGAAGTAGTAAACGGCAACACCGCCCGGTATTACCTGTTGCAGCGTATCACTCCGACACACAAATGTAAAACTGTAATCGGCTTGAACCGGCACCACCCAGCCCACCAAAATCATCAGGCAAAAAAACAGTTTTTTCATATTGACCCCCTGTTGTCAATTCAATTTCTTACGGCAGGCTTGCAGAACCCGCCGGCTTAAAGGCTCCTGGACAAAACAAACCACATTCAGCCGCCCGGGATTCCAGTGAACCGGAAATTGAACCGTCTGTTCAAACCGCAGACTATCACCCCGGCGCAACCAGCAGGGCAATCCATTGACATCAGGCACCATCGCCCGCATCACATCGTTGAAAACCGAATCGGTTGCCCCGGACAAAACCGCTCGCACCGAATCCTCGGTTATCACAATAAAAAGCCGCAAACTTTCCTCGGGCGTAGCATCGACGCCGAAAACCCGGGCGACAACGGTTGCCCGGGAAGAGTCGCGCTGCACCGCAACCGCCAGTTCCACCTGGGGTAAAACCGCCTTTGCCCCCAGAATGTAGTTCTTAAAAGTTTCGTAGTTGTACTCCGGTCCCGGAGTGCGCACCACCGGACCGCCATCAAAAACCGTTGCCGGTTCACCGCCGGACTCGTAATAAAGTTGGCGCCGCTCCTCAACATACTCCGGCGAGAGGGTGTCACCCGCAACCCGGCGGTGATAGGCAATCACCACCACACTGTCGGCAAACTCCTTCTGCAAACTGTCCAGCGCCCGTGCCGCATACGGACAGTAAACGCAGCGTTGCCAGGTAAAAAATTCCACCAGCACCACCCGATTGGTAGGCACGAGGGGAATCAAAGGCGCATCCGAACAGCCGAAAAAAAGGAGCAGGCTGCTGCCGAAAAACAGCAACCTGCCCCTGTTTAACCGCACCCCTTACCTCGCAACCACTATCGGCACACTGACCGTACTGTTACGGTAAGAGAGCTGAATAAAGTAACCGCCCGAACTTACCTTCTTGCCCCTCTGGTCGGTCAGATTCCACACCACCGTACCGGTCCCACTCAGATTCTCGCCCAGTTGCCACACCATCTTCCCGGTGATGTCGTAAACCCGCGCCTCGGCCTTAACCCCAGCAGGTAGCACAAACCGCACCTGTGCCCGCGTCCGCACCGGACTGCTGACCAGAACCACCGGCAGCACCTGATTCACCTGCGGTTCGGCAACTCCGACCCGGGCGCCGCATTCCAAGTCGTCAACATACCAGCCCTCGCCCGTAACATTGTAGTCGCTGATAAACCGGAACCGCAACCGCACCGTCTGGTTGCGAAACGGGCTCAAATCTATCGCCTCCTGCTGCCAGCCGTTACTTGAACCACTCCACATCCCAAGCGGCACCCAGAACAATGAACCGTTGTTTATCTCCAGGATGCAGAAGTCAAAGTCCGCCTCGGTGCCGTAGTAATGATTGAACCGCACCCAGGCAGAGTCACCCAGGGTGAAAAACGGGGTCATCAAACGGGCGTCGTTCTCATTGGTGTACTGGTGGTTTGACTCCACCCCGCAGTACCAAGCGTAACTGGGTGATGAGGCACGATAAGTTGAAAGGTGCCAGTTGTCCCTCGTACCGCTGTGCGTCCAACCCCCGATGCCGTGCTCCATATCATCGGCAAAACCCGGGATAGTTGTTATGTTCAAAGGAAATGTCATTGTATCCGTCCCAATATCGGCACTCGCAATTACCAGCCGAAGCGTTGCCCGATGCGGGTCCGGGCACGAAGAACTCACCTGCAGTTGAAACGGCGTATTACAATAACCATCTGCGCCCCGGTTGATTTGCCCGAAACTGCTCGTTCCCTGGACAACCGTAAGATACGGGTCGTCGGTTGTCAGCTCTGCGCTCGCGCCACTCAGCGCCGTACTGCCGATGTTGCGCACCCCGACCGTCAGGTTGAAACTCTGCCCCGGGAGCGGCAGCACCGGTTGATAACCGACAAACTCCAGTTCCGGCTCGGCAATCACCCCGATACTCGCACCCTGATACATCCACTTCGTCGTGTTGTTCTGCACGAATACGACAAACTCGCAGTTCCTTGCCACCCAGGAGGCATTGATGGTGAAACTTCTCGTCCGCACCACCGAATCCCCGGGGTTGACCGTTATCGCCTCACCGCCGGCATCGGGCAACATCAGCCGTTCTACATCGTGCAGACTGTCCATACCCTGCCACGGGTAGTAGATGTGACTCTCGGTCAGAACCGTGTGCAACTGCCCGCTCACCGCGCTCGAACTCCTATTGCGGACCACGATTGTCAACACCCCGCTGCGCGTCGCTGAGTCATAGGTAACCGTCAACCCGATATCAAGCGGACTTGGCTCCAGTTTGCGGGTGTCAAAGAACTGCCGGTAGGTCGGATACATCGTGCCGTAGTGCAATCCGCCCACCACCGCCTGTCCGCCGTCCAGACGCATCGTCGGATAGCCGGTAACGCCGTAGTAACTCGCCCGGCTTGCCGCCTCTGCGGTGTAAAACGGGTCGCTGGTTGACGAGTGATAGGCAATCACCACCACTGAATCAAACGCCCGAAACTTCAACTCCTCGGCACCGCGTGCCGCACCCGGACAATAGGTACACCAAGTGGCGGTGAAGTCTTCCATCACCATCACCCGCTGAGTTGCCAGGGCAGCGCTGAACGCCAAAACCAGCCCGGCAAATATCAGCAACTTGCCTCTCATAAACACCTCCTTTTTTTAAACTATACCCATACAGGAGAGGCATATCTGGCTGCTGAAGTAGCCAATCCGTGCCCATGCGCCAATGAAAGAACCAAAAATCAGCGCCCCGGCACCGAGCGCAATTAGCGCCCAGAACAGAATACGCCGTCTCACTTCTGCCCGATGTAAAACCCTCTGCCCACCTGATGCCGATGCGCCGCATCGCGCCACAGGTTTACCAGATTCACCGCAAACTTGAACAGGTCTTCACCAAAGTTCTGCAATATGGTCGGCTTCAACTCCTGCTCCACCTTTACCTTATACTCGTCAAAGCATTTGGCAAACTCCTCAGTCTGGTCCTGGGCATCAAGGATTTTAAACCCAGCACGGCGCAGAACCTCCTGCCAGCCTTCAAAGGTCTCCATATAGGGAAACGCCATTGACTCGTAAAGTTTTGCCAGCAAATCCTCTTCCACCTTTCCGGTAATCACCCAGTCGGTAAAACCAATCTTACCGCCGGGCTTCAGCACCCGATAGCACTCCCGTGCCAGCGGGTCCTTGTCGGTCACATAGCACCACGCCTCCTGACCCCAGACCACATCAAAGGTGTTCGCCTTAAACGGCATATCAAGCGCATTGCCTTCAACAAAAGTAATCAGATGGTCAAGACCCGCCTCTTTGGTCCGCTGCCGCGCCTTTTCCAGCATCGTCTTTGTGAAGTCAAGACCGGTAACTTTGACCCCGTACTTCTGGGCGAGCTGCCTTGCCGGTGCGCCCAGCGCACTGCACACATCAAGGATATGCATCCCGGGCTTCAAACCCAGCGCCTGTGCCAGCCGGTCTGTGGCATCAGGTCCTCCCGAGTGAATCTGCTCACCCATTACCGCCTCCCAGAGCAGACCGCCCGGACCGTCGTAAACCTCCTGCACATCCTTACCGGTATAGTCGTAACGCTTTGCCATACTGCCTCCTTTTGTTTAACAGGTTTGTTTTTAGGTTTAGTCTATTTTCTCGGACCGGCAGGACGCCGGTACAAAACCGCAGTCTCATCCTTCTCACTTGCCGGTCCTTGATTGTTTAAGGGAAACTAAACGCGCCGCGTTGTCCGGTTCTTGAAACTGGAGCAGACCGCTCCGGTAAAAATAGCGCTTCACCTGCGCCATCTCCTGAGAACAAACCTTTGCCTACTGTTCACCTACCAAATTCTATCGGCAAATTTAAGTTCGGTCAAGCCTGTACATCGGGATAACATCACCCCTCCCAATTAGCAACCAGTCTACCCCTCAACTCCACCTCCGCCTTTCAGCCCGCTCTTCTCCCTTCATCACATCCGGCGTCAACACCGACCGCAATGCGCGCCGGTAAATCGACCCCAGCGCCAGAAACAACCCCAAACTCAATTTCCCGTACCATCCCCGAAACTACCCCGGGGTTGGGTAGGGAAAATTGGGTTCCGCTTTGTTAACTATCTAAATTACAATATGTTACACAAAAACATCCGTTTACGGCTGTTACACTTTAAAGTATACCGGTTTGAAACACAAAAAAGCCCATCAGGGCTTAAACTTTCCCCCATAAAAACTGACAGGCAAATTTTATCAAACAAACCTGTTCCCTTGTTTTACGGACGCAAACGAGCCAAACTTTTTTCCTTGACATTAAAAAACGGCGTAACTAAACTCCATAATACAAGACAAGGAGGTTTTATGCAAAAGAAAGGTCTTATTTTGGGCATAGCCGTAATCTGCCTAATTGTTGGTCTCGGTCAGAGCCAGTGGCTTGAAACAACAATCTACCTCCCAGATTCGCTTTCCGGGATTTCAGGACCGCAAGCCTTTACCTATAATGCAACGAATAATAAAATCTATGTCGGCGGTCAAGGTGGCGATGGTGTAATTGTGATTGACGGCGCAACCAATCAAAAGATTGCCAAAATACCCGCGGGCTGCAATATTTCTGCCCTTTGCTGGAACTCAACCAACAACAAGGTCTATTGCGCTAATGGGGGTAGCGACACTGTCACAGTGATTGATGGGGCAACAAACGAGGTGGTTACAACGATTCCCGTAGGAGATGCTCCTCGTGCCTTGGTTTGGAACTCAACCAACAACAAGGTCTATTGCGCTAATGACTATAGCAACAATGTGACGGTGATTGATGGGGCAACAAACGAGGTGATTACAACAATTCAAGTGGGAAGGTATCCTTGTGCCTTGGTTTGGAACTCAACCAACAACAAGGTCTATTGCGCCAATTCTTGGAGCAACAATGTCACAGTGATTGATGGGGCAACTAACCAGGTGATTACAACAATTCAAGTGGGATATGAACCTCGTGCCTTGGTTTGGAACTCAACCAACAACAAGGTCTATTGCGCTAATAGGTATAGTGACAATGTCACAGTGATTGACGGGGCAACAAACCAGGTGATTGCAACAATTCCCGTGGGAGATTATCCTTATGCCTTGGTTTGGAACTCAACCAACAACAAGGTCTATTGCGCTAATGGGGGTAGCCGCAATGTCACAGTGATTGATGGGGCAACAAACCAGGTGATTACAACAATTCAAGTGGGATATGAGCCTCGTGCCTTGGTTTGGAACTCAACCAACAACAAGGTCT
>CAZVDD010000006.1:0-1586 GCA_964626075.1 uncultured bacterium
TAACTCAATCGCCTTTGTAAAGTCCGTAATGGCATCGTCAAATTTCTCCTTTCCTGCATAGGCAAGTCCCCGGTTGTAATACGCCTTAGCGTATTTCGGGTTTAACTCAATCGCCTTTGTAAAGTCCGCAATCGCAAGGTCAAATTCACCCTTTTCTCCATAGGCGATTCCCCGGTTGTTGTACGCCTCAGCCAGTTTCGGGTTTAACTCAATCGCCTTTGTAAGGTCCGCAATCGCATGGTCAAATTCATCCTTCCTTGCATAGGCACTTCCCCGGTTGTTGTACGCCTCAGCGTATTTCGGGTTTAACTCTATCGCCTTTGTATAGTCCGCAATCGCACGGTCAAATTCACCATTTTGGAAATGGGCGTTGCCGCTTTGGAAGTAAGACTCAGCGTCGCTCACGCTAACACCCGCCTAAACCCTGCCCAGCATCCTTTGCAGCCGGAGCCGCAGCACCAAGATGAACGCCCGCCAGATGATGCGTTTTGACATCTTGGAAACCCCGGCACGGCGCTCGGTAAACACGATGGGAATCTCTTTGATTCTGCCGCCCTTGCGCCAGATTAAGAAGTCAATCTCAATCTGAAACCCGTAACCGTCCTCGCGCAACTGGTTTAAGTCTATCCGGCGCAGCATATCACACCGGTACGCCTTGAAACCGGCGGTCAAGTCGCGCACCGGACAACCGGTAACCTTGCGGGCATAAAGGCAGGCAAAGTAGGAAAGTAGCAGCCTTTTCATTGGCCAATTGACAATGGAGATGCCGTCTGAGTAGCGCGAGCCAATCACCAAATCGTAATCTTTTAACAACTCAACCATCTCCGGAATCTTTTCCGGCGGATGGGAGAAGTCGGCGTCCATCTCAAAGCAGTAGTCGTAGTTGTGCTCCAGCGCATAGCGAAACCCAAGCACATAAGCGGTGCCCAGTCCCAGTTTTTTCTCCCGGCGAATCAGATGGATGCGCTGGTTTGTCTGCGCCATCTGGGCAACGATGTCACCCGTGCGGTCAGGCGAATTGTCGTCAATCACCAGCACCTCAATCTCCGGTACCTGGCCCAGCACCACCGGTATGATTTTCCCGATGTTCTCCGCCTCGTTGTAGGTCGGCATTATCACGAGTCCGCGCGGCACAAACAATAATAAAAATCACCCCGCCTTTGTCAAGGATACCAGCTCAGGCTTGATTGGTACAACAACCTATCGCCCACCATCACCGAGCCCGAATTTTAAGCAATCAACCGCACCTTCCCTGTTGCGCCAGCTCCCGCCTTTGCCCTTGGCTCCAAATGCCGCTGCTGGTCTTAATGTTAAGTCATTGTAAAATGAACACTTAACGAATTGCCCCCTCGGAAATTACTTGACATTGAATTTTTCTGCTATATTCTATTTAATTGTGCCAATAAAGACGGTTTTTCTCGTTCTACTCTGCGGCGCGCTCGCTGCTGCGCAACCGGTTGCGGTGTTTGTGCCCCATGACCTGTTCCGCGACGACGAGTTTGAGCGCACCGTTCGGACCCTTCAACGGGCAAACTTTTCGGTCACCATTGTGTCCTCAGACACGAATGCGGCACAGGGCATTGACG
>CAZVDD010000007.1:0-7055 GCA_964626075.1 uncultured bacterium
CCCTGACAGGAGTTTACATCCCGAAGGACTTCATCCTCCACGCGGTGTCGCTGGGTCAGGCTTTCGCCCATTGCCCAAATTTCTAGACTGCTGCCTCCCGTAGGAGTGGGGACCGTGTCTCAGTTCCCCTGTGGCTGGTCACGCTCTCACGCCAGCTACCCGTCTCAGCCATGGTGGGCCTTTACCCCGCCATCAAGCTGATAGGCCAGGAGCCCGTCCCAAGGCGGCACCTTGCGGCACCTTTCCTGACCGAAAGATGCCTTCCGGTCAGCACATGGAGTATTAGCCCACCTTTCGGTGGGTTATTCTCCTCCTTGGGGGTGGTTACCCCTGTATTACTCACCCGTTCGCCGCTAAGCGCAGCACGGTATTGCTACCACACTGCGCCCCGCTCGACTTGCATGTCTAAGACACACCGCCAGCGCTAGTCCTGAGCCAGGATCAAACCCTCCAAGCGAAAGCTTAGAAGGAATTTTTCCCATAGCACAACCCGAGCACGCTTGGGTTACATCCGAATTATCAAAGAGCGATACCTCTGTAATTAAAAGATACACAAAATTTATCTCTTGTCAAGCAACTATTGCAAACAATTTTAAACTAACTAACTTTCAAAATATCAATTACTTAATTATCTGCTGCCGAAATTTTTTAACAAGGACCTTTAAGGGGTGCTGTCGTCTGTCCCCGGCTTCTTCTCGCCGCCCTTTTCCGGCTTCTTTTCGCCCGTAGAACCCTTGTTTTTATAGTCCGTAATATAAAAACCCGAGCCCTTAAAAATCAGGCCGCTGCCGCCGGAAATCAGCCGCTCAACGCAATTTCTTCCTTGACAGTTTGGGCAGTTTTTTAGCGCCGGCTCGGTAATTTTCTGAAACTGACTGAACTTGTGTCCGCACTTGCGGCATCGGTATTCGTAAGTTGGCATAGTTTGCCTTCGGTTTGGGGGCGGGAAAGTTCCCGCCCCCGTTACCGCCTAATTAGTACTCACCGCCGTAGCCACCGCCCGGCATCGGTGGTGCCTTCTCCTTCTCGGGCAACTCAGCGATGGCGCACTCGGTCGTAATCATCAACCCGGCAACGCTCGCCGCATTCTGCAGCGCCACCCGTGTCACCTTGGTCGGGTCAATGATACCCATCTCAAACATATCGCCATACTCTAATGTCTCGCAGTTGAACCCGAAGTTCGCCTTCTCCTCTTTGACCCGATTGAACACGATTGAGCCGTCAACCCCAGCGTTCTGCGCCAGTTGCCGGATTGGCTCTTCAAGCGCCCGCTTGACAATGTTTGCGCCAATCAACTCGTCGCCTTCCAGTTTCAGTTTCTCCACCGCCGGAATGCAGCGCACGAGCGCCACACCGCCGCCCGGCACCACGCCCTCTTCAACCGCGGCGCGGGTTGCATGGAGCGCATCCTCAACCAGCGCCTTCTTCGCCTTCATCTCCACCTCGGTTGCCGCACCGACATTGATGACCGCCACGCCGCCGGCAAGTTTCGCCAGCCGCTCCTGCAACTTCTCGCGGTCGTAGTCCGACTTCGTCTCCTCAATCTGCTTGCGAATCTGCTCAATCCGCGCCTGGATGTCCGCCTTCTTGCCCGCACCCTCAACAATCGTCGTATTCTCCTTGTCAATCACCACCCGCTTGGCAATGCCCAGGTCCGAAATCTGGATGTTCTCCAGCTTGATTCCCAAATCCTCGGAAATCAAACGCCCCCCGGTCAGCACCGCGATATCCTCCAGCATCGCCCGGCGCCGGTCGCCATAACCCGGTGCCTTCACCGCACAGCACCGCAGGGTGCCCTTGATGTGGTTCACCACCAGACCGGCAAGCGCCTCGCCCTCAACCTCTTCGGCAATCACGAGGATGGGCTTGCCGCGCTGCGCCACCTTCTCAAGAATCGGCAAAAGGTCGCGCATCGAAGAAATCTTCTTCTCGTAAAGCAGGACAAACGCATCCTCAAGAATCGCCTCCATCTTCTGGTTCTGGGGCGAGGTTGTCCCGGGCTCCAGGGCAAAGTAAGGCGACAGGTAGCCGCGGTCAAACTGCATACCCTCCACCACCTCAAGCGTCGTCTCAACCGACTTCGCCTCCTCAACCGTAATCACGCCCTCTTTACCAACCTTCTCCATCGCATCGGCAATCAACTTCCCGATTTCGTTATCGTTGTTGGCCGAAATCGTCGCCACCCGTTCAATCTCCTCGCGGCCCGAGGCTTTCTTCGAAATCCGCTTCAGTTCCGCAACCGCCGCCTCAACCGCCTTGTCAATACCCCGCTTCAACGCCATCGAGTTCGCACCCGCGGTCACATTCTTCAAACCCTCGCGATAGATTGCCTCCGCCAGCACCGTTGCCGTGGTCGTGCCATCACCCGCCACATCCGAGGTCTTCGACGCCACCTCCTTAATCATCTGCGCGCCCATATTCTCAAACTTGTCTTCCAGTTCAATCTCCTTGGCAACCGTGACACCGTCCTTCGTCACGGTGGGCGCGCCCCACTTCTTCTCAATCAAAACATTGTGCCCCCGCGGACCAAGGGTAACCTTGACCGCATGAGCCAGTTTCTCGGCACCGCGCAAAATTGCGCGTCTTGCCTCTTCTTCAAACCGTAAATCCTTTGCTGCCATTTTTCATACCTCCGCTTTATTTTTCCTTCTCAATAATCGCCAGGACATCGTCCTCGCGCATAATCAGATACTCATTGTCGTCAATCCGAATCTCATTTCCCGAGTACTTCCCGAACAGGATATAGTCACCCTTCTTCACCTCCATCGGAATCCGGTTCCCCTTCTCATCAATCCTGCCCGGTCCAACCGCAATCACCTTACCCCGTTGCGGCTTCTCCTTTGCGGTATCCGGAATTATGATACCGCCCTTCTTCACCTCTTCTTCAACCCGCTCCACAAGGATGCGGTCCTGTAAGGGTTTAATCTTCATACCGTTCCTCCTTTTTATATTACCGCTTCACATTGAAAATATGTAACTTATCAAAACCACCACTTCCCATCCCGACCCCCTGAATCTATTAGACATCTCAACCCAGTCAGGAGATTCACAAACCGGCGATTAAAAAACCCCAAATGGGCGATACCTGAATTGAACAGGTGACCTCCTCCTTGTAAGGGAGGCGCTCTCGCCAACTGAGCTAATCGCCCTTGTCCGATATTATATAACCACCAGACCCACCTGTCAAACAACCCCCGAAACGGTCCCCTCCACCGTTCCCGATACCGTTCCCACCCCAAAACTCAACCTTATAACCATAAACAAACAAGAAACTTATAACATACAGACCGATAAGACCCAAAAATGGCGCGTTAATTTCTCAAAAAAAGTGGCTCTAAAAGGTCGAAAAAAGAAAGGAGAAACCGATGCGCAAAACAAAAGACGCAATTGAACGCTACCGGAGAAAAGTCGTCCGCGATATGGCAGGGGTCCTGCCCGACGAAACAATAAAACAGATGATAGACAACTATGCGATAGTCCAGAGCCAGATTGCCCTTGTTGACCAGAAAGTAAGAACCGTAATCGCCGAACAAAATGTCCCCTCCCTCTTCCTTGTCCACTACCTCACCTACGGCAGAAAAGTCTGGG
Source organism: uncultured bacterium (assembly GCA_964626075.1). Taxonomy (GTDB): domain Bacteria; phylum Hydrothermota; class Tepidihabitantia; order Tepidihabitantales; family Tepidihabitantaceae; genus Tepidihabitans. The sequence goes on from CAZVDD010000007.1 coordinate 3,589, forward strand.
CAACCGCCCGGCGCTACTCGGGCAAAACCGGCGACCAGCAAATCAAAACCCTGCGCCAGTACTGGGCAAAACAGGGCTTAAACGAAACCGTCCTCGAAAAGATAGAACACAATGTCCGCGCCCTCTTACCTTGACGACCCAAAATGGCGCAATATCCTCTACCGGTGCCCGATGAACACGCCCAACTCGTCCAGGAACTCAAAGCGGAAAAGCCTGGTGCCTTTGAAAAACTGTTCCACACCTTCTGGCGACCGGTAATGGCGCTTGCCCTGTCCCACATCGCCGACACCGCCGAAGCCGAAGACTGTGCGATTGAAACCTTCGAAGACCTTGCCCGGGGCATAAAAAACTTCCGGGGCGAGGCAAAACTCTCCACCTATGTTTACCGGGTTGCCTTAAACCGCATCCGCAAACACCACCGTGCGCGCCAACGCGCCCTGCCCACCCTGCCGCTTGAAACCTGCCCCGAACACAAACTCGCCACCCCGCCCCTTGAAACCCGGTTTGCAATCGACGAAGAACTCAAACACCTCTACCACGACCTGAACCAGTTGCCCCGGTCCCAGCGCGAAGCAATCACCCTGCGCCACATCCTCGGCTTAAAACTCCCCGAAGTTGCCCGCGCCCTCGGCATCCCGGAAAACGCCGCGGCGATGCGCCTCAACCGCGGCATCAAAAAACTGCAAAAGATGCGCCAGCGCCGCATCCGGAGGGAAAAGTATGGAAGATAAACAGATTCAATTCCTCCTCAACCACCTCCGCCAGGAGATTGAACGCTACCTGAGCGGACTTGACCCCAACCCCCTCTGGCAAAAACTCCAGACCAGGCTCACCGCCCAAGACCGCGCCGCCTATTCCCGGCGAATTGCGCAACTCAAAACCCGTCCCCAAAACAGCCGCCTCACCGACCGCAAAGACATCCTTTTACTCCTACTTTACCTGCGCGGCATCTCGGGCAAACTCGGCGAACCCATCCTCGGGATTACCCGCATCACCAAACTCCTCTTCATCGCCTTCCAGGAACTCGCCCTTGACACCATCATAAAAAACCCCTACCGCTTTGTCCCCTACAAACTCGGCCCATTCACCCCTGAACTCTACACCGACCTTAAAATCCTCACCGACCTCGGCATCATCACCGCCCATCCCCTTGACCCCGAAGGTCTGCCCATCATCAACCTTGACCGCGCCCTGGCAACCTGCCTTGCCAACCTCAACTCCGGCATCACCGCCACCGAACGCCTGGACGCCGTCAACCTCGCCTTCACCCTCACCCCGCAGGGCAGACAAATCGCCCGCCGACTCGCCCAGAACGCACCCCGGCAGAAAAAAAACCTCCTCCCCGGCTTACAGATTGTCAAAACCAACTTCGCCTCCCTCCCCTTAACCCAACTCCTCCGCTATGTCTACACCCGCTACCCCGAATACACTACCGAGTCCGAAATCGTCACCAAGGTCCTGGGCAGACCGGCTCCAAAGTTGACAGACTGACTCCTTGCGGTTAGATTAAGACCACAAACAAAAGGCGGCAGGCATTACAGAGCAAACAGGACATTGAGACGATGACCAAAGAACAAAAACTCTACCGGGCACTCCAAGATGTATTCATCGGCGCCCAAATTGAAGGCAAGGGCGGATTTGTCAAAAAGCAAAGCGAGTTTGATTTCTTTATCAACCAAAACGCCAAAGCATTCTTGCAGGAGCAGTTTAAACTCGGAAGTTATCAGTAATTTCTGAGAAGGTGCAAGGGAAGTAATAATCTATGGCAAACGGCAACAACAAAGAACAAGAACGTGCAGAACTTCACAAAACCATCTGGCAGATAGCCAACGACCTACGGGGAAGTGTGGATGGATGGGATTTTAAGCAGTATGTTTTGGGATTTCTTTTCTATCGCTTTATCAGCGAAAATCTTACGCATTATTTAAATGAAGTAGAACGGAAATCCGGGAAACAGAAGTTTAATTATCCCGAATGCCTGGACGAAGAAGCCGAATTGGGTCGTGAGGAAACAGTTAAAGAAAAGGGCTTCTACATCCTACCCAGTGAGCTTTTTTGTAATGTACGCAAACGAGCAAAGAACGACCCAAACCTCAACGAAACTTTAAGCCGTATATTCCAAAACATCGAAAACTCAGCAAAAGGAACCGACAGCGAACCCAATATCAAAGGACTGTTTGATGATATTGACTTAAACTCTAATAAACTCGGGCCAACGGTTGAAAAACGCAACCAAAAGATTATTAAAATTCTTGATGCTATTGGGGATTTACCTTTATCCAACAGCAAGTTTACCGAAAACACGATTGACCTTTTCGGCGATGCCTACGAGTTTTTGATGACAATGTATGCCAGCAATGCCGGCAAATCGGGAGGCGAATTCTTTACCCCTCAGGAGGTGAGCGAACTGCTGGCACGTCTCACTTTGGTAGGCAAGAAGGAAATAAACAAAGTTTACGACCCTGCCTGTGGCAGCGGCTCACTCCTTTTGAAGTTTGCTAAAATTCTTGGCAAAGAAAATATAAGGGTAGGCTTTTTTGGTCAGGAGATTAACCTAACCACCTACAACCTTGCCCGTATGAATATGTTTTTGCACGATATACCCTACAATCGTTTTAATATCGCCCTTGGCGACACCCTTACTGACCCCAAACACTGGGGCGATGTGCCTTTTGATGCTATTGTATCCAATCCTCCGTATTCCATCAAGTGGGAGGGCGACAGTAACCCTATCCTTATCAATGACCCACGATATTCGCCCGCGGGAATACTTGCACCTAAAAGCAAAGCCGACCTTGCTTTTGTAATGCATATACTCTCGTGGCTCTCGCCAAGCGGTACGGCTGCTATTGTATCTTTTCCCGGTGTTCTTTACCGCGGCGGTGCCGAACAAAAAATCCGCAAATACCTGATTGACAACAACTACATTGATACCATTATACAGCTACCGCCTGACCTCTTTTTTGGTACTACCATTGCTACTGCCATTATGGTGCTCAAAAAGAACAAGACCGACAACAACATTCTCTTTATAGATGCCTCCGAAGAATTTGTGCGAAGTGGCAACAAAAACAAACTGACCGACCAAAACATTGCCCGCATTATGGATGCCTATATTCAGCGTAAAGACATCCCTCATTTTGCTCGCCTTGTGCATTACGATAAAATTGTTGAAAATAATTACAACATAGCGGTATCAAGCTATGTGGAGAAAAAAGAGGAACGACAAGAGATAGACATCAAAGCCTTAAATGCTGAAATAGAACGCATTGTAGCAAGGCAGATAGAACTAAGAAAGGCAATTGATGAAATTGTAAAAGAACTATAAAACAGGAGGAAAATATGGCAAAAGGGATTATTTATTTAATGACCACAGCAGTTCCTGGGTTAATCAAAATAGGTAGGTGCGAAGTCAATAATTTTAAAAAAAGGATGATTTATCTTGAATCAAATGGTTACTATAATGT
>CAZVDD010000008.1:0-121527 GCA_964626075.1 uncultured bacterium
GTATAAGGCACGAGTGGCGTATACTATCTTTGTGTTTCAATCCTTGTTTTAATGGAAGTAGCATAACAACGTTAGATTTTAGAAATGATAAGTTGACAAAAGGCAGTTTCAATCCTTGTTTTAATGGAAGTAGCATAACAACGATATACTGGGGACAGAATTCACACCCGAGCAGGCAGTTTCAATCCTTGTTTTAATGGAAGTAGCATAACAACGGCGAAAGGTGATAGCACCGAGCAGGCTGGACAAGTTTCAATCCTTGTTTTAATGGAAGTAGCATAACAACAGCAATTTTTCCGTAACTCGTGGATTTTTCTGCACATCTTCCATTTTTTGACCAGCGCTTCTTGGCAAAAAATTACCCCTGAAATGTCCAGAAAACTGCCAAATTGGACCGTTTTTGCATCGGCCTATCAGTACAACTGCCTTATTTCTATATAGATAGAAAACCATAGCATTAAACGCAAATATTTTTATAACAGCAGTCGATACATTTGTTCGGAAATTTCGTCTTCGTGGGGTAGTAACCTTTCTGAATTATTTGGAAGATTTCATCAATCACATTTAAAGCATACTCAAAATCCTGTGGGCGGTAAAGCACCTCCTTGAGCAAAGCGCCGCCGCGGACATAGCAGATGTATCCTCTAACAACCGGTTTCTGATAGACCTCTTGAATGAGCATCCCATAGATAATAGACTGGTATTTATGGGTGCGAAATAGATACTCACGGTATTGGGTGTATTTGTAGTCAAGTGGCGCCATCGTACCATCAGCAAAAGTAAGAATTTCATCAACAACACCCCGAACGCGAATGCGCGGTGAGGCAAGATAGACATTGACTTCCTTTTTGACGCAGGCAATTTTTTTGCGCAAATAGTCCCGATTCTCCTTTGCTCGGTTCTCGTGTATTTCTCGTCCTTTAAGCACCAGATAACGCAACTGCTCATTCTGGGGAATCTTCAAACAGTTCATAAAGTAAGTAAACCGGGGACAAAAGAGATGCTCAACCACATCAGAGGTCGTTATCATCGGTGTCCGCTCGGTATCAAAATTCATTGTGTCCTGGTCGATATCGGGTGTCATAGAAATAGCGCCTTCACCTCGTCCGACACCAGTTCCTGGTCAAATGCCTGACCTAAAAGTTGCACCTTTTTGAAGTCCTCTTCGCACATCGGAAAGATGTAAACCGAATCTACTTCCTTGTTGATGATGTCCTCACATATCATCCTCAGTTCAGCAATCTGGGTGCGGTTGAGTTTGCCCAGAAAGGCACTTTTCTGCACCCGATACAGCCCTTTGTTTTTGCAAGCACGGGCAATCTTGCTTCGTGTTCTATTGTTAGTAATGTCGTAAATTACCCAGACAAGATTATCCTGACTCATCTGCTGGCGATAGAAGGCTATTGGCAATCTTATGGCAGTCGAATTGAATAATATCTGCCCGCTTGATATTCCTGCCGCAGTAACGAATTGGCTCGTCAAGAAATTTTGTGAACGCCTCTATTAAAAGCGCCTTACCGTCTTTGTTCAGGGTGTAGCCATTTTCTAACCGGTCGAATTGCTCTTTCTTGACCCTGCGGGCAGCAAACAGATTAATAACAACCTCATCTGCCCAAGTCCGGTAGTTTTCAATAATATCAAAAACCAACGACTTCTTATTGTAATTGTCGGTATGGAGAATACCAACATATGGGTCCAGACCGGCAATGATGCAGGCTCTTTCCACCCGGGCGTAAAGGATGCCATAGGCATAATTCAACAGCGCATTGAACTCATCGTTTGCTGGGTTACGGCTTCTTCCCGCAAACTTAAACCCCTCAGGCATTAGAAAACTGAGCGCCGCAAAGTAAATCCTTCCCCCGCTACCTTCAATACCCATAATCGTGCCTCGCTTCTCTTCAACTGTACCGGTCAAGGTTTCCAGTTGCTTGCGGCAGTTATCGAGTTTCCTAATATATTCGGTAATTTCTGCCGATTTCCGGGAACGGGTAGTGCGCAGTTTTTGGAGCAGTTCAATCTGGTTATCAAACTTGCGTCTGACCCAGGAAAGGGCAAGATTAAATCCTGTTTCGTTTTCGGCAATCTCAATTTGCCGGCGCCGAATCTCGGTGGTGCTGCCAAACCGGCTGTGCCAGATGCGGGCGTAAGGCTCGCCAACCTCGTCAATAAAAATAATGTCAATATTGTGCTCAATCGCCAGTTTAATCGCATCGGTCGTCAGATAAGCGGCGGTTGATATGAGAATGGAGGAAACCTTAGAACTGGAAATTTCATAAACATTATCATTTACCCTAACCCGAAAACAGTCGCCCTGCCGCTGCAGATAGGCACCGTAGGTGTTGATGACGAGATTCATCAGCGTTTCACCAGGTCTTATTCAAATAATGACAAAGACAAAAAATCATCTTTGCCTTTTTGCTTTTTCAGTGCGGGCGCAATCTCGGGCAACTCCCTGTTTAACAAATCTATAAACTCCTTACAATTGTCCCAAACCCTCGTGCCACCGATTTGCCCAAACCAAAGTAGTCGGGAATCTCAAAATTGACCGCAAACTCGCCCCAAAATCCCAGCATTGGCGTGCCTTTGAGTTTCGTCGATGTTTCCCTGATTCGCTTTATCTCTGCCCGAATCTCCTCTTTAACGGTATAGCCAAGACTTTTGGCAATGGATAGGATATTGCCAACAAGCACCCTTGACAGCAACTCCTTGCGCTTTTCCTCGCTACCAAACCGCTGATACTTCTCATAGTTTTCCTCATTCAACGCCAGCCACGGCGTCAGAAAAACATAGGAGATTGGATTGGATGCAATGCCAAACTGAACAAGGTATGTTTCTATTGACCTACTAATCACCTCCTGCCAGGTGCCGTTCAGGTTTATTACTCGAAGTTCCTGAAACACCTCTTTAAGAACCTCCCCGCCCTCCCCAAAGCCAATCAAAATACACTCGTCATTGACGATTTTGTATTGGACCACCGGATAGCGATATACTAATGACCCATCACCGCGATGATGGTGTAATTCCGGTCTGTGCCAGAACATATTGCCCAGATAACCTCTTATTTTTTCAGTGGCACTTCTATCCACCACTTTGTCAACCACAAAGGCAAGTTTAGTTATTTCTATTTCCATTTCCCCAATTTAACAGATAACTTCCGATTTGGTGTCCGTTGTGATGTAACCGGTTTCTTCAGAATAGTAAGAATAGCAATCGCCAATTAGGCTTCGCTTCACATATCCAATTTCACCCACCATCTCCGGTTTATTTCTTACGCTTCTTGGAATCGAAATTACATACTGATAAAACTCATTCTTTATCTCTTCAAACTTCCTTTTCCTTTCAAATCTATCGGTGATGTCCTGTAAACCGATATATTCTTTCCAGACTTTTTCTGCCTGTTCGTCCAGTTCTATGAACACATCAATCCTGTTGTAGTCCTCTTCAATAAGAGCGAAGTCGGCTATTTTTATCTTCTCCTCGTCGCTATCATAACGCAGGTTGGTTATCGCCTCAAGCAGGCTCCGGGATTTGTCTTGAGACTTCCGTTGCGATGTTTGCTGATAATAAAGATTTACCAAATTCAAAAAATCACTTTCTTCTATCTCCTCCCTTCCAGAAAGGATTTGTTCTGTAATGTCAAGTAGGATAGGGTCATAAATATAAGAGGCGTATGTCCTCCCTCCCGACTTATTAACCAGTTTGACAACATATACCTCACCTTTTCCCAAGGCATTTCTGTTGCATCTGCCGGCTGATTGATTAATGGAATCTAACGGAGCAATGTCTCGGACAACTACATCAAAGTCTATATCCACGCCCGCCTCCACTAATTGGGTTGATACAACAACCCGATATTTTTTTTCTTCTTTTATCTCTTTTATTCGCTTGCGACGCGCGCTGGGAACGATATGGGTAGAAAGATAAGTACAAGCACCTTTTATGCCCCTTTTTTTGAGCAAATCGTAAAACTCCCTTGCGGCGGTAATGGTGTTGAAGATAAATAGATAACTTCGGTCGTCGTCCAATGGAAAGCGCTTGGTCAAATCATCAAGTGTCATCTCCCGTTGGATTAACGGCTTAAGAACCACTCTGTTTAAAATGTTAAAATACTTCTCCCGGGCAGAAATCAACGGTGTCGTTTCACTATTTTCAAATATCAACGGTTCCGTGGCGGTTACAAATATGACATAAACATTCAGCTGGCGCCTTAGAGCGGTTAAAACATTGTGAAGCAGAAGCCAGTATTTAATCGGTATGCTTTGAATCTCATCAAGGATTAGTATTGAGTTGGCAAGCCGGTGGAACTTTCTGATACTATTTTTGCGGTTGGATATCAAGGTGTGAAAAAGTTGAACAAAGGTCGTAATGACAATTTCTGAATTCCAGCCTTCGATAAGGATTTCTGCCTCATCGCCGGAAAACTCCTCCTCGCGGGAGCGATAAAAAATATCGGTAAGGTGGTGGTGGCTTAACAAAATATCGTTAGTAACGCGTGGAATATTCGCACCGATAACCGATTTTAACACATCGGCGTTCTGATCAATTATACTAAGGTAGGGCAAAGAATATATAATCCGGGCGACAACACCGTATCTTGATTTTAATGCCTCCCTTAATTTTAAAGCAAATGCAAAAGCAGTAATGGTTTTGCCCATTCCCGTGGGTAAATTTAATGAGTAAACCCATTGACTAAGGTCAACATCTTTGGCATTGACTTCTTCGTAGATTTCGTCTCTTAATTTGTTCAATGGCGATTGACGAAAGCCTACCCGTTGGCGAAAGTTATTAACCCATTCAACGCCGTTTAATTTACCGCGCTGAAACGGTTCTATTTTTTTCACAACTACTGCGCTCTTATCGGCGTCAAGCAGCAAGGAGTAAATAAAATTCAGTAAAATGTAATTATCAACATCCCCGTTTAGATTTCGGATTGCCCGCCTTAATTCTCTTGACTCATTTTTAATAAACTCGTCAATCCAACCGGCAATAATCTCCTTATTCAGTAAGACAGGTAATCCCAGAGATTTAATCTCCTGACATAAAAAAGAGAAACCCTGCGTTGGAATGCGCTGGAGCTGGTCGAAAAGCAATGCGCGGTCTTTATCAGCAAAATTCACTTCATCCCTTACATCAACAAGATCGCTATGATGCCGCCGGGTTGCCAAAAAAGCAAACAGGGGATAAAACTTATCGGGCAGATTTAGTTCCTTAACCAGATAATAGGCACAGATTGCAGAGAAAAAACTGTGACTTGCTTTCCTGCGACAAAAAGATACTGTTTTACCCGGGGATTGATTTGCGAGCTTTAAATAATCCTGAAAATAACCGGTTGCCTTACCAATATCGTGCACCAGGGCAATAACCCGACAAACCTGCCGTAGTTCTCCATCCCGCGCAGTCCTTTCTTCCCGCAGAAACAGGTCGGTGAACTCAGCAACTCTCCTTAGGTGCTCTTCAAGAGGTATTCCGGGATGAGAGTAAATCCCAGAAGAAAGTGATGTTTTCTCCATTGTCCAACTGGCAATAACACTTTACCATCGCCTTTATCGTTTTGCCATTCGGCTCAAATATCACCTCATCGTATTTTTCTACTATCCGCTTGGGGGTCATTTTAATCGGTATTTTTTCTTTGATGTACTTTTTGCCCGCTTCTACCATTATACCGTTTGGTGTCAGATTTTCTTCGGTTATTGGCGTGATGATATCCACCCATTCGCCGTCATTTTTTATCACACCATTAAACTCCCCGATGTACTTAAAGTTGGCGAGCAGTTCACTCAACCCAAGGGAGAGGGTATAAACTGTTTTGTGCCCTTTGATTGATGCCGCAATGTCATTAAGTATCTGTTTATCCTGATGGGAAAAATAAATCCGATAGTGGGGTGCCTTGACAAACTCGGTCCTTATCTGGGTTCGGACTTTAGGTTTCCAGCCCTTCTTAGTATCCACTAAATTAAGCCCCATCCGCACCTTCTTTATCGGCTGAACAATTCTTACCGTAATCCAACTGCCATCGCCGCAGAACATTTTCAGGTATTGATTGGTCTCCTTGGCGGTTCCGTAAATTGCGCCCAATATACCGGCAATGGTTGGGGGCGGCGGAAAGGAAAAGGTCAGGGGCGAAGTAGTGGTATAGAACTTGCGAAAATGGGCATAGTCTCCCCAGATGTCAAATACCAGGACTTTCATTGGGTCCGACATTAAAACTCAAAAAACTTGACCTTAAACTCGGCTTCCTTTAAAACCGCATCTATTTTCACATCTTTGCCATCCTTAAGAAAATTAATGTGGTCGTCAACCTTGAGTCTGATTTTTGATATCTTATCCTTATTGGCAGCAAGGTCGGCAACCAGCCGGCTAATATCTATCTTCACATCGCTGATTTTTCTTATCGCCTTATCCTCAAGGTCCGACCGCAAGATAAGCCTCTTGTCAAGTTCACCAAGATAGAAATTTTCACCCTTGTTGTAAATCACTTGCATTAGGAATCTTGGGATTTGACCAAATTTTGAGCCCGAGATTAAGTTCTTAGTGCCGTGCCAGATTGCTTCCATCAAAAGGTCAATATCCGCTTCGGTGAGCGGTATTCCCTGAGTAGCGGCGGCGGTTTCATTTACCACACCGTAAAAGGCGATAAGCGAATAAGGCAGGATGTATCTTTCCGTAAATGTCCCCTGTTCTTTGGCCTCTTTTGGCTCTTCATCCTTTTGTGGTTTTGGGTCCTTTTGTGCATGCATCACCGTTGTCCCTTTTACAAAGGTGAGGTCAACCCGGTGCAATGACCTGCCGTATTTGAACTGCACCGGACCGGTGAAGGTCATCCGGTTATCCTCCACCGCAGTGGTAGCACCAAAGAGCCGTAGGTCAATGCACTTTTCAAGAAGAACATTATCATTGGGAGAGTCATAATCTTTCAGCCGCTCCTCTTTCGTTTTTAGTTTTCCTTTTTCGTCCCGCTCCTCCCGGATGAAAATATCCTGTTTTTTGTATTCGTAAAGATAGTCACGAACGGTCCTCTTTAATCGCACATCGGTTACAATATTTACCCCTGTCTCCTCATCAATTCGCGGTTTATTCTCGTCATTCGGGTCACCGTTTGGGTTGGCATCGGTGACATCGTAAAGAAATAAAATTTCGGAACGGTTTTTGATTATATCCGCCATAAACTATACCTCCTTTTCTTTTTTGTCTTTATAAACAACAGCGGCGATTTCCGGTGCAAGATTCATCCCGCATACGAAGTAAAAGTTCAATTCATCGACGGCTACCTTCCAATTTTCACCCGCCTCAAGAAAAGAGCGGGAAACCGCCTCGGCAATCTGTGCTTTACCTTTATCAAAGGAATCATATTCCTCGAGTTTGTGCTGAACCTTGGGCAGAAGCGCCCTGAAATCTTTTTCGTCCATCCGCAACCCTTTGAGGTGCTTTTTAAAGGGCTTTGCCCCCCGGACACTATACTGTTTAGATAAAAGGAGCTGAGTCAAAGCGCCCAGAAGAAACACCCCCCTTTTTTCCGGGCTATTCAGCATCCCGGCGTATTTCTTAAATACTTCGCTGAAAATACTCTCCTTCATACTGCTTGCCTCCTTAAAGGATAGTAAACCGAGTTCCTTTAAAAACATCACCACCATTAGGGCGTCGTCCACACGCTTCTTAAAATCCCCCTCTCTCTCCTCCTTAATGAACTCTCTCCTGATAACCGCCATACAAAACTCAATTAAAAAAGAAAAGTCTATCTTTTTTCCCCGAAAAGTGGCGTCAACAATTTCCAAAAAGTATTTGTCCAGGTCGTAATCTCTCTTACCTTCGCTTGAGTGGGCAAAGAATGTCCTGATTTTCTCAAAGGTAAAATCATCGTAATCGGACCTTGAGAAAAGGGTGTCAACCCGGTCTTTGGCAGCGAAAATCTCTCTTAATCTGGAAGGAAAAATGTCCTCAATCAATAAGAGAATTCGCTCGGCACTCTGCTCCTTTCTTAGAAAGAGAAAGTTAACGGTCAGGACATCTTTTTCCCGAGAGACAATCTCAAGTATATCGTTCTCGTCGTTAGTGATTCGCTTCTTAGCCTGTTCTTTCAGAGATATGATTTTTTTGGTATCCAGCAGAATTTTCATCAACTCAGGTTGCACATCGGAGAACAGTAAGCGGGGAATAAGAAAATAGTTAAGTCCGTGGAATTTAAATTGCAGTTTTTGTTCAACATATCGACGCCCTTCTTCTATATCTAATTTGCATTCATAGCAGAGGGGAAAATTTTTCCAGGCATCGGCTTTGTTAAAACCACCGGCAATAAACCCCGGCTTGTCTATTGTATAAAACTTAAAAATCCGCGGGTCACCGAAAACCTGCTTCTTTTCCCCGCAAATTGAACAGATGTGATTGGCGGTAGAACCCTTTCCTAATTGAGTAATTACAATTGTTTTCAACAGGGTACGGAAAACTTCCAAATCACCCAAATAATGCTCCTGATTCTGCTTTACAACTTTGATAGTTAAAAGTACCTTGTCATCCTCCTTCCTTAGAGCATTCTTGATATCCTCAATGATTTTATTCTGATTATTCAATAACACATCACCAATCTGTGCCACAATGCCAGTATCGTCTAAATCTCGGTACTTTTTAAACCAAGCGGTTATCTTTTGGGGAAATGTCTTTTTTTCAACATCGTCGGTAATCTTCGCCGCAGGTGTCGTATTTGGACCGTTTGAACTGCCCCTACGGTAAAGATAGCGCTGAATTTTTGTTGAATCATAATCTTCTCGGACAACACCTTCATACTTTGACTCATCGATATTAATCTTTACGAACAAAACAAATTTTTTATCCGTATTTTCAAATGGAGCCTGAATCAGCGTCTCTAACTCTTCAATATTCTTGGTTCTTCTCAACCATCTTCCAATATCTCTTATTGCGGTCAACATATCTGTGCCCTTTACCGGAGTTAATTAACTAAGGGTATTTTAAGTTTACCTTCCCTCTTGTCAAGAAAAAAATCGCCGGATGTTCCCAAAGAGGGGTGCAATCGTTATCACCGATACTATCCCCGGAAGGGGGGAGGGGACCGTTTCCGGGACGGTTTCCAGTATGGCACCTATCAAGGATTCAACCGGTTGGCGGTGCGTTGAACTACCCAAAAAATGGTGAGTTAATTGTAGGATAACCGGTTTGCGAGCGCGGTACTCACCCGTCCAAGTTATTGACTTTTCAATGGTTAGATACCTGCCACTACACCTTGTTTAAAAAACTTGACAAAGGCGGGTTTTTGTTGTATATACTAACTTAGGGCGTAATTGGGTTAGCGTCGCATTTGAGGAGTATTTTACCAGTAAAAGTAGACGAAATTTTACTGGGTTAGGTGTTAGAATTGATTTAATAAACAGGAGGCTGAGATGCAGCGAGCTTTTTTTACCTGCCTTGTCGCCGCTTTAATCGGCGCCGTTTACGCATCGGGAAATTTTACGCCACCGGACTGTCAAACAATTGAACCGTTACGGCTCAAGTCCGGTGCAGAGACAACCGCCCGTTTGTCCGAGCATAACTTGAATCAGGGGGCGTTTACCGATTGCGAGTGGGATGCGGATGTCCGTTTGACCAATAACACCGTCCGCGACTGTAATGAGGGCGATGGCCAGCGTCAGATTGCGGTTGACCTGTGTGGTCGGGTTCATGTGGTCTGGGTTTCTGCGCGCAGCCCGGGCTCGTATTCACCGCAGATTTACTATTGCCGTTATTATCCAACCACCGGCTGGACTTTGGACACCTGTATCTCGGGAGACATCGCCCATATCGGCTACTCTTACAACCCGGCAATCTGCGTTGACTCAATCGGTGATGTCCATATCGTCTGGTGTGTTGAGCAGTGCACCTCACCCGAAGGCTATTTTATCGCCTACAAGAGTTGCACGCCAACCAGTGCGGGCAATGGCGGCTGGACACCGACAACCCGCATCACCGAAGACACCCTGTTGTGGTATAAGTCATTACCCGACATCAACGCCTCACCGGATGGCAGATTACACCTGGTTTACTACTACTCGTACATCACCCCACCGCCGGTGCCAGTTGCTGTATCCGCCATCGCCTATAAGGAGAAAATCGGCACCGATTGGCAGCCGCGTATCACCATCACATCTGAAGCCAGCCCCTGGCGATTAACATCACCGCGGGTTGCCGCAGACCGCTTTAACAACATCCACCTTGTCTGGTCGAAGCGAAAGGAGGAACCGCCTTATTACAGTGCAATTGGTTATCAGGGTCGGTTTAGCGGCATGTGGGGAACACTGCAGGAGAATATCGCCGGTGATATAAACAGCAACCATACCCAGCCCTCCATCGCCATCAACCCGTTGACCAATCGTCTTCATATCGTCTGGAGTGCGGGCACTGACTACTCCCGAATTGTCCATAAAGAAAGGCTCGGCACCTATGCCGCGGACACCTTTCAACTGATTGGCGACACCGTGTCGTCACGCGGGATAAGTTATAGCCAGACCGCACCCTGTATCGCCTTCTCTTCTGACGGCAGTGCCCATACCGTCTGGAAGGGTTTTAGCCCGACAACCTCGTCCTATCAACAGATTTACTACAACACCCGGTCCCGTGAAGGTCACTGGGGCACGCCAATCCAAATGACCTGTATCGATGGCTCGCATCGCGGGACACCAAGCATCAACACCGGTGGCACCAGCGCCAACCCGAACGATGTCCATATCATCTGGTGTGATGAGCGCGATGGCAATCCGGAAATCTACTACAAGCATTACGGACCGGTTGATGTCGGCGTCACCGCCATCATCGCACCGCGGGGCAGAATTCGCACCGGCGAACCGGTGATACCCCAGGCAAGGGTGAAGAATTTTGCCAGCGGCACCCGGACCTTTATGGTAAGGTTCACAATCGGTACGATTTACTCCAACACCAAACTGGTAGCCAATCTTGCCCCAAACTGTATGACAACGGTCTTTTTTGAACCCTGGACGCCAATCACACCCGGTGAGTTCACCACGCAGTGTGTTACGCTGCTTTTGAACGACGAAATGCCCGGTAACGACACGATGCAGGGCACGGTTGAGGTTTATGTCCCAGAACAACCGGGCTGGACCGAAAAGGCGCCTCTGCTCGGTCCGGTAAAGCACGGTGCGTTCCTTGTTTTCAACCCCGACAACGGGCTGCTGTATGCGGCGCGCGGTGACCGCTCCAGCGACTTTTACTCTTATGACCCGAACACCAACACCTGGACCACACTTAACTTCTGGCCCACGGGTAGTGATGGCAAACAGCCCTATACCGGCGGCAATGGCTGTTACGGTGCCGGTTATGTCTGGGCGATAAAAGGCAACAACACTTGCGGGTTCTGGCGCTATTCAATAGAAACCGGTAACTGGGAGCAACTGGAAGATGTTCCGACCGGTGCCAGTGGCAAGCCGGTCAAGGGTGGCTCTGACCTGATTTATGTTGACAACTATGTTTACCTCCTGAAGGGCTACCGGCAGGATTTCTTGCGCTACAACACGACCAGCAACTGCTGGGAGTCGCTGCCGAACGCACCGGCGGGCGAGCGCGCCAAATGGGACAAGGGCTCCTGGCTTGTTTACGACGGCGTTGACAAAATTTATGCCCATAAGGCGAAGTACAGTGAGATGTGGATTTTCAATCTGACAACGCAGGAGTGGGAGCAAACTCCTGTTCCTGGAATCCCTTTGCCCAGCACGAAAACCGGCAAGAACAAGAAGTCCAAGGAGGGCAGCGATGCGGTATTTTACAACGGGTTCATCTATGCGCTGAAAGGCGGCAACACCTGCGAGTGGTGGTGCTGTAATGTGAACAGTGGCACCTACACCTGGGTTGAACTGGACCCAATACCCGAAGTCGGGATGAGTGGTAAAAAACGTCGAGTCAAAGGCGGCGGTTCATTGACGAGCACGAACGATGGGCTCTTTTATGCGCTGAAAGGGGGCGGAAGCCGGGAGTTCTGGCGCTATCGGGAACTGGGTGCTTTTGCGCCCCCGCCTGACAAAAACGGGATAATGGCAACACCCGCGGTGAACAGTTCGTCTTCGTTCCGCATTGCGCCCAATCCGGCAACAAAAGGCTCCACCGTGCTTTGCTACAATCTACCCGCAAAGATGCCGGTGCAGATTACCCTGTTTGACATCACGGGCAGGACTGTAAACCGGTTTACTTTTGTCCTCTCGGGTCAGGGTACTAAGACGCTTGATTTGCGCCATCTTGCCCGGGGTGTTTATCTTATAAAACTGAAGTCGCGCGCACTGGTCGTTGAAGAGAAGTTGATGGTACCGTAGGCAGCTGCTTTATTCTGATTCATCCCGGGGCTTTATGCCCAGCACCTGAAGCAGGACATCTTTACCGGCATTGAGCCGCCACAGGGCAAGGGTTGAGAGCGCCCGGACTGTATGACGAACCGGCTTACTTCCCGGCTCCTGAACTTTCAACAGTAAAGGCAGACAGGCAAACCGGGCAACCCCGGCAAGGAAGAACATCACATCGTAGTTGTAGAACCGGACCCCGAACAGGGCAAGGTGAAACCTGGAAAGGAACTGGGCAATGGTGCCGGCGATGAGTGCGGCAAAGAAGGCGCCCAAGCCGGTGACTACCGTGTAAATTGCAAAGTAACTCTCCTTGTGTGCCGGGTTGTCCGCGAGGTCAAGTAAGAGGTTCCACAACCCTAAACTCGCTCCGGTCCAGACAACACCATTGAGAACCCCATCAATCCAGATGGGCAAGCGAAACTCGGGCGTGGCAAAGAGCCAGAGAAACGGCATCACGCCCACCACCGCAAAGTTTAAAACCGTTACGGGTCTGGGACCAAACTTGTCCACCGCCCTGCCCCAGAGGAGTTGAAACAGCACGCCGATGACACCACCAATCATCGAGTAAATCGCAATTGAGGCAAAACTGAACCGCAGGTTTTTAATCAGATGGACCAAGTAAAACGGTGACGCCAGCGTACCGGTCAAGAACCAGACCGCCAGAAATGCGGTCAAACGCCGGAACTGCGGCTCCTGTAAAGGGCCAAAGAAAATCTCTTTGAACCCCGATTGGGTCCGGGGCACAAATGGCGGTTCGGGCTGCCGGTTGAGAAGTAAGGTGGAGATGAGCCCGAACAGTACCGCCAGGGCAAACGCCAGGGCATAACCGAACCCTTCGTTGCCCGTCGCCTTTAAATAGTCCATACCCCGGCCCGCACTGTAACCGGCAAACACGCCAATCACCCCTAAAATCGCATTGCGCAACCCGAAGAATCTGCCCCGGCGCTCTTCGGGCACAAGGTCGCGCACCCAGGAGGTCCAGGTTGTACCGGCAATCTGCATCAGGATGCTGGACAGGGCAACAACCACAAGGAGAAAAACGACTCCGGGCTTGACCTGTAAAAATAGAAACGGCAAAAGGATGCTGAACGCTGTCCTGCCCAGACCCGCACTCCAGATAACCAGCCTCTTGCGGCTTTTGGTAAGGCGCAACAGGTAGTTGGTCAAAAAACTGAACACCGTTGACAGTGCCGGAATGCCGGATAACAGCGCAATCTGAAATGAGTTTGCACCGAGATAAAGCGCCAGACCGGCAAGAAACATACCGCCCGCCAGCGTGGTGTAAAGGGTGGCAAAAGCACCCTCAATCACCGAAATTTTTAACCCCTGCCGAACTTCCTGCTCAGAAAGTTGCATCACCCGAACAGTTCGGCTGCCCGATAAGAGGAACGGACCAGCGGCGCGGCAAAAACCTTTTTGAACCCCATCTCCTCCCCTGCCGCCTGAATGTTTTCGAACTCTTCAGGATGCCAGTAGCGCACAACCGGCAAGGCACGGCGGCTGGGTTGCAGATACTGACCCACGGTCACGATGTCACAGCCGACCGCACGCAAATCTTTTAGCGTCGCAATCACCTCTGCCATCGTCTCGCCCAGACCGACCATCAAACCGCTCTTGGTTACCATTTCCGGCATTAGTTCCTTGACCTTTTGGAGCACGGCAAGCGAAAGCCGGTAGTCAGCACGCCGGTCTCGCACGAGCGGTGTCAACCGTTCAACCGTCTCAATGTTGTGTCCGAACACATCCGGTCCGGAATCGACCACCTGCTGGATGAGTTCCGGGCGGCAGCCAAAGTCCGGCACCAGAACCTCAACCCGCACCTGTTGCGCACCGCTGCCCGGTTTATGCTTTACATTCGGAAGCAAAATTCCCTTCACCAACCGTACCGCGCGGGCAAACATTCCGGCACCGAGGTCAAGAAGGTCGTCCCGGTCCACTGAAGTAAGCACCAGATATCTTATCCCCAGTTCCTGCACCAGTTGCGCAACTCGTTCCGGCTCGGTCTCGTCAACCTTGCCCGCCGGATTACCCTTTTTCACCGCACAGAACCGACAACTGCGGGTGCAGATGTCACCAAGAATCATCACTGTTGCCGTGCCCGCATTCCAGCAGTCGGTCAAATTGGGGCACCGGGCATTAGAACAAACGGTGTTCAGCCGGAACTTGCGCAAAAGTTCGTTTACCCGGTCAAACTCCTCGCCGGTTGGTAAACGGGTTTTCAGCCAGGAAGGTTTCGGCACCGGTTATGTGGTTATCCTCAAACTGGATTTGGGACAAGCCCAGACACATTCAAAGCAGCGGATACACTCCGCCTGATTGGGTTCTTCATAGGGCTCAATGTCCATCGGGCAAACCCGGCGGCAAACAGCACACCTTGTGCAGGTGGTGGTGTCCAGTTTCATCCGCATCAAACTTGCCCGGTTGAACAGGGAGTAGATGGCGCCAATCGGACACACCACACGGCAAAATGGCCTCTTGATAACAATCGCCGCCCAGAAGACAAAAAGCAGAATTGCCACCTTGAGATAGAACAGCCAGCCCACAAGGCTGCGCAAACCCTGAACCGGGTCCCAGACGACCAGCGGCACCCCGGCTTCCAGCGTCCCCTGCGGACAAAGTTTGCAGAACCACGGTTCGCCGGTGAAGAACGCCACAACCCCGGCAACAAGCAGGAAGAACACAAATTTGAGCGTTGTCACCGGCAGGGAGACTTTGAGCAAAAAATCAAACAGCCCAATCAGCACCACCACCCCGAGGACGAGAATTAAACCAAGTTCCACTCCGCCCAGATTCCAAATCGTTATTGGCTTTCCCAGAAGGGCAAGGACAAAAACGAGCGGCGCAGCGATGAGCACCACCCGGTTGCCGCCCATCAGGCTGAACCCGGTGAGCGCGACAACCCCAACCGCGATTCCCAGGTTGACTTCAAACTTAACACCAATCAACAGCCCTACCCCGATACCGACCAGCATACTGCCGAGCCACCACCTCGGTGGTAAAGTCAACTTGCCCCGGTACAGGCTGAATAAATACAACCCGACAAACGGCAACCAGCCGAACAAAAGCGACTTCCAGACCGCCACTTTGACAAACAGTGCGAGCAAGGCGACCGCAATTAGCCCGATACCAGTGACAACACCAAAACTGACCCAGCGGTTTTGACCGGCTCTCTTGCCCAGTTTAATTTTGTAAAGTAAATCCTGCCACAACCCGAATGGACAAACCCAGCCGCAGGCGGCTCGACCTACAAAGGCACCGACGATGACAAACAGACCGACGATAACCCAGGGCACCCTTTGCCACCAGAGTACCCCCTGCTGGCCCAGAATCTGCTGGAATGAGCCCAGCGGACAGGCAAACACCGAAAGCGGTCCGCCATAACAGTTGAGCACCGGTTCGGGAACACTTTTAAGAAACCCGGAATAGAGAATCTTGCCCTGGACATAGGCAAGGATATAACCGTTCAATATTACCGTGGCGATTATCTGGCCAATGCGGTGGGGTGCAATTCTCCTCTTCGCCATACTAACCACCCACCATTGTACCGTCCCCAAATGCGCAACGACCCCGGTAATTCAACATTTCCCTATTCTCGCGGCAAAGCGGACCTACACGAGGCCCATACAGGAAAGTCATATCTGCCCCGCAAATCCCCGAATTACCGTTAGCATTCCGAACTTGACACCAAGCGCTATCAGCGCAACGCCGACGAGGGAAAGGAGAACGATGACGACCTTACGCATCGGTTAAATCTGGCTGATTAACTGTAGTTTCGCACCCCGAAAAGGCGCCTCGTAACGGCACACCCCGCCCGAACAGGTGTAACCGCCTTTCTCGGCGCCAATTCGCAGCCGCAAAACATTCCGCTCACTGATATTCCAAACCGCCTCAAACATTGGCCAGGACTTCTGATTGTCATAGCGGTGCAGTGAGTCCATATCAACACCCTGCCAGCCAATGGTAAAGAGCCAGCGTGCGCCGAACCCATAACTGAACGAGATTAACGGCTCGTGATAACGCCAGATACTGCCCGGTACCGGTTCGGTTGGTTGTTCTTCAACCCAGCCCATTTCGGCCTCAAGGGTAAAGGTGTGCTCGCCGGTCAGAAAATTCACCAGCACGCCGGGCCGATCTGTTACCCGGCGATAGGTTCCCAGTTCAATGTTCTTCTGTAACATATGGTTGAACTTAACCTCCCAGTTCCAGTTTTCCCCGAGGCCGTATCTGCCCTTCACCTCTGCTTCCAACACCCCCGCCGAACTGTCGTCGTGGACAAAAAGCCGACCCAGTTCACCTTCCAGATAAAGGCCCGCAAGCGGTGAACCGGAAACTGTGACGCCCAATCCCCGCTCGTCAACCCCGCGATTTATTGCCACCCCGGACTTAATCGGCGTCGGGGGATCGTTGTAATGGTACACCCCCTCAGGAAAACCTAAACCGGTATAATCAACAAACTGGCCGAGGAGAGAAAATCCGGTCAGGGCAAGGCTGGCGTTTGCCAGATAGCCAAAACCTTTTTCCCTGCCCCCAATCCCGGGTTTTGTTCCCAGACGCCAGGCGAACTCACCACCCAGCGTTACCGGTCCAATGTCAACAGCGGCACTACCGCCAAACAGTTCGGTAAACGCCTTCGGGGTCGGGTCAACCGCACGATTAATCCGCACGTATCTACCCCCCAGCGTTAGAAAATTGAGCGGCCTGGTGTCAAGGTTTGCCCCTAAAACCTGGTCGGTGGTGTCCAGTTCGTTCATTATCTTGTAGGTGTTCTCTTGGAAGAAAACATCCCTTAATCTTCCGGCAAGGAGCATTATCTCACTCGCTAACGGCAAGTGGAATCGGCTGTAAAGCCCGTGCAGGCTTTTGT
The DNA here is from genome assembly GCA_964626075.1 of uncultured bacterium. Lineage (GTDB taxonomy): Bacteria > Hydrothermota > Tepidihabitantia > Tepidihabitantales > Tepidihabitantaceae > Tepidihabitans. The sequence continues at coordinate 17,194 of CAZVDD010000008.1, forward strand.
AGTGCCGGAATTCGTCGTCCGCATAGGTACGCAGCGTTAAACCCTGTCCAAATGTGGTAAAGAATCTGCCCAGCCGGACCTCTAACTGTTCCGGGCTGTAGGCGAGGGCGTAGTCCAGCAGTCGCAATGATTTGCGGGGCGCAGGGCTGTGCTTTGAAGGCTCAAACAGGAACACGCCCAGTTCACCTTCGAAATCGCCGTAGCGGGCGATTAAATCAAGTTTGTCTTCAATATGAGTCGCCCAGTTTGTCTCGTAGCCCCAGAACTCGGCACGGTTTGAACCCTGAATCGAAAAGTCGCTCCCGAAAACGGCGGTGGTAAGAAACAGGAGTGAACAGTAGCGCAGTAAGATTACCCATTCTGCGCTGCTGCGCTGCTGCGCTATCATTATTCCCCGCCCTTCTTATCTTCCTGTTTCTGACTTTCCGTGCTGCCCGCCTTTTCTTCTTCTGATTTCTCCGGGAGCCATTTCCCAATCTCATCCGCAATCCGCTTCTCATCGCCCTTCTTGTACCCGATATGGGTGAACACAATCTCGCCTTTCATATTTATCAGTACCGCGGTCGGTTTGATGATGATGTTGTAAGCCTTCTTCACCTTCTGCTGCTGGTCCAGAACCACGATGTAGGGCCATTTTTTACTTTTGACAAATCCCCGTACCCTTGCCTCATCTGATGGTTTATCAACCGAAAGCGCAACAAGCTGGAACCCTCGCTCCTTCAAAGAGTCGTAAACCGGCACGAGCGCATCCAGTTCTGCAATACAGTTGACGCAGGGCAAATCCCAGCACAACATATAAACCGGTCCCTGCTTCAACAACTGGGCAAGCTTCACTTCGTTGCCGTTGATGTCCTTTAAACTCCACTCCGGTGCCCTGGGAAACTTCTTTTCTTCTTTCCCTTCCGCCCCAAAAGTTTGCAGGGCAAAGAAGAGGCAACAGAATAAAACGATAGCGCTCAAGTTGAAGTGCTTCGGCGATTTTGCCTCCCGCCGTTTGTGCTCGGCGCCGATTCTGCCCTTGTATCTATCCATCAACACCTCCGCGGTCTAATTTTTTACCCTTTGTTTAATTACCGACTGCAACACCGCTCGGGTGGCGACATCCTGAACCGCCACCGCAACACCAATTCGGTCAATGTTATAGCCGGCATACGGTACCCAAAGCAGGGTGTCGTAACCGGTGCCGAATTTCAAGCGCAGCGGCACCCCGAAACTGTCCCCAACCACCGTGCGCACCACCCGGGAAATATAAACCGTATCACCCATCAGCAGCGAGTAGTAGGGCACGCTATCCTCATAAACCACCGCCACAAGCCGTAAACCGGTCATCGCGTCAACCGTGGAATCGGTTGGCTCAATCCGTACCCGAATCGCAACCCGCTGCGACTCCACGATTGTACTGTCCAGCTTCATCTCCAGGACCGTCTTTTGGGCCCGGGCACCATCGGTCATATTCCGGTAAACCGGGTAGAAAGAGTCGGGAAGCGTTACCTGCGGTGCCCGGTTCGTGCCGTCAAAGAACGCCAGCGGTAAAAGGGATGGTTGAACCCCGTACCAGTTTGCCCGCGCCCGACCGGCTTCACTCTCAACTTCCGGATGTGACTCCGCAGAGTAGTAAACGATGGGCACGACCGAATCACCGTAAACCATCGTCAAACTGTCCAGCGCCTGCAACGCAGACGCACAATAGGCTCACTCATCTGGTAAAGTGGAAAACAGTTCCAGAAGCACAACCCGATTTGCTTCCCGCTCAATGAGCGGTGCCTCCGAACATCCCAAAACGGTCAGCAGCACCAGCACCGTCAAATAAAAAAGTCCACGCCTGAACATAGAGGTTAAATCATAAACTATCTGGCTTTGCGGTCAAGAAAAGCAAAAGGAGACGCCCGTTCGGGCGTCTCCTTAATCTGTTCCGGGAGATTAGTCCTCGGCAACGATGCTGATCTCTTTTGCCTTGGACTTCTCGGACTTCGGCAGTACCAGTTCCAGCACCCCGGCACGGTAAGTTGCCTTCGCCTTATCACCTTCAACCTCAGTCGGCAGGGTTACCGTCCGCTGGAACTTACCGTAAGCCCGCTCAATCCGATAGTAGGTTTTACCCTTCTTTTCCGACTCCTGCTTCCGCTCACCGGAAATCGTCAGGGTATCGCCCGAGAGGCTGATTTTGATATCGTCTTTACTCATCCCGGGCAGTTCGGCCCGGACGATAACCGCATCATCGGTTTCCTCAATGTCCATCGGTGGTGCCCAGTAAGTTTCACCGCGCTCACGCGGTAACCTGCCGAACACCGAATCAAACAAACGGTCCAGTTCGTCTCTCAAAGATACCATCTCCCGGAACGGGTCCCATGTTGTTAGATGCTTAGCCATTGCCATCACCTCCTTTTTAGTTTTTTTAATCTTCACCTTATTAGACTAACCTGACCGTTTCGGGATTCAACGCTTTCGCGCTTCGGCACTGGCAATTAAAAACAAACGAGCAAATGGCATTGAGTACATCTCCTGGGCAACCGCGACCGCATTCTTTTTCTTAAGGTTAACAAGCGACTCGAACACATCGCGCCGCACCTTAAAGGTGACCTTTTCCGCCGTGTCTCGGTGCTGAAAAACAACCTGGCATCTATCCGGTTTTATCCGGTGCTGAATATTGGTTTTACCCATCGTGCAACCCGACCCCAGCTGAACCCCATCAATAAAACAGCTTACCGGCGGCTTTGCTGGACACTCAACAATCGCCCTCAAATCAAACGGCGTCCCCTTCAACCTTCTTCGGGCATACCTGCCCGCACGCAAACCTAAAACCAGCCACGGACCCAGATGGCCATGGAAAAGTTCTGCCATTTTTAACTCGCCATAATCAATTTTATTAGTACTCATCGGTTTTAATATACCGGGCACGGATAACAATGCAAGACCCCCGGCTTTCTTCACTTTTCGGGCGGGTGTTGCGGCACCTCTTCCCTTTTGTTACCGTCTGCCTTTTCCTCACCACTTGCCTTTCTGCTGTTTGTTGACATCGGCGGGGATTTGGTTAACTTAAATAATACTAAAGGACAAAAAAGGAAAAAATATGGCACTAACTAAAGAAAAAAAGATGAAACTGGTGAGCACATTCCAGTTACACGAAAAGGACACGGGTTCTCCCGAGGTTCAGATTGCAATTCTCACGGAAAGGATCAATCAGTTAACCGAGCATCTGAAGGTGCATAAAAAAGACCGCCATTCACGCCGCGGCTTGATCAAACTGGTTAACGCCCGGCGCCGCCACCTGCAGTATCTGGCAAAGCACTACCCCGAGCGGTATGAAAAAATCATCGCCACCCTTGGGCTAAGAGGTTAGGTAAAACAATGCAGCGCGTTGAAGTTGAGGTCTGCGGCCGGACCCTGTCATTAGAATTTGGCCGCGTTGCCCGCCAGGCAGATGGCGGTGTGCTTGCCCGTTACGGCGATTCGGTTGTTCTGGCGAGCGCGGTTTACAACAAACAACCCTTTGAAGGCTATCAAGACTTCTTTCCCCTGGTGGTTGACTATCGAGAACTGGCTTATGCCGCCGGTAAGATTCCAGGTGGTTTTTTCAAACGCGAAGGCAAGCCAAGGGATAAAGAAACCCTTACCTGCCGGCTGATTGACCGCCCAATCAGACCCCTTTTCCCGACCGGTTTCCGGCACGAAACCCAGATCATCGCCTACCTTCTCTCAACCGATATGGAAAATGAAAGCGAGTTTTTGAGCCTGGTCGCCTCGTCTGCGGCTCTGGTAATTTCGGAAATTCCTTTTCTTGGTCCAATAGGTGTGTGCCGGGTGGGAAAAATTAATGGACAACTGGTCGCCAACCCACCGATGAGTCAACTTGATGATGCTGATATGTCTATGATTTTCGTCGGGTTAGAGAACGGCACCGTGATGACCATCGCGGGACAGGCACGGGAGGTTTCAATTGAAGACATTGACCGGGCATGGGAACTGGCACAGCCGGTAATAAAGAAAACAATTGAGTTACAAAAGGAGTTACAGTCGGCGGTTGGCAAACCCAAAATCAGCTTGGACCCACCCTTGATAACTGAAGAGTTGCGCCAGGAGATTGCTCAGCGCATTACCGAACCTGCGATCGCAACCAATGATATCAGCGACAAGCGGAGCCGTAGTAACGCCCGCAGTGAACTGATCCGGCAGGTGAGTGAACAACTACAGGAAAAGTTCCCGGATGTTGAAGGTGCGGTTGCCGCGGTGCTGGAAGAGATTGTGCGCCAAGATATCCGAAAGCGCATCCTCGAACGGGAACAAAGGCTTGATGGCAGAAAACTGGACGAGTTGCGACCGATTGACTGCGCGGTTGGCGTTTTACCCCGCGCCCATGGCAGTGCCCTTTTTACCCGAGGTCAAACCCAGTCGCTCGCCACCACGACACTGGGCACAAAGTCGGATGAACAGGTGGTTGATGATGTCGAACTGGCGATGGAAGAGAAAAAGTCGTTTATGCTCCATTACAACTTCCCGCCCTTTTCGGTGGGCGAAGTCCGGATGCTGCGCGGACCAGGGCGCCGGGAAATTGGCCACGGCGACCTTGCCGAACGGGCACTGCAGGCGGTTGTGCCCAAAGAAGAAACCTTCCCCTATACCATCAGAATTGTTTCCGACATCCTTGAATCTAACGGCTCTTCCTCAATGGCTTCGGTCTGCTCCGGCTCGATGTCAATGATGGATGCCGGTGTCCCAGTTAAAACTGCGGTTGCCGGCATTGCGATGGGACTGGTTAAAGAGGGTGAGCGCTTCAAGATTCTCACCGACATCATCGGCGATGAGGACCATTACGGTGATATGGACTTCAAGGTTGCCGGCACCCGGGATGGAATTACCGCCATCCAGCTTGACCTCAAACTGCCCGGTGTCCCTTACTCAATCCTGCGGAGCGCAATCGAACAGGCAACTCGGGCGCGGCTCCAGGTTTTGGAAATAATGAACTCGGTCATCGACCGTCCAAGGCCCGAAATCTCCCGCTACGCCCCCCGGATTATTTCCCTTGTTATCGACAAAGACAAAATCGGCACCGTTATCGGACCTGGTGGTAAGACAATCCGTAAGATTATCGAAGCCACCGGCACCACAATTGACATCGAAGACGACGGCACGGTCACTATCGCCGCCACCAATCCCGATGCGCTCAAGAAGGCAAAAGAGTGGGTTGAATCGCTCGTCGCCGAGGTTGAAGTGGGAAAGGTTTACCAGGGCACAGTAACCCGCGTCACCAGTTTTGGCGCCTTTGTGGAACTCCTTCCCGGTAAGGAGGGTATGGTTCACATCTCCCAGCTGGCTCCAGGTCACTGTCGTCAAGTCACCGATGAGGTCAAGGTTGGTGATAAAGTCTGGGTCAAGGTAACCGAAATCGACAGTCAGGGAAGAATAAACCTATCCCGGCGTAAGGCGATGGAAGAACGGGGTGAAATACCACCATCAAACGACTCCAGTATTGTCGAACCGCGCGACCGACGCCCGGCACGCTCCACGTCCCACTCTTCCAGTAGAACAGGACATAGCCGGGGAAAAGAACAAAGACGCGGGCGGTTCTAAAAATTGCGTACTGCACCGCGGTGTATTTACTGATGCGATGGCGGTAGAATTTTCCGGTACCGGAGAGATTCAAGCCACCCGGGTCCCGGGTGGCTTGCTTGTTATTTCAGAAAGATTGCCCTATCTAAAATCGGTGTCACTCGGCTTTGCCTTCCGGCGGGGAAGTCGTGATGACCCACCCGGACAGGAAGGAACCGCCCATCTCATTGAGCATATGATTTTCAAGGGCACCGAACGGATGGACGCGCGAACGATAAATGTTGCCGCAGAGTCCTGCGGTGCCGAATTAAACGCCTTTACCGACAAAGAGGCGACCTGCTTCTACGCCCGGGCACCGGTTGACAAGTTGCCGGAGGTTGCCGGGTTGCTGGTCGAAATTTTAGGACAGCCCGCTTTCGTTGAAGCCGAACTGCAAAAGGAAAAAGAGGTGGTCACTGAAGAAATCAGAAGTAACGAAGAAGACCCGGAATCTTGTGCCCTCAATCTTTTACTTTCGGCACTTTACGGCACCAGCCCATTAGGTAAACCGGTTGTTGGGACACTTAACTCGGTTGACCGGATAAACCGCCAACAACTACACAATTTTTATCACCAGAATTACGGAGCAAATTGTGCCGTCGCCGTTGCGGTCGGCGCTGTGGAACACCAAGAGGTTGTAAATTACCTTGCCGGTTTGAACCGGAAAGATTGCTCAACGACCGTTCGGACGCCAGCGTCATTGATGCCCCCTCAAATCCTAATTCGCACCCGGCGCGAGTTGTCCCAGGTTTTTGTCTGCCTTGCCAAACCCGCCTTTTCCTATGCCGACCCCAGGCGCTACGCCCTTTCGGTGCTCAACACCGCGCTCGGTGGCGGCGTCTCCTCGCGCTTGTTTCAAAGGTTGCGGGAAGAGGAAGGTTTGGTATATTCTATCGGCAGTTTTGTTGAACTTTATGAAGATTCCGGTCTGTTAGGGATTTACTTTGTTGCCGAGAAGCGAAAACTGAGGCGCTGCATTGCGGCTCTTAAAGACGAACTGGCACGACTGCGGCAGGAGAAAATCACCCCGGAGGAGTTTGCGCGGTCATTGACGATGACCCGGAGCGCACTAATTTTAGGTGGAGAAAGTTCCATCAACCGGATGATGCGCATCGCCCGCAGTTACCTCCTGCTGGGCAAGGTGACAACACTGGAGGAAACCATTGACGCTTACAACCAGTTAAAGCAGGAAGAGGTTGCTCAGCTGGTTGATGAAATTTTAACCGACGACCGATTCTTTGCCGGTGTTGTCGGACCGGTTCAGGAGCAGGAAATCAGACCGCTGTTAACCCAATGAAAGGAGCCGAAAATGAGCGAAAAACCAATAATGCAACTTTCCCAGCGTGCCCGGTTAATGCCTGCATCCCCAATCCGGCGACTTGTGCCCTACGCCGAAAAGGCAAAGGCCCGGGGAATAAAGGTTTACCATCTCAACATCGGGCAGCCTGACATCGAGACCCCTGCTGAGATAATGAACGGCTACCGGGAAGTTGACATCAAAGTTCTCGGTTACGGTCATTCGGCGGGTTTGCAGACCTACATCGATACCCTCGTTTCCTACTATCACTCGGTGGGCATTGAGATTACCGGTGATGACATCCTCGTCACCACCGGGGGCAGTGAAGCGATTCTGTTTGCCATCAAAGCCGTTACCGACCCGGGCGATGAAGTGATTGTGCCCGAGCCGTTTTATACCAACTACGTCGGCTTTGCGATAATGGCAGGGGTGAAACTGGTACCGATAACCACCAGCGCCGATAACGGATTTGCCCTGCCGCGCAAAGAACAGTTTGTGCGCCTGATTACACCGCGTACCAAAGCGATTCTCTTCTCCAATCCCGGCAACCCCACCGGTGCTGTTTACTCCGAAATGGAAATGGAACTCCTGCGCCAGCTGGCACTGGAGTACAATCTGTTCTTAATCGGTGATGAGGTGTATCGGGAGTTTGTCTATGACGAGAATGTCCGGGCTTTGAGTGTCCTCGACTTAAATGGAGTTGAAGACCGGGCGGTGATGGTTGATTCAATATCAAAACGTTACAGTGCCTGCGGGGCGCGGATTGGTTGCGTTGCCAGCCGAAACCGGGATTTTATGGCGGCGATGCTGAGATTTGGCCAGGCGCGGCTCTGCCCGCCGACTGTTGACCAACTTGCTGCCCAGCGGGCAAAAGACATTCCCCCCTCCTACTTTGATGAGGTACGCCATGAGTACCGGCGGCGCCGTGATGTCCTGTGTGAGGAACTGAGTAAAATCCCCGGGGTCAAATTTCTGCGACCCCGCGGTGCATTTTACCTCATCGCCCGGCTGCCGGTGCCCGATGCCGAGGAGTTCGCCATTTTCCTCTTAAACGACTTTCACCTTGCCGGCGCGACGGTGATGCTCGCCCCGGCTCAAGGGTTTTACGCCACACCCGGGCTGGGTAAAGACGAAGTTCGTATCGCCTATGTGTTAAAGTGCGAAGATTTGGTGCGGGCGGTGCAAGTCCTCAAGGCTGGCTTGGCGGCGTTTGCTAACAGGAAAGTATAGCCGATGCGCATCTGCATGGTCTCGGACAACTACTATCCGTATATCGGTGGTATTGCCGAGCACATTCACCACCTGGCGCGCGAGTTGCGCCAGCGCGGCAACACGGTAAAAATCCTCACCCCCAATGTCGGCACCCGAATGATGGACTGTCTGGAACAGGTTCCCGACGAATCAGAGGTTTTTCGGATAGGCCGGGGATTGGTTATTCGCTCCAACAAATCGTTTGCCCGGGTACCAGTGGCAATCCGGCCTGTTGCCCGGGTCAAAAAATATTTCGAAGAACAGGGGTTTGAAATCATCCATATGCACGGTTCGCTTGCCCCCACCCTGCCGCTGGTCGCATTGCGTGCCTCGCGCGTCGTCAATGTCTTCACCTTCCATGCCAACCACGACAAAAGCATCGGCTATGCCCTGGCACGCTCCTTTCTTCTGCCCTATTTTCGGGCGATTCACGGCAAGATTGCGGTCTCAACCGCTGCCCGGGACTCTGCCGCCAAATACTTTCCCGGTGAATATCGCATCATCCCCAACGGCATCGATGTCCAATTTTTCCGTCCCGATGTCGCGCCGGTTCCCGAACTCAACAACGGCCGACCCAAAATCCTGTTCCTGGGCCGGTTCGAACCCCGCAAAGGGCTCAAATACCTGCTGATGGCACTACCCGAAATCGTTCGGGAGATACCGGATGTGCAACTGGTCGTGGTCGGCACCGGCTTGTTGGGCTACGCTTATAAAGGCTATCTTGACAAAGAGGTCGAAAAGAATGTCTACTGGGCAGGATTGATTCCGGGTGAAGCCCGCCCCGCCTATTACCGCAGTTGCGATTTGTTCTGTTCCCCGGCGATTGGCTATGAAAGTTTTGGCATCGTCCTTCTCGAAGCGATGGCGACGGGCCGACCGGTTGTCGCCTCGGACATTGTTGGTTATCGCACCGTCTTGACCTCGGGTGAGCAGGGTTTCCTTGTGCCACCCCGTGACCCGCACCGGCTTGCGCAGGCGATTGTCAAAATTCTCAAAGAACCCGAGCTGGCGCGCAAAATGGGCGCAGCCGGAAGGCGCCGGGCACTGGAATTTTCCTGGGGAAGAATTGCCGAGCAGGTTGAACAGTTTTACCGGGAACTGCTTGACCGTTACCCAATCCCGCGCTTCCAGCGCTACTGAACTATGAAAGAAGCTAACCACCCCGACATCACTTGCGGGACGGAACCGCTGCCGCCCCGAAAGAGCCAGTTGTTACCGGTGTTGCGGATTCCGGAGTTTGTTGTATTTACCCTCTCCCAGGCTTTCTCTTTGTTCGGGGACAAACTGGACTATATGGCACTGCTGGCGATGATTGCCTACTACGCCACCAAATTCGGCTGGGAAAGCGCCCGGGCAATCTCCTATCTTTCGGTCGTTGTTGCCCTGCCCACGGTGCTATTTGGACCGCTTGCCGGTGTTCTCGTAGACCGCTGGGACCGGCGCAAAGTGATGATTGTGTGCGACTCGTTCCGGACTGTTCTCGTGCTACTTATCCCGCTCCTTGCCATCGCGACAAATCAACTACTACTTGTCTATCTCCTTGCCTTTTTAGTGTTTCTCTTTGGCTTGTTCTTCAACACCGCCCGGCTCGCCATCATCCCCAACCTCGTTGGACCAGAACGGGTGCTCGGTGCCAACTCGGTGTTAAACATCGTCGGCCGACTGGCAACCTTTGCCGGTATGGTGCTGGGCGGCTTAATCGTTGACTGGAACGGCTGGGCTCGGCTGGGAATCCGACCGGTCTGGACCGCAGGCTTTTACCTTGACTCCTTCACCTACTTTGTCTCGGTCATCTCGCTCCTCTTCATCTTCAAACGGCTTGCCAGCGGCAAGAAGTACAACTCACCCCACCCGCCCGAGGTTCAACTTTTTATCAAAGAGCAGTCCCGAATGATTGAGAGTGTCAAAGGACTACTGCGCGTGGTAAAAGGTGAACCGGCGGTCTTATTCGTTTACTCCTCAATCGTCCTGATGGTGATTTTAGGCGCGGCGGTAGTCGTCCTCTATGTCCCGGTGATTCAGTCCAGTCGAGAACTGGGTGGTGTTGGTCTGGGCACAAAGGGGGTTGGTTATGTCGCCGCCATCGGCTCAATCGGCTTACTCCTTTCCTCAATGGGCTACGGCATCATTGGCCATCGCCTGCCCAAACACAAGGTCATCCTTGTCTGTTTTCTGGTGATGGGTGCCGTTGTCGCCGGACTCGCCGCATCGAAAACATTCGCGCCGGTTGCACCCTTGATATTTGTCGCCGGATTGGCACTGTCTCCGGTCTACATCGGAATGGACACCCTGTTACACGAAGCGGTACCGGAAGAGGTCCGGGGCCGTATCTTTTCCACCCGGGACTGGCTATTACACCTTCTCTTTGCCCTTGCCGCATTTTTAATCGGGCAGTTGACCAATTTCGTCTCGGCGCGGCGGTTACTGTTTGGTTTTGGGATTCTGGTCGTCTTCAGTTGTATTGTCGGGTTTTTTGTCACCCGGCGGAAAAAAATCGGCTAAAATGATACCAAGGAGGCAAAATGTTTGACCCAAGAATTGAAAAACTGGCAAAACTGATGGTCCATTACAGCGTCCGGCTCAAAAAAGGTGAATGGGCGGTTATCTATGGACCGGCCAATGCTGAGCCGCTGTTAAAGGCGCTGGAACTGGAGGCGTTGAAGGTCGGTGCCAATGTGACGCTGCGGGTTACCATTCCGGACACCTCTTATCTTTTGTTTCGTAATGCCCGCCCCGAGCAGTTACGCTTTGTCGCTCCGACCGACCTTGTGGAAGTGGAAAAGGCGGATGCGCTAATCTTTGTTCGGGGCGGCTGGAATTTGAAAGAATTGACCGGTATCGACGCCGCAAATATGAGTATCTACCAAACCGCCCGCAAAATCCTGCTGCAGCGGCGATTGCAGCGTGAAGCAGCAGGCAAACTGCGCTGGGTACTGACCAACTTTCCGACCGATGCTCTGGCACAGGAGGCGGCGATGTCCCGCATTGAGTACGAGGAGTTTGTGTTTGGTGCCGGGCTCTTAAACAAACCGAACCCGATTCAGGAGTGGCAGAAGATTTCTAAACGGCAACAGCGGTTGATTGCCAAACTGAACCGGCTTAGCACCATCCGCATTGTCGGTGCCGATACCGACATCACCTTCGGTGTTCGGGGCAGAAAATGGGCAAACTGCGATGGCCACAACAACTTCCCGGACGGCGAGGTTTTCACCGGACCCGAAGAAGACAAAACCGAAGGGTTCATCCGCTACACCTATCCGGCAATCTATCAGGGTAAAGAGGTGGAAAATATCCGGCTCGTATTCAAAAAGGGCAAGGTGGTTGAAATGTCCGCCGAAAAAGGTGCCGATATCCTGCGGGCGATGGTTAACACCGATGAAGGGGCAAAACGGGTCGGCGAACTCGCCTTCGGCACCAACTACTCAATCAAACGGTTCACCAAGGACATCCTGTTTGACGAGAAAATTGGTGGTACCGTCCATGTCGCCCTCGGCACCGGCTATCCCAAGACCGGTAGCAAAAACCGCTCGGTGATTCACTGGGATATGGTTTGCGACACAAGAAAAGGTTTTACCGTTTATGGCGATGGCAAACCGATAATGAAAGACGGGAGATTTCTCATATGAAGTACCAGGCACAATTACAGGAACTCCGGGAACTGATCCGCGCCAGTCAGCGCCCGGAAGATGCCCAGGCGCGCGTCGTACTGACCATTAAAAGACATTTCCCGGAATTCAACTGGGTTGGCATCTTCCGGCTTGTCGGCAACAACCTGGTCCTCGGACCATACCAGGGCAAACAGCCCCGCGGGTTTGAACAGATTCCGGTGGGCAGGGGAATCTGTGGCACGGTTGCGGTCACGATGCGCACCGAGGTGGTGCCTGATGTCAATGCCGACGCCCGCTACCTCACCTGCTTCTCGGAAACCCGTTCAGAACTGGTTGTGCCGATAATTAAACAGGGCAAATTCTGGGGCGAGATTGCGGTAGATGCCTCTCAGCCGCACGCCTTTACCCGGGACGAAATTGCCCTCATTGAAGAGGCGGCAAAACTGCTCGCCGCGGTCGTCTAACCGGCGCGACTGGTAATCCGCAGGTCAAAGCCCCGGTGGCGCAGTTCGCTGATAAACCGCGAGGACGGGATTGCCTTTTCTGTGGGCAATACGCCTTGCTTTAAAACCTGACCTCGGCCGAGCATCAACGCCACAATCGCGGCTGAAAAACCGGTTGTTCGCATCATCGCCGTCAAATTGGTCTTCCTGTCTCGATAGTCAATCAACTGATAACGAATCGTCCGCTTTTGACCCAACTTTATCCCCTTCACTTCGACCCGCAGTAAAACCACATCATCGGTTTCAAACCCGAGAGTCCGTTCCAGTGCACAGGCAAGTTGCGCCCGGGGCACACGGCGCCAGTTACCAATTGCCGTTTTTAACAGCAAAAGAAACATCAACCGGTGTCCGGGGTAACGAATCGTCTTGTAGTCCAGTGTCTTGACTTTACCCTCGAAGGTTTCCGGCAGGGTCGAAGAGCCACCCGAAGTGTGAAACGCCTCAAGGCTGTTAAAAGGTTCAGGAAACCGCAGCATCTCCGAACCGGTAAGCGCCGGCACTTTTTTAATCTTGCCGCCCTCTAAAATCAGACAGGGCTCAGCATACTCATTCAAAAGCCCCTGGGCAGAAAAAACCAGTTTGTAGAACAGCGGCGGCTTCGGCTTCACCGGTAATCCGCCCACGCGGATGTGAACTTCTTCGGTTCGGTCGAGCCGGTTCACACCGTCTGCCACAAGGATGTTGGTCATCCCCGGAGCAAGACCACAGTCGGGCACAACAGTGATGCCGGCAACTTCCGCCTCTTTGTTCAGTGTAAACTGACGCCGCACCACCGTATTGTTGCCCCCCAGGTCACAGAAATTGGTTCGGGCAGCAATTGCCAGTTTGGTGAGCCGGAAATTGAAGTTGTAAGGAACACAACTCACCGCCACCGCACACCGTTCGATTAACGGCAAAAGTTTTCGGTCGCGGGCATCGGCTTGAACCGTCACCAGTTTTGGGCTTGACAGAAAGTTCTTAACCGTGCGCAGCCGCCTCTTGTCAACATCAATCATATAAACCTTCGCCACATCCTTCTGGCGGATAAGGTCAAACGCTACCGCCTGTGCCATCAAACCCGAACCGAATACAACAATCTCCACTCTCACCCCCTTTTTCCCTTATCTCCTTGGGCATTGTCCAGCGCCGCCTCAATCAGTTCCCGGGGAAAAACACCACTGTAACCGTCCTTTGTCTTATAAACCCGGCACCCGAAAACCGGTGCGTCATTACGCCGACTCTCTTCAATATCAATTCCGTTCACCTGAACCGAGGGCGAACCAAGAAAGTGGTAGCGCCGGGCATCATCTTCGTTCTTAATCTCCACCATCTCAATCTCCACCGCATAACCTCTCTCCCTCAACACCTGTTTCAACAGCGCCAACGCCGGCTCTTTGTGCGGACAACCTTCAAAATATAAAAAACTTACTTTCATACCGGTTATGATACACATATCCTTGGCTTTTGGCAACCCTGACATTATCGGACAAAAAAAGACACCAAACCGCCCTTCAACGAAATCGACCATTTTAGTCCGGACTCTATACCACCACTAAATACGATTACCCCGCTTCTTTTTTTGCCCGTCCCGACAAATTATACTTTAAAGTATACATCCGATTTTAACTCTTCTCGATTAACCCCTTGTTGTTAAAGATGTTAGACCGTTTTCGCCTTATTTTCCCTACCCAACCCCGATACCGTACCCGGGATGGTATGGGAAATTGATACCGTTTCAATTTAAATGCCCCGCACCTGCTCACCGGTGCCTGTTCACCGTATCATCACCCTGTTGCAATAGTTGACAGGGGCAGTAATCGTGATAACATTAATCTGCTGGTTCTGCCGGGTCAAGAACCAGCCTTAAGAGATAGGAGACCCGAAAACGCTTGTGGTCCGTTAAGGTCTGCGCTGGCTGATTTTCTGTCCCGTAGCCTGTAACGTCTCCCCAAGCACAAACCTTACTGGAGGTAAGTAAATGGGTAAGCGTGTGTTTGTGGGAAACCTCCCATTCAGCACCACCGAGGAAACCCTGCGGGAACTTTTTTCTCAGCACGGTGAAGTTGCCTCGGTCGAGATAATCAAAGACAAGTTCACCGAGCGGTCTCGGGGATTTGCCTTTGTGGAAATGGCGACCGATGAGGGCGCCGCAGCCGCTATCGCCGCCCTGAATCAATTTGAATTGGACGGCAGACAGCTGACCGTGAACGAAGCACGGGCACGCACCGAAAGACCACCCCGTGGTGGTATGCGGTAACGCCGCTCGTCTCAACCAACGGTTTTTTTACCGGGCTTTGCCTTGACTGGCAAAGCCCGGTTTTTATACTTCATCTATGGCGCGCAAGGTGAGCGATACCCTGTGGTTTCGCTGCAACGGTTGTGGTGAGATTATCTATCGCAAAACATTGGAGTCCAACTTCTACATCTGCAACCGTTGTGGTTACCACTTCCGCATCACCCCGGACGACTACATCAAAATCCTGCTCGACGAAGGCACCTGGGAAGAACTGGACCCGGGCATTGTTTCCGCCGACCCGCTTAAGTTTCCGAAATATTTAGAAAAGGTGAAAGAGGCACGGGAAAAGACCGGCCGAAACGACGCCTTCATCTATGGCCGGGGGCGCATCTCTAACCTGCCCGTGGTGTTCGGAGCGATGGACTTCAGTTTTATCGGTGGCAGTATGGGTTCGGTTGTTGGAGAAAAGGTGGCGCGCGCCATCCGGCTGGCACGCACTGAAACAAGACCACTCGTCATCATCGCCACCTCGGGTGGCGCCCGAATGCAGGAAGGCATCCTGTCCCTGATGCAGATGGCAAAAACTTCCGCTGAACTCGGCCTTCTCCGCCGCGCCCGCGTACCCTTCATCTCCATTCCGATTGACCCCTGTACCGCCGGTGTAATGGCATCGTTTGCCTCGCTCGGTGATGTAATTATCTCGGAACCCGGTGCCCTGTTGGGATTTGCCGGCCAGCGGGTTATCGAAGATACGATTGGTCAGAAACTACCCGAAGGTTTCCAGCGGGCAGAGTTTATGCTCAAACACGGCTTGATTGACATCGTCTGCGTCCGGCGCAATCTCAAAGAAACGGTAACCCGCATCCTCACGGTCCTCGGTCCCAAAAAATAAAGGAGTCAAGCGATGAGCCAGGTACTCTTCAAATCGGTCACCAAGACATTCAGAAAGAATGTCATTGCCGTTGACAATGTCTCTTTAGAAATCAAAGACCAGGAGTTCTTTGTCATCCTCGGTCCTTCCGGTTGCGGTAAATCAACCCTGCTGCGCCTTGTCGCCGGACTGGAAGAGCCGGACTCGGGTGAAATCTACATTGGCGAACAGTTGGTCAACTCGGTTGAACCCCGGGACAGGGACATTGCGATGGTCTTCCAGAACTACGCCCTTTATCCCCATATGACGGTATTTGAAAATATGGCGTTTGCCTTAAAACTGCGCCGCCTGCCCCGGGACGAGATTCAACGCCGGATCCTGGAAGCCGCCCGGGTTTTGGGCATCGATGAACTCCTCGACCGCAAACCGGCGGAGATTTCTGGTGGTCAGCGCCAGCGGGTCGCGGTCGGCAGGGCGATTGTCCGCAACCCCAAGGTGTTTTTGTTTGACGAACCACTGTCCAACCTTGACGCCAAACTGCGCGTCGGGATGCGTGCCGAACTTACCCGACTCCATCAGCAACTGAAAACCACTGTCATCTATGTAACCCACGACCAGGTGGAAGCGATGACCCTGGGTCAGCGCATCGCGGTGATGAAAAACGGCAAACTGCTTCAGGTCGGTGACCCGACGACCATTTACAACCGCCCGGCAAACCGCTTTGTTGCCGGTTTTATCGGCTCGCCACCGATGAACTTTTTTACCGGCAGAATCATATCCCCGCCGCTGCGATTTGTGCACCAATCGTTCACCATCGACCTGCCGGACAACGTTATCCCCGGGACAAAACCGGAAGGCGAAATCGTTCTCGGTGTCCGTCCCGAACACATCTTCATTACCGATAACGGCCCGATTAAAGCGGAGGTGGAGGTTACTGAACAGTTAGGCAATGAGGCGCTGGTCTATGTTAAAATCGGCACCGACCGTTGTGTCCTGCGCACCAAACCCGACCACGCCCCCCGCATCGGGGAAAATGTCAACATCACATTTGAAGTCAACAAACTGCACCTTTTTGACCCGTTGTCCGAAAACCGGCTGAACTAACGCCGGTGCCTTAAAAAAAATTCCCCGATGATTTCGGTGGCGTTAACCGCATCGGTCAGGCGACCAAAATGGCTCGGTCTTTCCTTGCCTCCGGGCCAGGTGTGACCACCACCCTCAACCGTTATAAGTACCACCTCGGCGCCGCTTTGCCCTGCTTGATAAACCGTCTTTTGGACCGCTAAACCGGTATCACTCTCGACCAGCGGCACCGTGCGCGGCGGGCTGTCACACCCGTTCGCCTTTACCCAGAACTCAATCGCCTTGGGCACCGAAACCACCCTGCCCCGTTTCGCATGCCGCCCAACACCACCGCCGCTAAAAGGCACAATCGGGTCCGCCGTACCATTTATCATCAAAACCGAAATAGGCATCACCGGCTTTTGACCGATGAGATTTTCTGGCAAGGATGCGCCCACCGACGCAAACGCCGCCAGTTTCAAAGAAAGCTCGCAACCTAAACGCTGACACATCATCCCGCCGTTAGACATCCCGGCGGCGTACACCCGGCTTGAATCAACGCCCAGTTGCCTGATTAGGGTATCAATCAGCCGGGCAATAAAGCCAACATCGTCAATATTCTCTCGGTGCGAAAGAAACCGTTTTACATCTCGGCCATCGTTCCAGTGCCGGTTCACCGCTTCCGGATAAACAACAATGAACCCCTCCTTATCGGCAAGTTTGCTGAACCCGGTAAGTCTGGCAACCGCCTCTGGAGTTCCACCGCCACCGTGCAGCACCAGCACCAGCGGCGCCCCCTTTTTCCCGCGCACCTTTTCCGGGATGTGCAAAAGAAAATTCCGCTTCCTCCCCTGGTAAACAATCGACCCGTTCTGGTCCGCGGTCGCCCGCAACGTTGAAAACCGCGGCGTACCGAGCAACCATCCCACCAATGCCAGTAAAATTAAAATCGTTACCAGTAGAAAAGTTACACTCCCGGGCATAAACAAAAACGGGGCGAGCCGCAATTGACCCGCCCCGTTTCTATCGCTCATCACCTCAGATAAACCGCCTTGAGGGTACGACTCTCGTTCTCGCTTTCCAGCCGAACCAGATATACCCCTTGCGCCACTTGACGACCCGCATCGTCTTGGCCGTTCCAGACCAGTTGATAATTGTCCGGTTTCATCCGGCCATTCACGACCGTTTTTACCTTACGCCCGGTCCGGTCGTAGATAACCAGCCGCAACTGACTTTCCTGATTGAGGGTAAACCGAATCTGCATCCGGTCGCGGAAAGTGGTCGGTAGTACCTTAAGACCGCTCACTCGTGTCAAGAGATTTTTCGCATCTTCACCAATCGCCACCAGCGGCGCATCGGTAGTGATTTTAATCGCCCGGCCCGGTACAAGGGGCGCTGCTGCCCGGTGATAGGCGTTGTCAAACACCACCTGAATCGCAATCGTCCGTGTCGGGTCTTGTTCACCAATCGTCATACTTGAGTTCCAGTTCGCGGTCAGATACTGATAGACCACTTCGGTATTACCATCCGCCGCGGCTAAGGTTGTATCGTAGAAGATAATCTCCATTTTATCCCAGGAGTCACGCGGATTGTAGTAGTGCACCGAATCCCATTCAACGATAAACCGGTGGTTCGCAACATCATGGTAGTACCAAACACTGTTACCGGTCGGCGGATACAAATCGTCCCATTTCAGGCAGAACATCGGTGGCATATTAGGATTGGGTAAGGCGGTATTGGTCCAGGTTGTTTGCGTTGCCGTGCCCGGCGCAACCCAGCCGTTCGAGCAGATTGAAATCTGGGTATAACGCTGCCCGTAGAACTTAATCGGTCCAAAACCAGCCGGCAGGGTAATCTGCCTCGTCTCGTCGTCGGAAAGCGTCAGTCTGGTCCCGAGATTTCTAATCTCCACCCAGTTAAATGTCGGATGCTCCGAATACTCGATATCGATGTCTTCATAGGCGTAGTAGAGTGCGGGCTGGCGCGGGCCATCCGGAATCGGGTCAACCGCTGTCAATCTACCAACCTCAATCCCGAATGGCACGCTGCGCGTCGGATAGCCGGTCTGGCTGATGCGCAGGGTGCATGGTATCACATACTCCCGCGGGATTGTAGCGCTCGCCCGTACCCGGAAACGGTCCGTTTCATTCATCACCCAGGAGTCGGCAGGCACAAACCCGTAAACCGCCGACGAATCCAACACCTCAAGCCGGCTATCACCCGACTTCAAAATGACGCTCACATCGTAGCCGTTACCGAACCCGGCGTTCACCAGCTGCACCGCAATCTCGCACTCTTCACCCGGGTCAAGTTTTCCGTTGCCGTTGTCGTAGGCATAAACCGAATCGCCGTACAGTACCGGTGTACCCACCTTGAATGTCAAGGGTGAAGTCCATGCCGAATCCTGAGAGTCGCGCACCGTTAGCGTGAGCTTGAGCGCATAGCCATTGGTGCAAGCCGGTGCCACGGTAAACCGATAACCCGGATTTCCGGAATAGGCGGTCTCACCCGCCGGAATCGTGCCGAAGTTCTTAAAAGAGTCAAGCAATGTGATGTGGGTAGTGTCAATGGTGCTCAAAACCCCGGTCACACCGCTCGCCGTATAGTTACACAGGTTCTTAACCCATACCGGCAGATTGATCGTCTCGCCCGGGTTGATAATCCGGTCGTTGTTACCCCCGGCAGAATCGTCAACCTCAGCGCGGTAAAACCGCACTCCAAAGGGCAACGGTGTATTCTCAATACAGCGCAGCGCATCAATCCGGCCCGTGCCATAGGTGTTGTTTTTGGGCGGCGTACCCCGCGGTACAACCGACATCTGCATAATCGAATCAATCTCCTCCGGCAACAGATTCGGGTTCTTTTGCAACATCAACGCCGCAATCCCGGCGGCACACGGTGTTGCCATCGATGTTCCGGACATCGAGACATAACCACCGCCCAGCCGGCAGGAAACCACATCAACCCCTGGTGCGGAAAAGTCCGGCTTCAAAAGTCCTGGCGGATAGGCGTAATCATTGTACGGCGGCACGTTGGACCAAGAAACCGGTCCCCAAGAGGTGAAGTAGGCGTAATTGTCAAGGGAATCGGTGGCACCAATCGAAATCGCACCACCTAAACCACCCGCCATCTCGGCTGGATGTTTCCACGGTCCCGGAACATCACCCGGGGTCCGAACATTGTCCGGGGGATTTGAAGAACCTTCATTACCCGCCGCAATGAAGTAGGCCAACCCGGCAGCGGCAACATTGGTTACCGCCTGACGCCAGAGCGCACGCCGCGGGTTCCAGGAATGTTGCCAGCCCAGACTCATCGACAGCACATGGGCATGATTGTCCGGAGAAAGCGGCGGTGCCACGCAAAACTGCATCGCATTGAAAACCGTATTTTCCGCAATCGTATCGGGAAGCGGTTGCGCCAGGCTCGTCTTGGTTCGAACCGTCATAATCCGGGCATTGGGTGCCATTCCGGTGGTATCACCCGCAGTGCCGTCACCGGCATTGATGCCACAGGTGTGGGTACCGTGGCCATTACTGTCCATCGGGTCGTTGTCGTTGTTTTCAAAATCCCAGCCGTGGTGCGGGTAGTTTGGGTCCTCCCACATATGGTCGGCAAGGTCCGAATGGTTGTAGTCGCAACCGGTGTCGATGTTGCCAATCACAACGCCTTCACCGGTATAGCCGTAAACCAGCCATACACTGTCCGCCTTTACCTTCCTCACATGCCATTCACGGTTAAAAGTCCCGCCCGTAACATCAGCCGCAGGCCGTTTTATGTCAACGCCCAGCGCATTCTCGGTCGGAATCAAATCCCATTGAATAAACCATACATCCGGCCTTTCGCTTAACTTCAAAATTACCTCGCTCGTTGTCTCAAGGTAAATCGCATTCACAATCCACAGCGAATTTACATTCCGGACCTTGCCCGCACGCTCATACCTGGCAAGTTCCTCTAACACACCGGCCTGACTCCGCAGCGCCAGTTCCTTCAAACCGTTGACCGTTATCCGCCAGCGTTCCTCTTTGTTCTTTACGGTGTTGATCACCGACACCGCGTCAAACTGCTCCTTAAGCGCAACCATTACCGGCAGATACTCATCCGCCTGTGCCTTTCCCATTCTTTCCATCAAAACGGGCTCAATCGGCGCCGCAACTCCGACGGTGACGAAAAGGAGAGCATAAACAAAATACCGTTTCGAGAACATTAAACCTCCTTTTTTTTATTAACCTAAAAATAATACCAATCTCAAACCAACAATCAAGAAAACCGTGCCCAACAATCATTGACAAATGCTAATTTTGCTTCTAAGGTTTTCCTATGCGACTGCGGAACAGATTAGAGACCGCTTTCATTTTACTTGTGGTCGCATTTGCCTCCTGGGGAACAGGTCAGGAACTGGAGTTACGCTTTGCCGTAATTGGTGATGAAGACATCTCGGGAAACAACCAGGTGACCGAAGCAGGAGCTGAACTGCCCAAACCGCTCACCGTTCAGGTGTTGAAGGGCGGCAAACCAATTGCCGGCCAACCGGTACGCTTTTCTCTAATCAGTGAACCGGATGAGAACCGATTTTATCCCGGGAAATCGGCCCAGATTACTGACACCCTTGTTTTCACCGACCGGCTGGGCTTTGCCCGCAGCCGGGTGCACCTTGGCAACGGTGCCGGTGACTACCGAATCCGGGTAGTCGCTAATGGTCAGGAACTGATATTTTCCCTGCGCGGACTAAAACGGCGCTGGCTTTTACTCACCATCGTTGAAATTGTCGGCGGTCTGGCACTTTTTCTCTTCGGGATGTACTACGGCTCCAAAGGACTGCGTCGACTTGCCGGCAATCGGTTGCGCGAGGCGCTCTTCACCCTGACCAGAAACCGGTTCTTTAGCCTTCTTGTCGGTATTGTTGTAACGGTCATCTTTCAATCATCAACTGCGGTCATCAGCCTGCTCATCTCGCTTGCCTCATCAGGCCTCATCACCCTTGGCCAATCCCTCGGTGTCGTCCTCGGTGCCGACATCGGCACGACAATCACCGTTCAGCTCCTCTCGTTTAAAATTTTTGAATACTCGTTGTTTGTCGTGTTTCTTGGATTTGTGTTGATGAATAGCCTACCCCGCGTTCGGGATATCGGTCAGGCGATATTTGGCTTCGGACTGGTGTTTTACTCGTTAAAGGTTGTGCTGCATGCCGCCGAACCACTGCCGTATGTCCCGGCAATACAGCAGGTGGTCAAAGTTGCAAGCGTTAACCCAATTCTTGCCCTTTTGTTTGCCCTTTTGGTCACCGCGCTCATCCGTTCTTCAGCCGCCACCATCGGGATTGTAGTGGGCTTTTCCTTTGCCGGACTGGTAGAACTCAAAGCCGCCATTCCGTTCATCATTGGTGCTGGTATCGGCAGCGCCTTAAACGCCATAATCGCCTCCTGGCGGACCACAACTGAAGCCCGGCGTATCGCCGTCGCCCAGGTCCTGTTCAAAATTATCACCGGCATCGTCTGCCTGCCATTTCTCGACCCGCTCACCCGTCTATTTTCAACTACCGGTAACACCGTTGCCCGACAGATTGCCAATGCCCATACCTTGCTTAACATCGGCGCCGCTTTGCTCTTTATTCCATTTCTGACCGCATATCAGAAACTACTCTGTTTCGTTGTTCCCGACCGGGAACAAAAGTATCTGGGCACCAGGTATCTTAATCCCGCAGCCCTGGACGCACCCGAACTGGCACTGGCTCAGGTGAACCGCGAACTCCTCCGGATGGCAGAACTTGTCCAGCAGATGTTCAACCAGTCAATCACCGTTTTCCTTCGGGGAGATAAAACGGAATGCCGGCAACTCATTGCCCAGGACGATAAGGTTGACCGGCTGGAAGAGGCGCTCACCGGTTACCTCGCCCGCATCTCTCAGGAGATGCTCAACGCCGAGATGTCAAAAAAGACCCTCGCCTTGTTTTACATCACCGATGAACTGGAACATATCGCCGACATCGTTTCCAAAAACCTTGTCAACTACACCCGCAAGAAAATCAACGAAAACCTCGCCTTCTCAGAATCCGGTCTGGAGGACATCAAACAGTTCCATCACGAGGTTGCGGAAAACTTTACTCTCGCCCTTGCCTGCCTCACCACCTGGGACAAAAACCTTGCCCAACAACTTGCCCAAAAACGTGCTTGGGGTGTCGTACGAAAACGGGAACTTCACAACCGGCACCTCACCCGCTTAGCCCGCGGGCTCAAAGAGTCGCTCGACACATCAACAATTCATCTGGACTTAATCGCCGACCTCGAAAGGGCTAACTTCCACCTCTCCCAGATTGGTGCCGCAATTATCGGCACCCGATTTACCACTGCTCCCGATGAATTCGACTCGGGTCAAACTGGGTCCGGGGTTCCGGATTAGCCTTGGGCACTCCTACGGAAATAAGACACAACAAACCGAACTTTTCCGGAATCCCCAACAACTCCTTCAAAGCCCTTTCCCGCTCTTCCCGGGGATGAACACCAAGCCATACTGCACCCAGTCCGAGCATCGCCGCGGCAATAAGGATATTTTCAGTTGCCGCCGCACAGTCCTGAACCCAGAAGTGCGGTGAAACATCCCGGTTACCACAAACCGCAATCGCCAGCGGCGCCTGATTAAGCATCTGCGCTGCCGGGTGAATATCGGTGATTCGATGTAAAATCTTTCGGTCTTTTATCAAAATAAAGTGCCACGGTTTTAGGTTTCTTGCCGAGGGTGCTGCCATCCCCGCCTCAAGGAGAGCCAAAACATCACGCTCCTCTACTGGCGCATCGCTATACTCCCGGACACTGCGCCGCAGGAAAATCGGCATAATCCTTTCGTCCATAATTCAATCCTCGGTTGTTTGTTTTATTATACAACAACCCATTTAAAACTCAATAAAAAAAGACCGCCCGACATTAAACGGGCGGCCAGGCGCAGAGCTACGACGCATCTCCACCCCCTCAAAAGCCACTCCCACAATCTCTTTTTTTACTATGCAAATTTCATTCCACGACATTGTCGCACAAAATAAGGACATTAAGATATTATAAAGAAAGTACTTAACTAATTAAAAGCGTTTTTGTGCTTGCGACAAACAACAAATAATTGCCGACAAAATCGTCAGGCACGGCATAAAAATACAGCTAATTTCCTAAATGCGCTCTTTGTTTATTCTGTTCGTAAAGCGCAACTGATGCCTGTGATACAACTTGACTTAAACTTTAAAACTATTAAAATGTATGAAAGGAGAAATGCCATGGATAGAAAAAACTTTAAGACCGTCCTGTTTGTTATCCTCACCCTCATCATTTCTTTAGCAACCGCCCAGGAAAAAGGGAAAGCACAAACTCCAATTATCCCCTATGACCCTGAACTGGAAGATTGGGTCAGCGTTGATGGGTTTGTTGATGTTGAAAGCCAGGAGTATCCAAATTCATTTTTTGACCCAATTACCGGCATAACAATTCACTGGGGTTATGACGACAGCCTGCTCTACATCGCACTTTCCGCAAAGGGAATGGGTTGGATGGCGATTGGTTTGGGCTCGCCCAAGATGGACAAATCCAACATCTTTATCGGCTATTATACCGACGACTCTACAAACCTCGAAAACCACATCGGAGTTGGCTGGTCACATAAACCGGCCGGTGGTGCAAACCTCCTTGAAGACTGGGAAATCGATTACGACGACGAAACCGACGAAATGGTGATTGAGTTCACCTATCCGCTCAACTGGGCAGGTTTGAAAGGCACCGCAATAACCGAATTAAAACCTGGCCAATCTTACAGCCTTATTCTCGCCCGCAACCCAAAAAGCTCATCCTTCAAAGCAAAACACGCCAAAAAGTCCAGTTACACCTTTGCCCTTGCCCCAAAGCCCGAACCCGTACCCGAGGACAGCACCAAGAACAAAAAGTAGCCTACGCTCAGCCTTCTGCCGCAACTACTTTTAACGCTTTTCATTGAATCATCTTTTACTACTCTTAAAACAAAACAACAACAATTTGACGTCGTCATTATCACCCATCGCGGGGGCTGGGGAAATGTTCCGCTGAAAAAATCGCCCGACATCCTGCCGATTGTAAAAGGTATTCAACATTACCTGAGCAGTAGAGGAGTTTCCTCAGTTGTTGTCCCTTACCATCGGGCACCTGTCAAACCACCGGCCACAACTCCGAGCCTTCCAATCCAGTTGAAGACTTTAACCGAGATGCTCGACCTCCATCACTCTCAGGCACGTCATTTGGTCGCCCAACTTGATTCGTTTGCTCTGGCGAATCCCCGGTTAAAATTCATTTTCGTCAGTGTCTCCAATGGTGCAGTTTTCTCCAATCAGGTCCTTGAGCTCCTTCCCCCGCAACTGGCAGAACGGACATATGCAATTGAGCTGGGTCCGCCATTCTGGCATGGCTTGCTGCGCAGTGAAAACAACCTTATTTTAGACAACGATGGTACCGACCCTCTTACCACCGGTGAAGTTGAAATCGTATTTGCCTCGTTGTTCAAAGGAGTCCGCAACATTCTATCAAGCCGGTTTTCAGGGAAAAAACAACGGTGGGAGGAGGTTTGGCACATTCCTGACCATAACTATCCCTGGGAAAAAGTCCGGCCGGCGATTTTAGAATTTTTAGAGCACCGAGTTATTGCTCGGGTTACTGCTAACCCTTGACAGTGGTCTTTTTCCTGCTATCCTATATGTCTGATGTTTTTATATCCAAGGAGGATGTATGAAGTTTAGAATTGCGCAAACACTGTCCGGCGCGGGAATTGTACTCCTCGCGGCGTTTATCTTTTCCGGTTGTCCGAAACCACCGCTTGCCCCGGAAAAACCCAGTGGCTCACTGCTTGGTTACAAAAATGTTGTCTATACCTGCTCCACTCGAACCACCGACCCAGCAGGCAGCCAGGTTGCTTACCAGTTCGACTGGGGCGATGGTTCCCAATCCCAATGGTCTGACTGGGTGGATGGCGGCGTCGTTTATGCTGACACTCACACCTACACAACCGCGGGCTCGATGGAAATAAAAGTTCGAGCAAAAAACTCTAAGGGCCGGGTTTCTGGTTGGTCTGAGCCGCTAATTATTGAAATAAGCCCTGGTGAAGGCGAAGTTCGGTGGCGATTTACCTATACCGACCCGGAATCACCCGAAGATTCTGCCGACTTTTCCAACCACATCTTCAGCATTGGACCCGAAGGCAATATTTACATTCCTGCATCGGACATTCCGGCGTTGCTGTGCCGCAACACCAACGGCAATCGCCGCTGGGAGTTCATCCCAGAAAGCGAAGATGAACTTTCCATCGGTGCGACAATCGCTGAAGACGGCACAATTTACATCGGCACTGAAGAAGGTAACCTTTACGCCCTGACTCCAACCGGTCAGAAAAAATGGCAGGCAACTTTTCGTTCCGGAATAACCGCCCTGCCTGCTCTGGGAGCTGATGGCACAATCTTCATCCAGACCGAAAACGACTCGGTATTTGCCATCAACCCTGAAGACGGCTCCCGAAAATGGGTTTTCTACGCTGGCGGCGGTGAACATTCGCCGGTAATCGGTCCAGATGGCACGGTGTTCGTGTCTCAGGACGACACCCTTTATGCCCTTAGCCCGTCCGATGGTCAGATAAAATGGCGCTATGGTATGCGGCAGGCAGTTGCGGCGCCGCCCGCAATCGACACCCGAAGTTCGGTTATCTATGTAACCGATGAGGATGGTTGGCTTGCCTCGGTGAACCTTGCCGACGGTATGGAAAACTGGGCGGTCCGATTTGTCGGCGAACTTTCGGCTCCGGTAGTCGGCAGTGATGGTACAATTTACATCACCCTCACCGGTACGCTACTCTCCCTTTCCCCGGGAAACGGTGACATCAACTGGCAGTTCATCCCACCTTTGACCGGTGACGCCTCAACACCGGCGGTTAGCAACACCGGTGTTATCTACTTCCTTTGTGTTGGCTTAACGGACAACCAAGGCGATCGAGATTCGCTCTATGCCGTTAACAGCGATGGCACAAGGCGCTGGGCTGCAGGTCTGGGCATTGGCACACCGGGCGAATTTATCTCGGCTCCGAAGATTGACGACGCCGGTTACATCTACATCGGCGATGGTACACGTGCCTGGTGTGTTGTTGGCTATGGCGGTCCTGCGAACTCCTCCTGGCCAATGTTTGGCGCCGACATCAAAAACAGCGGACGGGCACGATAAATCGATATGTTTAAACCTGTTCCTGCACAACCCGACCATCGTGAAATTGAACCCCGGATTCTCCGCTTCTGGGAAGAAGGCCGTTATTTTCACCGCCTAAAAGAGCGTAACCGGGGCAACCCCAAGTTCCGCTTCCTTGACGGCCCAATTACCGCCAATGGCCCAATGGGCGTCCACCACGCCTGGGGGAGAACATACAAAGACCTGTTTCAGCGCTACAAAGCGATGCTCGGTTTTGACCAGCGGTTTCAGAACGGTTTTGACTGTCAGGGTCTATGGGTCGAGGTTGAAGTAGAAAAGGAACTGGGCTTCAAGTCCAAAAAGGACATCGAGAAGTTTGGCATCTCCCAGTTTGTTGAAAAGTGCAAAGAGCGGGTGCTGAAATTCTCGCGCATCCAGACCCAACAGTCAATCATTATTGGCCAGTGGATGGACTGGGAAAACTCCTACTACACGATGTCGGAAGAAAACAACTACGCCATCTGGTTCTTTCTCAAAAAGTGCCACGAGCTCGGCTTAATTTACGAAGGGACCGATGTCATGCCCTGGTGTGCCCGTTGCGGCACCGCTATCTCGGATATGGAAATCGCCACTGAAGGCTACCGCGTCCTGACCCATCCGGCGATTTTTGTCCGTTTCCCAATCTTGAACCGGACCAATGAATCGCTCCTTGTCTGGACAACCACACCCTGGACCCTTTCTTCAAATACCGGCGCTGCCGTTCATCCCGACCTCACCTATGTTCGGGCGAAAAAAGACGGCGAAATTTTAATACTTGCCAAAGAACTCCTTTCGGTCTTAGGCAGTGGTGTTGAAATAGTTGAAGAGTTCCCAGGGAGAGAACTTGCCAACTTGAAATACCGGGGACCATTTGACGAACTGCCGGCGCAGCAAGGGGTTGAACATCGGGTTGTACTCTGGAAAGATGTCAGTGCCACCGAAGGTACCGGCATCGTCCATATCGCCCCGGGCTGCGGCAAAGAGGACTTCCTCCTCGGCAAAGAGGAAAACCTCGCGGTCATTGCCCCCCTGAACGAAGACGGCACATTTAAAGAAGGGTTTGACTGGCTCACCGGCAAAGAAGCCAGCCGGGTTGCCCCGGAAGTTTTCGAAAACCTCAAACAAAAAGGGCTTCTCTATCGGGTGGAAGATTACACCCACCGCTACCCGGTTTGCTGGCGCTGTGGCGCTGAACTGGTCTTCCGCCTCGTCGACGAATGGTTCATTGCGATGGACCCGCTGCGGGAAGCGATAATGGAATCGGCAAAACAGGTACGCTGGATTCCTGAATTCGGTTTGGAACGAGAACTCGACTGGCTGCGCAATATGGATGACTGGTGCATCTCCAAAAAGCGCTACTGGGGCCTTGCATTACCCATCTTCAAATGCTCCTGCGGCTGGTTTGATGTCATCGGTTCACCGGAGGAGTTAAAAGAGCGGGCGCGTGCTGGCTGGGAGAAGTTTGCTGGCCACACGCCGCATCGACCGTGGATTGACGAAGTAAAAATTGGTTGCCCGCAGTGCGGCAAACTCGTCTCACGCATCAAAGATGTCGGCAACCCCTGGCTTGATGCGGGCATCGTGCCCTTTTCCACCACCCATTACCTTACCGACCGTGCCTACTGGCAGGAATGGTTCCCCTTCGACTTCATCACCGAATCATTCCCGGGCCAGTTTCGCAACTGGTTCTATGCCATCCTCGCAATGAGCACCGTACTGGAAAAGTGCTCGCCCTTCCGCACCGTACTCGGCTACGCTACGATGAAAGCCGAAGATGGCCGGGAGATGCACAAATCCTGGGGCAACGCCATCGAAGTGGAAGAGGCGGTGACAAAAATGGGCGCCGACACAATGCGCTGGGTGTTCTGTCGTCATAACCCGACCCAGAACCTCCTGTTCGGATTTAAAGTCGGCGAAGAGGTCAAACGCAAACTGCTCACCCTTTGGAATGTTTACAGTTTCTTTGTCACATATGCCGTCATTGACAAAGTAAACCCCACGACCCTCAATGTAAAAAAAGAACACCTCAGCCGTCTTGACCGCTGGATTCTCTCCCGGCTCAACAACCTTGTCCTGTTTACCCGCGACCGGCTCGACGACTACGACTGCGCCGCTGCGGCACTCGCTGGGGAACAGTTTATCGACGACCTCTCTACCTGGTATGTCCGCCGCAGCCGGCGCCGCTTCTGGAAGTCCGCGGCCGACCACGACAAAGCAGCCGCCTACCACACCCTGTACACCAGCCTCGTAACCCTCGTCAAACTTCTTGCCCCGTTCATCCCCTTCATCACCGAAGAAATCTACCAGAACCTCGTCCGTTCCTGTGACCCCAACGCCCCGGAAAGCGTCCATCTATCGTTCTACCCTGAGCCCGACAAAACGCTCATCGACCCAGAACTTGAAGCTGATATGCAACTCGTCCGCGAACTGGTGTCCCTCGGCCATGCCGCCCGGGAAAAATCCCGTATCAAAGTGCGTCAACCCCTTTCCCGGATGTTTGTTGTTGTAAAACCACCCACCGACCAACAGCGCCTCGAACCTGATAGCGAGATTGTCAAAGAAGAACTGAACATCCGCAACATCACCTTCACTACCGACTCTACTATCCCCGCAGGATTAATCGTCGAAGAAAACGACCATTTCACCATCGGTATCGACCCCAACCTGACACCGGAACTGGAAGCCGAAGGTTTGGTGCGCGAACTCATCCGCCGGGTCCAGAACCTGCGCAAGAGTGCCGGGTTTGAGGTAACCGACCGCATCGTCCTTTCCTGTCAGGGTTCAGAACGGCTCAATCAGGCGATTGCGATGTTTAAAGATTACCTAAAGCAGGAAACCCTGGCAGAAGAGTTAAAATTTGACTCCCTTCCCAACCCGGAGGTTGAAACCGAACTTAACATAAACCGCGAGCCGGCACGGCTTGCCATCAGGAGGGTAAAAAGATAATGGCACAAAAGAAGAAAAAAACCAGTTTCCACATCGCCGAAAAAGACCTGCGCCGGCTGGAGCAGGCGCTCCTTAAAGAAAAACAGCGCATCCTGCGCCAGGGCAACTTCACCCGTCAGGTAATGGATACTCCATCCAACACCGGTGACCTTTCCAGCCATCGTACCCATATCGCCGACCAAGGCACCGAAAACTTCCAGCGGGAACTCGCCTCCCAGTTACGCTCCATTGAATCCCGCAGCCTGCGCGACATTGACGACGCCCTTAACAAAATCGCTGCTGGCACCTACGGCATCTGCGAAATGTGTGGCGAAGCGATACCCCTTGCCCGACTTGAAGCGGTACCCGCTGCCCGTTTCTGTATGAAGTGTGCTCAGAAAGAGAAAAAAGAAGCCTGACAACCCCAAAAACCTTCTCGGTACCGGGCAGAATCTTGACCCTCGTTTTCTCCCTGCCCGGAATTTTAACCATCAACCGCTACTGGGAGATTGGTATTTCAGCGCTGTTCATCCTCTACCTTTTCCTTATGCTCAAACCAGGGCGTAAAAACACCATCAACCTTCGTACCTTTATCTGGCTTGCACCTGCCCTCATCCTTTCCAACGCCCTGCTTGGTCCCACCCCCAGAATCCTCAACCTCTTCAGTGCGCCGGGCGCCCTCAACGGTATCTTCATCTCCTACCGTCTTCTCTGGGGTGTCCTGCTCACCGCTCTCCTCATCACCGCCTGCCCCCAAGAACAGCTCTTCGACACCTTTAACACCATTTTGGGAACCCGGGGTTCCTACCTGTTGACCACCACCCTGCAACTCGTCCCGATATTTGCCGACATCCGCATCAGCGAAATGCGCCACCTGCCGGACGCCATCGTCCAGCGCCTCAAATTGGCAGAAGACCAATGTCGCAACCAACCGCCCCCGGTTCTGACCCGCAAACGGTTAAACATCCTTCCTCGTGACCTCCTGATTCTTATCCCCGCCGCCCTCAGTAGCACCGTATTCATCATCTTATAACCGATGAAAAAAAACGCACCGCAACGCAACATCTGCCTGACAATCGAATTCGACGGCACAAACTACCACGGCTGGCAAATCCAACCCAACCGACCAACAGTTCAGGGTGAACTGCAAAATGCACTCCGCCAACTCTTCGGTACCGCCACCGAAATTTACGGCTGCAGCCGCACCGACGCTGGTGTCTCCGCCCGCAACTACAGCGCCAACTTCTTCACCTCCTCTTACCTTCCAACAGAAAAAATTGCTCCCGCACTCAACTTCTACCTGCCCCGCGACATCTTCGTAAAGTCCGCCCGGGTCGTCCCTTTACAATTCCACGCCCGCTACTCCGCCCGCGCCAAAACCTACTCCTACACAATCGTGCTCATTCGTTCCCCGCTCCGCAGCCGCCACGCCTGGGAATACCCTTTTCCTTTGAACCTTGAACGCCTTAAATCTGTCGCCCGCCTGTTTCTCGGCGAACACAACTACAACCCCTTCTGCCACACCAAAGAACCAAACGGCATCTGCCAAATTACCTCAATCCGGGTAAAAACCTCCAAAGACCAGATAACCATATTAATCCAGGGCAACCGTTTCCTCTACAAGATGGTGCGCCGCATTGTTGGCGCAATGGTCGCTTATGCGGCGGGCCGCCTCACCCGGCAACAAATCCGCGCCGCCCTTGCCGGCAAAAAACATCGCCCGTTCCTGACCGCACCGGCAAACGGTCTTATTTTGGAATCGGTCCGCTACTGAGCCTGATAACGCCGCGCGGCATCGTTTAGCGCCTGTTCAGGCGTTTTGATTCCCAGCGTTGCCGCCTCCAGTTCTTCAACCAGCGCCTTGCGACCGGCAAGCCACTTCAGCCCGCGGGGCTCAAAAACCCCGAACTCCATCTGTTCATACGCCGCGCGCAAGCCCGGCGTCTTCTCCAGCCGCTCCTTAAGCCGCGGGTCGTCAAGGCATCGCCGGTGAATTGGCACATACCAGGTGCCCAGAGACCACTCCACCTGCTGCTCTGGCGCAATGAACCACCTGATAAACCGCCACGCCGCCCGCTTCTCCTCCGGCTTTGCCCTCTTAAACAGCCCGATGTTCGTCCCATAGATAATCGCCGCCCGCTTTTTACCCCAAAGCGGTACCGGCGCCATCCCCACCGGAAAACTTTCTTTGTCAACAACCGGTGCCCGCCAGGTTGAACTGCCGGTCAAGGTCGCCACCCTGCCGACCAAAAAGTCGTCCATCGGATTCCTTCCCATCATCGTCGTCTGGACCCGGTCCTGGTAAATCAAATCCACCTGAAACTTAAGCACCTCAACGCCCAGCGGACTGTTAAACTCCGGCTTCCCATCCTCCTGGTCTAAAAACCTGCCACCCCGCTGAAACAACATCGAGCCAAAAATCCAGATATCGGTCCCGTTCGCCGTCGCCCACACCTCAACTTCGCCTTGCTCATTCTGGCGCACCAACCGGCGACACATCTTGCGAAACTCCTCCCAGGTACCGGGAAACGAATCATAACCTGCCCTTTTCAACATCGCCACATTGTAATAGTAAACCGGCACACTCTTGTTAAACGGCAGGGTCAAAACCTTCCCTTCCCAGCGGTTGTTCTCTAAAAGCCGGGGATAAATGTCCGAGCGCTCCTCCTCTGTCAACCCATCAGGACCGTTCATATAATCCTCTAAAAAGTCCAGTTCGCCCGCGGCAAACAACTGCGTTGTCCAGTTCTCATACATCTGGGCAATCGTCGGCGGACTCTTGACCGCCACCGCGCCCAGCAACTTCTGCGCCAAGGCATCGTAGTTCCCCATCCCCACCAGCACAATATCAATGTCTGGATTTTCCTGCTCAAAACGCTCAACCATCGCCTTCAAGGTCTTCTGTGCCTCACCGCCCATCGCATGCCAAAAAGTAACCTTCACCTTCCCTGGTCGCGACCGACAGCCGCTCCCGACCATTAGCAAAATCAGGACAAAAATCAGCGTCCTTTTCACACCACTATTCTAAAAACTGCCCGTATCCGGTCAACAAAAAAGGGCGCCCGAAAAACGGACGCCCCTTAAAGCCTGTTCCCGCTATCGCAACACCGAAGCCTTCATCCGCATACCGCTGGCACCGGCGGCAACCTCATAAAAGTAAAGCCCGTTCGGCACCGGCTTACCCTTATCATCGGTCAGATTCCAGACCAAAGAATGATTGCCCGCCATCAGTGTCCCGGAGAACACAGTACGCATTAGTTCTCCGGCAGCGGAATAGACCCGAACCGTAACCGGTCCTGCCGCCGGCAGACTGAAACTGAGCCTCTGACTCATCCCAGCAGGATTCGGAAAAACCCGTGTCAACTCTAATACCGCTGCTTTCTCCTCCTCCTTAACACCGGTCAGGTAAGGTTCAATCCAGCTGCGGATGACCGCCTCATTAAAACCTTCCATCGACCCGACCACGATGCCCGCGGTATCAATCACATAATTCAGCGGGATATAACCATTCATCCGATAGGCGGCCCAGGCCGGACCACCATCACGGAAAAACGGATAGGAGTACTGCCGGGCATAAACCTTCACCACCGAATTCATATCCTGGAACAGATTTATTGCCAGCGGCACATACCCCTGAGCGCCATACTCATCGTACATCGCTTGGATTCGCGGCAACTCCGCGAGACAACCTGGTCAGGTGGACTGCCAGAAAAACAGCTGGACAACCTGCCCCCGGTACTCCGAAGGCACAAGGTGTGTAACCCAGGCGGTGTCCGGAACTGAAACATCCGGAGCGGGGTCGCCGGGTTGCGGCCAGGCCAACA
The DNA here is from genome assembly GCA_964626075.1 of uncultured bacterium. Taxonomy (GTDB): domain Bacteria; phylum Hydrothermota; class Tepidihabitantia; order Tepidihabitantales; family Tepidihabitantaceae; genus Tepidihabitans. The sequence continues at coordinate 50,544 of CAZVDD010000008.1, forward strand.
CCAGCGCTGGTGTCAATAGCAGAAGCGCCATTGCACCAACCTTAAAGTACTTCAACACAAACACCTCCTTTTTGCTTCGCTTTTTAAGTTTACTGACCAGCCCGAGTCCGTCAACTTTAAACAGCCTTTTTGTTTGCCGGTTCATTATTCAAATCACCGCTGACACTATGAAACCGCTTCCGCGCCGACTAAAGAACCTTCCCAATCTCTTTTGAGCAATTTGCTACGACTCAGGAAGACACCCACCCCCTTCACTGTTCCCAACCCTATCTTGTTAAATATCACTCTGTTCCACCGCACGGCACAAGTTAATCTGCCTTAAACTTATCTGCCCGTCAACTGACCCGAAATCCCATTTCACCCCGCGCGGTTAGAAAACCCGCTAAGGTGACGACCGGAACACAATACAAGTAGGCCCTGATTACTACCCCGGGAACGACCCAGAGGACCGTTACCCATACCGTACCCCCTACTGTAATCATTAGGATTTCAATAAGTTAAGAGAGCGTTAAAAAGGTGGTAAAACGGGGTCTAAAAGATAGGTGGATTGTATTGGTAAAATTGACCACGCCCTTTGTCCGGAAGACCGACTTTACAGTTTCAAAACTGTTGCCGGGTCAAGCGGCCTGCTGTCTTTTCTGATTTCAAAGTGGAGATGGGGCGCACTTGCCTGTCCGGTCATCCCAACTCTGCCAATTGCCTCACCCACTTTGACCGTGTCCCCGCGCTGGACCAGCCAGGTCTCAAGATGGCCATAGTAACTGTCGTAGCCCTTGTCGTGCCGCAACAGGAGGTATCTGCCGAACTGTTTGTCAACCCCCCTTTCCGCAACAACCCCATCGGCCGTTGCCCGCACCAGACTGCCTTTCTGGCAGGCGAAGTCAATCGCCATATGCTCGGCACTCGCCCCGCGCGAAATCACATAGTTACTCACCGGCACGAGCACCGGTAAGGGTTGACTACCCCAGGGTTGACTTTTAACCCAATCGGGTACTGCGGCGGAGTCAACCATTCCGGTCTGCCAGTTAACCGGCGGTGGCGTCAGGTCAACACCCAGCATCTTTGCCAGTTTCTCCCGTTCTTTTTCCAAAAACTCCAGCCGTTCCTGAAGCGTCTTAACCTTTTTAAACTCCTGCTCCAGTTGCCGGTTGCGCTGTGTTAGATACACCATCCGGCTGAACCGGTACACGCCCGATGCCACAAGCCCGAAGGCAACGAACAAGAGTACGGTCATAAACAGCAGTACCACAAACAGAAACCGTGCCAGGGCAAGCGAGATGCTGAAACGCAGCGCATTGGGCGTGTAGTTGCCAAAGATGAAAACGGTGACCTCTTTGCGTGCCACTTACAACTGTCTTTTCAGGAGTTTGACAATCCGGTTCAGGTCCTCATCGGAAAAGAACTCAATCACCACCCGCCCCGGTTTTTTATCACCCCGGGCAGGGAAAATCAGGACCCGGGTCTGGAAAATCTCTTGCAACGCCTCTTCCAGTTCTTTGATGTGGACATCCTTCTCCACTGTTTGTGTTGGCCGGCGCTGTTTTCCGCCACCGCACAACCGTTCCAGCGTCCGCACCGAAAGCCCTTCGTTGATCACCCGCTCGCACAACTCCACCTGTTCGCGCCGACTGTTGATGCTCAAAAGCGCCCGGGCATGGCCCGGCGTGATTAAACCGGCGGCAAGCGCATCCCGGACCCGAAACGGTAAGCCTAAAAGGCGTAGCGCATTGGTTACGGTTGAACGGTCTTTGCCAACCCGCCGCGCAATCTCCTCATGGGTCAGCTGAAACTCCTCAGAAAGTTTTTTGTAGGCGAGCGCCTCATCAATCGGGTTCAGGTCCTCGCGCTGGAGGTTTTCGACCAACGCCTGCTCCAGCATCTCCTTATCGTCAACGACCCGTACCACCGCCGGAATCGTTGTTAACCCTGCTGCCCGTGCCGCGCGCCAGCGCCGTTCGCCGGCAACCAGTTCGTAACCGTCCCGGCGCCGCCGTACCACCACCGGTTGCAGAATCCCCTTTTCCTTAACCGATGCCACCAGTTCCTGAAACTTTGGGTCCTTTTCCCACTCTTTGGCGGTCCGGGGCTGAAACGGATTGGGCCGAATTTCGTCAATGGGAATGGGCCGGAACTCTGTTGCCAGTGACGCCTGGGTTCGCTCCGGAATTATCGCCCGAATCCCCTTACCCAATGCCCGGCGTTTTTCCTGGGCGCTGTCGCTCATTTTTCCTCCTCCTTCTTCTCGTAACGGGCAAGCAGTTCGTCCGCCAGCGCGAGATAAGACTGGGCACCTGCCGACTGACCGTCGTAGGCAAAGATGGGCTTACCAAAACTGGGCGCCTCGGCGAGCCGAACACTGCGCGGTATCACCGTTTCAAACACCTGCTCCTTGAAAAAGTCCCGCACCTCCTTCTCCACTTGCTGACAGAGGTTGAGCCGGCTGGAAAACATCGTCAAAAGTACCCCCTCAATCTCCAGAAGGGGATTGAGGCTCGTGCGCACGAGATTGAGCGTCTCCAATAGTCTTGACATTCCTTCAAGGGCGTAGTATTCCGCCTGGACCGGAATAATCACCCCGCGCGCCGCGGTCAGACTGTTGATTGTCAGAAGTAAAAGTGAGGGCGGACAGTCAATGATGATAAACGAATAGTTGGGCTCAATTAAACTTAGCGCCCGGCTCAACCGGAACTCCCGCTGTTCGGCATCCACCAGCTCCACCTCGGCACCGGCAAGGTTGATGGTCGCCGGCAGCAAATCCATTCCGGGAAACGGGTTACGGATAATCGCATCGTCAATGCGCTGCGCCTCAAGTAAAGTTTCGTAAACCGATACCGCGACCTTGCTGCGGTCCACTCCCAAACCGATGGTGGCATGTGCCTGGGGGTCCATATCAACCAGCAGGGTGTGCGGCATCCGGAGCGCCAGTGCTGCCGCCAGATTGACCGCGGTCGTGGTTTTCCCGACACCGCCTTTTTGATTACAGATGGCAATCCGGCGCGCCATTATTCAAAATTTAGCCGAAAGGTCTTTTCTGTCAACACAGTCACCCTCGGCCGATTTGCGGTTTGGCGCCTTGCTCAGAACTGAAACTTCAGCCCCAGGGAATAACTGAATGCGGCAAGGTTGTCAATCACCTCGCTGTGCCACTCGGGCGCGATGTTTATCATAACTTCAAGAATCAGTCCACCGCGCCTGGTGGTGAGAAACTGCCAGTTACCGAAAAGATTGAACTCATTGAACCGATAATCAGACTGAAATCCGGAATCCGCCGCAACGTACCGCCGCGTGCCCAGCCGGTCTTCAATCGTCAGCCCGAGCCCGTTTTGTGTAAACACCTCACCGCCGAGAGAAATAGCCCATTGATTGTAGTCCTGCGCATCCCGCCGCTGCACATTCCGACTCAACTCCAGTTGCGGCCCCGACCGTAAAACGATGCGCGCCCCGAGCCGCCACTCTCCTTCCAGCCCCAGCCGATTCTCCAGCTGGTTTTGATAAACTGTTGTCGTCTCGTCATACTGTGTCAACCGAAAATCCTCGTCAACCGTCAACGCCCAGTTTTCCCCAAAATCCCAGGTAAATGTGACTATGGGATGTCCTTCCCGGTAAGAACCCGCCCGTTCGGGATAGCGCCGGCGTGTGAAGTAGTTGTCAAGAGAAATTCGACCACCGCCGGCAAAGTAATTTTCCCCCGCAACATAAACGGTGTGCTCAACATAGTTGTCGCTTGCTTTCTGGGGCACAAACCGCCGGTTGTAGCCATAAGTACCCACCAAAAACAACCCATCACCGACATTTAGCTCCGAACCCAGCCGGACCCGGTTCAGAAGGTAACTGTTGTTCCCGCTGTCTTCGGGCAAATAGCGGTGCACCTCCAGCGCCTCATTGAGTTTTAAGGTAAGTTCTTTGCCGAGGGTGCACTCCACCCCAACTTTCAAATTGCTGTTGAGGTAAGAGGCATACGAAATTGAACTGTCAACCAGCAAAAACCCCGGGTGATAGTAGCGCAGTTCTCCGTCGTAGCCCCCGCGTACCTGCAACCAGGAGTTAAGCGGTAAGGTGCCGTTCAGATTGAGCCGGTCGCGCAGCGCGCGGGTGGAAAATACAACCGCATTGCCCGCACTCCAGTCCCCGCTGCTGAAATTGCGCCGGGCGCTCTCAACCATTTCTGGTGTGAGCCAGCAATCCCAGAACAACCGCAATTCGCTGTCAAAGGAACTGGTGTCTCTCGTAATGGTGTCAATGACAGTGTAACGCTGCTGAAAATAGTCGCCGCTCACGCCGACTTCGTTTTTAAAGTTTAGGCTGGAAACTAAAATCAACAGGCACATCATTCGGAATCGGGCGCCCCATTACCGGTCTCTAAAACCTCCAGTGCCCGGTTCATCAACCTTTGTGCCTGCGTTGCCTCTTTCAATGCCGCGGCAAAATCTCCTGCCTTCTGCAATTCCCGGGCCGCCCGGTGGTGATTAAGCGCCTGCGCAAAAAGTTTTCGGGCTGCGCCATCGTTCAACTTTTGAAACTCTTCTGACCAGAGTTCAATCAACCGTTCAATTTCACTCAGCGTTGTCTCTAACAACTCCGGACTTCCCTCTTTGTTGACCAGCACCCAGGCACGCAGGGTCAAATCCCGGCTGGCAAGGGTCAACCGCAACGCCCGGCCCAGGAATCGCTCTCGGAACCGATTGCGCGCCTGTACTTGCCACGCACCAGCCCGGTTGAACATCTCCTGTGCCCGCACATTTTTTGCCGCCTGAATTGGACCCTTTGCCCGCTCCTGAATCCGCTCCGTGCGCACCAGTTCCAGTTCCACCCTCTCCAAAGAAAGCGTCTGCCTGAGCAGTTTGAGCACCACGCCGGTGTGCTGGCGCGCGGTAATGGTGAACCGTAACGCCATCCGGTAACGCTGCGCCCGGAAGTTTTCCTCGGCGGCGGCCTGTTCCGAGCGCGCCATCTGCCACAAATCCTTTACCCGTTGTTCGTCAACCCGATTGACTACCGGTTCCGCCTCCTGCATCAACTGTGCGGTCCGTTCAATCTCCTGCCTGACCCGCTCCGGGTTGTTCACCACCATATCAAGCGCCTGCCACGCGCGCTGCCTTGCCGCCAGAGTACGGCTCAACGCCCAGCGATAACGCCGGCCCCGATAACCTTCCCAGGCGCTATTCTGAATCTCAATTGCGCTTCTCAGCAAAGTCTGGGCTTCCTCGTTTCCCGACGGTTCAACAACCAACTGCGCCCGTTCAATAACCTCATCGGTCCGCCGCAGTTCGGAAACAACCCTTTCCGGACTCTGGGCAAAGACCACGCCCAGCGAGATTAAAATCAGGAGAGCAAACCTTTTCATATCCACCTTTACCTTACTTAAAAGCAAACTCTGTGCCAGAATTACAATTTATTGAAAATACAACACTTAACAGTTTACCCCTGTTATACCGGCTGAACATCCCTGCACCATTCTGGCTCAAAACATTCATTCGCCATCCTCGGTTTCAATCCCGAACTTTGCCAGTTTTGTGTAGAGCATCCGCCGCGTAATACCAAGGAGTTTTGCCGCCTTTGACTTGTTACCCCCGGCACGCGCCAGCGCCTCTTCCACCATCTTGCGTTCCATCTCCCAGAGTGTGCCCGCGACCTCTGATGCCGATTGCGGACTGAGTACCGGTTCGGGAAATTGGATACACTGAGGCTTTATCTCCCCTTTTTCTGATAAAATCAGCGCCCGCTCCAGCACATTCTCCAGTTCCCGCACATTGCCGGGCCAGTCGTAACTCAGCAATATCTGCATCACCTCCGCAGAAAGTTCCTTATGGTAACCGTGCCGGTTCAGGATATGTCGGACAAGCGCCGGAATGTCCTCTTTGTGCTCACGCAGCGGTGGCAGATGAATCGGAAACACCGCCAGCCGGTAGTAAAGGTCATCCCGAAACCTGCCCGCACGGACCTCTTCTGGCAGATTCCGGTTCGTTGCCGCCACAATTCGGGCATCAACCGTTATCGTCTCCCTGCCGCCCAGACGGACAAAACTTTTGTCCTGAAGAAAGCGCAGCAGTTTTACCTGTAACGATGCGGTAATTTCGCCAATCTCGTCAAGAAAAATTGTTCCCCCCTGCGCCTGCTCCAGCCGGCCCGATTTTCGGCTCGTTGCGCCGGTGAACGCCCCTTTTTCATACCCGAAAAGTTCCGACTCCAGCAGGGTCTCAGGTAACGCTGCGGCATGCATCACGACAAACGGGTTTTGCGCCCGGTTGCTCAAACGGTGAATCGTCCGTGCCACCAGTTCTTTGCCGGTGCCGCTTTCTCCGGTGATGAGCACCGTAGCATCGCTTGGCGCCACCTTGGCAATCAAACTCTTGACGCGCGCCAGCGCCGGGCTATCACCCACCAGTTCGGCAAACCGACTCGTTTGTTTCAACTCCTCTTTCAACTGTCGGTTTTCCTCTCTGGTCTTCTGATGCTCCGCAATCTTCTCCAGCACCGCCTGCAGGTGGTCCAGCGCCACCGGCTTCGTGATGAAGTCAAACGCACCCTGTTTCATCGCTGCCACCGCCCGCGCAATCGTGCCGTAGCCGGTGATGACCACCACATCACCTTCCGGATTTACCTTTTTCGCCTTTTTTAGAACCGCCATTCCATCCACCGGCACCATCTTCAGGTCGGTAATCACCACATCAAACTTATCCTGTTCAAGAAGCTGAACCGCCTCTTCACCACTGAAAACCGGCTTCACCTCATAACCGAGCGCACGCAGGTTTTCTGCGGTCATCTCGCAAAACCGCCGCTCATCGTCCACCAATAAAATCTTCATACCGGCAACCACACCGCCACGGTTGTACCCTGCTCCGGCGTACTTGTCAACCGCACTGCGCCTTGATGCATCTCAACAATCCGCCGGACCACAAATAGACCAAGCCCGCTCCCCTTCTCTTTGGTCGTGAAGAACGGCTCAAACACCCGCTTCTGGTGCTCCTTTGGTATCCCGGGCCCATGGTCGGTAATTAGAACCACCAACCACCTCCTGCCACCTTTCTCCACGGTTTTCCCCTCAATTCTCAGCAAACCGCCCTGGGGTTGTGCCTGCAGGGCGTTGAGAAACAGGTTCATAAAAACTTGGCGCAAATGGAGTTCTGAACCCCGAACTCTGGGCAACTGTTCTAGCCGATTTTCAATCCGCACCCATTACGATTCAACTCCTCTTCCATACTGAGGAGAACCTGGTTAATAACCGCCTCCAGCTCAACCTCCTCCATTTCACCTAACTTGCCCGCGCCGATACTTAAATAGTTTGTCAGGGTCCGGTTAAGCCGTTCCACCCCCTCCCGGATGTAATCAAATGTCGGGTCGTTTTCGGCACCGTAGCGAATCCTTAACCGCTCGGTTGCGGCAAGGATGGTGGCGAGCGGGTTTCGGATTTCGTGTGCCAGTGCCGCTGCCATTTCACCAAGTAGAGCAAAGGTGCTGGCGCGCGCCGCCGCCTGTTCCAGTTTCAGGGCGTGCCGGGCAACACTGACCAGAGTCAACACCAGTGCCACCAGCGCCAGCAAACTTAACCCATTGATGAACAAAAGCGAATTACGATAAAGCGTTAGGTTGCGGAAAAACCTTGCATCCGCCTCAACCCCGAGTACCCAATCGATTGTACCACGAGCACTGTAAACCGGGGCATATGCGGTTTTCAGGTAGTAAGGGCCAGCCGCAAACAGCCGGGTCCGGGTTGGCATTCCGCTGAAGGCGGATAAAATTTCGGTGGCATCCAGTTCCAGTGCCGGGTCGCTTGTTCCTGCCGCTTCAGGCTCCCGCACATTAAAAACATAACGCAAACTCTCATCAACCAGAAAGATGTTGAACAGGTCCGCTTCGTTCATCGTCTCGTTCAGCGTTCGTGCCCTTTCCGGTGTGAACTCTTCGTCTCGCAACTGGGTCGCAATCGTCTTTGCCAGGGTTTCTAGCCGGTTGCCTAACTCCTCTTCCAGCGCCGCCCGACTCCGGGACAAAACCAGCCAGCCGTGAACATTGAACACCGCAATCACCAGCACCGTCAATATCAGCGCATAAATGGTGAACCGTCGCACCGGAAGTACCCCCTCGACTACACCTCTTTTATCATCGCACCACCGTTACTTTACTTACCCCTTTGTACCCGGCATCAGTTTCAAACCCCAAGAAGTAAACACCGGGTGCTAAACTGCCCGCCGGGCTCTCTGCGGTCTCAAACGAACTAATTGCCTGCCACTGTAACACCAGCCGACCGGTAATATCAAACATCCATAAATTGACAATTTTGCCCTCGTGTTGGCTTGCCCGGCCGTCTAAATAGCGTTCCCGCACCGCCGGGTTTAATGCCCTCGGCATTGATTGTCCACCTTTTCCGGTACTCTCTCCGCTCCAAACTCCTTGCCCGGGCAATGCCAGTGCCCGGGTTAAACCTGCCGCTGGTACATAACACCCCAGTTCTAATGTCTTGTTGCCTTTCAGAACAAAAAACACGCCGCCACCGAGATGTGCAATATCGCCCCCTGCTTTCACCCGCTTCTTTTTTTCGGTTGAACCCAGTTGGAGAACGGTATCAACTTCTTTCCTGCGAGCAAGGGGCAAGGTGGCGGAAACAAACGAATCCGGGGCGACAATCAAATAGCGGGTGCCCACTTCAGCATTTAAGTGCAAAAAGCACATCAGCAGTAAAACCAAAAATTTCTTCACAACGACTCCTTTGCAACTTTTCAAGATAACCCTGGGATACAACCCGATTCGTATTAAGAGCATAAAACGGTGGGCTACTTTGTCAATAAAAAGATTACCCCCTGGCAGAAGCACACCAGAGGGTAATAATAAAAATTCCGACCGGGTTCAGTCGCTGTCAATCTGGTTATTACGCAACGGTTGCATTCGAAAGTCAATTCCGCGGGTTAACTCATTGGCATTGACCTCAACCGGTTCTGGATATGTTGCCGCCTGATAACCGGACTTAGTCGCCGAAACCGTATAACGACCGGGCTCAAGCCCAACAACCCAGTAAAACCCATTGCCATTGGTTCGGGCAAAGCCGCTACCCTGTGGACCCAAAGCGGTAATCAGCACTCCGGCAATCGGCCTACCAGTTTTGGCATCAACCACCTGACCGGAAATCCCACCCCGCCGGAACTTGGGCTGCAGGGTAAAGTCGATATTTTCCGTAACCTCGCCTTCAACAACATCAACCGGCTGCGGATACGCTTCACCATAATAGCGCCGCGCCTTTGCCGCCACCTGATACCTTCCTGGACCTAATCCGCGAATGATGTAGTAGCCGTTACGGTCGGTTCGTTCCCGGCGGGTTACCGCCTGATTGCGCACAATCACCACCGCACCCCGCAAAGGCTCCCGTGTAATACGGTCCACAACTCTACCGCTAATCGCGCCGGTGCGTCTTGGTAGAGGTCTTAACCGCAAATCCACACCTTGGGTGATACTGCCTTCCCGAACCACCACGAGAACTGGAGAGTGTGCCGGAACAAAACCGCGCGCCCGTGCTATCACCCGGTACTCACCCGGATTAAGCCCTTCAATAAGATACTCACCTTGTTCATTGGTCACCGCTCGGCCTGCAGGCAGACTGTCGTTGCAAGCGGTGACAATCGCATTGACAACAGGCTCTCCGGTTGCAACATTGGTTACCCGTCCGGCGATACCGCCGTTACCGGCAAACGCGCTGCCGGCAAGAATCCCGACTACAACGAGCGCAAGCAGTTTCTTCATTTTTTTACCTCCTGTTTTTGATTTTCTACTTGCCATCGCCTGAAATAATGGCAAACAGTATGCCAGAATTGTAAGAGACTATTTTTCAGGAGGTTGTTGTTTTAGAGCGTTTCAGGTGGTGGACATTTCTGTTCAGGTCTGGATTTTCCCGGTCAAGACTGTTTTGTGTTTATCCCACCAACTGTTCATAAAAATCTACCCTGCCGACACCAAAAGGAAAGTTTGCCACGCGCTGCTGGGAACCGTCCGGCATTGTACGGATGAGTACCACAGAATCAAGAACTCCTAAACTCCTGCCAATATGTTGTGCCTCTTTAAGCAAAGGACCCCACTTATCCTCATCGGGAACCCGGCACACTACAAGATAAACATTCTTATCATCATCCTTTATTAAAGGAACCGGCTCGACACCGGTAATCCCTTTCCGCAAATTTAACACCGCCTCCTGCCCCTCGGTCACATCACCAAGCAGAAGTTCACCTTTACGATGCCAGTTGTCGCAGACAACCGCAATCGGGTGCAGTTTTCTCCTCGTTTCACTTAAACAGTTTACCACTGCAACCACATCACCCAGTTCAACCGGTACCCAGGGCAACACCACCGGAATGTAGGGCTCCAGTTGAAATACACCTGGTGCAAATCTCTCCCTTAACCGCAAAAGTTCTTTATCCTGTTGTAATTTAGGGAAACTGACAACGCTAAACTGAACCGCCCTCATCTAATAAATTATACTGAATTTCTAACCCCTTGCAATATGTGCAGTTGTCTCGCTAAGCCGATTGGCTCAACCGACCCGTAACTCCTGGGTCTTCTCTTCTTCAAGCGGGGCAACCTCAAAAACCCTGAAACCTGCCCGCACCTTGAGCCGGGACAGGTTTTTGCCATCAGAGTACCGGGCGCACAGCCGGGCAGCAATCTGGACATCATCCTCGTTGCCACCACGCCAGACAACAACCACCGGTCCCGCGACATCAACCGGTTCAATCACCACATCACTGGCATCAACCAGATTGATTAGTGCCCTGTTTTCCAGTTCATTTCTGCCTACAACCACCTTACGACCCGAAGGCAGCCGGAAGTGCCTACCCACCTTTAACAACTTCATATCCCGTAAGCTATCTTCGCTATGGGCAAACGCATCCTTTAACCGCAGGGCAAAGTTTTTCTCGGTCAAAAGGCAGCCGCCTGCAGGACAGGGGTAATCTTTGATACCGTAATTTTCCGCAAGTGCAATCTGTGGTTTGCGCGAACGCCCTTGAATCGCTAAAAGTTTCTGCCGGTCTATCAAACCCTCCATCTCTGGAATCGTCGGCTCAAGCAGTTTCGCTGACAGCGGCCGCAAAACCCTGCCCTGAAGCCCGGACTCCCGCTCAATCAACTTCAACGCCTGCAAATGCTGGGACATAGGCCTTTCACCTAAAACCTCGCCGGTGAACACAAACTGGGCGCCAATCTCCTCCATATAATCTTTTGCCCGGGTAAATATGAATATCCGGCAGTCAATGCAGGGGTTCATCGCCGAGCCGTAACCGTGTTTCGGCTTTTTTATCATCTTGATGTACTCTTCACCTTTTGCCACCACCTTCAAAGGGATACCCAACTGCTCTGCTGCCCGCCGTGCCTCATGCCGACAACCCTTTTTGGTGCAGGTGCAGAATGGACTGACAAAGTTCAAACCAAAAACCTGAACCCCCTGGTCCTGAATCACCCGACAGGCAAGAATGGAGTCCAGGCCGCCCGATAGTAAACAGACCGCTTTAACCTTCACAACCTCATTTTACCCGCATCTGTATCCGGGTCAACAGTAATGGAAAACTACGCTCACCGCCTTCCCAGATGCTTGACTTTAACTGCCCCTTTTCTAAACTAACCTGTTATGGCTGACGGAGTTGGCAGCAGTATAAAGCGGTTCTTTCGCGAGTGGGCCCCGGTCATCATCGCCGTTCTGCTGATTCGCTCATTCCTCGTTGAGGCGTTTATGGTGCCCACCGGTTCAATGGAGGACACCATCCTTGTTGGCGACTTTATGCTCGTTAACAAATTCGTCTATGGGGTCAAAATCCCTTTTACCGACCGCACCCTTATTCCCGTCTCTAACCCAAAACGAGGTGACATCGTCATCTTCCGGTTTCCGGTTGACCCGGATATGCCGTTTGACTCCCTGCACCCAGGCCGTTATGTCCGCATCTTCCCTTCCTGGCTTCCCCTGCTACCTCTGTTCTGGGACAAACAGACCAACTTCTTTACCTGGTACACACCGCGCAACTTTGTTAAAAGGTGCGTTGCGGTCGCCGGTGACACCGTGGAAGTGCGCAACAAAGAACTGTTTATCAACGGCAAAAAAGAGACCGCCGCCTACGCGGTCCACAAGTTTTACTACGTCCTGCCTCCTTTACCTCAGGAGTTGCAGCCCCAGTTCCAGGACCTTTGGGAAAACCGCAGTTTCTACCGTACAGAACTTTCGCCCTATGTCCGGGACAACTTTGGACCGGTGGTTGTGCCCCCGGGACACATCTTCGCTATGGGCGACAACCGCGACAACTCCGAAGACTCCCGATTTTGGGGACCACTTTCCCTGCGCTATCTCCGGGGAAAACCGCTTGTCCTCTACTTTTCTTCCAGCGCCGCTCCCAACATCGCCCGCATCATCATCTCACCCTGGGCAATCAGGTTCAACCGAATTGGCAGAATCGTCCGTTAAACCTTTGTCCGGCATCACCGTCACCGTCCCTTTCGGCAAAGAGCCGGACTGGCGATTTGGCACCCAGCCTTTGCCTTACACACCAGAAGATGCGGAAATGTTTGTCAACACCGTTGTTCGCGAGATTCGCAGCCGATGCAAAACCTATCGCAAATTAACCTTCACCACCGTCTACTTTGGTGGCTGCGGACCGTCCTGTCTTACCTTAGACCAGTTGTATCGGATTTTGCAGGCACTTTATGACCATCTTGTCATCCAGCCTGAAGAACAGACATTAATCGTTTTACCCGACACCGTAGATGGGGCACGGGCAAAGGTCCTGCACGAGTCCGGATTTGACCAGGTGACACTGCGGCTCAGCACCGATTCCCAGGACCGCGCCGAAAACGACTTCCTCATTCTACGTGGTAGCGGTTTCTTCTCGGTTGGGTTTGAACTGCCCGCCTCAACCCAAAAAGAGACCTTATCCCGCATCCTCACGCTCAAACCCGACCACATCACATTTTACCCTGCATCAGTTAGCCCGGAATTGACCGAACAACTGACTGGGGGCTATAACCAGTTTTTGCCCGGACACTTTGCCTTACCCGAAAAAGAAAACAAACACCTTTTAACCTTAGCCGGTGATAAACCGGTTATTGGGTTCGGACCGGGAGCGATAACCTGCACCGGTAAAACCAGAAAACAAAACCCGCTGAATTTCAGCAAGTACTACAAAGAAGTTTAGCGCCGAACCCGGTCAATAATATAAAAATTGCAACCCTGCTAACAGAAATCAAAAAGAGGTGATAATAAACACGATTCTTCTGTTTGTTTTGCTTGTCCTTTTTGAACGAAGCGGTAAAGATTGCATCGCCATTCACCGTTCAGCAATCGCAAAGATAATTGTAGACACCTGCAATGAGTTTGCCGACCTCGGAAACAAAGTGAAAAACAGCCGAAAGACTGGGAACTGAACCGCATCTACCCGAGCGTGTTATTATCAGGCAGTGCCCCGCTGAAAAACAACAGCAGGCATAAAATTGTGCTTATTCTGAAAACTCCTTTGCCAGCCGGGCGGTTGAGCGCCGGAAAATCCCCAGCCCGGAAATCGCACTGCCCAGGAAGGTTGCGATTAGTCCGGGTAAAAACCCGACAAAGAAACTCGCCGGTGTAATCCGGGCGCGCAGCACCTCACTTATTACCACCGTACTATTTTTCATCATCCCACCGATGTTAAGACCGACCTTCTGTAGATAATAAGCCGGCACCAACCCAATAAGAGTACCCGCAACCGAACCGATAAGACCGATAAAAAACGCCTCGGCAAGGAGTGAAAGGTAAAGCGCCGGTTTAGACTCACCCAGTGCTAACCGAATGCCAATCTCACCGTAGCGCCGGAGTGAACCCATCAATCCAGCATTCCATAGTACCACCGCCATCGCCACAATGAATATCAGGACAATCAACCCGGTTACGCCCGAAACGATGTCAATAAGCGAACCTAAATCGCTCGCCTCACGCAAGGGCCGCATCACAGGCAAAAAACCATCTTCCCTGCTGTTTAAACCCGCCTTGTACTCCCGGGCGATTTGCACCGCGCGCCGGTCGTCATAACCTCCATCAGAAAAAAATCCCACAATTTCGCTCGCCCTATCTTCAAGCCTGAGCGCCTCCTGCACACCTTCTAATTGGTCAATAACCATACTGCGGTCTAAAGCGGTGACACCAAACCGCACCGTACCCGCAAGAGTGCAGTCTGTAATTGCCATGGCACCTTCGGCGGTCATTGATATCAGTCTAACACGCGCACCCGGAGTGATTGCCAGCCCCTGGCACAAATCCTCGCTGAGCAAAATCTCACGGCTTTTTTCCGGAACCCTGCCCCGCACCAGCGCCTTATTCAACTGCAGAAGTTGATGCTCAACCGAACCCGCTGTCAGGTCAACTGCTAAACCGGTAATTGGTACCTGTGCCCGGGTCGCACCAAGCGAATCGGGCACATCAATTAACCCGCTGAACCGGATGCGCTCGGTCCAGATGATATCGGGATACTTGCCTATCAATTCCGCCTTCAAACCCTTGACGCCGAACAGCGCGGTCTCCAGGGAACCGGCTTCGCCTTCCTGCGCTTGTGCCCGGGTTGTTACCATCAAATGGCCCGTCACCAGTCGGGCGGTGGTGTCAAAAAAGCTGTCCTGCGTCCCACGCAAATAGGCGTCAAGAAATACCACCAGCGCCACACCAATCGCAACCGTCAAGAACGGAAAAAGGCTCCGGCTCCGGTCCCGCACCAGCCCTTTAATAATGAAAATGGTCATACCCATTTCCCCCGGAGAGCGTCTGTTGGCTTCAGTTTCAAGATGCGCCGGGTTGGCAGATAGGACACAAATGTCGCTGCAATCAACACAAGGACGATTGTACCGAAAATCAAACCCGCGGTCCATGCCGGATACATTCGCTCTTCAAGCGCAAACCCCCATTGATTTCCGCCCGGCATCGCCAGCCCATAGGCACTCAAATAAAGGAACAACGGCGTACCGTAAATCGCACCCAAGAACGCTGCCAGCACCCCGTACATCGCACCCTCAAAGGTGAACATCGCTATCACGGCACCACGCGTCATTCCCAGCGCAATCAGCGTTCCAATCTCCCGGCGCCGGCGGAAAATGGAAAACACCTGGGTGTCAAATATCGCCAGGAGTGCCAGAAGAAAGAGCACGATAAACATAATTGACTGACCCACAGTTTTCGTCTTTATCATCTGCCTTAGGTCGGACAGGAGAAATTCGGTCGTATGAAACTTCCATGCTTCCACCGCAGGTGGTGGTTTAATGCCCGGTTTTAGAACCACAACTGTTGCCTGCCCTTCCAAGCCGGCTAAATTCGCTAGTTGCTTTAAGGGCAACCACACCTGACCCTGGTCAATTGTCCCGACACTTGTCTGCATTATTCCCGCAACCCGGGCCTCCCGGGCATTAAATGTGCCCTCTTTATCGTGCCAATGCAGCGTCAGGTAATCATCCACACCGACATTCAACTTCTTTGCCATCCGCGCCCCTAACAAAACCGGTATATGACCGCTTGAGTCAACCAGTACTGCTGTTGGAATCTTCAAAACGGCCTGCGATGTGGAAATCCCCTTGAGCAGTACCGGCACCATCTTCCCCCGCACAAAAACCGTCCCGGGAACAACAAGAATCGCCACCGCCTGTCCTGACTCAACCAGATGGGCAATCGTTTCGGGCAGCACCCGGTGCGCATTATCAAATGTTAGCGGGTTGTAGGGGTCAAAACCTTCACACCAGAACTGACCACCACCAAACTCAAAATCTATTAACGCTCTTTCTGCCTGTCGGTTTACCCCTTCTAATAACCCCTGACTAAAGATAATAGCGACAAACGCCAGTGACAGGGCAAAGCCATTGAGCCAGGTTCGAATTCCAGCCCCGCGCAGGTTGTGCAACGCCAGTTTGACCGCACTCACCCTTTAACCTCCTCATCCGCCACCACCGCACCGTCAACCAGTTTAATGCGGCGCAGCAAAAACTTAATCACCTTCTCGTCGTGGGTGGAAAAGATAAAGGTGGTACCCAGTTCCTGGTTGAGTTTTACCATTGTGCTTAAAATATGATGGGAGTTTTCGGCATCAAGGTTGGCGGTTGGCTCATCAGCAAGGATGAGCTCGGGCTCTTTTACTACCGCCCGGGCAATCGCTACCCTCTGACATTCACCGCCGGACAGTTGGGACGGCTTTGAATTTGCGCGGTCTATCAGCCCAACCCATTCCAGCGCTGCCAGCACCTTTTTTCTTCGCTCTTTTCCTGGTAACTTCAAGAGCAAAAGGGGAAACTCAACATTTTCGTAAACGGTATAAACCGGCAGGAGGTTGAAGGTCTGAAAGATAAAGCCGATAAACCGGCTGCGCAAATCCGCTGCCCGACGGGGAGAAAGCGATTCAACCCGTTCATTAAGCACCCGAACTGAACCCGCACTCGGTGTATCCAGCGTACCAATAATATTTAACAGCGTGGTTTTACCAGAACCCGAAGGACCAACAACACCGCTAAACTCCCCGCGGTAGAACTTCAAATTCACCCCTTTGAGCGCCGTCAGTTCCTGCCGCCCCATAGGATAACGCTTTATCAGGTCAATCGTTTCAACAACAACCTGCTTACCATTCATCTTCTACTCCAATCAATAGCAATTGTAAAAACTTATCCCTGCTAACAGTGCCTTTGTGAACAGCGTTGTAGCACCACCTTTAAGTGAAATAAGTTACTCTCTTACCTTGATGAAGAGTAGCGGTTGATTCCCCGTATCATCAGTTTCATCTTATAAATCTGGTCCGCGGGCTTCGGCGCCACGAACTTCACCCACTGCTCCTGATTGGACTCAAGGTTTACTTGATGCCAGCCCCAGGGGTCGTCAAGTTGCACGCCATTTCTGTCGTAGAATAGCATCTTCACCTTACCGCCAATCGGCATATGCCAGCCATTCTTTAACAGGACATTGACAATCAACGCCCCGCCACTCTCCTCCTCTTTCACATCCAGCACCCGGATGTCTGAAGCCAGAACCGGGTTGTTTATCACCCAGCGCCGGCTCTCCGTCTCGCGGTTAATCCACAGTGAGTTAATCGTTGTTGAACAGGCAAGGATAAACATCAGACCGCCTGTTACTGCCCAGAATCTTTTCATTCTAACCTCCTTTTTAATACACATAAAACTCTTCTGCCAGACCGGCGACGATGAAAAACATCCCCGCCGCATAAAACGCCCGCTGATTTTCTCCCTGGAGCGGATAGTCACAGTAGCCAAGCATGTTGCCCGCCCGGTTGTAAAAAATCAACCGCACCTTGCTCGTTGAGTTAGGAATCCGCATCCGGGCAAAGGCAAAGTTTAACGGTGCATACCCCCAGGCACGGATGTCTCGATTTTGCTCCTCCTTGCCCAATGTGATATCAGCGATATTGTCCGCCAGTTCTTTGCCGATACCGGGCAGCACCTTATCCAGAAGCACCGCCGATAAAACCCGCAGCCCGATACGCGCCGCTTTGGCACCCGCCTCCTGTGCTGCCTTGCGATTTGCCTCGGCTTGGCTTAACCGCACCGCAAAACTATCGCTGACCTCAGGTAAAACCGTCACCAGAAGAGAACTGTCCGCATAAACCTCGGTTCTCCCAATAGAACCGACCGTCTGATGGTCCACCTGAACGACCAGTTCAGTCGAATCGGCGGTAGGTATAAAACCGCTGTCCCGTATCAGTTCAACATTTCGTACCAAGCCTTTGATACCGAGTGTTTCCAGTTGTCGAAACTCAATTAGCGCATCATCGAACTTCTCCATCTTCTCGTACAATAGACCGGTGTAAAAGTTGACAATCGGGAGTTGGGAAGCGCCCTGGTCAAACTGCCGCAGTTTTTTAAACTCGACCAGCGCCTCCTCAAGGTTGTTTTCGAAAAGATAACACAGTCCGAGATAAAAATGGACCAGTTCCCGCTCGCGTTTCTTGAGTTTATAAACCGTTCTCGAATCCACCACCAGCCAGTCATAAAACTTCGCCGCCTCAGGTCGCTCACCTGCGTCAACCTTGTACGCCGCCAGAAATGCCCGTTTCGCATCCGCCTGTTTCCCGCCGTAAAAGTTGGTAATTCCATAACTTAAAAGGGAAAGGATGTAAGAAAGGTCTTCATCCTTGAACTTCTTTTCAACCGTTTGCCGGTAGCGCGCAATCGCATTTTCGTACGATAGGTTGGAAAAATAGTGGGGCTTCGGTGCCGATGGTAAAGGGGATGTGACCGGCGCACAGGTTATAAAAAAAACCGCGCCCAGAAGTAAAAGGACGCCCGGCCGGCTCATCAGCCGTTTACTCGTACCAGGACTTGGTGCTCTTTTTCTTCAATTCCTGTTCGTCAGCCCAGACGATTTCCGAAGTCCGGACATTGACGAGCCGCATTGTCAGTTTGTAATAAGCAAGCGTCGTTGCGCCCTTAGTCTTCTCAATGCTCATCACATCACCGGTAAGAAAGTAGTCAGCACCGATGAGATTTCCCAGTTTCACCGCGCCATCAACATCAATCCGCTGCAACTCCTGGCGGGCAATCTCCTTTGCCTGCTGTTTCAAAAGTTCCCGGTCGACAATCCGGAACTTGCCCATTTTTACCAGCGCCACCATTATCTTCTCCGCAATCCCTTCAGTGTCAATGTGCTGGGAGGTGCGGTTACCGATTGCAAGAAACGCCAAAACCGGTTTGCCGGTGTCAGACCGTGCCGGAAGGTTTAACTCTGCCAGCGACTGCACCATCTTTTCGGCAAGAAGTTTCATATCGGTATCGCTATAGGTATAGTCCCATTCCGTTACCTCATCGGGACGGACATAATGCGATGTGGCGCAGGCAACGAACAAAACTACCGGCGCCAGAACTGTCCACCATTTCATTTTTTCTCCTCCTCTTTAAGGTTTTCCTTTATTAAACTGATAAATGACCGGGCAAAATTGGTCGGGGTCACGGTGTCAGTCGGCTCGTAAAGCGCCCAAAGGAGTACCTTGTCCTCAGGCACATCTATCAGGGTCAACGAAACCGCCCTTACCCCTTCATTTGAGCAACGCGACTTACCGTGGGCACAATGCGAGCATCTTGCTACCACTGTTCCGGTCAAAAGGCAGTTTACGCCCTGTTTCTTCGCCCATTCAATCGGGTCGGGCAGTTGACCTCGTATTTTACCCACATCCTTTTCTGAAGGATAAATTACCTTGACACTCTCGGCAAGCAAAAGTAGTGCCAGCGCATCTTCCAGCAACCGTGTGCTCTGCTGGTCAACTCCGGTGAGCACCACCGCCACATTTCCTATTATCGGCAGTTTACCCCGAGCATCGGGATGAACAAATACCGCAGAAGGTTTCAGTGTGTCGCCACTACTGGCGAGACCCAACCCAAAGCAGAATATTGTTACCGCGAAAATGCCGGTCTTCAGCCGCATCTTCATCTCCTTTCTTAATGGAATTTTACTTTTCAATTGCGCCCTGTCAAAGAGAAAGTAAAAACCCGCTGCTATTTGCCAATTCTACCGCTCAACTTCTTCAAGAAATCTGATGTCTATCCGGTTGCCCGTCACCCCTTCAATCTGAAACCGAACCGCCATTTCTTTGCTACCAATCTGCTCGATGACCTCGGGTGTTGCCGTCTCGGACACAATCTCAATCACCACATCATTACCGCTCAATTCCCGGGTAAGTACCGTGTTCACCCCCCGAACTCTTGCTCTTACCTCGGACTTAAAAAGTTCGACCTTTTGAAAGTCTGCGTTCCGGGCGTAAACCAAAGTAACATTTTCCCGCCGCTTCCAGCCCGCAAGGATGCGGGAAATCAAAATTCGGCTAATTGAGTCTGCTACCATCCGCCTTGCCGCTTCGGCACTGAACGGCGCCTCGGCGTTCACCACGCCGGCACCGAGTACCTCACCGGTATTCAGATTAATCGCCCGCGCACTTAACTCAATGCGGTGATAATCTCGTTCCTCCTGAGTATAAGGAACCTTTTTCCGTGCCCTCGCCTCCTGTAAAGTTCCCACGACTCCGATTTCGGCACCGGTGGCAGTACCTAAAAGCATTGCCGCTTGGGTATCTCCCTCAAGAACCTTCCGCAAACGCTCGCGGTTCAGGTTTTTCTCAATCGTTGCCCGGTCAACAACCGGAAATCCCTTCTCCTGAAACGCCCCGGTCAGCATTGTCTCCACCAGTTCTGGGGTCATCGTTTCCTCGCTAACGGTAACCGCGCCCGGATTTGCCACCTTCCGCACCACGACCATCACCCTTGGCCGACCCTGCTCGGCAACCAGAATGCCAATCGCTCTCAGGTCGTCTTCAATCCGCGCCAGTTTCACCTTTGCCCGCACCACGACCCGATAAAGGTCCGCTTCCCTTGACTCGCTGACCACGCGATATGAAGAAACATAACCCTGTGCCTGGGAGTAAATCCGGTCCGAGAGTAACTGAAAGTTCTCAACCCGGGTCTCAGAGTTAATAAAAGTCCCCACCCCTTGCTCTACCGCCTTGCGCAAGGCATCTTTCAGTGCCTGGTCCCGGGCGACATCAACACTGCTGGTAATCGCCGCCACCCCTTCGGCAAGGATTTCGCTTCCTTCCCCACCGCTCAGCACAACTTCAGTTGTTTGAGTTTGAATTGGTGTCGGACTGTAGCCGGGATGGTAACACGACAAACAAAAAAGCCCGAAAAAAAGTATCAACCTTTCTGTATGTTGCATCTTGCCGCCTTACAGCAGAAGTTTTACTAAAAATCTGCCGGCATCAAAAAGAAATTTCGCGCCGTCCTTAAGCCATTTAAGTTTATCCGCATCCTCCTTACTCAGCACAATGTCCGTGCCCATCTTGCCCCGCACCTGTTTAATCTTCAAAACTAAAGGCTGATGGGCAAACTCGGGCCGAGAAAGAATCTCATCCAGTTTCCCGATGTAATGAACCACCTTCTGACCTGTCGTTCCGGTGTACTGATAAAGTTCTTTTGTATCAAGGAGCAGGTTGCCCGCTTCGTCATAAATTTTTGGGAAAAGTGCCGGCTTTAATCCGCTGTTCCCGGCATCAAAAACCAGCGCGGAATACTTCTGCAAAAACTCGCGGACACTCGCCGTCGTTTTGACCTCGGGCGTTATCGCACCGGGTTGCAAAAGGGCTGGTTCCAGCGCATCGGTAACACTCTGCGGACCAGCAAGATTGACCTCCAGTTCCACCTCCACCACACCAGTTGCCGAATCAAACTGCGCCGGACCAACCTGCCTTGCCCCTTTAACTATCCCCTCGAGATGGGTGTAAATCACATCAAACTTCGTCACAAAGTTTTCTACCTTGGTATCGGAATCAACCCGCACCCCTTTGATAATCTCAAGTAGGTTTCGCTGCGCCACAACCACCGCTGCCCGTTCTGCCATCAACCGGGCGCGACCGGGATTTGGGTCTCCGGGGTCGACAACACCCGAACCCCGCGCCCGGACAACCTTAGCGCCCCAATCAATAACTCCACCTGGTACCGGCTCCACGACCTCACCCGGAGAAACAATCTCCTCTACGGGCAGGGGCACAATCGCGCTTGTCTCGCGCGGTATTGGTGGCATCTGTACTGGGCCACTTACCGGCGCCTCGGTTGGCACCTGAGCGGTACTAACGCTTTTGACCGCGGCACTGGAACTAATACAGGAGACAAAAAGAAAGAAAGCCGAAAGCAAAAGAGCGACCGTCTTCACTTTACACCTCCTTTTTCCAGTAAAGGGAGCAGTGCAACATCCAGCGCACTCGCCAGCGCATCTCCTGCTCCTTCAAAACTGGAACCTTCACCCTGCGCCGAATATAAAACCTCACCCGTCTCAACACTGATGATGCGTACATTCAACTGCGCATCCCGTTGGTTGGGCGAGTCGGAAAAAAACGGGTCGTGCTTAACCTGCCCGATTTTGATCAACATCACCGCCGACGCACCCATCAACTTGCCCAATCGCGCTGCGGTCTGCGGGTCAACTACCCCGGAATAGGAAAACTCTTGTTCCTTCAAAACAGCTTCCACCGCGCTCCGGTCAACAACCGAAAAGTTCAAGACCTTCATCAACTGCATCTGCGCCCGTTCCACTAAATCGGTACCAATCGCATTGTCCGAATCACCTCCCAGTTGAACCGGCAACACCGCTATCCGCCACGGCTTAGAAAAGTCAAACTGCGCCGAAATCGAATAATGCTGCATCGCCTTCAACATCGCCGGTGTCGGTGCGCAACCGGCAACCAACGCCCCAAATAACAAACCAACGCTGGTGCGGTGTATGATATTCCCAGCGGTTATCATGGACACTCCTTTCATATTATTTGCCTTAAATTTAATTATTGACATTAACGTGATACAGTCAACTATTCCGTGATGACCTCTTAAATTATCAGCAATCTAAAATTGGCCGCTGGTTTCAACCTAATACCCCTTATCGGGCAAAAGACACAAACCGCCAGGATATTGAATCCCCGCGTACCAAAAACAGAAGGTAACCTGGGGGACCAAAGTCCAAGGCTCGGGACATCGTGCCGACAATCAGGTGTTGAACACCGTTGATGGTGCTTTGCCGCCAGCCATGAATATGGCCACAACAGTAGGCATAAACCCGATTTCTAACGAGTAAACTCATCAACTTCGCCCGCTCGGAATTGGCGGCAAGCCGAAAAGGACCTGGTATTGTGCCATCGTAAAGGGGAAAGTGGGTGAATACCAGTTTTGTTGTGCTGGTATCGGCAAGGACATCCTCCAGCCAGTTAAACTGAGTTTCGCCCACCTCACCCTCGGCGGTGTCAAAGAATATCAGTTTTAACCTCGTGCCAATCTGTATCGCATAAGTTGCCGGGCCGAAGGTCTGTTTAAAATCTTCCCATCCTGATGCGGAGTAAAGGTCATGGTTACCAATGGTAAGATAAAACGGGGCAATTGCTGCCAGCACATTTCGGGCTGAGTCATACTCGACTCCTGTTCCGTGCTCGGTGATGTCACCTAAAACGCAAAAGAATTCAATCCCGAGCGAATCCACATCGCGCCGGAACTGTTCCAGATAGCACCCCGCCGCCTTCCCAATATGAACATCACCAAAAACCGCAAACTCGAATGTGTCCCCTACCGGAACCGGTGCTGGCGGGGCAAGAGCAAAACTTTCCTTTACCCTCTTTTCCACATCGGGATGGAAAAACGCCTCTTTCAGGTCCGCCTCACACCCGATGAAAATTAGCAAGAGAAACTTAAGCATTAGCAAGCCACTACTTCTCATACCTTACCCCGACTTCAACCGCAAACTCACCCAATGAAAACAGTAGCGCAGAAAAACCCTTTACCGTACTCTGACAGGCCGCGGCCAAGCGCCAGTGGGGTGCAATCTGATAACCAGCACGAACACCAAAAGGAAACAGCTGGGGGTTATGAATCTGGTGCCGGCTGATATTGGACAGAAACAAACTCAACTCACCGCGCGCCGTCTGCCCGACAAGCCCCTCTAACCGATACAAAATGTTCCACTCGCCTGCCGGACCAATAAACACCCAGGGTTCGCTAAATCGTGCCGTATCAGATACCCCTTGACGCCAGGCAACGCCCATCCCCACTTCAAACCGCCTGAGACCTGTTAAATGGAGCAAGAAAAAAGCCCGATTCTCACCGCACCGCCAATCGCGCCACTCCTGATGTTGAACCCCAATATCCAAATTCAACCGGGGCACCGCAGCGAAACCGAACTCACCCTTAAGCGCATAACCCCCAAGCCCAAAATTGTCTCCTATGTTTCCATAAACCCCGGCGTCAACTGCTGCGCTGTTTTTGAGTCTCATTATAATACCGCCAGCGACGACTCCCTTTTCCTCAACCCCAGGCTCAATTCGGTACCCCAACCCGATATCAGGTATTACCGGCACCGCCTCGGCAAGCGCCAACAAACTGAAAATCAACATCAAACGCATTGGCCTACCGCCAAAACCCCGGCATCACTCCAATCCGGTAATATCTATTGTTGAACCAGAAACAGCAACCTGATGCGCTTATCAACTCTTTCTCCTTGAGAAACCAATTGTAGCCAATCAATGCCGCCTGTCAAAACCGCAATGTTTCCGTACCTTCGGCTGCCCGGGGGCAATCACCGGGATAGTCTTCGCCGCCCATTTATGCATCGCCTATTTTATCACCCGCCTTTTCACCCCGAAAACAATTACAAACACCATTCCCGAGCCTATCTTATTGATAATCCATAATGTTATCTATAAAATCCACCGCAACAATCCATCCGACAAAATAAACTCTGTAATATCCCTTAAAGCATGTGCTCCCCTGGGGCAGCTTGTCTTTATCTTCACCCGGAAAATCGTGTTCTAATCAACCACCTTTAACACCCGCCAAACCCAAATCTGGCAATTTCCCGCAACCTGATAGTAGATTTCCGTTATACGAAAACGGTAAAGCCAATCAGCGACACCCTATTCCTGAACTCTTGCCCGTTCGCCCCACCCTCAGAACAAATACAAAATTTTCTTGACAGAACCGTTAAATATGGTATTATTATACCGGAATGGCAGAATTATTCAACACACCGGAAGCCGCCCGCATCGGGCTCCACGCTGCGTTAATCCTTGCTCAGCGTCCTGATGAACGCTGGACAATCAACCGCCTTGCCCGAACTCTCAGTGTCTCTGCTGCCCATCTGGCAAAAGTACTGGCTCAGCTGGAAAAAGCCGGGTTGGTCAAAGGGAAAACCGGTCCAACCGGTGGTTATCTTCTTGCTCGACCGGCAAAAGAGATAAGCCTTCTTGCGGTTTATCAGGCGGTTGTTGGTCCTGTCAAAGTTAACCACTGCCCATTTGCCATCCCGGTATGTAGCGGTGGCTGTCCGGTAGGTAATTTCCTTTTACAAACTAACCGGCAATTGGTCCGTTACTTAAAGAAGACCAGTTTAGCCGCGGTGCGATTGAATTGGGAGGAAAAGTGAAAAAGACAAGGAAAATCATCCATATTGATGAAGAAAAGTGCACGGGCTGTGGTCTGTGCATCCCCAACTGTCCGGAAGGAGCGCTACAGGTAATTGACGGTAAGGCACGGTTGATTTCTGACCTGTTCTGCGACGGTCTGGGCGCTTGTGTCGGCACCTGTCCCGAAGGTGCCCTTACAATTGAAGAGCGACCGGCTGAACCTTATGACGAAAGCAAGGTTATGGAAAATATCGTCCGCGCTGGCGCAAACACCATCCGTGCCCATCTCCAGCACTTAAAGGAGCACGGTGCCCAGAAGTTCTACGACGAAGCGGTTGCTTATCTCAAAGAGCACAACATTCCGCTACCGGAAGAAAAACCGGCGCTTGCCTGTGGCTGTCCGGGTACTCAGGTACGCCGTATAACACCGAAAGGGCAGTCGGCAACTGATACCATTCGACCAGAATCACAGCTCACCACCTGGCCCATTCAGTTAACCCTTGTCCCCGTGTTTGCCCCTTACTTTGACAACGCCCATATCCTGCTCGCCGCTGATTGCACTGGATTTACCAGCACCGCTTTTCATGCCGAATTCCTTGCCGGCAAAGTACTGCTCATCGCCTGCCCGAAACTGGATGATGCCCAGTTCTATCTTGACAAATTGACAAATATCTTTCGGCAGAATAACATACTGTCGGTAACCTGTTTACATATGGAGGTGCCCTGCTGTTATGGTTTGGTCCAAATCGCCCGTCAGGCGCTCAAAGCCAGTGGAAAAAACATCCCGTTTAAAGAAATCACCCTGGGTATTGATGGTAATATAAAGGAGGAAAAATGAACGAAGAAGTAAAGATGTTCTGCTATCAATGCGAACAGACTAAAGGCGGCACCGGTTGTACAACTCAGGGGGTATGTGGCAAAGACCCAATCACCGCAACCTTGCAGGACCTGTTAATCTACGCGACCGAAGGAATCGCCCAGTACGCGCACCGCGCCCGAAGGTTGGGTGCCACCGACCGTGATGTCAACCTTTTCACGGTTGAGGCGCTTTTTTCCACCATCACCAATGTTAACTTCGACCCCGAGAGATTGAAGGGGCTTCTCAGCCGTGCCGCCGATTTGAAGGCTCGGGCGCAAAAAATCTATCTTGACGCTTGCCAAAACCAGGGGGTTCAACCTGAGACCCTTTCCGGACCCGCCAACTGGACTCCGGCGCCTGATATTGATGGGCTCGTAGCACAGGGCAAAAGGGTCGGTATTGTCAGCCGGCACGAGCGATTTGGCGACGAAAAAGCCGACTTGATGGACCTCATCCTCTTTGGCTTGAAAGGTGCTGCCGCCTATGCCGACCACGCCGCAATTCTCGGGAAAGAAGACGACCGGCTTTACGCCCGGTTTCACGAACTACTCGACTACCTGACCCGAGACCGGTTTGATACCCAGGAACTGCTGACCAACGCCTTGGCGGTTGGTGAGCTTAACCTCTATGTTACCGAACTGCTTGACCGGGCAAACACCTCAGCCTATGGTGACCCTGTTCCCACCCGGGTCCGGGTTACACCGGTGCGCGGCAAGGCGATTTGTGTTTCCGGCCATGACCTCCGCGACCTCGCTGCGCTCCTCGCGCAGACCAAAGACAAAAACATCAACATCTACACGCACGGCGAAATGCTGCCGGCACATGGCTATCCAAAACTCAAGGCTTACAAACACCTCGTTGGTAACTACGGCTCTGCCTGGCAGAACCAGCAAAAGGAGTTTCCGCTCTTCCCCGGTGCGATTCTTATGACGACCAACTGTATCCAGCGACCTCAGGAAAGTTACAAAGACCGCATCTTTACCTCCGGACTCGTCGCCTGGCCCGGAGTTCGTCATGTAACCCGGGACGATTTCTCGCCGGTAATTGAAGCGGCGCTTGCCCAACCGGGCTTTGTCACCGAAGGTGTCGAACATTACATTACCGTCGGCTTTGGCCGGAACACGCTGTTGAGTAAAGTTGACGAAATAACCGAACTGATTCAATCGCAGCGCCTGCGCCACATCTTTCTCATTGGCGGCTGTGATGGAGCAAAACCAGGCCGAAACTACTACACCCAGTTCGCCCAGCTGGTTCCCAATGACTGTCTCATCTTAACCCTTGCCTGCGGTAAGTACCGGTTCAATAAACTTGAGTTCGGGACGATTGAAAACCTGCCCCGGCTTTGGGATGTTGGTCAATGCAACGACAGTTACTCGGCAATCCAGTTTATCGTCGCCTTGAGTAAATCACTTGGTGTCAACCCAAATGAACTTCCCCTTTCCCTAATCCTCTCCTGGTACGAACAGAAGGCGGTCGCGGTGCTTTTGACCCTGCTTTATCTCGGCATCAAAAACATCCATCTTGGACCATCCCTGCCCGCATTTCTCACGCCGGGGATTGTTCAGATACTTGTGGACAAATTCAACCTTACACCAATCTCGACGCCCGCCGAGGACCTGAAGGCGATTCTGGACTAACGGGCTAACACCACCTTCTGCACGAGGGTTTTACTCGCGGTTTGGAGGCGGACAAAGTATACCCCCGCCTCTAAATGGTTTGCCTTAAAACAAACAACACCCCTTGGTCCGGCAATATTATAGGTTAACACCGTCCGCCCTGTTATGTCCATCAGCTCCAATCGGCCCTGGTTCGTGCCATCAAGTTGATACCGCACTTGGATATTGTCGCGACCAGTTGGACTAATTACTTGCAGGCTGGGACTCGATGTCAAATCGCCGTTTTCTGCCATTACTGCGGAACGCTGCGGCGGTGCTGGATTGACAATCTCTGCCCCGGGTACAAACCGCCACAACTCCAGCGTCTTGTTGCCTTTAAGCGCATACAAAACCCCGTCACCGGAAAAAGCAATATCACCTCCATCCCGCACTCGTTTTTTCGAACCAGTAGAACCAACTGAAGGCATCGTGTCCATTTCTACCCAGGAATCGCCGTCCGGCAGATAGCGCCAGAATTCACAGGTGTTACCACCTTTCAAAGCAAATACCGAGCCAAATGCCCAGGTCCCGCAACTGCCCTCTTTTGCCCGTTTACGGGACAGCATCTTCTCGCTCGCAATCGGCATCGGCACCAGCGGTGTTTGCCGCCACTCACCCGCTGCGATATCGTACGCGTAAAACTCGTGGTACTTTGCCTTGTGGGCATAAATCGTGTTTTCCCCGTCGTAAACAAGCCATGACCCCCGGTACCATTTTGATGTCCCAGGTGCCGGTGCCTGTTCTTCCCAGGTACCCCCTAAAATGTTGTACCGATAAAATTCGTTTCGCGTTCCTTTCAGGAGGTAGATGTAAGGGATTCCCCCCATTTCGACAAACACCATATCGCAACCATCTTTGACCTTTCGATGACTCGGACCATAAGGCACATCAGGCAAAGACTGCCAACCAGTGTAACGATTGTAACGCCAGAATCCCAGCGTATTGTTCCCCTTGGTCGCATATACATAACCATCGGATGCAACACAGCCCACCGAACCCCTTCCCGGGTTCTTACCTTCTGCTCCTTTGGGCCAGGGGTCAAGTTCCTGCCACATCGGGGAACCGGTCGGGTCGTACAGATAAAAATCCGCTACTTTGTTACCTTTTGATACATAAATCCCGCCCGTTTCCTCATCCACCGCAAGCCAGCCACCGTCTTTAACACCGCGCCCACTGGGCGATGCCGGAATCTGGCCGGCCTCAACCCAACCTTCAGGTAGCGGCGGACGGTCTAAAACCTTGAAGACCGCCGAGACGGTATCGTTTCCCCGATTGGCGTCATTCGCCAGGGCAACCGAACAGCGCGCGATGTGCGAACCAAGGCCATGCAATCGCGTCGAAACAAAATCCACTATCCGCGACTCACCAGGTTCAAGATGTACCAGTTTAAAATTCTGATAAACCGGAATCACCCCACCGACCATGTAAATCTTGAAAATTGCAACAAAGTTTTCCGCCTCGGTACCGTAGTTTGCCAGTTCCGCCTTCGGCGTAACATCGCTCAAAGTATCAACCCGACCTAACGGCGCAACAATTCTTACCGCAGCAACATCGTGCACGCCAACCCACTGCGGTCTGGGATGCCAGAATCCAATCCAGGCGATGTAGTTACCACCAGTTGCATAACCAATTGTCGTCTGGTGAAAACTGCCGTTAAGGATATAACTACTGCTATGCGCTTCGACTCCCCCTTCATCAATTACCCATTCCCGTAGCCAGTAACTCTGCGCTACCACGCCGCTGCAGAGTAAAATTGCTAATCCGAGCGTACCCGCCATAAAAAGCCGCCTCATATTCGCCTCCGTTTCCTGCCGGGAATTTTTACCGGCTCGGCTGCATCTTTACCGGAACACCAATTTCGGAAGCCGGCGGCGGTGCCTCGGGCAACCGAACATCATTTCCATCTTTTCTTGTCGCAATCACCCGCCAGTAAAAACCAGCATTAGAACGTCCGCCCTTTAACTCATAAACATCAAATCCGGTCTGGTCGGTTTTGACATATACCCCGTTGCAATCGTCGGTCAAAGTCACAAAAACCCGCAACGGTGCGCTTTCATCCACCGCGATACAGTCTAAAAACAGCGGGTCTAAGTTCACCCGACAGTGACCATTGACAAGACGGGCTTCGCCAAAATCCTCAAAGAAAGGCTGGGTTGCCTCGGGTGCAAAGAGAATTCTTCTCCCCTCACGAGTCGCCATTATCGTTGAGACCTGGCCCTCGCCCAAGATTTTGTACTTCTGCCCGTTGTAATTATAGGCAACATAGGCAAATGTCGAATCGGTTGTGCCAAAGGTGCGGAAATATCCGCCGGCGCGGTTGCCACTCAAATTCCTTGCCAGACCATAAACACCGACCGTTGTACCGTTAAAGGCACCTCCACAACCTTGGGCAAGAGTGTAAACGGTATCGCTGATTCTATTTCCCATCGTCGCAACCCCGGTGCCGTTCGTGTCATGGGCATAGGCAAAAAGACCAAACCGACGAGCGGAGAACGTTCCACCCGAGCCCGCAGTCAAATAAAACAGGGTATCGTAATTACCGCAACCCGCAACCCCGGTACCCCGGGTGCTGATGTTACTTCCGTAAACGCCAAAACTGCTGTCCTTTTGACTCCTGCCGTATATAGTCGGCGTATGATTGCCGCTAACTCCCACTCCATAAGCGGCAAAAATCCCATCACTCACACCGGCACCGCTGATGTAAAAATTTGCTGGCGACTGAAGCGTCGCGCTATTCCAGATAAAATCGGTGTGGTGTTTATTATCAAGCATATCAGCGTTGTCCGCCTTTGCCGAATGAATGCCGTACGCCATTGTCGTAATCTCGGTACGCGGCGTCATAACCTGCCCGCTGATTGTCAGCTGTAGCCAGCGCCGCGCACCGGTTCGGAAAATCGTTGTGTCACCTTCGCTCAGCCATAGTTTAACATTAAACACACCCTGACGTACTGGAACGGTCTGCAACTGGGAAAAAAGTTGATTGCCGCCGTTCTCGGCATCGTAAATCTCAAATCTCATCGCCAGACCGGGGCTCGTGTTGTTGATGGGTGTGCCACTGGCATCGGTAAGGTAGCCCTGGTAATTGATGTACATCGGCACGCCGTCCTTTGTCACAACCTCAGCCGAAGGCTGGGGTGTTGGGGTGCCAGCAAACAAAATCGTGCTTACCACTGTTAACATTAAGAAATACCGCATCTAACCTCCTTTTCTTTATTTCAATCAATACAATAAAACCCCAACATTCCCTCCAATAACATTTTGCCAGAATTTCGGGCGATTGTCAAGTTTTAATTTAAACAAACACCTGGCATTCGAGCCCCCGGCAACCTTGGCTAAAACCTATCTGGAATTATGGAACCGCACTAACCCGGGCAATTTTTCCCATCTTCTTAAACCTCTTGCCCCGAACCACAACAAGGTAAACGCCGTCCGCCAGGTCCTGGCTATACTCATTTTTACCATCCCATTCGATTATCCGACTCGAAACCCGGGTAAATTTTTTCACCAGCGTTCCCGACAGGGTGTAAATTAAAACATCGGGCGCTTCATTTTCGGGAAAGTCCAGCACCAGTTTACAGTTGCCCGAAAATGGTGCCGGCATAGTGTAGGGCTCTGCCCAGCTCAAAACCTTCACCTGATAAAGCTGACTTGCCAATGACCGGTTTCCAAATGAGTCGCGAGCAATAACAAAAAAGTTGTAACCCGCTGTGTCCCGAGCCAGATTGAACAGATAGGCGCTGGTGTCAGCGGTTTCCCAAACCAGGCGCAAAAAATCAAACCGTTCAACCCTGATGTCGTCAACAAACACACCGAGCCGATTCTCAGTATCGTCAGTGCGATAGCGAAACCGCAGGTAACTCTGTCCCCCGGGCAAAAGGTAGCGGTACTCCTGCCAGCTGTCGGCGCGGCCGTAAAGCGAATCAAGAATTTGCCATTTGTTCCCGTCATGGGAATACTCGACATAACACACATCCCGCTTGATGTTGCCCACACTATCCTCGGACTCTTCGGTCCAGTAAAGCGCATAAAACGAAAGGAGCCCGCCGGCTCCGACTGCCAGCGGCTGCCTGAGGACAAGTCTGCTGTTTATGCTGGACCCTGAACCAGAAAAGAACGCACTTCCGGGTGACCGGAAGTACCGGCTGGAAACGGTCCAGCCCTCACTCTCCCAGTTCGCAAGACTGTCCGCTCTTTCGAGAAAAATGGCGCGGGGTTCATCAGCCTGATAAAGCTCGTACAATACCGGACTAAGGTCAAAAGACCGCTGCCACCAGAGCTGGACATCACCCCGATTACCAATTCGGTGTTTGACAATTTTTACCAATGCCGGCTTAACATCGTCCCGGGCGTAGTAATCGTTTAAAAAGCGCAACCAAGGTACCGAATCGGCGAAGGCAAGTCCGCGATACTCATCGAGTTTGTTCTTAAACCCCAGATAACCGGCGGGAAACCAGACCGAAACCCCTCGCGCATTCCCATAATCCCCGCTTGCCGCATTGGCAACAATCAGCGGGTTCAACGCACTCCGTAAAGCGTCACTCCCGGGTGCCAGCTGCCAGAAGTGCACAAAGTCAATCTGCTCATCCTGAAAACTGGGCGGACTTAATGCGTTCGCGGCGAATGTCTGCACTCCCTGCCGTGCCAGCCCAAAACCCGGTGCGCGGGGATCAATACCACCGCTTAGCAACTCCCGGGCACTGATTAAGACCCGGCCTAACTGCTTCATATCAACCGCTGACAGGCACACATCTGCACCGGGATAAGAGGCAACATAATCAGCACACATCTCAGGTAGAAACTCTGCGGGGGTTGCTGTGGGCCGGGCGGTCAACCTTTGCAGAAACGCATCGTAAGGAAATCCATCCCAGGGAACAACCGCTTCTGATGCCAAAAAGTAGTCGCACAACCCCAGCAGTTCTGTTGCCACTTCAATTGTGTTCATCAAACAGGCATCAAACCCCAGAACTGTGATGTTCTTAACCAGTTTCCTCTTACCGGCACGGATTGCCTGTTGCAACTCGCCACCGGCAACGCCCATCATATGAGCGTGCGACTCATCAATTACCACCGCTCGTTGCGGACCATAACCCCGGCGCCAGCCATCGCCGTGGTCCCAGATTATTAAAAAATAGTTCCGCGCCGGATACCGCTGGCCAAGAAACCCGATAAAGTCGGCAAGGGTAGCGGTGTCTGCCATATCAACCTCACCGAGGTCGCCCAGCAACACCAGCGTGTCCTTGCGCACGAGATAACGCCGGCAGTTAGGGTTGGTGTCCCGGGCCGCATTGTCCACCTGAACAACGATGTTCACCTCTTCGGTCGAACCCACGCGCAGCATCTCGCTGATATCAACCGCGGCTTGCTCACTCATTCCATTGTCCGCTGCGATGTAAACGCCAACGGTCCACTGAGCAGCAGACAAAATCGAAAACCAAACCAGAAGGGGGATGGCTTTTAACCATCCCCCCAATGGTCTGATTTGCATCCGGTAGTTGTCAGAAACCAACGGTCAACATCAAACGATGGGTCGGCTTCAGGTAACTGTAATAGCGGAACGAGTAGTCAAGACCCAGTTCTACCCCCTCAACCACCTTACCCTTCACACCGGCGCCGGCACACAACCCGGTAAAGTCCCCCAGCTTCTTCATATACTGCTGATCGGTGTTGAAGATGTAGCCGGCACGGAGAAATAGCATATCCGCCAATCCGTATTCCAGACCGAAATTGACCGTCTCATTGATATCAGAAGGATGTACCAGGTCAATTGCTGCCGTCAGTCGGTTGTTGTCGTTCTTCAAAAAATCCATCGCCAGACCAAACCGGAAAGTCGTCGGCAGCGGCACCGGTGTTGTTTTGTAAGACCCCTGCAGTTGGCTGGGACCGGAATCAGGCCAGTAGAAGTTGTAGTCAAGATGCGGACCACCGTATGCCAGCTGGCTGCCGTAGTTGGTCACCGCCGCACCCAGCCGCAACGACTTGAACCCGGTGTTGTAGAACAACCCAACATCAATTCCCAGCGCCGATGCGGACAGGTCCCAAATCGTCTGATTCACACCCTTAACCGTCAAACCAAACGAAAGTTTGTCGGTGATAATTCGGGCATAAGACAGACCGAGTGCTAAATCGGACGCACCGATTGTCAAACCGGTGCCTTCGTCCTCACGCAGCGGTGTTCGCGGGTTATCTACCGTTGTCTGCTCAATTGAACCCATCGTTAACGCCGTTGCCGAGATTGCCACCGTCCCGAAATTCGTCACAGGCAGAACAACCGTCAGATAGTCGTGGTTGATGTCGGCAAACCAGTTAGCATGATTGAACTGTGCCTGCCGTTTGATGTAAGCGATCCCCGCGGGGTTGAAGTAACTCGCCGAGGCGTCATCTGCCAGCGCAGTAAAGGCGTCGCCCATACCTGATGCCCGACCGACACTGATTTTCAAAAACTGGGCACCGGTCGTCGCCACCTTGGAAAATGCCGCCCAGGACACTGAACACAGCGCCAGACAGCACAACAGCGCGGTCGCCAGATAGCCAGCAGGTAGCATTCTTTTCCTCTGCCCTTCTGCTCTTCTGTTCTTCATCTGCCACCTCCCTCTTAATGGATGACCATAAACTTACCGGTAAACTCGCCCACCGGCGACTCAACATGGAAGATATAAACACCAGGGGCAATCAACTGTCCGTAGTCATTGATCAAATCCCAGGTTGCGGTTCCACCCTCATCAAGCGGTTGCTTTTTAGTATCCTTATGCGCAATCACCTTCAACAGGTCGCCCGCCGTCGTAAAGATTCTTATCGTGCAGGTGGTCGGCAGATGGGTAAACTTAATCACCCGCTGCTCGGAACTTTTTTCCCAGCCGTTGAACACAATATAGGGATTCGGCACCACCTTCACCTTTAACTCCTGCTTCGTCGTCGTGTCCGCGTATCCCGGTGTCGCGCTAATCCGGAAAACATTGTAGAAAGGTGCCGCACCTTCTGCCCGATGCCCGACGACAATCCATTTGTCACCATCGTTGATTGAACTCAGAAGCCCGCGCAGCGAGTCCCCGGACTGCTTCAACCCGAGATAACCACCACAGATATAGATATTCGCCACCGTTCCTTTAAGCGTATCGGTTGGATTACGGAACGCCCGGTCAACAAAACACCAGCCATTAGCGTTCTGCGGACCGGTGCCGGTCGTGGTAAATTTGGCAAAAGGCACCTCAATATCGCCGTTCGTAACGTCGTAAACCTTCGCAGTCAAATAGCCACCTTCATTCACCCATTCAATACGATAGTCCGAACCACGGAACGCCCAGTACGCCTGGGAAGGTGCGCCGCCGACTTTCAACGATTCAACCGGATAACTACCGCTCAAGATATTAACCCCATCAAACGGCGCCGATGGAATCTTCATCTTCATAACCATCTTTACTGCCTGACCGTTAAACACCGGCACCTGAATTGATACGGTTTTGGGTGAAGCAGCAAGGGTATAGGTAAACGAACTGGTGTCCACAATCAGCGAATCATTCCGACTCGTATTAACCACATAGTACGAGTACCCCGCCTTCGCGGTTGAACCGGTCCAGCTCGGACCAAGGAGCCGCAACTCGTAAACATCACTCGTCACCTTAAACGGCACCACCACCGTAGTTGAACAAACCAGCGCCGGTTTTGTCGAATCACCAACCAGCCGTACCACCTGCACCTCGGGTGCCACATAGTTTACCGGCTCCCAGCGCGGTACGGTCGAGAAGTTCGACACAATTCCCGAGCGCAAAATCAAGGTGTCCCATTTGATTGGGTTGCCCAGCGAGTCCCGTTCCCTTGTGATGTAGTTCCAGTCATAGGCGGTTACGCAGTAGTAATACCTGAACCCGTTAATCACATTCTTATCAAGCAGTGTGTAATAAACCCCGTTATCGGTTGCGTTAATCCATAAAGAGTCGGGCTGAGTTGAGTCCCCACCTGGTGGATACGAAAAGGTAATTGAGTCCACCAAATCACACTGCCCGAGAATCTGCCAGTTTGCGCCGTCTCTTGACTTGTACACCACATAACCCTGAAAGTCGTAACCCCGATACATCGGGTCATAACCAGGACCGGGCTGTGACGCCACCTTCTCCCAGTAACGGTCTGGTGTCCGCTCCGGCAGGTCATCCCAAACAATCCTGACTACCTTATCACCGGGAATCAGGGTCATGTTCGGTGAGACCGGTGGACCGGGCAAAAGCCATCCCTGGTCAAAGATAAACTGCGCGGCATTCGCGACCCGTGCCAGATGGACCAGTGAATCCTTGGGTCTGTTTGCCCAGGGCTGATTTGGCCCACCAAACGGTGCGCCAATCGCCGCTACCACCAGCCGTTCAACCTGACCGGGCGCCAGGTCAAACGGTCCGGAACACTGAATAAACCGCTTATCCGCTGGCGTGACATCAACCGAATCGTATGCCGAATAAACCCCAGTTCGATAGTCATAGCCCGCCATCGTCAGATACTGCGCCGGGTCTGTAACCGGGTCGATGTCAATCGTAAACTTCTTAAACGCCGTCATGCCGAGCGGCACCTTTACTGTATCACCCGAGGGCGTAATTGAATCCCGTTTCGGTGAATCAAGGAACTTATAGGCAAAAACGCCCGGTGTGCCCGCGTCCCAGGTTGAACCCGGACTTTCCGCATTGTCGTTGTCACCCGCATAACCAACATTCGCTACCCAGCCCGCACCCGGTATCGAATCGTTCAGAATAAAACCGACCATATCGTCCCTTGCATCTCCGATATCCGGGTCCATAACCGCACCGATAAAACACCGTTTCAGCGTATCGTCTCCTGAATTACGCACATAGTAAAGGATGAAAAAGATGTCCTGATTAGAAGGGTAGTTCCAGGCGTAGACCACCTGATAAACATCGATATTCTGTGGCTTACCCGGTGCAATGTGGTTTTCCGGTGCCGCATCCGAATAGACACACCACATATCCTGGAGCGAGAACGCCTCATAAGGTATCAGGATTGAGTCCATTCTCGGGTCACCGGTTTCCCAGCGGCTGCGCGGCCTGGGCGGCCAATCGCTCGGATAGACAAAAATCCGGTCATCAGGACTGCCGGCACCCTCTGCCACATTCTTCACCGTGGTTGGGGTCATCTCGGTACCACCGGAGTTTGGGTTGTAGCCGAATGACACGAGGGTGTCAACCTTGCCATCAGGCCGAGGTTTCAGCGACCCAAACCACATCCCGGCACCGAAGATGTAGCAGTTGTGCAACGGCTGGGGCCAAGAGCCACCTGCCTGACCGGTGCCCACGGTAACATCAATGCCGTAGCGACCGTCATTGTAGAACGGACACTTCCAGCGGTTGATGTTCAACCATTTCATATCATAGATGCGCTTACCTCGGGGAACTGGTTTTATCGCCTTTGCGCTCGCCCGTTCCCAGACCCCGAAAAGTACCAGTAGTACTATTACCGAAGAAAAGATTCGTCGTTTCACTTCTTCCTCCCTTAGAATGACAGACTAATCCCGAACCGAATCTTGCGCGATGGTCCGAAGTAGGTTGGTGCCTTGACATAGTCCTCGCGGGCGCGCAGATAAGACTGGTACAGTTCATTGCGCGTCAGATAGCCATCGTGGTCAAAGTCCCGCGCTGGATGGTAGTACAGGTCGCCGAATCTGATACCCGGTGAAAACTGCTCTGGCGTGTAAACCTGACCATCAAAGTCCGGTTTACCAGTTGCTGCGTAAACATTTGTCACCACCGCGGCGTTCAGCAGGTTCGTGATGTCACAGGAGAGCGAGAAGGTGAGGCCTCCTAATCTGATATCTTTATTCAACCGTGTGTCCACCGTGAAACTCCCGGGCATCCGTGCCGAGTTATCCGCACCGGTTCGGTTGCCCTTAAGGTCGGTCGGTGTATAGGGCATACCCGAAGCGTAATTTGCAACCGCGGACCAGTTGAAGTCGCGCAACACCGTAAAGGCAAAGTCCGAGGGAAACGAAAGCCCGATATTGCCGTGCAGTGAATGACGCTGGTCCTGGTCCAGATAGTAGTCAATCTGCATCGGCGTCTCCCGCTGATACTGGTCAGTTGCAGTTGATGCCGTCCCCTTGGCAATCTGGAAGGTGTAGCCAACCTGAGCATTCCAGTAGTTCGCCAGCGCCTTGGTCATCGTCGCCTCAAAACCCTGAATCCGGGCATACTCTACATTGTAGTACATCGTGTAGGGCTGGGGCAGTGCGGAAACAACCCGGACCCCGGACAGGTCAAACACATCCTTGTAAAAGGCGGTCACATCAAACGCAAACACATCGCTGAGTTGGGCATCAAACCCGAGTTCGTAGGCGATGGTCTTTTCCGCACCCATATTGGCATTACCCACAATCACATTACCCCGTCCGCGCAACTCTGCCGCGGGCCGCTCCGCATACTCATACAGGTTGGCGAATACCGGATTCTTAAAGAAATGGCCATAAGAAAACCGGAACTTAACCCGTTCGGTAATCGGGTAGGAGATGCCCAACCGTGGTGACAGCCGGTACTTGGGTGGTACCGGTAAAAACGAGTCGGAAATGCTGGGCACGGAGCCAAGCGACTCCGGAAATGCCCGGACCTTTGCCTTTGCATCGAGATAGTCAAACCGCACACCGGCGCGCACCACCAGGTCCTCGAAATCTGCCCGGTCCTGAATGTAAGCCGCCGCAACCAGTGGTTTATAGTTGTACGCATCCCAGAACGGGTTCTGGTCCCAGGGCAGAGAGTTGTCGTACATTGAAACCGAATACTGCGTGATGTCCACACCGGTCTTCAACTCGTGCACCTTGGACACCGTTTTGGTCAGGTCGAACTTGAATATGTAGTTGTTTGTCGCCCGATAGTGCCAGGTCCGGTTGTCCCCTTCGGTGACAAAAAGCCCGGCAACACCGTACGGGTTATTAATCAGCGCATAAGCCGGTACAAAGTTCTTCTTCGCCTCAGGGTGAGCGTAAATGGTATCGCCATTCGGTGCCAGCCAGTAAGACCGGTACAACTGCAACACCGCCTCCTTCTTGCTCAACCCCTCGGGATTGTTGAAAACCCAGTCTTCAGCCCGGAACCAGTACCGGTCCCAGATGCCGGTCTTACGCAAGAAACCCCAGAAACCGGTTGTATCCGCCTGCTCGGCGTAAAAATTACGTACCGTCCGAATCAGTGAAGTCTGGAAAAGCCCGACCTTTGCTTCGTAAACCAGGGTCGGCGAAAGCATATGGTTCAGAGTCAGATTACCCTTATAAGACCGTACCCGGTTGGCGTAAAGACCACGCTGCCAGTACTTGTATGAGTTGGCAAACGCCTGCCACTGATAGTTGGAGTGATGCCCATCCAGCGTCCACTTCATCCCTTCTTTAGTCAGAAAGAACTCCTTGGGCATCTGCAAGGTCAACTTACCTTCAACCGCATACTCACCCCGCGGTGCCGGCACCTTGTACAGACAGTTCCGGTCGTCATCGGTTTTAAAGTATTCGGTGGACAGAAAGTAGCGCAGTCGGTTCCATCCTAACGGTCCCCCCAGCGAAAGCGTCAAACGGTTATACCCGAAATTTAAGTCTTCCTTCGGGAAAACCTCATCGGTGATATAACGTACCCGTCCCTGGGTTGTGCTGCCACCTTCTTTGGTCACCGCCTTGATGATGCCGGACATCGCCTGACCGTACTCGGCATCAAAACCACCGGTAATAACCACCACCGACGCCAGCGCGTCCGAAGTCGGTTTCGGGCTTGACCACAGCGTCCCCACCACCGCGTCCTGTGCCGCAACTCCATCCACTAAATAGGCAACATCGTCGTACCTGCCACCCCGGATATGAGTCCAACCCCGACCCGCGGTTTGGGTTACGCCGGCTTGCATCCCGACCAGTTCGGACAACTGAACTACCGGTAGCCGCTTAAACTCCTCATCGGTGATGATGCGTTCCACCGTCACCTGTCCCCGGTTGACAAGCGGCCTTTCCGCTTTCACCTCGACCGGTCCAACCTCAATCGCGGTCTGGCTCAATTGAAAATCCACCACCGTCACATTGTCCTGCACCACCAGGACATCAGTTACGGTCATCTCGTTGTAACCGACATAAGATGCGGTGAGTTTGTACCTGCCCGGTGGGATGTTGATTATCTCATAATCGCCGTTTACATCGGTTGCGGCACCGTACTCGGTCCCGACCACAATCACATTAACTCCAATCAGCGGTTCTCGGGTCTTCTTGTCGGTAACCCGACCCCGGATTCTTCCCACAACCCCGGCAAAGGCGCTACTCACCGTTAGCAATGCGATGAGCGCTGTTAAACATAACTTCCTCATTGCCCGCCTCCTTTGACCTTAAATGGAATACCCCAAACAACCGCATTTAACTCGCCCCCGGATTCATAAAGCACCCCAAAAGGAATCTGCTCAACAAACAGCCGATACACGCCGGTATCGGCAAGGGCGAGTCGATTGGTTGTAGCCAGCCGGTATCTTTTCCCTTGATAAAAGACAAAGTTGAACGCATCGGTCATCGCCGTGTAAAGCGCCCGCACCCAGATGGTATCACCAGCCTGGTAAGTCAAAAGCCCATCCGGATACTCATAAAGCCTTTGCATCCCGAAATGGAGCGTATCGGGCCTCAGGGCAATCGTGTCCTCCCGTACACCATTCGTCAGATAAACCGCCAGCAGATAGGGCGCATCGTCCGGATTCGGCGCATAAAAACGCTGCCCGCCTGCCAATTTCCACAACCGCCACTGTCCTGACTCCTTGCGTAACACACAGCCGCCCAAAACCACCCCGTTAATCGGCTTCTCCACCACCATTGAAGTGTCGGTGAACACCGTATCGTAATAAGGTAGCCGGAGCGTCTCCGATGGCGTGACAATTATCGAATCCTTCACAAAACGGGTGTACTTATAGGCGTGCAACCGTAACACCCCCGGAATCGTCTCCACCACTGTAACGGTGGCGGTTGTCTCCTTGGTTGCGGTGTCCGCCACAGCAATAAAATTAAACTTAAACTTGACCTCCTCGGTGGAAAATATGTGTTGCAACGAGTCGCACTTAAACCGCATCTTAAACGGATTGTCTTTAATCGCCTTCTTGATGATTGATTCGGAAATCACCCATTCGAAGCTCTGAAAACTGTCCTCGGTAAACCGCATCTCCAGCAGTCCCTTATTCGCCAGCACCACATCACGAATCGCCGCGGAATCGGCGGCATCCGGTTTCCAAAATCCGGCTGGCGGCATTCGACCACATCCAAAAATCCCGATGATTAAAATCATCAGTCCGGCCGCCACCAGCACGCGACCGCTTACACCTTCTTTCCGCACAGTTTGCCTCCTTTTTTCCGGGCACGGCATGCCGTGCCTTCCTTATCATAAATTATCACTGATTCGGTCCCATTCTCGGACTCTTCCGAGAAATTTCGCCCACAACATAATTAACAACATATTAACCTTAAATAAATATTTTCCTTTTGTCAAGCATCAGCACCGCCCGGTTGTGCTGGTTGACAAAAGGCAAAAAAAGTTCTATCATTTACCGCACCCGAAATCGGTGCGACGGGTTACTGTGACGAAGAAAATTTAAAGGAGGTTTCTAATGAAAACCTGTCGTTATGTTCTTTTAATTTTGTTCGCTTTATTCGCTGGTGTCTCAAAACTCGGGGCTCAGACCATCTTCCGTGAAGAGTTCAACTCATTCTGGAACACCTTAAACCCTCCATCCGGCTGGTCAATCATCTTCTCCGGTGACACCAGCACCAACGACTGGCATCGTGCCCCGGACCTTGGCTTCCATCCCTGGGCTGACAACGCAACACCCTATGCCGCAATTGGCCCAGGTGAAACCGACATCGATATGCTCATCACCCCGGTCCTTGACTTCACCGGCTGCCAGGATGTTGTCCTCCGCTGTTCCCTGGGCTTTTTACCGGGCGCCGGTTTCCATGAAACCCGCATCCTTGCTTCAATCGACTCCGGCATCAACTACAACATCGAAATCGCCAACCTGACCGGTCAAACAGTTGAACCCGGGCTTTGCACCTATAATCTTTCCTGGGCATCAAACCAGCGCACCGTAAGAATTGCCTTCAGCATCGCTGCGGAAGACTCCGGGTTGATCTACTTCGTTATTGACGATGTGTCCATAACCGCTACGCGCCGGGCAACCGATGTCGGCATCCTGCGCATCCTTGCCCCATCCGACACCGTTGACTCCAATGCGCTGGTCACCCCGCGCTGCCGGGTAATCAATGCCTCAAACGGCATTGGCTCATTCTGGACATCCCTCACAATGGGCAACTATAAAGACAGCGTCTGGACCCAGGACCTTGCTCCTGGAGAATCGGCAACCCTGACCTTTCGCTCTTATTTAGCCGACACCGCCGGCATCCTCACCGCTCAATTTCAGACCCTGCTTTCCGGCGACTTAAACCCGGAAAACGACACCGCCACGCGCCGTGTCTTTGTCAAACCGCCCTTCTTCAACGATGTCGCTGCCCTGGCAATACTCGCCCCGGCCGGCGCTGTTCTCGAAACCACCAATGTCATCCCGCGCGGCGTCATCAAAAACAACACCGGCCATCCGGTAACGGTCAAAGCCTACTTTGACATTCTGTTCTTTGGCAGCCCGGTTTACTCCGACTCCGTTACCGCGCCACTCAACGCCGCTCAGATTGACACCGTCAGTTTCTCATCCTGGGTTGCCACACCACCCGGCACCTACAACACCATCCTGCGGGTCTGGGCAGAACGCGACCTCAACCCGGAAAACGACCTTATCTCCTCAACATTTACCGTCCGCTCACCAATCCACGATGTCGGTGTTGAACAAATCGTCGCCCCGCCGGACACCGTACCACCGGGCACCATCACCCCGGCAGCAAAAATCGTCAACTTCGGTACCTTTCCGGAGACCAACTTCAAAATCTTCTTCTCGGTATTTTACTCTAACATTCGCGCCTACTTCGACTCGGCAGTGTGCCCGGTACTGGAACCGGCAGAAACCGCTCTTGTTACCTTCCCGGTCTGGCAGGCAAGCCGCGGCACCTACCTTGTCCGCTGCTCAACAGCGCTTGTCGGTGACCTTGAACCCTACAACGACCGGCAGGAAAAGACCATAACGGTCCGGACCCCAATTCAGGTCGGTTGGCAGGAAATGGCATCACTGCCCGCCGGTGCCAAAGAGGTGAAAAACGGTGGTGCCCTGACCTTGCTCGGCAATACGGTCTATGCCCTGCGGGGCAACAAAACCGACGAATTCCTCGCCTACAACATTGAAACCGACTCCTGGCGTGTTCTTCAATCCCTGCCACCGGGCTCAAACGGCAAACCGGTTTACAAAGGCGCGGCCCTTACCACCGACCGCAACCGCTACATCTACGCCCTCAAAGGCAACTCGCAGTCCGACTTCCTGCGCTACGATGTGTTTGCCGACTCCTGGCACACCCTGAACCCGGTGCCCCCGGGCATTTCGCGTAAGCCAATCAAAGGCGGCTCCTATCTCGCCTATGCGGTGCACCGCAACAACGGCTATGTTTACCTGCTCAAAGGCTACCGCAACGAATTCTACCGTTACAACATCGCTGCCGACTCCTGGGAACCACTTTCCCCGGCGCCCTTAGGACCTTCCGGTAAAAACTCCTACAAAGACGGCTCCTTTATCGTCTATGACGGCAGCCACACCATCTATGCGGTCAAGGCAAAGTACAACGAGGTTTTTGGCTTTGACACCGACTCTTTGCGCTGGCTCACCACAACATTCCAGCGCTTCCCGCTTGCCGGCAGGTCCGGAAGACAGAAAAAGGTCAAAGACGGTGCCGGTGGTGTCTGGTGGAACAATGCGATGTACTGCCTGAAAGGTGGCAACACCTGTGAATTCTGGCGCTTCTTCCCGCAGGAAAACCGCTGGGAAGAACTTGACACCATCCCCGCGCTCGGCTCAACCGACAGAAAAAAGCGGGTCAAAGCCGGTGGCGCCATCGCCGGCCTGGGCAACGGCATCTTCTTTGCACTCAAAGGCAACAAGACCAACGAATTCTGGTGCTATATGAGCCCGGAAGCCGGGCCCGGTGTTTCCGAACCGGTTGTCAATAGCCCGGTGTCACAACGGCTAACCCTTAACATCTACCCCAATCCGGCAAAAGACCAGACAACGATACAACTTACAAAACCGCGCAACGAAAAAACCCTTATCGCCATCTACGACCGCACCGGCAGATTGTGTCAGCAGTTCACCACCACAGCAGACCGCCTTACCCTCCAATGTCACAACCTGCCATCCGGTATCTATCTCATCCGGGCAACTAACCTGACCAGCACCTGGACTGCAACCGCCAAGATGGTCATCAGATAACCTGTAAACCGGTATCAACAGCCCCGGATAATACTATCCCCGGAACGGACCTCTCGACCGTTCCGGGGATTGCTTTCTG
Source organism: uncultured bacterium (assembly GCA_964626075.1). Lineage (GTDB taxonomy): Bacteria > Hydrothermota > Tepidihabitantia > Tepidihabitantales > Tepidihabitantaceae > Tepidihabitans. Next base: position 94,386 of record CAZVDD010000008.1, read on the forward strand.
TACTTCTAACCGGTTTAAAAACCGAAGGTTATCTAACCGCCTTAAAATTCGCCGTTAATTTTTCCCGAATTCGGGCTCTATTCTCCATAGCGGGCAACAATCTCCTCCCGGCTCTTGCCGAGGATTTCGTACTTCTTGCCCACTTTGACAAACGCCGCAATCGCCTGGTCCAGGTGCTCCTGGTCGTGCGCTGCGGACAACTGCACCCGAATCCGTGCCTGACCGCGCGGCACCACCGGATAGAAGAACCCAATCACATAAATGCCCTCAAAGTACAAATCCCGGGCAAAGTCCTGTGCCAGTTTCGCATTGTAGAGCATAATCGGCACAATCGGATGGTCGCCAGGTTTGATGTCAAAACCGGCCTCGGTCATCGCCTTACGGAAGTACTTCGTATTCCGCTCCAGTTTGTCTCGGCGCTCGGTCGTCTCCGACAGAATCTCAATCACCCTCAATGTCGCTGCCGCCACCACCGGGCAGAGCGTATTGGAGAAAAGATACGGCCGCGAACGCTGCCGTAAAATCTCCACAATCTCCTTGCGCGCCGCGGTAACCCCGCCCGAAGCACCGCCCATCGCCTTGCCAAAAGTGGTTGTGATGATGTCCACCTTTCCCATCACATTGTGATACTCGTGTGTGCCTCGGCCGGTTCTGCCCATAAAACCGGTTGCATGCGAATCGTCAATCATCACCAGCGCATCGTACTTTTCTGCCAGCGGCACAATCTCATTCAGTTTCGCCACATCACCGTCCATTGAAAATGCGCCGTCGGTCGCAATCATCACAAACCTTGCTCCCTTTTCCCGCGCCTCCTTCAGTTTCGCCTCCAGGTCCGCCATATCCGAATGTTTGTAAATCAACCGTCGCTCCTTCGGCACCTTACACAGCCTGATACCGTCAATAATCGAGGCGTGGTTCAACTGGTCGGTGATGATGGCGTCCTCAACACCCAAAAGCACCTCAAACAGCCCGCCATTGGCATCAAAGCAGGAAGAGTAGAGAATCGCATCCTCCATCCCCAAAAACTCGGCAACCTTCCTTTCCAGTTGCCGGTGCAAAGCCTGCGTACCACAGATAAACCGCACCGAAGACAGCCCGTAACCCCACTTCTCCAGCGCCTCATGCGCCGCCTTGATAACCTCCGGATGGCTGGAAAGACCCAGGTAGTTGTTGGCGCAGAAGTTCAAAACCTCCTTCTGCGGTGCACCCTCCGGATACTCAACAGCAATCTTTGCTCCCTGCGGGGTGTGAATGTACCGCTCTTCTTTATACAACCCCTGCTCCCGTACCGTCTTTAACTCGTTCTGCAAAAAGTCCTTTATTGAACCGTATGCCATAACTCCTCCTTAAGTTTGAACTTTTTCCTCATTAACAATGGCAACGCCCGCGCTTGTACCCAAACGGGTTGCGCCCGCCGCAATCAACGCCATTGCCTGCTTAAAAGAACGAATCCCGCCTGACGCCTTGACCCCGATTCGACCCCGGGCAACCTGCGCCAGAAGTTCCACATCCTCCTTTGTTGCCCCGCCGCCTAAAAACCCGGTAGAAGTTTTAACAAAATGGGCACCGGCTTCAATCACCAGTTCAGTTGCCGTTTTCTTCTCCACTGCGGTCAGAAGTCCGGTTTCAATTATCACCTTCACCACCCTGCCTGCGGCTTCCGCAACCACCGCCTGGATGTCAGCGCGCACCCGCTCATAATCCTGCGCCTTAAAAAGCCCGATGTTCATCACCATATCAAGTTCGCTCGCCCCGGCCTGTACCGCCGCCTTTGCCTCTGCCGCCTTCACCTGGGTCAAACACGCACCCAGCGGAAACCCAACAACCGAACAAACCCCGACCCCGGTTCCGGCAAGTTTTTGCACCGCCAGTTCAACATATCCCGAGTTCACGCAGACCGTTGCAAACCGGTACCGCTGCGCCTCCTCACACAACCTCACAATGTCCGCAGGCACCGCCTCCGGCTTCAAAAGGGTATAGTCAATATATCGGGCAACTGTTTCCATCTGTGAAAGCAAATTTTACCTTCCCTAACTTATACTGTCAACAACTCTCCTGCCCCAATTGTCACTGGCAAATTCCCCTTCCTCGGTCCCGACCCGCATAGCCATTCCTATCCCCGCTTCTTCATCGCCCCACCCTGCTTAAAGCGAAAAGGGTGCGGGTGGCAAAAAAAGAGGGGGGCGTTAACACCCCCCTCTGTCACTCGTAATCGAGTTTAGCGGACGATGAGTTTCTGGCTCGCGCTTGCTCCCGCGCTCTCAAACTTCACCAGGTAAACACCTGATGCCAGATTGCGCAGGTCAAGGCTGTGTGTGCCCGTGCCCGATGCAACAAAGTTGAACGTGCTCACCGTTCTTCCGGTCACATCAAACACGGTCACCCGCGCCGGTGCAGACTGCGGCACGCTGTAGGACAGGATGCCAAAGCCCTTGACCACCGGATTGGGCGTCACGCTGAAGTTGAACCGACCGATGCTCACCTGCTCCGCCATCACGCCCGAGCGCTCCGGCTGGGCGGCGAACACCGACGGCTCGTAGTAGCACCAGAACTCCTGGGTCTTGCCACCCTTGAACGCGTAGAACAGCCCGTTGTCGGTGCTGGCAACCGCGCCACCCGCCTTGACCCGTTTCTTCCTGCCGCTGATACCAACCTCGGGCATCGGGTCAAGTTCGTTCCAGGTGTAGGTACCACTCGCAATGTCGCACTGCCACCATTCGCAGGTGTTGCCACCCTTGAGCGCATAGATGAACCCGTTGTAGACTGCCGCATCCGAGCCATCCTTGGGCTTCTTGTTCTTGCCGGTCTTGCTGCTGGAAGTCGGTATCCCCGGCAGCGCACTCGCGCCCCACTGTCCGGTTGTCAGGTCAAACGCCCACATCTCGCTGTACTTCGCCTTGTGCGCATAGAGCGTGTTCGCGCCGTCCCAGACCAGCCAGGAGCCCTTGTCCCACTTCGGCTTGACACCCGCCGGTGCATCAGACAGCGGCTCCCAGACACCGCTCACGGTGTTGTAGCGGTAGAACTCCTGCTTGTATCCCTTCAACAGGTACACATAGCCGGTGTCATTGAGCACCACATACACCATATCGGTGCCGCCCTTGACCTTCTTGCCACTGGTGCCAAGCGGTACCGGCTGCAGCGGCTCCCAGGAGTTGCCTTCAATCGAGTAACGGATAAAGTCATCGGTGTTGTTGCCGATGGTGGCGTAGACATAGCCGTCACCATAGCAGCCATTCGCACCCTTTGAGGGCATCTTGCCACTGGGGGTAAGCATCGCGGCAAGCGGTGTCCAGCCATCGGTGTTCGGGTCATAGGAGTAGAAGTCAGCGGACTTGTTGCCGCGCGCCCCATAAATCAGACCGTTGTCCGGATTGAATGCGAGGAAACCACCGTCTTTGACCTCTCCGGGTACCTGCGCCTTCTCGGTCCAGCCCGGATTGCCCAAAGGCCTGACCGTGAATGGCGAAACCTGCTGGTTGTTGCTCGGGTCCGCATCACCGCTCAATATCGCGGTCGCCCGCGCCGTGTAGTTACCCGTTGTTGCGGCATCCCAGGTGGTGCTGAACGCATAGGTCAGCTCTTCACCCGGGTCCAGCGTGAGGGAAGCGGTCTGGTCATAAACCACTGTGCTCGCCTCATCCAGGATTTCAAAATGCAGGTCGAATGTCGAGGAATTGCTACCGAGGTTCTGTACCGTTGCCCGCGGTGTGACGGTCGTGCCAACCACAATCGTGCCGGTCGGCTCAACGATTGCATTAACCGCGACATCACGCCGGAACGCCCAGCACGAGTCGATCCACAGGTCGTTGGAAGTTATCATGTCGCCAGTCAACCGGGTTGTGCAGCGAACTGGGAACACTCCGTACGCAGGTACGGTCCAGTTCGGGAATCCGCTGATTGTCCGCTCCTCATCAGGAGCAAGCCCGATTACCAATCTCTGCTGGTCATAAGATGAGCCGATTTTCAACTGGACATAGAACGAAACCGTTGAAGAGCCGTTGTTTCTCACCTTCACCTGCGGAGAAATCACCGCACCAGAGTCAACCTCACCCACCGGCCTGATGATTGCGGTCGGCTGGACATCAACGAGATAGACATCAACCGAACCCACTACCTCGTCATTGTCCGGCACCTCATCACCTACCAGCAGGGTTTTTGCCCTTGTTGTATAGGCTCCCTTATCAGTCGGTGTCCAGTTCGCAAACGAAACCACTGCGGACTCACCGGGCGACAGGGTGACAAACTGGGTGTCAACATAAACCGTGCCAATCGTGAACGCCACCGGGAAGGTCTGCTGTCCGGCGCCAAAGTTCCAGACCTTTGCCTGCGGTGTTACCGGCACGCCATAAGGTATTGAACCGGTCGGTGAGAGAATCTCTGTTGCCCCAACATCAACCGGTTTACGGCAGCCGATTCCTGCGACATTGTCAATCAGCCAGCCATAATACTGAACCGAACCGTCCGAGCCAAACCGCCAGTGGACTTTAAACGAAGTTCCGTTCGAGACCGGAATCTTAAACCTTGCCACCTCCCAGTCCCAGGTGCCCGCGTAACCGTTTTCACCCAGTCCATAGAGGTAACCGTAATAAGCCCTGGTGCCATCAGGATAGAGCAAATTCCAGGTATTGCCGCCATCGGTTGAATACTTGAAGTTACCACCATCGTAATAGGTCTCGCAATACATCCAGTGCATAAACATCACCACCGGTGTGTCTGCGGTCGCAACCAGGGTAAACGAGAGCAGGGTGTCGTTCGCATTTGCCGGATAGTAGCCAGAGAGCACATCACCCCAGCATTTCGGAAGCGAAGGTGGTGCCGTCCTCGGCGATTCCGGCTGACCCCAACTCCAGCCACCAGTGCCCCGGAAGTTGCCATTTGCAGCATCAAACCGCTCAACAAAGTCCGCAACCTGGGTGGTCTTAGTCAGCCGGTCGTTGCTCGGATTGGCATCACCGGTAAGCCGCACAGAGCAGCGCACCGCATAGCTGCCACTGCTCGAAGGCGTCCAGGTGGTAAACCCGGTGACATTTAGCGTCTCGCCCGGTCCGATTGTCTGGTTCACATTCACCGTGCTGGAGTAGGTGCCGATGTCCAGTTTAACGCTGAAACTGGACACACTGGCAGTCCCGACATTCTTCACCCAGACCGATGGGTTAACATTCTCGCCAACCTCATGTAATCCGCTCGGCACATCAATCCGGTGCATCGCGAGGTCATAAGGTGCGGGTGGTAAACCCTTCCGGTAGTAAACCTCATAGTTGCCCGGATGGCTACCGACCCAGACCACATGGACCGCGAGCGAGTCCGCACCAGAACCACCATTGTTAATTGATGGATAGATCTGATAATAGGAAGGAACATAGCAAACCCGCTCAATTGAGCCCCAGGTGCCCGCAGGGGAGCGCGAGTTATACATTATTCCGTAGTAGGTCTCGCTGGATGAAGCATAACCGGACCAGACCACATGTGCCCTGCCGTCTTTGGTAAAGTTCAGACAGGCTCCGTAACTGCTGACAACATAGATCATTGTATCATTGGCAACCTCAAAGGCATCAGGCCAGGTGTCAGCAGCGCCGCTGCCCAACCTCTGTTTGAACCCAACCAGATACCAGTAGCTGGGAGTATAGGTCCAGGTAGTAATTGCCGGACGGTTGTTGGTCGGGTTAACCGCAATCGAAGGGTAATAGCAGTAGTAAAACCACTTGGAAGCGTTCTGGATTGAACCCCAGGTGCCACTGAACCTGCCCCGGTAATTAATTTGGTAATAGGAAGAGCCCGGATAATACCCGTACCAGGCAACATGGACATTGTTGTCCCTGCCGCCTGCAACATCCGGCGCCCATTTGTACTGGCTGGTGGAACCGGAGTCAACCCAGACTCTGGGCTGCCAGCCACCTGATGTCCGCTCCTTGTATCCGATTGCATAACCTAAAGTTGAATAATAGGTATACCAGACCACGTGGACATTGCCGTTCGGTGTGCAGGCGATTGAAGGATAGTATTTGTACCAGAGAAGGGTATCCTCGGTAATTCTGGTGCTCGTCGCATCCCAGCCGCCATTGCCCGATGAGGTTGGGTAGCACCGCTTATAAGCGATGTAATAACCGGTCGGTGCAGAAGCAACCTTGTAATGGTACCAAACAACATGGACATAGCCTGAAGAGTCAACCGCGATTGACGGAGTGTAAGAATAGCCGGATGACGCCAGGTCCGTACTGATACAGGTGTCTGAAGTCCAACCCGAGCCCGGATAGTACCGCTTGTAATAAACCTGTGGTGAGTAACTACCCGGTGTCTGATAAGACATCCAGACCACATGCACCCTACCGGACGGGTCAACCGCCACCGCTTCGCGGCCGTAATATGCGGTGTAGTCTGTAACCGAGTTGTTGGTTAACCGAACCGTATCACCCCACTGGGCATCGGTCTCTGCCCACTGCCCTTCAGCCTGCCGTGCCAGATAATCAAGGTACTCCTGGCTCGGCTGACCCGGCTGTTTTTGCATCAACCTCTCTGGCAGTATCTCCTCGTGCAGACCTGTTTCCAGGTCAATGCGCGGTGGCTTGGGCGTTGCCGCAAACGCCACCACGGCGAGGAGGAGCAGGGAGAGCGTTACCCATTTACGCATACTTAGCCTCCTTTTTTGTTTTACCTTTGATGCTCAGCGCCCGTTTACGCCAAAAGCCCTGCGTCCGGGCGCACTTTTACATACCGCTTTTAATTCGGATGTCACCCTTCTTGGTAGCACTAAATTATAACGCCTCCATCTCTGCCTGTCAAGCAAAATTTTACTTTACCAAAACCAGCCGGCGCCTGTCTGTACCATCTTTTAAAAAGTACACTCCGGGCTTTAACTGTTGCACCTTTGTTCCCAGGGGGTCAAACAGTTGTCCTTTGAACCTGAGCCCGTTTTGGGCAACTATCGTTGCCCGCACCGGCTTCGACTCAAACCGCACCGCCTCCTGAATAAACTGAGACGGGCTGGCGCTCGCAAAGTACATCTCGGCATTACCATCCCGGTAATCGGTCCAGATTGCCACGATGTCGTTGGGTGCGCTGCCGTTACCCGCGGCAATCGCCGGTCTTTCCCGCGTGTTTGTTGCCCGGGTGACATCGTAGGCAGGACCCCATACCCCGTTATTCATCCGTTCGGCACACCGCACCTGCACCACAACAAGCGAAGATTCACTCTTACCGGTCCACAAAGCATAACCCATACCGTTCGGGGTAAAAACTATCTGGCCCGGTTCCTGATTTAAACTATCCCGAACCCCGGAAACGGTGTCCGCTGGCTGCCAGCCCGCATTGGTGCGAAACCGGTGCACAATCCGCCGGTGGTTGTCCGCACCGTAAGACTGCCATAGTATATGGGGATTTCCGGTCACGGGATTCACCGCAATTGATGGGTACATCTGATGCCGGTTTGCCTGCGAAACATTCTCGGTTGCGCCCCATACCGTATCGGTGCGCACCTTGTAGAACACATCGTAATATCCGCTAACACCCTCCCTGCCATACCAGACGATGTGAACCCTGTTGTCCGGACCAACCGCCACCGCCGGATAAGCCTTGTAATTGGTTCCCCCTTCAACAACCCGCGGCTCCAGCCACACCGTATCCCTGCGCTCCCGATGAAGGATGTTTACCCCTTCAAGCCAGGTAACCTGAATGTTGCCATCAGGACCAGAAGCTACGGTCGGGCACCCTTTTTCTACTGCGGGCGCGCTGACCGAAATCAGCCTTGAACTCTCCTCCCAGCCATCGTTGCCCCTTCCGCTTGGCACACAACTCTTGATATAGATATACTCATCGGCATCGTCCGTACCGCCTGCGGCCCAGACCGCATAAACCACGCCCGAAGAGTCTATCGCCAGCGACGGATACTTGCAGTTCAGATTCCGGTTGTACAGGTCAAACGAAATCATCGTGTCCTGAGTCCAGCCCTGACCCGGATTGTACCGCTTGTAGTACACCTGAAACCGATAGGTGCCCAGTGCCGAGTTCATCACATACCAGACGCAGTGCACCCTGCCCTGCGGGTCAACCGCAATTCGGCGTTGGGTGCTCCAGAACGAGTAGTCCGAGTAGTTGTTTTCGGTCAATCGGACCTCGGGCTGCCACTCCAGCGCCAATACCGCCCCAGCGGTAATCAAGACGGTAACCAACATCTGCCTCATAGCACACTCCTTTCTCTACTATTATTTTACATTTGCCATTGCTGTCAAGTATACCCGCCAAGGTTGACAGATTTGAGGGAAGTTTTATAATCAACGGGTGAAGGTCGTTGCCACCAATCGCAAGGCGTTGCGTGACTATACGGTGCACGATAAGGTTGAAGCCGGCATCGCTCTCTATGGGACCGAGGTTAAGTCGCTGCGGGAAGGCGGTGCTTCCCTTGACGGCGGTTATGCCCGGGTCGAAAACGGCGAGGTGTTCCTCTACGATGTCAACATCGCACCCTATCGCCAGGGCAACATCTTCAACCGCGACCCCAGGCGCCGGCGCAAACTCCTCTTGAACAAAGACGAAATCAAGTGGCTCTTCGGCAAAACCACCCTGCGCGGCTTCACCCTGATTCCCCTCCGCCTCTACTTTAACGACCGCGGCATCGCCAAGGTGGAACTGGCGCTGTGTAAAGGCAAGAAGGCGTATGACCGCCGCGCCGACCTAAAACGCCGGGCAATGGAAGAGGATGAACGCCGTGCCGGCTTCAAGGAGCGGTATTGAGGATGAAGCGCTTCTTTTTACCCCTGCTGGCACTACTTTTTTTTAGCGCCGGCAGCGCCCCCACCAGCACCACCACCACCTTGCGCCAGATAAACGGCATTGACTATTTGCCCCTGTCCGGACTGGTAACAAAATACGGCGGCAAATGTTACTGGGTGGCAAACCGGTTCATCGCCATCCTGCCCGGTTTGGACTCCAGTTATAACGAGTACCTTTTCATTCCCGACAGCAGCGTCGTCCTGCACAATGGCAGGCGTTTGAAACTACCCATCGCCCCGCTGGTTGAGAAAGGACAACTTTACCTGCCGGCGGTGCTGATTGCCGGAATGCTTCCGGAACTTGATGTCTTGGTTCTTTCAACCGTCGAAACCGATAAAAAGGGCGACACCCTTATCGTCCGGTTGTTGCTTAATCCGGTTCAGAAAAAGTCCGGTAATTTGCTTTTCATCCGGGACCGGAAGTCCAGTCTGGAACTGCGCCTCACGCTCGGCTGTCGCACAGACAGCGGGTTTGCCTCCTGTTTGCGCCTCATCTCCTTGACCAGCGGAAGTATGCTCAACGGCATCCACTTAGACACCCTGTCGGTCGGAGTCAACCTCTTCTGGAACTTCCGCCAGCCCACTCAGGACACGGTGCTTTTGCAACCCAACGGCATTGAAGTCCGGCTCTGGCCCAAACCGCAACGCCGGGTGAACAAAATCATTCTTGACCCCGGACACGGTGGCAAAGACCCGGGCGCCATTGGCAGGCTGGGCACCGAAGAAAAAACCATCGTCCTTGACATCGCCCAGCGGGTGAAAAAACACCTGACCGAGAGCGGTTTTGAGGTCATTTTGACCCGGGATTCGGACGACTATGTTTCCCTTGCCGAACGGGCCGAAAAGGCCGCAAAGAGCGGCGCCGACCTGTTTGTCTCCATCCACGCCAACGCCGCACCAAACCCCAGCGCCACCGGGCTCGAAACCTACTTTCTGTCTGAGGCAAAGACCGACTGGGAACGGGCGGTGGCGGCACGGGAAAACGCCGCTTTTGAACGGGAACTTGCCAACCCGCTTATCAAAGACAACGACCCGGTAACACTCATCCTTGCCGATTTAGCCCAGAACGAGTTTCTGTTTGAGTCCAGCGAACTCGCCAGTCGCATTCAGGAGGCGGCGTTGAGCGCAATCTGTGCCCAAGACCGGGGCGTCCGGCAGGCGAACTTCTATGTCCTGCGCAACATCTTTATGCCCGCGGTCCTGGTGGAGTGCGGATTTCTTTCCCATCGCCAGGAAGAGAAACTGCTGCGCAACCCCGCACACCGGGAGAAAATCGCCCGCGCCATCGCTCAGGGCATTAAGAACTTTACCCGGGATTACGAATCCCGGCTCAACGGCAACAGCAAGAAGCGATGAGCACAGAACAGGAACTACTACGGGTTAAACAGTTCCGGCGTATCGCCTCGCAGCGCTTGCAGGGTAAACGGCTTGATGTGTATCTGGTCCTTTCCGGCATCGGCGTCTCCCGGAACAGGGCAAGCACCCTGATTGAAGAGGGCAAGGTGCTGGTCAATGGCGGTCGGGTAAAACCCAGTTATCGCGTAAAACCCGGGGACGAAATCTGCGCCGAGTTTGAGTACGAACCGGAAATCACGATTGAACCGGTCCCGATGGAACTGAACATCGTCTATGAAGATGACGATGTGGTTGTCGTGGACAAACCGGCCGGGCTTGTTGTCCATCCGGCGCGCGGCAACTGGAACAACACGCTGATAAACGGGCTGCTGTACCACTGTCGGGCGCTACCACTGCGACCCGATTCGGTTCTGCGCCCCGGGGTTGTGCACCGTCTGGACAAAGACACCACCGGTCTTTTGATGTTTGCCAAAACCGATGAGGCGTTGCGCCATCTCGGTTCCCAGATTGAGCACCGCACCGTTGTCCGTGAGTACCTTGCCTTTGCCTGGGGCGACTTTGAACTGTCCTCCGGCACAATCGATGCACCGATTGGCCGGCACACCATTGACCGGTTACGGATGGCGGTCACACCCTTTGCCGCCCGCAACGCCATCACCAACTACGAAGTCCTGCGCCGCTACTCGATCTGTACCTATCTCCGACTCCGCCTGAAAACCGGCCGCACCCACCAGATTCGTGTCCATCTCCAGCACATTGGCCATCCGGTTGTTGGCGACCCGGAATACGGCGGCAGAACCCCGACCGTTCTAACCCAGAAGGAACACCAGCCGGTGTTCAAACAGATACTCACTATCGTCCGGCGCCAGGCACTCCATGCCGCCCGGTTGGGATTTGTGCACCCCAGAACTCAGAAGTACCTCGAATTCACCTCCCCTTTACCGCCCGATATGGAACAACTGCTTCTCTACCTTGAAGACCTCTCCCGCCAGAAAAAGATATGAAACGGCAACTTTTTTCTCTTCTTTTGCTTTTCGTAATCGGCGCCCTGCTCTTGCCCTGCTGCGTGTCCGCGCCCCAACCGTTACCCGAACTGACGCCGCCCGACTGGCAGGATGGCGAAACCGCCCTCTACGAAATTGTCCGCAACGACTCGGTTCTCTACACCCGCAAGACAGTCGTCCAGTTCGACGCAGAGGATGATGAGCCGACCGTTGTCATCACCAACATTGTCCAAAGTCAAACCGTTCCTTTTTACTTCTTTGACTCCACCACATTTGCCCTCACCCGCTACACCTTGACCCCGCTCTGGTCCTATCGCGTGGTTTCAACTGAAATCTCAATCACCGAGGTTGAAGCCGATTTTGAACCGGACCAGATTGAACTGCGCAAGACCACGGTTGATGGCAGCGAACGCAATGATTTCAAAAAGGCGAAAAACACCTACGGGATTGAGATGCTCCAGCATTTGTTCCGGGCGCTGCCCCTGGACCCTGGCTTAAACTTCCAGCTCAACATCATCATCCCGCTTGAGTTCCGAACCGCCCGGGTTGATGTCACCGTGCTCGGTACCAAAATGGTATCCACACCGCTTGGTGACATTCTGTGTCGTGAGGTCAGTGCCGTTTCCCAGCGGCGTCGGCTCCGGCTGCTCTATGAACTTGCCCAACCGCACCGGCTCATCGCCATTCGGGACAGCGAGAACGGCACCGAGACCCGGCTCGTCGGGTTCTCACTCTCTGTAACCGACACCCTGCCCGCTTTGCCCTGACACCTCTTCCCTGATTGTCAACCGCTTTTTCCCTGTTTCGCACCGACCGCTGATGCCCTCTTACTCCACGGTAACCGATTTTGCCAGATTGCGCGGCTTGTCAACATCACAGCCCCGCAAAACCGCAATGTGATAGGCAAGGAGTTGCAGCGGTGGTGCCACCGCAATCGGTGACAGATACTCGGGCACAGGCGGTAGATAAAGCACCGCTTCGGCAATCTCTTCCAGCGCCTCATCGCCTTCGGTGCCAATCGCGATTATCCTGCCCCGCCGCGCCTTTGCCTCGGCAAGGTTGGAAATCATCTTATCGTAAACCGAATCGCGCAGCGCAATACCAATCACCGGCACCTGCTCGTTAATCAGCGAAATTGGCCCGTGCTTCATCTCGCCGGCTGGATAACCGGTCGCATGGACATAAGAAATCTCCTTCAACTTTAGGGCACCTTCCAGCGCACTCGGATAGTTTATCCCCCGGCCCAGAAAGATAAAGTCGTGCGCAAACGCCAGCCGGGTTGCAATCTCCCTTATCCGCCGGTCCAGTTCCAGAATCTTTTTCAACTTGTCGGGCAGTTGCCCCACCTCATCCCGCACCCGGCAAAGTTGCTCATCGGTTATCACCTTGCGCACCCGGCCAAAGTAGAGCGCCAGAACAAGCAGGGTCAAAATCTGGGCGGTATAAGCCTTGGTTGAGGCAACACCAATCTCCGGACCGGCATGGATATGAACAACCGAATCCGCCTCGCGGGCGATTGACGAGCGGGGCACATTGAGCACACCCAGCGTCTTCACCCCCCGGCGCTGGGCATCACGCAACGCCGCAATCGTATCCGCGGTCTCACCGGACTGGCTGATTGCCACCATCAACGACTCATTCTCAAAAATAAAATCCGCGGTCCGCAACTCAGAACTAATCTCCACCGAAACCGGAATCCGGCTCAACTTCTCAAAGTAGTAGCGCCCAACCAGACCCGCATGGTACGAAGTGCCACACGCCTGAATCACAATCCGCCCGATGCGCTCAATGTAGTCCGGGTAGAGTAAAAACTCCGGGTCGAGCACAACCCCATCCTCCCGAAACCGCCGCTTGATGTTTGTCTCCAGCACCTCGGGCTGCTCAAAAATCTCCTTGCGCATAAAGTGCGGATACCGGCCCTTGGAAATCTCCTTCGCCTTCAACTCAATCGGCACAAACTGTCGTATTACCTCCCTGCCCTCAAAATCAAACAGTTTCACTCCCGATTGCTTTACAACCGCTATCTCACCGTCCTGCATCACCACCATCCGCCGCGCAATCCCGACCAGAGCGGGCGCATCAGAAGCGATAATAAACTCATCCTTACCCTTGCCGATTAAAAGCGGGCTGCCCATCTTCACCGCATAGAGCCGGTCCGGCTCATCGGCTGAAACCACCACCAGGGCATAGGCACCCTTCAGTCGTGACACCGTTTTGCGTAGTGCACTGACCATATTCCGGCGGTAAAAACTCTCTATCAGGTGAACCAGAACCTCGGTATCGGTACTGGAAGTAAACCGGTGCCCGGCGTCAATCAACTCCTTGCGCAACTCCCGGTAGTTCTCAATGATTCCGTTGTGGACAAGCGCAATCTTGCCCTGACAGTCAACAAACGGATGGGCGTTCTCATCCGTCACCGCACCGTGCGTTGCCCAGCGCGTATGGCCAATACCCAGTCTGCCCTCAACCGGGCTCTTCTCTAAAATCTCCTTCAACTGCTGCAGCCGACCCGCGGTCTTGCGGATTTTAATCCCGCCATCCACCACCGCAATACCGCAGGAGTCATAACCCCGATACTCCAGCCGCTCCAGCCCAATCATCACCACATTAACCACATTCCTCGGACCAATATAACCGACAATGCCACACATCGCTCCTCCTAACTCTAATTCACCAAACCGGTGACAACCTGCAAAATGTTTTCAACCTCCTTTTGCGTCCGGGCTTCCGCCACAACCCGCACAATCGGCTCGGTGTTGCTCTTGCGGATGTGCACCCACCAATCTTTCCCGAAAAGCCGCACCCCTTCGGTACGGTCAATACCAATAAACGGTAACCGCCGTTCCAGCCGGACAACAAAATCGTCAGCGCTAAACCTTTCCCCGGGCACCGTTGCCTTTTCCATATGATACGCGGGCAACTCCTGTCGCAACTCGGAAAGTTTTTTCCCGCTCGTCTTCATTAGCGCCACCACCAGCGCACTCGCCACCAGCCCGTCCCGGGTCAAATTGATTTCGGGCACAATAACCCCGCCATTACCCTCACCCCCCAAAACCGCACCCCGTGCCACAATCCGCTGGACAACAAACGCCTCGCCAACCTTCGTGCGCTCAACCTCAACCCCGAACCGCTGGCAGATATCATCAATCATCTTGCTCGTGGACAGATTCACCACCACCGGACCGTGCCGCCGCTTAAGTACAAACAGCGCTGCCAGCGCCAATGTCGCCTCTTCGCCTAACGGCACACCCAACTCATCAACACAACTAAACCGGTCACCATCCGGGTCAAACGCAAAACCGGCATCAAGTTTCTCCTGCCGCACCAAATCACAAAGCGCACTTAAATTCTCTGCCCTGGGCTCTGGTGCTCGGGGAAAACCTTTATTTCCCCCGATTGAACAAAAAACCTCGCGCACCGTACAGCCCAACCGTTGCAAAAGCCGGGGCGCGGCAACCGCTGCCGCACCATCAACCGCATCAACCCCGATGCGCAGCCCTTTACCATCTATCCCCTGCAACAAAGAACTTTCCGCAATCGCCGCAATGTGACCGGCAACACCGTCCGCCACCACGCTGCCCGCTCCTGTGTTGGCAGCTCCTGACCAACTACCGGATTTAATTTTCGCCACCTCGGCCTGAAAAAGATTAAACTCCTCGGGTGAAAGAAACCGCCCGGCACTGTGGACAAACTTCATCCCATTCCACTCCGCAGGATTGTGGCTCGCGGTAATCACCAACCCGCCCCGTAAACCCTGCTGCCGCACAAAATGGACCACCGTCGGGGTCGGGCAAACGCCCAAATCAACCACACTACCGCCGGCAGCAGTTAAACCTATCATTGCCGCCTTTGCCAGTTCCTCGCTGCTGAATCTCGCATCCCGGCCCAGCGCCAACCTGCCGCCACCTACAAACCGACCAAAAACCGCGGCAAACCGCTGCACTGTTTCCGGGCTCAAATCACGATTCACCACCCCGCGCAAACCGGAAACAGAAAAAATCAGACCACTCATTTTTCAGATTATAAACCCCTGAATCGCCGGCGTCAACCCGAAATCAAGTATGATTTAACCTTAAACTTTCCTACTTGAACCTTGCCCGTTATCGGACAATTCTGCCGCACCTACTGCGCGCTGTTCCCCGCCCCGATGCCGCCATTTCGGCTCGGCGTCCGACACCTTACTCTTCATCTTCATAAGATATTATCCCCATTAGGTTAAATGTAAGTAATCTTGATTTTAAGTCAAGTTTTAGTGCGGTCCTTAACCGCTATCTCCATCCATTTAGAGCCGGTTTACTGAATTTTTTAACGGGGTTAAAATCGCCCTTTTCTATTCCGTTGTTGTAAGTTCATATTTATCAATAACCTGCCGATTTATCAATGGCGGTAGAAACCGTCTCCGAGACGGGGGAGAGGACCGTTCCCGATACCGTTTCCCTTACGGTTTGCACCTTCCCGCAGCCAAAGCCCGCCCGCACCGGTTTGACTTTTACGCCCGTTTTGATAAACTTAATATCTGATGAATTGGTGCGGAGTTGACCGAGAGTCACCATTACCAAAACTGATATCTATCACCCTGTTAATCTGCTCCTTTTTGCCCTTTTTTGGGCGGTGTGGCAAGCCCACCTTAACCTGGCAGAAGGTGCTTGATACCGGTACCGATGACCAGCTCGCTGCCGTTTTGACCCGCGGTGATGAGGTTATCGTCGCTTTCACCCAAGGTAATCAACAACAGGGCAGGACGGTCTGGTTTGTGCAGACTCTGGACCGCAAGGGCAATTTTGTCCGGCGCCAGCCGTTTGCCGAAGGCAGTGTCAATATCTGCCGCGCCGCCGCCCTGGACCGCGCCGGTAATCTGTTGCTTGCCGGCTATGCCCGGTTTTACGACACCACCTTTGCCCTGATTGTCAAGGTCACACCCCAGGGAAAAACCCTCTGGAAAAAGGGGATTTTCAGCGGTAACGCCTGCTGGGCAAACGGTGTCGCTGCCCTTGACTCTAACATTGTTTTCTGCGGTGGCGTGCAAACCGCCGCCGGACCGGAGGTTTATCTCGCCCTGCTCAACCCCGACGGAAAAACGGTCTGGACGCGCAATTACCAATTTGACCAGGGTGCGGATGCCGTGGCGCTTGCCGTGCACCCGGATGGCAATCTGACCGTGCTCTGCCGGGTTGCCTCCTGTTCTGGACAGGACATCCTCTTGATGCACACAAAACCGAACGGCGATACCCTCTGGACCCGGCGCTACGACTCGGGCGGTAATGACATCCCAGCCGCGGTTGGTGTTGACCGGTTTGGTAACATCGTCGGCCTCGGCACCGCCCGCACCGAGGATTCTACCCGCTGTGTTGTCTTGGAATACACGCCGGACGGTGGCGCGGTGCGCAAGGTCGCATACGGTGTTACGGCGCAAGCCGAAGCCGGCGGTCTGGTGATTACCGAAAAGGGCGAGATTTTTATCTCCGGCACCCTCATCACGCCCCGCCGCCGCAAACTCCTTGTGTTTGAATACCAGCCTAACGCCACCAGCGTCTGGGAGCGCCACATTGACCCCGGCTTTGATGTCCAAAACGCCGCTATCGGGTTTGACCGGGATCTGTTTGTCGCCGTAGATGGCACGCGGCAAACCAAAGACATTATGGTCCTGCGCCTTGACCGGCCGGCAGCGCCTCGTTAGCGGAATTTTGACTTTGCCCGGTTCTCGGCTAAAATCTGCCCAATGAGACTTTCGGTAAGCGCCACCCGGATGGAATTGATGCGGCTGCGACGCCGGCTGGTCATCGCCCGCCGCGGTCACAAACTGCTGAAAGACAAACAGCAGGAGTTGATGCGCCGGCTACTGGAACTGATTCACGAAATTCGCCGGCACCGCAGCCGGGTCCGCAAAGCGATGCGCGCCATTCTGGGACAGTTTGCCCTCGCCCGCGCCGCCTACGAACCGCAGTTTCTGGACGAGGCGGTGCTGGTCCCGATGCGGCGGGTTGAACTTACCGTTGCCACCCGGCGGATGATGAACATCGAGGTCCCGGTTTTTACTAAAAAGGTCACGGGACCGCTCCGCTGCTACGGGTTTGTTACTACCTCCCCGGAACTGGACCGGGCGCTTTTAGCCCTTGACAACCTCCTCGACGCGCTCTTTATCCTTGCCGAAAAGGAGAAGACGCTCGAAATCCTTGCCGGCGAACTGGAACGGACCCGGCGCCGGGTCAACGCCCTGGAGTTTGTTTTAATCCCCTCAATCGAAGAGGCAATCCGGACGATTAACTTCAGACTGGCCGAAACCGAACGCCAGGACCTGACCCGGCTGATGCGGATTAAGGAGATTGTCCGCGGTGAGGAGGAACGCCGTGGCTAAACGGAGCGCGCGCCGGGTTTTATTTGTCATCTGGGTGATTGTCACCATCATCGCGATGTCAATACCGCTGGGCAAACCGCACCGTCTTATCCAGCGCGGGCTCGACAAGACAATCCACACCGGGATGTTTGTTGTGATGGGTGTTCTGGGACAGGCCGCTTTCCCCTGGAGCGGGATTTTAATCACCGCGCCCATCGCCTTCGGTGTTGAATACCTGCAACGGCTTCTGCCCACGAAACGCGAATTCAATCAGGTTGACCTGCTCTCAAACCTCATCGGTTTAGGTCTCGGTATCATCTGTTACGAACTGGCAACCCGTCTGAAATAGCCGTGCTCAAATCCAATCGACCCAAAGGGACTCAGGACTTTGTGCCGCCGCAAAGTGAAAAGAAGTTCTGGGCGGAAAAAACCTTCCGGCGCCTGGCACACCTTTACGGCTACCGGGAAATCGTCACCCCGACCTTTGAGCACACCGAACTGTTCATCAAATCTTCCGGTAGCACTTCGGACATCGTCCAGAAAGAGATGTACACCTTTAGCGACCGTGCCGGCCGCAGTTTGACCTTGAAACCCGAAGGTACGCCGGGCGTGGTGCGCGCCGTACTGGAAAACCAGTTGCGTTTGCCCTGCCGGCTGTTCTACATCACCCCCTGCTTTCGCTACAGCCGGCCGCAGAAAGGACGCTATCGTGAATTTTACCAACTGGGTGTTGAGGCGCTGGGCGAAGCCCATCCGCTGGTTGATACCGAGACGATTCAACTCGGTGCCGAATTTTTCGCCCGGCTCGGCATCAGCGACTGTCTGGTGTTAATCAACTCCATCGGCTGCCGTTTGTGCCGACCGAACTACCGGGAAAAACTACTCAACTTCTTGCGCCCTCATCGGCAGGAACTGTGTCCGGACTGCGCCAGCCGGCTCGAACACAACCCGCTGCGCACCTTTGACTGCAAAAACCCCCATTGTCAGGAGATTTTGGCGGCGGCGCCGCTGCCCCATCAGCACCTCTGCCCGGAATGTCAAAAACATTTCGATGCCGTCCTCACCGGCCTGAAAAGCACCCCGGTGCGCTGGGAACTGAACGAGCATCTGGTCCGGGGCCTTGACTACTACAACCGAACCACCTTTGAATTCGTCTCGCCGGTGCTGGGCGAGCAAATCAGTCTCGGCGGCGGTGGCAGATACGACTACCTGATTGAAGAGTTTGGCGGCCCACCCACGCCCGCCATCGGCTTGGCAATTGGCTTGGAACGCACCCTCCTTGCCCTGCCGGAATTAAAAACCGCTCCGCTCCGGCAACTGGTGTTTGTCGCTTGGACCGGCACTGAGGAACTGGCCGCTGCCCGGCAACTACTTGACCGGCTTCGGGCAGAAAACATCCCTGCCCTTATCACTTACGAAACCCCGAAATTAAAACGCCAGTTTCACCTTGCCGACCTTGCCCAAGCCCGGCTCTGTGTTGTTGTTGGTGCCGAGGAGTTAAAGCGTGGGGTTTACGGGCTCAAAGACCTCTCATCCGGTGCCCAAACTGAGGTTTCCCAGGCCGATATTGTCAACCGCCTCCGGGAAATCCTCAACTCTTAATGCCCAAAGCGGTTGTCAATCGGTCCCGGCAAGGACATATTCGGTAATCGCCATATTGCCGTTACCGGTCAATATCACCGCCACATTCCACCGGCCCGGATGGCCTAATGGCAACTCCAGCCACACGCAGCCCTGTCCTTGGGCATCACGCTCCACCTGCAACTCCTTCTTCGCCATCACACCGCCGAAGCCATCGCTGTTGATTTCCGCCCAATCTGGCTCCTCACCTCTGGGCCAGGCAACAACAATCACCTCAGACTCGGCACCGCCCCGCACCTGCCACTCGAAATCAAAAAGCAGCCTGCGCACCGTACCACGAATAAAAGGCGCCATTATCACCGGCCGGTTGTTCGGCAACGGTTCCAGCCGCAGATTACAACCCTGGGCGATTGAGAGCACATAACTTACCACCGGCTCGGGCTCCTCAGCCGCGGCAATTGGCGGCGTCTCCGGTATCGTTGGCTCGGGTGGTATTACCGGTTTTGAACCGCTCATCTCCTGCAACTCCCGTGCCCATTCGTCGTAATCCCGCTCCCCTTTTTCCCGGGCGTGCTTGAAGCAAACCGGTATCAGGTTGTCCACGCATATCCTGCCGCCCTGAGAAATTGGTTTGCGCAAGGTCAGGGTGTTGTAGGAGGCAAAACAGCCCGGGGCAACACAGGTTGTACCGCGCCGGGCAACTACCACCTGCTCCATCTCCGGCGGCCACTTCTGACCGCAGATGTAGGCAAAATGGTCTTCGTCTGGTGTCGGCGGATAGTGCCGGGTGCGACACTTCCGACAAACAACCTCGTCCTTATGCCGCGACCAGTCCACCGCGAGCGGATAGCCGCAGTTCGGGCAGTTGTAATGCCAGGTCATCTCCACCTCCTTTTAAAAAACTCCTCAGCACCGAAAGCGGTTTACCCCTTCGGTACAATTAAATTTTGAATCGCAAAAGCCCTGTTGTCAAGTTTTTTTATGCAACCACTTGTTGTTCGTTAATCAACGGTAGGCGGTTGGCGGGTGAAACATTAGCCCCCGGCGTTTATGCCAGGCTGCCGGGTCCTGAAAGTACTCCCGGACCTCGGTAAACTCGCCATCGGTAAGATAACTGACCTCCCGGGGTATCTTTTCCGAAAGGGCGGCATCCCGATTGGTCAGAGAGTAAAGTTTCACCCCGGTTTGTGCCAGTTCCTCTTCACCACCCTGCTGGCGGTCAAAAAGCACAAAACAGGCGTCCACCTTTGCGCCCCAATCCCGAATCTTTTCCACAACCCGGGCTTTGGTCCAGCCGTGAACTAAGGTGTCGTCCACCAAGAGCACCCTCTTTCTGAACAACTCGTGCCGCTTCACCCCTTCAAACGGGCTTGCCTCCGGATAGCGTAACTCCCGGCGGGCAAAAAACATCGGTTTTGACAATTTCTGTGCCAGGAGCGCGGCAATGGCGATACTGCCCGCTTCAATCCCGCAAATTGCATCAAAATTGAGATTCTTTACGAGCAGCGCGCTGGCGCTCAACACAAAGTCGTTCACCGCCGGGTAGTTGGATAGCCCCTTGACATCGATGTAAATCGGGCTGTAGTTCCGGTTGTCATCAACCTTAAACAGCGGCTTGAGGTCACCAAGACTCACCTTGATTGCCCCAATCTGCCAGAAGATTGCCGCCACCGTCTCGGCAAGATTACCTGACATCATCTCCCGGATGGCACCTAAATCGGGCACAACAATCCGCTGCTCGCGCAACAACCGATACACCTTATTGGCCGCGTGCTCTCCGACCTCAAACGCCAGCCGGGTCTCATCAAGGTCGTAGATGAAATGCAACCGGCCCAGTTCGGCATCCCTGCCCAAAAGGAGATAACTTTCGGCGTTCGCCTCCCGCTCCTTTGGTCCCAACCTTTCTGCCGCCGGGTTTATCAACTCCTGATAAATGCGCAAAAAATCCTGCGCCAGGTCCGCAACCTCCTTGTATTCGAGGATGTTCGGCGTTGATGCCCTGACTACTCCGCCCGCGCACTCCAGTTCGCGCAGCGGTACCTGATTCAGTTTCACGAACCTGTCTTCCTCGCCCTCAGTTCTTCAACCCGACTGCTGTAAAAGAAGTTCCAGAGCGCCCGCACCTTGCGCTTCAACTCGGCGATTGACCCCTTGTTTTCAAGGACAAAATCGGCTTTTGACCAGTACTTCCGGTCCGAACCCTGGACCGTAAGCCGCTGTGCCACCTCTTCGGCACTGAAACCCAGTTTCGTCATCCGTTTCAGCCGCAGCGTGTCCGGGGCCGTGACGAGAATCGACACATCAACCTGTTTGTCAAGCCCGCAGGAAAATAAGAGCGCCGCATCCACCACCAAAAGCCCGCTTTTCATTTTTGCTATTTCATCCTCAATCCGTTTGATGACCGGCGGGTGCATTATCGCATTCAACTTCTTCAAACTGGTCTTGGAACTGAACGCCCGGCGCCCCAGCGCCCTGCGGTCAATCTGCCCCTTTTTGTCCAGAATATCTTTGCCAAAAGCGGCAACCAGCTTCTTGTACTCTGCGCTGCCCTTGCGCAGGAGATTGCGGGCAATCTGGTCGGCGTCAATCACCCGCGCACCATAGCGCCGCAACTCCTCGGCAACGGTCGATTTACCCGAGCCCATATTGCCGCCGATACCGACGACAAGCCGGGGTAAAACCAGTTGCCGGTCAAACATCAGATGACCTTTGCCTCCTCGCGCAGCAGCCGCACCAGTTCCGGCACCACCTGATTCAACTCTCCTTCCAGCACCCGTCCTGCCTTGCGTTCCGGGGGCAAACTGTGTCCTAACTGGACAACCCGGCGCGACAGTTTTGCCGGTTCCAGCCCCAGATCGTTTGCGCCCCAGACCGGGATTTCCTTCTTCTTCGCCGCCATCATCAACTTCAAAGTTGGATAACGGGGTTGATACTTACCCTTCTGAACCGTCAACAAACAGGGCAGGCGCACCTGGACAATCTCGGTTGCACCTTCCACCTCACGATGGGCAACGATTTCCTGTGCCTCGGCACTGGCAATCTCCACCTCAGGAACAACCGCCACATGGGGCACACCGAGAAAATGGGCAACCGCCTGCGGCACCCAGGCCATATCGTCGTCTATCGCCTGTTTACCACACAAAATTAGATTGAACCCAATCCGTGCCACTGCGCGGGCAAGCACCTGGCCAATACCCAGCCCATCAAGCCCTTCAAAATTCGGGTCCGAAACCTGAACCGCCTCATCAACACCCATCGCCAGTGCGGTACGCAGCGCCATCTTAACCCGCTCTGGACCAAGGCTGACCGCGGTCACCGAACCGGCACCTAACTTCTCCTTAATCCTCAACGCCATCTCCAGCGCATACTCGTCGTACGGATTAATCACCCACTCAACCTCATTGGTATCGACAAAACCGGTTTGGGGGTTAATCCGCACCTTGGTTTCGGTTGAAGGAACCTGTTTAATGCAACATACAATCTTCATCGCGCCACTCCTTTTATCTCAAAAAATGTCCGCCAGGAAAATAGTTTCAGGTTCACTAAACCCCATCCTCCTCAAACCGTTTCACGCACAAACAGCAGTTGTGGCCACCAAACCCGAACGAATTGGAAACCGCCGCCCGGACCTTCAATTCCCGGGGCGCTTTGGGCACAAAATCCAGTTCCACCCCTTCGTCCGGCTGTTCAAAGTTTCTCGTCTGGTGCACCTTGCCCTCTTTAACCGAAAGCACCGTCGCCACAAACTCCATCGCACCCGCGGCACCTAACCCATGACCAATCATCGACTTGGTCGAGTTTATCGCCAAGCGCCGGGCGTGCTCGCCAAACACATCCTTTATCGCCTTCACCTCCGCCGCATCGTTCAACGGCGTTGAGGTCCCATGGGCGTTGATGTAATCAATATCCTCAGGCTTAAGCCCCGCATCTTCCAGCGCCCGGCGCATCGCCAGCGCCGCTCCCTTTGCCTCGGGGTCGGGTGCGGTTATGTGGTAACCGTCCGCGGTTGCACCGTAACCAACAACCTCACAGTAAATTTTCGCCCCGCGGCGTCGGGCATGCTCCAGCTCCTCAAGGATGTAAATCCCGGCTCCTTCGGCAACCACAAACCCGTCCCGCTCCCGGTCAAAAGGTCTTGATGCCCGCTCCGGTGCCTCATTACGCTTGGACAGCGCGCCCATATTGGCAAATGCGGCAACGGTAAACTTCGTGATTGGCGCCTCAACCCCACCGGTAATCATCACATCGGCATCACCCTGCTGAATATGGCGCAGCGCCACCCCGGTCGCATGCGCCCCAGAAGCGCACGCGGAAACCGAGCAGTAGTTCGGGCCCCGCAACCCGTACACAATCGCAATCTGTCCCGCTGCCATATCCGGAATCATCATCGGGATTAAAAGCGGTGAAACCGGCCGCGGACCCCGACTCAAAAAGACGGAATGCTGCTCCTCCCAGGTGGCGATTCCACCCATTCCGGAACCAACCACAACCCCAACCCGGTCTTTATCCTCCTTATCGAACTCCAGGCGCGCATCAGCCACCGCCTCAAGTGCCGCCCACAGGGCAAACTGGGTAAATCGGTCCGCACGTTTCACCAGCTTCGCATCGAGCCGCGCCTTCGGGTCAAACCCTTTCACCTCGGCAGCAATCTGCACTGTCAAGTCAGAGGGGTCAAATGCGGTTATTCGGCCAATGCCGTTCGCACCGGCAAGCAGATTCTGCCAGTAGGTTGGCACATCAATACCCAAAGGTGAAACGACACCCAGACCGGTTACCACAACCCGGCGCCGTTTTTCCATCATAGCACAACTCACCGCGTTAACCGCAAATCACTCGGCAGCGGCTTTCTTTTCTGCCAGTTTGCGCTCTAAATACTCAACCGCCTTGCCCACGGTGGTCAACTGCTGCGAATCCTCATCCGGAATCTTAATCCCGAACTTATCCTCAAACGCCAGGACCAGTTCCACGATATCGAGCGAATCGGCGCCCAAATCCTCCTGAAAACGGGCGTCCGGGGTCAACTTTCCCGCCGCATCGGGCAGTTTCTCAGCGATAATCGCCTTCACTTCATCTATTAACGCCATATGTCCTCCTTGAGGTTAAATTTTGTAAAACAATATACTAACTTTACCAATCCTATAAACTTGTGTCAAGAAATCACCGCACGCCTTTGACCATTAGCCTTGGTGTTTAACTTGACAATAAACAATATTTCCTCTTTAATAAACTGATGACCGCAATCGTCCTTGCCCTGACCCTTATCGCCATTGACCCCGGCGCCGGCACAACCGGCTTTGACTTTCTGCACATTACACCCACCGCCCGCGAGGCGGCGCTTGCCGGTGCCAGTACCGCAAAGCCTGCGGGCGCCTTTGGTTTCTATTACAACCCGGCAGCCACCGGTGCCCTTACCGGTGCTCAATTCACCTACATCAACTACCCGGCCGGCATCCATCTTGGCTCTGCCGCCTACACCCAGCCGCTCGACAACACCAAAGGTGTTGGTGTCGGCATCTTCTACCTCAACTCCGGCACGATGAAGAAGACCAACGAACAGGGCGAAGAACTGGGCACATTTGGCGCCTCGTTCACCGCGCTCAACCTCAGCGGCTCCTACCAGCCCACCGGTGCCCTTTTACTCGGTATCGGCATTGCCGGGCTCTACGGCACGATTGACACCTTCTTCTCAGTAGGTCTCGTCGGCAACCTCGGTGCCACCTACGAACCACCGGTCACCGGGCTTCGGCTCGGTTTCAGCGCCCGAAATCTCGGTGTCCAGATAAAACCCTTTGGCACGCGCGACCCGATGCCTCTTGAATTCAGCCTGGGCGCCTGCTACGAGCCAACACCCGGTCTCAACCTCAACCTCAATTTAAGCAAACCCCAGGGCAACCGTTTCAACATCCGTGCCGGCATCGAAGGCTGGGTCAACCAGTTTCTTGCCCTGCGTGCCGGTTACAACTCCCTGGGCTCAGATTTAATGGCCGGTTCTGGTGCCGACCCTCTTGCCGGATTTGCCGCCGGCATTGGCATCCGCTACAACCGCTACCAACTGGACTACACCTTTGTGCCGATGGTCGCGCTCGGTGCCGCGCACCGCATCTCCTTCGGCTTCACCTTATAAATTCCGGGACAATGAAACGCCAGTTTGTCAAAGATTTAAAGCCCGGTACGCTGGTCAACGATGTGTACTTCTGCACCCGACTCGACATCAAAGACCGCCGTGATGGGGGCAGATTCATCACCTTTGAACTGCGCGACCGCACCGGTGCCCTTTCGGCAATAATGTGGGACAACATCGAAGACGGCTTGACCTACATCGGCACGGGCGGCTTCTGCCATATCCAGGGTAAAGCCGCCGACTACCAGGGCAGGGTTCAGGTTACCGTGACCGGCTTGTTTCCCGTTGACCCGAGCCAGGTGTCACGGGGCGACTTCATCGCCGTCACCCGGTTCGACCGCACCGAACTCCTAAAAGAACTGAAAACCCAGCTCAACGCCATCCAAAACCCATTTCTCCGCAAACTCCTCAACGCCTTCTTCGACGACCCGAAATTCACCGAACAGTTTACCCTCGCACCGGCGGCGGTTCGTGTCCATCACGCCTACCTCGGTGGCCTCTTGGAGCACACCGTCTTGATGTGCCGGCAGATTGATACGCTTTGTGCCACCTATCCGGAACTGGACAAAGACCTCATCCGCACCGGCGCCATCCTCCACGATATTGGCAAAATCCGCGAATACTCCTACGACCTGGTGATTGAACACACCGATGAAGGCAAACTCCTGGGTCACATTGTGCTCGGCTACCAGATGGTCTTAGAAAAAATCAACTCCATCCCCGAATTTCCCGAAGAACTGCGCCAGATGGTCCTGCATATGATATTAGCCCACCACGGCGAAAACGAGTACGGCTCGCCCAAAACGCCCAAATTCCCCGAGGCGTTCATCGTATTCTTCCTTGACTACCTCGACTCCCGCCTCGCCATCTTCCGCGCCGCAATGGAGAAAAACAAAGGGGTGCGCTGGACCGACTTCAACGACTTCCTCGACACCGACATCTACATCAAAGACCAGCCTCAGAACGACCCGTGCCAATAGGGCACGACCCGGACTTTAACGAATTTGCCCGTGCCGCCCAAACTATCGGCTTAAATATAACTCTAAAAACCTACGGTCAACTCGGCCACTACGCCCGGCTCATCAGAGAGTACAACCAGAAAATCAACCTCATCTCCCGCCAGGACACCCACCGGATTTTCACCTACCACATCATCGACTCACTCGCTGCCCACCGCTTTATCCCGCAAAACGCCCGCTGTTGTGATTTGGGTAGCGGTGCCGGTTTGCCCGGAATACCCCTGGCGCTAATCCGACCCGACACCGCATTCATCCTCATTGAGTCAATCAAAAAAAAGTGCCGGTTCCTCGAAATAGCGCTAAAAGAACTCGACCTGAAAAACTGCTCAATCTACTGCGAACGGGCCGAAACGCTGCCGCCGCTCAACTGCGATGTAATTCTCAGCCGCCTCACCGCGCCACTGGAAAAGACCGTTCACTACGCCGCCCGGCACTTAAAACCGGGGGGCGCAATCGTTTTGTACAAAACCGAAAACTGGCCGGCTGAGATAGAAAAAAAGGGCAAAATCATCACCCGCTACAACCTTCAACTGAAAAATTCGGCAATAATAACCCTTCCTTTTTCTAAAATCGAACGGCACTTCTTGTTATTCACCAGAAAATAAAAAACGGTTCACCCCAACAACCGCTCCTACTAATAAAAAAAGAAGGCGTCACCCCAACGCCTTCGTTGCTTCCTCACCATTTACGGATGTAACACTTGAAGCGTGCTCGGGTTGCGCGAAACTCGTAGAAAGGAGGTGATCCAGCCGCACGTTCCCGTACGGCTACCTTGTTACGACTTCGCCCCAGTCACCGGTCCTACCTTGGGCCCCGATAAAACGGAGACTTCAGGTATTACCGGCTCCCATGGCGTGACGGGCGGTGTGTACAAGACCCGGGAACGTATTCACCGCAGCATGCTGATCTGCGATTACTAGCGATTCCATCTTCATGCAGGCGAGTTGCAGCCTGCAATC
>CAZVDD010000009.1:0-60849 GCA_964626075.1 uncultured bacterium
GACCATTTAAAAGTTTGTGTCTCTTTCTTGGAAAAAATAAAGTTATTCAATTCCAATCTCCGCATCATAGATGAGGCTTTTGAATATCTAATACCTCAAGTCTCTAAAAAGAAAGAAGGCCAGTTTTTCACTCCTCGACCTGTTGAAGATATGGTTGTTAAAATGCTCAACCCTAAATCCAGTGAATTCGTTATTGACTCTGCCTGTGGTCCTGCTGGATTTCTTTTACATTCTGTAATGTGGGTTGCCGGTGGAATGATTAGCGGAAAACCTTTGCCAGAAAATGCAAGAAACTTTGCTCAAACTAAGATTTATGGAATTGATTTTGCCAAAAAAGCAGTAAAGATAGCCAAAGCAATTAATCTAATTGTAGGGGATGGTAAATCACATGTCTATAAAGACAACTCATTAGCGCCCCATACATGGGAGGACGAAACAAAATCAGGTTTGAGAGGCAGGCTCTTAAGATTTCCAAACAATCCTG
This sequence comes from uncultured bacterium, assembly GCA_964626075.1. GTDB lineage: Bacteria > Hydrothermota > Tepidihabitantia > Tepidihabitantales > Tepidihabitantaceae > Tepidihabitans. The sequence continues at coordinate 485 of CAZVDD010000009.1, forward strand.
AGAAAGACAAAGAAAATCAATCAAATTTCCTATTCTTTGATTTTGATGTTTTAATGACCAATCCACCATTTGCAGGAACAGTAAAGGAAAGGGACATTTTAAGACTCTATAACCTGGCTGAGAGAAACGGAAGATGGGTAAACAAAATAGGAAGGCATATTCTTTTCTTGGAGCGTTCTCTCCAGTTCATAAGACCCGGTGGCAGAATGGCTATTGTTTTACCTCAGGGATTATTAAACAATACAAACGCCGAATACATCCGCAGATTTATTATTGATGAAGCAAGGATTTTAGGAGTAGTAGGCTTGCACGGCAACACCTTCAAGCCACACACGGGAACAAAAACAAGCGTTTTGTTCTTACGGAAATACACCGATGAAGAGAAAGAGGAAATCCAACGGACAAGGGCAAAATATGAGGGTGAATGGGAAGAATTCTTGAAAAACTTGAAAGAGAAGTATCAAAACTTATCCTGGGATAGTCAGATAAATGAAGAAGAAATCCCAGAAGAGTTAAACTCTTTCTTAGAAACCTATTTTGAAAGCAGAGAGGAGATTGAGGAATTACAAACAGAAGAAACTGAGGTTGAAGAAACAGAGGATACAGAAGAAGAAAACAAAGGGAAGAAACCGCTTGCTGTTTTAGTTCAGGAGAAATCCGAATTAGACGAAGTACTAAGAGAAAAAGCGGAAGAATTAAGAGGTGCAAAAGACGAAAGAAAAGCGGAATTGAAAAAGGAAATAAAGACACTACAAAACAAGATAGATAAACTCACCAAAGAAATCTCTCAAAGGACCTTGGCAGGTCAGATAAGTTTAGTTTTAAACGAAGAAAAGATAACAGAGGCATTTAAGAAATACTGGCTTGATGGAAAAGTTATGCAAGAGATGGATTATCCTATTTTCTTTGCTGTGAATGAAAAACCAGTAAAGGATGAAAGCGGGGAGTATAGATACAAGAAAAATCCAGATGGTTCTTTTGTTTTAGATGAGCACGGACACCCAGTAATTGACGATGACTTAGACGAGATAGCCGAGGCTTTTATTAAGTTTGCAAAGGAACAGGTGGCAAAAGGCGATAATCATTTTGATTTTTGGAGGTAGAAAATGGCAGTATTTAGTATTGTAAAATTATCAGAGCTTGAAGGAGCAAAAATATTAGCGCCAGAATTTTACCACCCGTCTAAGATTGTATCAAAACAATATTTACAAAATGTAGGAAGGAAAACAATAAAAGATTGTTTCTATAGTGTCAGAGAAATCTTTGTTCCTAAAAAAAATATATTAAGTCAAGAGGCAGTAGTTTTTGATCTATCGCATGTTGTTTCATACTTTCTCCATGGGGGAAAAAAAGTTACTTCATCAGAAGAAGTCAGTTCTGCTAAGAAAATAGTTTCAGAAAATGATGTTCTAATATCACGGTTAAGGCCTTATCTGAAAGAGGTAAGTTTCATAGGGTTTAATGAAAAATTAAAATTGGTATCAACTGAATTTATAGTTCTGAGACAAAGAGATAAGAATTATTATCCAGAAACATTATTTGTTTACTTAATTAGCAAGGAAATACAAAATATTCTCTTATGGAGCATTACAGGGACAGAACATCCGAGATTTAATGAAGATTATTTTTTAAAATTAAAACTTCCAGATTTTTCAGGAGAAATCCAAAAAGAGATAAGAATAATGGTTAAATCTGCATGGAAGATTTTTTTAGATTCTTTAAAATTTTACTCCCAAGCCGAAAACCTTCTTTTAGAAGAACTCGGGCTTAAGGACTTCAAGCCAGAATATGAAAAAACTTATACAGCTAATCTTTCTTCCGCCTTCTCTGCCCATAGAATAGATGCGGAATACTTCCAACCTGCGTATGAGGAAGTAATAAAGAAATTAAAAGAAAACAATGTGGAACTAAAACCACTAAAAAAATTTATTTTAAGCATTCAGAAAGGAATAGAACCCGGAAGTGAGAAGTACCAAGACGAGGGCAAACCATTTATCAGGGTAAGCAATATTTCTATACACGGATTTATTGACCGAGACCCAAAATATCTAAGCGAAGAATTATACCAGCAATTAAGAGAAACTTATGAACCCAAGCAAGGCGATTTTCTTTTAACAAAGGATGCAACCCCTGGGATTGCTTATGTTGTAAAAGAACCTATTGAAGGAATAATTGCAAGCGGTATTTTAAAATTGCAAATAAACGAGAGCGAAATAAATAAAGAATATCTTGCTCTGTGTATTAACTCCCTTATTGGGAAAATGCAGATAGAAAGGGATGGTGGCGGTTCTGTTATAATTCATTGGAAACCAGCACAAATAAAAAGATTAAAAATCCCCATTATTGCTCTTGAAATCCAGCAAAAAATCGCAGAATTAGTTCAAAAGTCTCATGAGTCAAGAAGAAAGGCAAAGGAATTATTTGAAATAGCAAAAAGAACAGTAGAGATTGCCATTGAGAATAATGAAAAAGAAGCGTTGGACTTTATAAGTCAAAACTCTGACCGCTACTGACCGGCTATTTTTAGGTAAGGGATTTGACCCGAGCGAGCAAGTTTATAGATGGTGTGTTCATCCATCTGTAAGTATTCAGCAACTTGTTTAACAGTCATTATTTGTTTTTCTTCCAGAGTATAATCTTTTTCTTAAAACATAATATTTCATAAAATCTAACCCAGGGCTTGCCTTCTTTGTTCCGAAATCCCCCAGTTCCTATTATCAAAAATGGCTCCAGCGGCAGGGCTCGAACCTGCGACCCTCCGGTTAACAGCCGGATGCTCTACCGATTGAGCTACGCTGGAACAAAATAAAATATACCGGATAAAAGACCAGAAATCAAGGTTTGCGTATCAGGGCAAATTTTGCGGCACTACTGCCAAAGGTTGTCTTAAGCACAGCGATGTACAACCCGGATGCTACTGGTTTTCCCGCCTCGTTTTTGCCGTCCCAGGAGGCGCCGATGTCTTCAAGCAGCGGAATGTCGTAGTATCTTCCCGGGCTTGATAATTTGCTGGTGTTGATTGGCAGAGTTATGACCGGTGTCCCATTGGTTGTGTAAATGGTGATGCTTGCGTCGGGGGTAACGCGGGCGATGTTTAATCCGAAAAAAATCCGGTCGTTACCCGGGGTTTTAAAAGGATTGGGAAAGATTTTGCCGATTTCGTTTTTGGCAACGGGTGTTGCCTGGGGTACAGGCGGAAAGATTTTGAACGCCGAGTCCACCCGGGGTACGCCAAAGCCAAAGGTGCAACTTTTCGCCGGTAAAGAGGCGGTCATAAACAAAGCCGTTTTGATTGAATCTGCGGTCCAATTGGGGTGGGATTCTTTTAGTAGTGCGGCACAGCCGGCAATGAGCGCAGTGGCACAAGATGTGCCAGCACTTCCTTCAAGGAGGTTTTCTGAGTCCGGGGCAGCAACGGCAACGGTGTCGGCAAGGGCAACAAGGTCGGGTTTGATTCTACCGTCTGCCGTGGGACCGATGCCGGTACCCCGCCAAGGTAGCATGTTTTTTTGCACACCACCACAGGTGATAACACCTTCAGCGTCGCCCGGGGCAACAATGTAGGGCTGGGGCCAGGGATGAGTGGTTGAGTCGCGGTTGCCCATTGCGGTTACGACAAGGAGCCCTTTTTTGGTTGCAAGGTCAGAGGCGATGGAAACCGGTATTGTTTTGCCGTCAAACTGTTCGTCGCGATAGAAGTCACGGTAACCAAGTGAGGTGGAGACGATGTCAGCGCCGGTTTTTGCTGCCCATTCCAGTGCCTGGATATAGGTGTCTTCTTCCATATTGTATTCGTAGTAGCGGTTGCTGGCGGTTTTGTGAAATTCGGTTCGGGCAACAAAGAGGTCAACCGCCGGCGCGATGCCCATTAAGGAGTAAGGTTGATACCCGGCGATGATTGACGCCATACGCGTGCCGTGATTGGGTTGTTCGCGGGAGAATTTTAAGGTGTCGGCATCTTCCCAGACCGCATTTTCGTCACCGCGGCGCAACCAGAGAAGGAAGTCGTTCCCGTTGATTGATGCCAGACGAGGAAAAACAGAAAAACCAATCGTGTCAATGGGTACGGCAGTTTGCCAGGTTGCGCCATGGTCGGTACTCGTGCACCGGTATAAAACGCCGTTTGATTCGTAGATTAGTTTTATCTCGTCCGCGATGTGGGCAGTAAAGTCGCCGATGTTTAAGGCGCTGTCAACCACTGAGCCGATGTCCCAGGTTGTGCCGTAGTCGTGGGAAAGTTTTGCATTCAGGCGGGTGAAGGGCGGTTGGTTGTCATCAAGGTAGAGGAGGAGCTTGGTTGCGGCGGTCGGGGAATGGTGATATAGATTAATCATTCGGGCCGATTGGGATACAATCGTACCGATGGTGTTGAATGTGCTGCCGCCATCGGTAGAGCGAAGCTGGGCAATTTTACCGGATGTTCGGTTGAGGGCAATTAGATTGATAAGTCCTTCCGGTCCAACAGTTATCTGGAGTTCACTGATGGGTTCTCCGTAACTGACCGGGGTGGTTAGCAGGAGTGTTGGGGCGGGCTGGGTGATGGAATATTTTTTGAATGTGATTGAGGAGTCGCTGGTGATATAAACGAGGTACAGGGTGTCTTCAAGTATTGTGAAAGCCGGTTTTTTGCCGTTTCCGACCGTTAGCCGGTTGCGCCAGGTGGTGTTTGTAAAGTAGCCGAGATAGCAAATCGGTTGTCCACCTGGGTTAAGATTTACTTCGTTGAAGGCGAGGTAGGTGACCGAATCCCGGGAAATCATCTGGAGGTTTTCATAGGTGTAGTAGTAAGGCCGGGAAATGGCAAGGGCAAGGGGTTCACTCCAGGTTTCACCCTGGTCGGTTGAATAGGAGAAGAACAAAGCACGGGCAGGCAAACCATACGGGTAGTTAAAACTGTCAGCAACAAATGTAAGCATTATGGTGTTTTGGGTATTGACCAGTGCTGGGTCTTTAACAAGGCCCAGATAGCGGAGAGAAGGAATTGGGGCTGGTTCGTAGCGGATACTGCTCTGGTGATAGAAGTTGTCGCCGGAGATAAAGTCGTACTGGCGGGCGATGCGAATTCCTTTTACTGCGGTATGCTTCAGTTTGATGCCGGTATCAAAAATCGCCAGTTTTACCCCGGAGCCAAGATAGCCGCGATAGAATATTTCCGGTACACCAAGCATCTGCGCCTGGTCATAGGAGGCGCCATAGAATCGATGGGCTTCGGCAGTATCGGCTTTGCGCATCGGTGGCAAAGGTTGGGGAATTGGGAAGGTGATTTCTTGCTCTATCCTGGTGCGAATTCCCACCGGTCTGATGTCGTAAACAAATGGAAGGTGATAGATTTGTGAGGCGAGTTCCGGAGGCATATCAAAACTGGCGGCGTTAAGCCAGTTGGAGATGCAGCGCATTCGGGCACCAAGTGCTTCAATTTGGCGAATGTAAGATGTGCGCACTGGCAGGTCGTAAAAGTCCAGTTGAGCAATGGGAGTACTTTTTTGTCTTAAAGCGTTCAATGCGGTCTGATACTGGTTTTCGTTAAACACGCCTTTATCGGTAAAAAACACCCATACCTTTCTGGTGTTCAGATGCGGGGCAGATGTTTTTGGGGCGACGCGAACAAACTCGGTGTTAAACGCCGTGAGCAGGCATAATATGGTGAGCATAATCAAATTTCAGTACCCCGCGCAGGACTTGAACCTGCAACCCGCGGATTAAGAATCCGCCGCTCTGCCAAGTTGAGCTAGCGGGGTATAAATTTTTCTTTTTTCCTGCGTCCGGCGCGACTCGAACGCGCAGCCTACGGGTTCGAAGCCCGGCGCTCTATCCAGTTGAGCTACGGACGCATCACTCATTTTGTTTCAGGGTGAGTGAGGGGATTCGAACCCCCAACATCCTGATCCACAGTCAGGTGCTCTAACCAGGTTGAGCTACACTCACCGTGATAACCTGCTGTTTATTTTGGAGTATAGCAAAATGAGGCGGTTTGTCTATACTTGCATTTTGTATCATTGCGGTTATATTTAATTTAACATTTTATAAAATAAATTTGAAAGGAGAAGATGATGAGCAAAACGAGAGAGATGAAGAAAATCCTTGTTACGGGCGCTGTTGGTCAGATTGGCTCTGAGTTGACGCTGGCACTGCGCGCCCGCTATGGTGCAGAGAATGTTATTGCCACCGGTAGAAAGACCCAGCCCAGTAAGGAGTTGCTGGAATCCGGTCCTTTTTATTTTATCGATGTGGCGAAGCGCGATACAATAGAGGAGGTAGTTAGGAAGCATAATATTGATACAATTTTCCATCTGGCGGCGATACTTTCTGCCGCGGGTGAGAAAAATCCGCAGTTAGCGTGGGATGTTAATATCAATGGGCTTTACAATGTTCTTGAGGTGGCACGAGAGCATAATATGGCACGGGTGATTGTGCCCAGTTCAATTGCGGTCTTTGGACCGGAAACCCCGCGCCAGAATACGCCGAATGAGACAATTCTCAAGCCACGCACGATGTACGGAATTACCAAGGTTGCCGGTGAACTTTTGGGGGATTACTATTTTCGTCGTTTCGGGCTTGATGTGCGCGGGTTGCGCTACCCGGGAATTATTTCCAATGTAACGCTACCCGGTGGCGGTACAACCGACTATGCGGTGGAGATTTTCTATGCGGCAATCAAGTTCAAGCGGTATAAATGTTTCCTGCGTGCTGATACCCGGTTACCGATGATGTATATGCCGGACTGTATCAAATCGACGATTATGCTTGCTGAGGCACCGGTGGAGAATTTGAAACATCACTGCGACTTCAATGTTACCGCAATGAGTTTCTCAGCTGAAGAGTTAGCCGCCGAGATTAAACGGTACATTCCGGATTTTGAAGTTACCTATGAACCGGACTTCCGACAGGCGATTGCCGATTCCTGGCCTGAGTCAATTGATGATTCCGCTGCCCGTCAGGAATGGGGCTGGAAACCGGATTACGACCTGAAAGCGATGGTCAAGGATATGCTGGAGGTTTTAGGGAAGCGTCATCAGGAAGGGAAACTCGGTTGGCCTCAATAGAAAGTTCGGGCTGATTGATGAACGACCCGCGCGAACAGCCGCCAGAATCGGCGGTGCCGATAGACAAGGTTGGTGTCAAGGGGTTACGCTATCCGATTGTTCTTCTTGACAAAGCCCATCGGCGCCAGCACACGATTGCCACCATCAGTATGTTTGTTGACCTGCCCCGAGGCCAGCGCGGTACCTATATGGGTCGGTTTGTAGAGGTTTTGAACCGTCATCATCGGGAGATTGATGTGCACAAAATCGGCACGATTCTCAAAGAGATGCGGGAGGTGCTCGGTGCCAGTTCGGCGCACCTTGAGATGGAATTTCCTTATTTTGTGGAGAAGAGGGCGCCGATTTCGGGTGTGCGGGCACAGATGGATTATCGCTGCTGGATAAATGCCAGTTTGCAAGACCGGTTCCGATTGCGACTCGGGGTAGCGGTGCCAGTTACGACGCTGTGCCCCTGTTCCAAAGAGATGGTTGGTAAAGGTGGGCATAATCAGCGGGCCGAGATTAGAGCGGAGGTTGAGTTTAAGGGGTTTCTCTGGCTGGAAGATTTGATTGACCTGCTGGAAGAATGCGGTTCCAGCGAGGTTTATGCGCTTCTGAAACGAGAGGATGAGAAACATTTGACCAATCAGGCTTACGAGAACCCGGTGTTTGTGGAGGATGTTGTGCGGCGCGTTGCCCAGCGGTTAAACGAGCAACCGTTGATTACTGGTTATGAGGTTGAGGTGGAAAGTTTTGAGTCGATACATCACCACGAGGCTTATGCCTGCATCAGCCGGTGGTCTCGGGAATGAAAACCCTGCTTGTTAACTGCTACAAAGAAAAGTCCGAAAGTAAAATACCTTTTTACCTTGATATGTGTCGACCGTACTCGGAAGTTGTTGTGGTTCGGGCTGCGGAACTAAAACCCAATTTCAATCTGAAAGGCATTGATGCCGTTGTCTTTTCTGGTTCTCAATGGATGCTTTCTGAACAGGAGCCGCCCATAACATTAATTGATTTTGTGCGCGCTTTGAAATTACCAACCCTGGGGATTTGCTTTGGTCATCAATTGCTTGGCCGGGCTTTTGGCGCTGATGTTAAAAAGGGGGCGGTGTTTGTGGAGCAGGACGAGATAATAAAGGTTACTGCGGAATGGGATGTTTTTCGCGGGCTCTTTCCCGAAACAACAATGCGCGAGAGCCATCAGGAGTTTGTTACGCCGGAGTCTGTTATGGAGATTGGATGGGAAATTGGTGCGGTTTCAGACTCCTGTCCGGTTGAGGCAATGCGGCATCCTGAACTACCCCTTTTTGGTGTTCAATTTCATCCTGAAAGGTCGGGTGAAAACGGCAAAAGACTGTTTGAGAACTTTTTTCTGAAGGTAGTTCAGAAGTAAGAGGCACCCAAAGGGTTTTAGATACTTAATCCAATTTATGACAGATTGTTATAATTAATTGATTTTGAGTTAATTGCATTGCATAATACGATAAAACAATTTTAAATAGCGCCGGGTTAATAAGCGCTTTGTTAATTATACCTGTTCAAGCGCCTGATTGAGGTCGTTGATTAAGTCAGCGCTGTCTTCAATCCCGATTGAGAGCCTGATTAAGCCATCGGTAATACGAGCCTGTTTTCTTATTTCCGGCGGCATTGAGGCGTGGGTCATTGATGCTGGGTGCTGGATTAAACTTTCGACACCACCCAGACTCACGGCAAGTAGGAAGAGTTTTGTTGCGTTTAATAACCGGCGTGCCGCTTCGAATCCGCCTTTGAGTTCAAAACTTATCAGTCCCCCTGGTCCTGACATCTGTTTTTGGGCGACGGCAAACTGGGGATGGCTGGTGAGTCCAGGGAAGCGAACCCATTCAACCTTGGGGTGTTTTTCGAGAAATTCGGCGATGCGTTGGCCGTTTTCACAGTGGCGTGCCATTCGCAGGGCAAGGGTTTTTATCCCTCTTAACACAAGAAACGCCTCAAATGGTGCAAGAACCCCACCGTAATGGTTAAGCGTTTTCCGCAGTAGTTCGTAATGTTTCTCTTCTTTAACGACAATTGCACCGGCGACGACATCGGCGTGGCCATTGAGAAATTTTGTCATTGAGTGCACGACAATATCCGCCCCGAGTTTTAACGGCTGCTGGAGTATTGGACTGGCGAAGGTGTTGTCAACCGCGAGTAAAGCACCTTTCTGATGACAGAGACGGGCGATTGCCGCGATGTCGGAAACGATGAGTGTCGGGTTGCCCGGAGTTTCAATAAAAACCAGGCGAGTTTCAGGCAGGAAGGCTTGTTCAACGGCGTTGAGGTCCGAAGAGTCAACAAATGTTGATTTAATCCCCAGACGGCTAAAGTAGTTTTTAATCAGTGTTGCGGTTGGACCGTAAACCGATTCCGAGCAGATGATGTGTTCACCGCTGGAGAGTAAACCGCCGATCAAGGTCTGAATCGCCGCCATTCCTGAAGCGGTTGCCAACGCATTTTTCCCTTGTTCAAGTTGGGCAAGACAGTCTTCGAGAAGTTCCACGGTAGGGTTGAGCATGCGCGAGTATATGTAACCGGTGATTTTGCCCGCAAACAAATCCGCACCATGCTGAAAGTCAAGAAAGCGAAAAGTTGATGTGGCATAAATTGGAGAAACAACTGGTCCAGGTGCAGTTTCGGGTGAACTGGCGTGAACGCAGATTGTTTTAATATCAAGGTTTTTTTTCATCGATTGACTCCTTTCCCATTAACGATGCCGGGAAATTACTGTTTGTCAACAGATTCCTGTCCTTGACTTGTTTCCAAGGATTTTTAATATACGCAGTAGTGTTTACGGTTTTGTTTCTGTTGATGTCAACCAGTCTGGAACGGCTCGAGTATGAGATTAAATACGGTCCGGTCGTGCTCGGGTCGATGGTTATTGAGTACCAACCAGAAGAGAGTAACACCGGTGATACCCTGGAGCACTTAACGGCGCAAATTGAGATTGACCGAACACTGTCATTTGTTTTCTGGGCAAATTATCAACTGGAAAGCTGGTGTCGGAAGGCTGACAGGGTTACGGTGCGTTCTTACAAAAGGACCCGGGAGAAGAATTACCGAAGCGAGTGGTGGGCGGAATACTTTCCGAATCAAGGTTTTGTCCGTTATTCCGATGGCTACCGATTTTCTTTAAGCGACTCGGCCCGCGATATGCTTTCGCTCTGGTTTTATCTGCGGAGTTTACAATGGGGTAGAGGTGATAGTCGGGTTGTTAACGCCCATATCGACCGGCGTAACTGGCGGGTCTGTTTCGTAGTCACTGGGACGCAAAATGTCCGGACGCCGCTGGGTGATTTCAACTGTCTGGTTATCTCTCCTCGTACTAACAGCCCGCTGGGTGCAGTTTTTCTTTCTCAGGACCGAAACCGGGTGCCGGTTGTCATTCGTACCCGAATCGGTAACTTAACCGTTAGTGCCTATTTGAAACGCATTGAGAGGAGGTGATATGGCAGTTTATGCGGTAATTCTGTGTGGTGGTAAAGGGGAACGGTTCTGGCCCAAGAGCCGGGTTCGTTTACCCAAACAGTTTATGGTGCTTTTTGGTAAGAAGTCACTGATTCGGGCAACAAGTGAAAGGATAAAAAAGGTTTGTCCCCTAAAAAGGCAGTTTTTTGTTACCGGAAGACAGTTTGCCGGGTTACTGAAGAAGGAACTCAGGGTTAAACAGGGGCAGTTGCTGCTCGAACCGGTGGGCAAGAACACCGCACCGGCAATCGGCTTTGCGGCAACGGTCATATCAGATTTTGACCCCAGCGGCGTTATGGTGGTTTTACCCGCAGACCACTTGATATCAAACCGATTGGCGTTTCTTAAATCTATCAACCAGGCGGTTAAGGCGGCACAGCAAGGCTATCTGGTGACGTTTGGTATTGTACCTTCTCGACCAGACACCGGTTATGGTTATATCCATTTTGGTCAACAGTTGATGAAGAATGATGGTGGAACTGTTCATCAGGTTATTGCGTTTAAAGAAAAGCCGGACGCGCCGACCGCACGGCAATATGTGAATAGCGGCGAGTATCTCTGGAATTCGGGGATGTTTGTGTGGCGGGTGGATGTGATTCTTGACGCTTTTAAGCGATTTATGCCCGGATTCTTCCAGGAGTTGATGCGATTCCAGAAGGGGTGGGCAACAGGGAATAAGGAGCAGGCGGTAAAACGCTTGTATAACCGGGCACCTTCGATTTCGATTGACTACGCCATAATGGAGAAAGCGAATAATGTGGCGGTTGTTAAAGCAGATTTTGACTGGGACGATGTAGGGTCGTGGCAGGCATTGGAACGACATTTTCCCAAAGATGAAAGCGGAAATGTTGCTCTCGGGCTCTGGTTTCATAAAGGTTGTTCCAACTGTATTGTCTATTCCGACACTGGGGTTGTTGCCGGCCTCGGTATCAATGAACTGGTTATTGTTCGTTCCGGCGATGCGGTACTGGTTGCTCATCGTAATGCGCTGGACCGGTTGAAACAACTTCTCAGTGAAATGGGTAAGTATAGAACCGGGAAGAGGTTTTTGTGAAAGTGCTTTTCGCCACCTACAATCAGGGGAAGTTCCGGGAGGTAAAGTATTTTTTTGACCGCGCCGGGATTGAGGTGTTCAGTATCATCGATGCCGGGCTAAATTTGGTGATAAAGGAAGACGGCACAACCTTTGCGGAGAATGCCTGTAAAAAGGCGCGAGCGGCATTTGAGTTGACGAAAATGTGGGTTTTAGGCGAGGATTCCGGGCTTGAGGTTGACGCTCTGGGTGGTCAACCAGGAATAATGTCAGCACGCTTTGGCGGTGCAGAGGCAACCGACCTCGAACGAAACCAGCGACTGCTTGAGATGCTTGTCGCCGTTCCCTTTGAGAAACGCACGGCCCGTTTCCGGTGTGTGATGTGCTTGATAAATCCCCAGGGAGAAGAACGTCTTTTCGAAGGAGTATGCGAAGGTAAAATTTCTCATACACTACGCGGTATTGCCGGTTTTGGTTATGACCCGATATTTATTCCTGAAGGTTACGGGTTTACCTTTGCAGAATTAGGCTGGGCGGTGAAAAACGAGGTTAGTCATCGAGCTCGGGCGCTCCGTCAGGTTATCGATTATCTGAAGGCACAGAACAGTTCGGAATAAGGTGTCGGTTTGACAAAACTGATGGTTTAGTTTATAGTATTGACCACGGGGAGTAGCGCAGCTGGTTAGCGCACCACGCTTGGGACGTGGGGGTCGCCCGTTCAAATCGGGTCTCCCCGATGCGCCTGTAGCTCAGCTGGATAGAGCATCGGATTTCTAATCCGATGGTCGGGGGTTCGAATCCCTCCAGGCGCGGTTTATCTTAACACTTGTGCTTAAGCTCCCCGATTTCCCAAACTATGCAAGGAGATTACGGGCGATAACAATCCGCTGAATCTCGGATGTGCCCTCATAAATCTCCATACACTTAGCATCGCGGTAATGCCGTTCAACCGGATACTCTTTGGTGTAACCGTAACCACCAAGAATTTGAACCGCTTCTCGGGTAACCTCGACCGCCGTCGTTGCCGCAAACAGTTTTGCCATCGCCGCTTCCTGGCTGAAGCGTGGTTTGCCGGCGTCTTTCTGGAAGGCGGCATAGTAAACCAGGAGTCGAGATGCGACAATTTTGGTTGCCATTTCGGCAAGTTTTGCCTGAATCATTTCGAATTCGCAGATTGGTTTGCCAAACTGTTTTCGTTCTTTAGAGTAGGCAAGGGCCTTTTCAAAGGCGGCTTGAGCAATTCCTACCGCCTGAGCACCAATGTCGATTCTTGAGACATCGAGCGTGCCCAGCGCCACTTTGAAACCGGCGTTCAGTTCACCGAGGACATTTTCTTTTGGGACCTCGCAGTCTTCGAAAATAAGTTCACAGTTGGCAGTGGCACGGAGGCCCAAGAGGTCTTCGTGTTTTCCAAGCGAAAATCCGGGAAAGGAGCGTTCGACAACAAATGCGGTTATGCCCTTACTGCCCAATTCCGGTGCGGTTTTGGCAAAGACAATAAATAGCTGGGCGGCACCGGCATTGGTGATGAACCGCTTGGAGCCGTTGAGGATGTATTTGTCCCCTTTTAGCACCGCCTTTGTTTCCATTGATGCCGGGTCGCTTCCCGCATTGGCTTCGGTTAAGCCAAATGCGCCCAGCATTTCCCCGGTTGCCATTCGCGGGAGGTATTTTTGTTTGAGTTCTTCGCTTCCCCAGTTTACGATAGGCCAAGCGACGAGTGTGTTGTGAACTGCGGTGATAACGCCGGTCGAGGCACAGCCCCGGGAAATTTCCTCGATTGCAATCGCCAACGACACGAAGTCAAACTTATTTCCGCCGTACTTTTCGGGAATGGTCATTCCCAGAAGCCCGAGTTCTGCCAGTTTCTTTATTGTCTCGTGAGGAAATTCGGCGCTGGCGTCAAGGTGTGCTGCTTTGGGCTCGAGTTCATTGGTTGCAAAATCGCGCACCATATTGCGCAACATTACCTGGTCTTCAGTTAAATGGAACTCCATTTTACCTCCTATGCTTCTTTTAGTACCTCTTTGGCAATTATTAACCGCATTATTTCGGATGTACCTTCACCAATTTCACCCAGTTTGGCATCGCGGTACACCCGATTTAGATCCATCTCCTGGGTCAGGGCGGGCAAACCGATGGTGGCAATTGCAGTGTTGACAGCGCGCATCGCGACTTCCGAAGCAAAAAGTTTGGCAAAGGCACACTGTTTATCAGCCCGGACGCCGGCATCTTTAATTAGTGCTGCATCGTAAACCAGGAGTCGTGCCGCTTCAACTTCCATTGCGGTATCGGCAAGTGCTTTTGCTGCCTGCTGGGACAGTTCCCGGGTCTTTGTCCACTTAATCAGGACATCGAGCGCACTCTGTGCCATACCAAGACAAAAGGCACCGATTGAAATCCTGCCGCCATCGAGCGTTTCCATAAAGATACGATAGCCATCGTACTCTTTACCGAGAATGTTTTCTTCAGGCACAAACAGGTCTTCAAACGCCAGTTCAACGGTATTCGAGCCGCGCAAGCCCATTTTGTTTTCCTCTTTGGCTACGGTGAAGCCGCGTGATTTTGTTTCCACAATGAAGCAGGTGATGCCTTTGCGACCTAATTTACGGTCAAGGGTTGCTGCAACGACAATCGTGCCGGCAAAGGCAGCATTGGTGATAAACCTTTTTGAGCCATTGATGAGATAGCCCTTTTCAGTTTTTCGGGCACTGGTTTCGATGCTTGCGGCGTCGCTACCGGCGTTGGGTTCTGTCAATCCAAAGGCGCCGAGGTATTCGCCTCGGGCAAGGGGCGGGATATACTTTTTCTTCTGGTCTTCGCTACCGAATTTGTAGATAGGATATGTGCCGAGAGATGTGTGAGCAGCAAGGGTAAGCCCGGTTGCTGCGCAGGCGCGCGACACTTCTTCAACGGCGATTGCATAAGATAGATAGTCAAGGCCCATTCCTCCCAGTTCTTTAGGCCAGGGGATACCAAGATAACCAGCCGCCGCTAATATCCGGATGTTTTCTTCAACAAATTTACCGGTTGTGTCGAACTCTCTTGCCCGGGGCGCGATTGTTGATTGCGCCAATTCCCGGATTTCCTTTTGAAACTTTTGATGGTTGCTCGAAAGAATCAAGGCTGTCTCCGTTCTTTAAATGTAATAATGGTCCGGGTCAACTTCTTCGCGCAGGATTCGCAACTGTTCGTCGGTTGGTTCGGGATTGGTAATAATGTGGTCGGCAAGGAGCAGTTCAAAACCGGTGTTCTGTTTTACCTGTTCGACGGTGACATTGGGATTCAGCCCAATCAAACGCATTCTTTTTGATTCCGGTTCAAAGTCAAGCAGTCCAAGGCTGGTTACGACGCGGTAGGGCCCGGTATTTGGTGGCAACCCGACTTTTTCCCTTGCCCCAGGACCGGTTAGATAGCCCGGCGTTGTCAAAAAATCGACTTTCGGTACGAACCGCCGGGTGTCGTGTTGACGGACAATGATGATGTTTTTCCAGCAATGGGAACCGACATCGTTGGCACCACCGGAACCGGGAAGCCGCACTTTGGGGGGCCAATAAGGACCGATTATCGTGGTGTTCAGATTGCCATACATATCAATCTGTGCCGCACCGAGAAACCCGTATTCGATAAAACCCCGCTGAGCAGTTTCCATGATGTCACAAATGCCCGAGGCGGCAACCGCTTTGTGGAAGGTGCGCGATTCACCAACTGCAAGGGGCAGCCGTTCAAGCGAAGCACCGGTGCCGCCAAACTCAAATATTGCCACTAAGTTCGGGGCATGAGTCTTTTTTGCCAGAGCGGCAGCAAGCATCGGTATCCCGGTGCCGATGAAGGCGGTGGTCCCGTCTTCCATCAGGCTGGCAGCAAGGCAGATGAGAAATTCAGTTTCGTTGTATCTCGCCATTAACGACCTCCAATCATTTTTTCCAGTTGTTTTAACCTTTCTATTCCGACCTTCTGGACATAGTCGTCGTGGTTTTTGCAGCCGTAAACCCATTTATCCAGATAGGCACGGGTTTTCTCCGGGTCGGCTGAGTCTTTGTAAAACTGGAGGAGATGCTCTTCGTCCCGCCAGTAGCGGTAACACATTTCGCCCGGGTGTGAACCATACTTTGCCAGAACAACCGCATCAACCAGATAGTAAGGGATAATGGTTCTTTCCGGATACCGCCGGATTTCTTCAGTAGGCACAATCTCTTCGGTTGAAACTATCAAGGTCTTTGACGCCCGGGCCAGTTCAAATGCAAACCCGGAGATACCTTCAATCCGGCAATTTCCAAACTCATCTGCCTGGTGGACATGGATGAATCCGACATCAAGGTAGAGAGCAGGAAGTAGACAGATAGGCTTGCCGGTCCATGGGTCTTCGATAACCTTGGCAGCGGAGTACTTCAAAGTGTCGGTGCCGAGCATGGAACGGACTGGAATAAATGGAACACCCATTGATGCTGCTTTAAACCGCCAGGATATGGCAGCATTAGACCATTCGGTAGTTTTCACCCGACCTGATTCTACTGCGCGGCGTAGAATATGAGATATTCCGTATACTTCCCAGCCGATATAGGTGATGTCCAGGGCATCAACCATATCAGCGGCGAGCAGGAGGTCAATTTCATGAATTCCCTGACCCGTAACCCGTAGGTGTTTCCTGCCCTGTCGGACCAGTTCGCGAATTAATGACATCGGACCACGAACAGTACCGTAAAGCTCGGTACCGATGTAGTCGCCGTCTTTAACAAATCGGGCTATCGCTTCCTGTTCACTCATTACCTTGGGGACCATTCTGGTATTTTTGTGCTTGTGAACCCATTCCCGGAAGCTATCCGGGTCCGGGGGTTGAAAAAGTTCGCCTATTCCCGATTCCAGTTCCTTCATCGATTTCCTCCAATCAATTATCAATTTATTATTGTATTACCAGTTAGTTGAAATCAATGAATATTAAGAAAAGTGCCCAATATTGTCAAATTTATCTTAAATCGCGTGGATGGGATTGGTTGGAATTTAATAGTAATAAATTTTTCCAGTTATAAAAGTTGCTTGACAAAAGGGTAATTTTGATTAAATTTAAGATGTGCTGCTGAAAAATGAATTGTAATAAACACAACCTAAGGAGGATATAGAATGATACAGGAATTTAAAGACGGCGGCGGCATAATGTGGTTCCTACTTGCGTGTGCCGTATTAGGCATCGCGTTGACACTGGAAAGGCTGTTTACAATATTCATCCGCATGAGGGTGAATGTTAAAAAGTTCAGCCAGCAGTTGATTCAGACGATTGACAAAAACGGCATTCAAGCCGGTGTGAAACTGTGCGACGAGACCCCGAGTCCCGTCGCGAAGGTGTTGAAGGCAGCGCTGTTGAAAGCCAGTGAAGGTAAGACGGTGATGGAAGATGCGATCGTTCGCGCCGGAGCAACCGAACTTGCTTTTCTTGACCGGGGTATGGCACTCCTTGCTGGTTTGACGACAGTTGCGCCCTTCTTCGGCTTTCTCGGTACTGTGAGTGGAATGATTAGCGCTTTTAAGGCGATTGCGGCGGTTGGTGAAGTTGACCCAACCGTTGTTTCCAGCGGTATCGCCGAAGCGCTTATCACAACAAAGTGGGGTCTGATTATCGCCGCGCCATTGTCAATTGTTTATATTTTGATTTCCGGCCGGATAAATGGCTACCTGCGGGATATGGAAACCGCAGCGAGCGAGTTGATGGACTATCTTGTAACTAAGAGCGGTGTCTGTAAGGAGTGAGGATGGCATTGAGTTTGCGGCGCCGGACAAGAGGTTCGAGTGAGCCCAACATTCCGACCGCTTCTACGGGCGACATTGCATTTTTGATACTGATTTTCTTTATGTCTACCAGTATTTTCAGTAGGGAGAAGGGGTTAAAGATTGTTCTTCCAGAAAAGGGAGCGGAAACGAAGATCAAGGCGGAGAATATTCTAACGGTTGCCGTTAATCAAACCGGCCAGGTTTTGATTGGCGATCGGATTGTTAATGTTCCTGATGTTCATACACTGGTGCGCGAAGAACTGGACAAAAATCCTGAACTGGCGGTTGCTTTAAGAGTTAGTCGGAGCGCACCTTACCAGATAATGGTTGAGGTGTTTGACCAGTTGAAGATCGCCAAAGCCGAACGCATCAGCCTGGTTCCCGTACAGGAAGAAGGAGGCGGTCAATGAAAAAGATTGGGGAGAGAAAGATTGCAACACCCAATATTCCGACCGCTTCCACTGGTGATATTGCCTTTCTTTTAATCATCTTTTTCATGGTGGCTACTCATTTCCGAACCGAACGGGGGTTGAAGATAAATTTACCCCAAGCGGAGATGACGGAGCGAATTCTCAAAAGACGCAATGTCGCAGCAGTATGGATTGATGCCACTGGCAGAATGACGATTCAGGACAACTTGGTGAATCCAGCGATGATTACTGCGATAATGAGTGAGAAGGTTATCGAAAATCCAGAACTTGTGGTTTTACTTCAGGCAGATAAGGATGTGAAATATGGGTTTGTAACCGATGTACTTGAGGCGTTAAAGGATGCTCGGGCATTCAAGGTTACTTTTGCGACAAGTTATGCCAAAGGGGGTGGTTAATGAACGATACAGCGCGAAGTATCGGAGCCTTAGACTTTGAAGAGCGTTACTATGCAATAGCAATTCGAGTTGCTCTTATCGTAGCATTATTGATTGCAATTTGTGCCTTTGTCTTGCTACCCAAAGAGTTTGTGGTAAAGCCTTATCAATTACGACGTTCTGTGGAAATGGTTATGGAGAATCTACCCCCGCAACTGGAAAAGATTGCCGAACCCCCAAAGGTGGCAAAGCCTTCGGTACCTGTAGCTGCAGCCAGTGAGGCCGAGGTTCAAGCAACCACAGTGGAAGCGACTACATTTACTGAGGTTACCAAAAAAACCGAGGAGACCGATATCCCGGTTGTTGCTTTCTGGAAAGTCGAGGTAAAACCAAATCCGATAGATATACCCAAACCTGTTTATCCAGACTTGGCACGGAATGCGGGGATTGAGGGACAGTGCGTGGTAGAGGCACTGGTTGATGTTGATGGTTCGATAATCGAGGCGCGGATAATTAAGAGTTCGGGAAATCAGTCTTTGGATGCGGCGGCGGTCGAAGCCGCATACAAAGCAAAATTCACCCCGGCGAAACAGCGGGATAAGGCGGTACGGGTGTGGGTGTCCATCCCTTACCGTTTTACTCTGCAGTAGGGGTGTAGGAAGTAGTTAGGTATGGCAGAAGCCAAAATCCAAACAAGGAGGATGTGTATGCGCAGTATTTATATGCTGATGCTGCTGGTACCAGCGCTCTTGTTTGCTGGTAACCTCCAGCCTGTTACGATTCTGCCTCAGGAACCGGTGCAGATAAATGGTTCCTCTGTAACACCGGTTCCAAACAGGCAGGTAACCGCGCCGACCGCAAATATCTATGCGGTAGGCAGGGTAGATACCGTAGGTGGCACAACCTACGACTGGCAATTCAACGGTCCGGTTTATCGCACAATCGTAAATTCACCTGCTTACGGGCTCCACGTAGGCTGGATGTTCTCTGCTACTGAAAACCCCTGGGCTGACCGGAATATGCGGTACAACTTCTACGACTACACCGCTGGTGAATGGAACTGGGTTGACCCGGACTTTATGGCATCTGGTGTCGGTGTTTATACTGTAAGGTCTGGTTTCGGTCATCTTGACGCTGACCCAGTAGAAGGGGTGGCAATGTTTACCGCTCATATTACTGGGTCGAGTGGAAACCTGATTCCGGCTCTCGGTAAGGATATGGCACCTGGAACCGGAATTTTTGATTTCTGCCGTGGTGAACCCAACTGCGACGCCTATCTATGGCCCACGATTTCCATCGACGGTCAGCAGGTTGTCCACTGTGCATTGATTGATGATGCAACACGGGACCAGTTGTACTACACCCGAGTACAGACCTGGTGCAACTGGGAAAGCCCTGTAAGCGTCGTTGGCTCTCAGCCCGACCCGATGTTTCCCGATCATAACATCGCCGCTTCCAAGTTAAGTCAGAAACTTTGCGTAACTTGGGTGTACTCAGAGGGTTCACCCTATTATCCGGCATACTATCGCATTTCTACTGATGGTGGAACAACTTGGGAAGACCCGACCGAACTGCCCCCGCCTCCGGCATATTCCGGGGATACAATTGCCTCTTTCCATATCACATCCCTTTTTCCGTGGTATGATGAAGAGGACCGTCTTCACATCGTTGCTGGAATAATCCCTAGCATTCGCGACACACTATACATCATTCCTGCCGAAATCTGGCACTGGTGCCCGGACAACACACCGCAGTGGTCAAAGGTCCATCGTGCCGGTTGTGATCCGATGAACCTTCAGGCGGGTGTTGGGTATAATGCAGCATATGCCTGCCGTCCAAGCATCGGGCAGGACCGGGATGGTAATCTTTATGTTGCATGGGAGCAGTTTGACTCTTCAAATGTTGAGCCGGTAAACAGCGTCCTCAGAGCAGATATCTTTGCAGCGGCTTCAACCGATGGTGGTAACACTTGGTTGTCAGCGGTTAAGCTGACTCAGGCAGGAACGTCATCCTGTCGGTTCCCTTGTGTTGCGGACAAGATGGTGGATATGGGCGGCGCCCGTTATATGCCAGTACTATATGAAATCGACCAGCAGGCAGGATTTGTTGTGCAGGGCCAGGGCAATTCGACCAACAATCCGTTTGTAGTCCAATGGGTACCGGTCGAGTCACTTGGTGTGCCTTATGGTATTGCCGAAGGATCAAGAACGCCCACGCGACTGGAACTGAGCGCAAATCCGAATCCGTTTACTAATCATACAGTTATTTCTTATGCGCTACCCCAGTCAGGTAATGTTACCCTTACTCTGTATGACGCTGCGGGTCGGCCGGTTCAGAATCTGTTCGCTGGATACCGGGCGGCTGGGCGTTACACATTTAACCTAAACAACAGCAAACTTGCTGCCGGAATTTACTTCTATACCCTTAATACCGGAAACTCTTCTGTTACCAAGAAGCTGACGGTAGCTCGCTAAATAGCATCTGCGGGGGTCCGATTTAAATCGGACCCCCGCTTCATTTAAGCACCGCCGGGGGATTAATTGCAAGTTCCCCTTTATGCGTATAAAAGAAGAAACCAGGGGGTAAAATGATACTTAAAAATTTAGTTAGACGCCTCGGGTTCGGCGTTTTGTTAACGGGAATTGTTTTTTTTAGTGTTCTTGTTTTTTCTGAATGTGGAAGACCTTCACCGCCGCGCTGGCCCTGGTGGACAGCAGACGACTCGATTGCTGTAAAAAATGCGCTTGAACCCTGGCGTGGGTTGCTGAACTTTTTCTACGCTGTGGAAGACAGTTATCGCCTGAATGTCCGGGTTGGGCTTACTTATCAAGACAGTAGTTCGCGAACCGGCGATACGATTTACAAAATTGCCCATTTAATTAGGGCTTGGGTTGAACCTACAGACAATGTTCATCTCGATTTTTACCAGTTTGGCGTAACCGCCGATACAGTTAATATGACCGACACATTTTGCCAGGTGATTTATAGGGACTCAATGTCCAACTGCCGATTGTATCTGGAGTTTGATACTATTTGGGTTGTTGGTTTTCGACCAGATACGATTATTGATACAACCAAAACGCCGCCCGAAACGACGATAGTTCAAAGGGTC
Source organism: uncultured bacterium (assembly GCA_964626075.1). GTDB lineage: Bacteria > Hydrothermota > Tepidihabitantia > Tepidihabitantales > Tepidihabitantaceae > Tepidihabitans. The sequence continues at coordinate 21,712 of CAZVDD010000009.1, forward strand.
AATTATGTTGAGAAAAGGGGATTTCCCGCGACCCAGTTAGTGGTAAAGGATTACGGCTGGGCAGCCAATCGCTGGGTATTTCTGCGCCGCGACACAATTCCCGATACGCTCTATTACTATATTGTAAAGATTAGTGGTGCCTATGCCAGCATTCCTACGACGGAAGAGGCTCCTCAGATTTCAAGAGTAATTTTCAGTAAGCCGGGTAGGGTGGATACAATCTACTTTGCGCCGCGGCAAAATGGTAAAGGTTTGACCAATCTGAAATACCTTGATTCACTGTATTCGGTGCGGGTAAATGAGGAAATACAGGTAACGGTTGTTACCAGTACACCCCAAGACACGATAGCGGACAAGAACTGGTTCTTTTTGACTGTGAGGGGCAGGAAGCAGGATATAACAGTTAGTGCCCAAAGAGGCAGTGGGGTTTTCAGCTTTTCTGCCGGAGATACCGGCTATCAGCACGTCTACATTGAGGTTTTACCTTATTCAAATTTGCTTTATCCCGGCGCTGATTATAAGGGAAGCGCTTGGGCAATACCAGTTCAGGTGCTATCACAATAAGAAGGAGGAATGATGACAAAAAAGGTATTGGGGTTGTTATTTGTATTATTACTGGGTATAGCAGTTGCGGGTGAAACTGGAAGAATCCGTGGCCGAGTTGTTGATGCGAAAACCGGTGAGCCGTTGATTGGCGCCAATGTGCTTGTGGAAGGGACAATGCTGGGTGCGGCAACCGATATTAATGGGGAATACCTTATTAGTAATGTACCCGCCGGTAATCAAACCTTGATAGTTTCTTATGTTGGATACCAGACCCAGCGGCGCTCCAATGTTCTGGTAATGGTTGACCAGACTATAAAAGAAGACTTTCGGCTTTCTCCGGGAACGGTGGAAATGGGTGTGGTTGAGGTTAAAGGTAAAAGGGAGGCAATTGTCCGTACCGACCCAACCACCAGCCGGTATATGACAACCGATGAGTTTACTAAGATGCCCGTTGCAACCCTTGCTGATATCGTTCGGTTACAAGCAGGAGTTGTTACCAGTCCTGCCTACGGTCAGCATCTCCGAGGAGGTAGACCTGATGAGGTAATGTACTATGTCGATGGTGTTGCAACTTCAGACCCGTTGTTTGGTTATCAAGCAGCACGGGTTAACCCAGAGGCAACCGCGGAAGTGGTGGTAGTTTCGGGCGGTTTTGATGCCGAGTATGGGGAAGCGATGTCCGGGATTATTCAAGTTATAACTAAAGAGGGAAGGGAAAATATCCAGGGCCGATTTCGGATGACGACGGACGAAATTTTCCCTGCGCCGCTTAATTTTGGAAATAACCGATATGAGGCATCAATCGGTGGGCCAATTTTGGGAGTAAACCCGCTACGCTATTTTCTTTCTGGTGAACTTTATTTCGCCGATGATTATAATCCTATGCACTATAAACTTCCCCATCAGCAACGCCAGGATTATAAAGCAACTGGGAAAATAACCTACTCTTTGCCGTTAGGTCAAGGATTAAAATTAACGGCCGATGGTTATGTGGCGCGGGAGCAGTACGGACTCTATCCTTACGACAGGGAGAGCGAAAACCATCTTGGTTTTAAATACAACCTTGACCACTTTCTGTCCCGGCGAGAAAGAGTCAAGAAGTTTAACATCTCTGCTAACCATATGGTGACAAAATCCACGATATACACCCTGCGTATGAGTTATTTCGGTAATGAGCGGATGATCGGGATTCGGGATTTAGAACGTGAAGCCAATGAACGTAATTACTCCTTGCGTTTCTGGGAAGATTACATCTTCAAGGCGGAAGATACGGTGCGTAAAGACCCTAATGTCATTTTTCACCCGATGCCCGGCTATGTTGAACAGTCCAAATCTAACACCAACAATCCGTGGGGCGTTTACAATCTGTTCTACGGTTTTGGTGATTATCGGTATTTTCAGTTGCACTGGGCAGATGTGTGGACTCTGAAGGGAGACATTACGCACAATGTCGGAAAGGTCCACGAATTCAAAGCGGGTGGGGAGTTGCGACAGAATTATTTACATCGCCGTTACAACTCATTACCTTGGGACCCGAACCCGTTTGTTGACCTTTATGACTTCAATCCGATCGGTGCGGCTTTTTTTGTTCAAGACCGAATGGACTTTGAGGATTTAGTTGTGCGATTAGGAGTGCGCCTTGATTATCTTGACCCGAAGGCTTACAAACGAGCAAACCCGGCGGATATTGAAGATACGACGATGGTGCGGGCGATGCAAAAGTACAAATTTTCTCCTCGGGTTGGTATTTCGTTTCCAATAACCACCAAGACGAAGTTCCGATTTAGCTATGGACATTTCTTCCAGACACCGGCTTACCATTTTCTCTACGATAACATATCTTCAGCCGCTTATGCCCGGGGTAATCAGATAATTGGTAATGTTGATCTCAAAGCACAACAGACGATTGCTTACGAGTTGGGCTTAGAACAGCAGTTAACTGATGTTTTGGTGTTCGATGCAACCGCATATTACAAAGATGTTTTTGACTTGATGGGTGTGCGCTATCAACCTGCGGTGCCAATGGGATATTATCCCATAGTCAATGAGGAGTACGGCAATATTCGCGGTTTTGAACTTGGTTTACAGAAACTAGAGTCAAATTATTGGAACGCCCGGCTGTCTTACGGTTTATCCATCGCGCGTGGCACCGCATCTTATGCCTACGAATGGTACTATGAGCGATATCGTTATGGAGTAGACCCGGTTACGGGTGAGGAGATGGAGCCCCCGCGCCGCGATTACGCCCTGGAGTTTGATGAACGGCACAACGCTAAAATTTCTGTGGGTTGTGAGTTTCCTGACGACTTTGCATCAATTTTGCTGCGTCAGTTCAACGCTTCAGTGCTTTTTAATTACGGTTCAGGGTTGCCTTACACCCCGCGCGAGGTTCGAAGATTAAATGCCGGTAGACCGACCGCGGAGCGTAATTCAGCCCGGATGCCGGCGAGATTTACTGCGGACTTGAATGCGACCAAGTATATAAAAGTCGGTAAGTTCAGACTGGGATTGACCTGTGTTGTTACAAACCTGCTTGATAACGAAGTGGTTCAGTGGGTTTATGGCGCCACCGGATTACCCGATGATGATGGTTATATTGCAACTTATTCCCCGGCGAACTGGGTTCTTGACCCTGATGTAACACTGCTGAACACTGGGAAGTACAATCCAGTACGCGATGTAAATCATGACGGCTATATCACCGATAACGAGGAGTATATTGCTTATAAACTTGCTTACCTTGACTTTGTCAATAATCCAGTTAACTACGGGCCACCAAGACAGGTTAAGGTGGGATTGGTGTTTGAATTTTAGTAAGGAGGCAATATGACAAGAGGCGAGAAAAAATTGAAAACTGTTCTGGGATTAATTCTAACTGTTGTTGGTATATCTTTTGCCCGTCCGGCAGTTACTTCCGGCAAGCCCGCTCGGATATACGATTTCCAGTGGTATCAAAAAAATCAGTGGAATCTTGCGGTCACTAATTACGGCACATTTGGTTACGGTATTGGACGTTCCGGAGGAGAATGGCCTGCTGGTTCCGGTGATATGTATATTTATGGCGCAGGCATCTGGATTGGTTGTATTAAGAGGACGGCAGGCGGACCGGATACATTCGTTTCTAACGGGTACAATCCCAATTCCGGTAAATCCGAGATGACACCGGGCTGCTATGACAATGCAGGCGGTGGCTACAGTTCGCGTACCTTTGAAAGGGTTTACATTACCCCGGATTTTCCACCGAATCCGGCTGACTTTCCTTCTTCATTGCAGGACTCTGTTCTTACCCCACTAAAAATTCCTCTCGGGAACGAAACTATTCCGACCTATTTTCACTATATACCACGAAGGGCAGTCTCAACCGGCGATGCTTGGGCAGTTTTCAACGATGCCGACCCCGCTAATCATACTGCGGGTAGAACACCGCGACCGATTGGTCTCGAGATTTATCAGACAATTTACTCCTGGAATTTGCCATGGAATCGGGATATTGTGTTTTTTAAACTGGATGTGCGCAATCGCAGTACTGATACTCTTAAGGACCTTTACCTTGGGATTGTTTGTGATGCCGATGTTGGCAATGCAACAGATGACTGGTGCGGGTTATGTTTGCATAAATATATCAAAAATGCAAGCGGTACAGATTCAGCTTACGCAGACAATTTAGGTTATGTGTATTCGGATGATGCATCGCCCAGCGGATTTGTTGGTTTTGATTTTCTTCAAAGCCCATACGTGAAAAACCCTGATGGTTCAATTGACGGTTTTGACGGTATCGACAATAACAACAACGGTTTAATAGACGAACCGGCTGAAGGCAGACAAGTGGGTATGAGTTCGTTTAAGATTTTTATTCTTGCTGGTGACCCGAAGAATGACTTTGAGCAGTATCTTGCCCTTGCCGGCTATGACTGGAATGACCCAACTCATCCCTATGTTCCTTACGATTCAAACGACGCCGCGCCGGATGACAAACGTTTTTTACAGGCTACTGGTCCGGTTACCCTGGCACCCAATGAGTTGACCACAGTTACGGTGGCGGTAATCGCTGCTAAAGCAGACCGAACCGGTCCGCCACAAACCTGGCCCTATTATTTAGCGGTTGCTTCTCGAGCAGCGCAGCAGGCTTATGATAATAACTGGATAATGCCGGAACCACCCCCGGCTCCTAATGTTACGGCAATCCCGGGCGATGGGCGAGTAACGCTGGTCTGGGATGACGTTCCGGAAGATGCGCGCGATAGATTTTTCCCTTTATCGCCAACTTTGCAGAATCCCTATTATGTGGAACATGATTTTCAAGGATACAAAGTTTACCGTAGTCGTACCGGTCAACCAGGAGATTGGCAACTGCTGGCGCAGTTTGACAAAAAAGATGGTATTCAATTTGAAGATACAACGGTTGTGGAATCTCTGCGAACCAAGGCGCAAGATGTTGGTTTGTCTTACTGCTTTGTTGATTCCAGCAACCTTCGGCTCGGATTTCCATACTACTACGCTGTTACCGCGTATGATATCAACTACCTTGGCGGCGACCCCAATCAAAATCCCCCGGTGCCTCCTGATACGCTGTCGCTCGAATCAGGAATAATCGGCATTAAAGCGGTTCCCCGCACCGAACCGGCGGGTTATGTACCGCCACAAAGTGAATGGATCCAGATTGCTGGCAACAGTCGGTTGAAAATCAAAATTGAGCCTTTGGGGGTTGTGCCTTATGCGATAAAACCTGATACTTATCAGGTGGTATTCTTGCCAACAGTTTACGACGCGACTTTGCGCCAGCCCCGTTATCGGTATTTACTACTAAAGGGTTCAACAGATACTATCGTTCCAGTTACAGATTTTCCCGTGAAGATTGACTCGCGAACTGATACCATCGTTATAGTGATGACCGCTTTTGATTCAATATTCACTAACATAGTTCAGAAAAATGAGCATTTGATCGACACCGTTCGTGCTTGGATGCCGGTTGCTCAGATTACCGTCAAGTTAAAGATGGATTCGATACCCTACCAATTTTTTGACCGGGTAAGCGTTGTTGGTTCATATCCGGTAGATTCGATTGCTTTTCTTGATGACGGAACAAACAATCGTGCACACTGGGCATACCGAGGTTCTCATTACCGTGTAGTCTGGGAAGAAAAAGGGAGCAGTAGAACAGCTCGGGTTTACGATATTGATAATGACCTTGAAGTGCCTTACCGATTTATGCGTTTCCGACGCGATGTTGATTCTGCGGATGGCTGGTGTTTCCAGACAGCAAACAGTGCTTCAGATACACTGGCGATTGGTCAGACGCTTTATATGTCAATCTGTGGGGCGCAGTTGATGTTCCGGCCTCGTTCTGGCAGTCCGGTTTTACAGTTGCCTGAACCCGGAGATACCTGGGTTGTGTATACCAAACCACTTTCTCCGGCACCTTATGCAGCTCGATTCCGTATTTCGTTTACCCCCGCATTTACAAGTGAGCAGCGTGAAAAGTTGCGGGTTAAGGTCGTACCTAATCCTTATCTGGTGCGGAACGAATGGGAACGTCACCGCGACTTTCGTAAGTTGAAATTTATCAATCTGCCGTCGCGGTGCAAGATATATATCTACAATCTTGCCGGTGACCTTGTAAAGGTTCTCACTCATTACGATACCCGACCGGAGATTGGCGGTGTTCCAGGACGGTTCGGGGGTGACGAAGACTGGGATTTGCTTAACGAAGCACACCAGAAACCTGCCCCCGGTGTATACATTTTTTACGTGGAAGCCGAGGACGGCAGAACGCAGACCGGCAAGTTTGTTTTGATTTACTAGGGAGGCGTATATGGAACACTGGAAAAAAATGTCAATATTTATTATGGTTTTTGTGGTCGTCTCATCTGGTTTTGCTGCTTTCACCAAAGTTGGTATGGCGGGGTTACCATTTTTGAAGATTGGTGTTGGCAGAGGAACCGGAATGGGGGAAGCATTTGTGGCGATTGCGAATGATGCATCGGCAACCTACTGGAATCCTGCCGGTCTTGCACTGGTGTCCAACCGTCAGTTGACTTTAAACCACATTGATTGGGTTAAAGATATCAGTCACGAGTTCATTGCTGCAGTTATTCCGTCTAATTTGGGAAATTTTGGAATTTCGGTTACTGCACTTTCTCTGGGTCAATTTGAAGAGACAACGGTCGATGAGTATCAAGGAACCGGTAGAACTTTTAGTGGTGCAGACCTGGCGGCAGGGATTTCCTATGCCCGAATGTTTACCGACAAACTTTGCTTTGGACTTACAGCGAAATTTATCTCGGAAAAAATCTGGAATGTCGGAACGAGTGGAATGGCGTTTGATTTTGGCGTCCATTACAACACCGGATGGCGAAATTTACGGATGGGAATGGTAATTGCTAATTTTGGTCCAGATTTACATTATGCCGGTAGCCAACTCAACTTTACATATAACCCGGACTGGGAATGGCCCTGGACCAGAGAGCCCATCCCGGCAACCTACCTTACAGAAACTTTTCCGTTACCGGTTTTGTTTCGCTTGGGGCTTGCCTACGACATTTTTAACAATGATGCGAATACACTAACTGCAGCGGTTGATTTGAATCATTTCAACGATGTCAATGAAAAGGTAAATATCGGACTGGAATACCGAACTGGTATGTTCGCGCTGCGGACTGGCTATATACTTAACACCGATGTGAATTACGCGGAGAATATCGGCTGGGAAACCGGGATTTCATTCGGGGCAGGGTTTCGAGTTAAGCCAAATTCCAATTTTGCACTGGGACTGGATTACGGATATCGGAATCTTGGTAGATTAGGAATGTCGCACCGTTTGACACTTGGAGTGGATTTTTAGTCGGCAACCGAGCTGGTTTTAGGAACTTAGCAAAACTGTTTTAGATTAGACCGGAAGTACGGTGGCAATATGGGTATCGCGTGTTAAGGCAATTATGTTTATTGTCTTGAAGGTAGCACCGGACAGTTGATATGGGCAACTTTAAGTGGCAGGGACGGATTAATTATTTGGAATTACGCAACTGGAGGATGAGTAAATTCGGTGCGAAGCATCGCTGATGTTAATGGTGATATGCTGGATGATGTAATCGCTGGTAATCAGTTTCGGGAATCGCCTGGTTATGTTTACTTGATGCTTTGTCATCGGCGATAAAAGAGACAAAGCCGTTGTTAGGAATGATTATGCTCCACAGGTCGGGAACAATTTATGGCCTAACTGGCAGAAGGGCAAACAAATTACGTCCCGGGGTATATTTTTTGATTTCTCAGGGAGAAGGCAGAACCGTGCGGCAGAAGTTATTGGTAAGGCAATGAACCGTTCGGTTCTAATCGCCGTTGACAACACCGTAAATCTCAGCCCTGAAGAACAGGCACAATTTGGTATTGAAGTTTTGCCAATTATTCATGTTACCGGTTTACCTCAAGAGGTCGAGAATCAACTGCGACAGGGAGATTGCCAGGCTTTATACCGGTTACTTTATTCTCCGCAGGGTCGCCGTTTGTTTTTGGGAACGCAGGCTGGCAGCTCATGGGAGATAAAACAGACTCTTGAAGCAATTATTCAGAAATCTGATAGCGACATTATCTGTTTTGTGGTTGGCGGACATCTTTCTGGTGTGTACGATAACACCCGACTAGCGGTACAGGAACTTAGTAAAAAATACTCCAATCGGATTGTTGTTATCGGGGAACAGGCATTTATTACCTTGGGTATTTTAGCACGGGTTGCGGCAGCATATGCCGCAAAAGGTAAAAGTATCGATGAGGTTATGGATTTTGTTGAGGATAAACTGGGCAAAGGTTTTGTTTGTGGTTTCGTGTATGATGTTAGGCGGTTACGGCGCACCGGGCGGGTACCAATACCATATTTACTTACTACCGTGGCTCAGCCGTTTTTGAAGATGTTCCGGTTGTTGCCATTTTTTATACTTGAAGGCGAAAAACCACGGACGATGGCATTGGTACGAAAAAGCCAATTGGAGCGGTTCGTTTTAGACACAATACGGCAGCGGGTGGGATTTAAAGAGCCAATGATTGCCCAGGTTTCCTGGACCGGTTCTGAGGTTATGGGTGATGCTGAACGATTAAGAAAAATTATTGAGAGCCAATCGGAGTTTATTTTGTCGGAGCCAGTTTTGTTTTACCAGGCGAGCCCGGTAATCGGTGTTCATACAGGAACAGCATTGGTGGCTTTCGGGGCTCTCGGGTTAGGTTACGAGTCGCTTTCAACCCCGGTGTTTTTACGATTTCTCAACGAAGTCGAGAAAGAACTGCGCATATTTCAACAAACGGTGAATGCGATAAATGTTTTTCCAGTCCGAGATGGTGATACTGGTTCAAATTTACTCTCGCCATTTAAAGGAGTGGGAGCGAATATTGACGCTTCACTACCATTCGGGACGATGTTAAAGCAGGTTGCAATTCGTATTGCCCGAAAGGGCGGTGGTTATTCAGGTGGAGCCATTGCCGCATACTTTCTGGGATTCAGTGAATATGTTGAGAGAAACAATCCAACTGAAAATTTAACGCTTGAGGTCCTGGTTAAAGCTTTAAAGGCGGGTACGGACCGGTGTTACGCCTATTTTGGTCGCGAGGCGAAAGAAGGGACGATTCTTTCGGTAATGCGAGCCTGTGACCAGGCAGCACAAAAGGCTTTTGAGCAAAGACCAACTCTGCGCAATGTCCTGACCAATGCCTATATGGCAGCAACAGAAGAACTGCTGAATCCCCGCGTACAGGAGGTTGAAATTTTAAAACAGGAACGGCTGGTTGATGCCGGAGGATTCGGATTCACGCTGATTATCGGGGCACTTTTGCGGACATTGGGGCTATCTCGGGAACAAAGAATCCAGACACTATACCATCTGGTGTTAAAAGAGGTTCGACGCCATGGAGAATTAGCCCAGTGGCTCATTTATCGACATCAACCACCTGAGTTGCGTGGTTTCTGTGTCGAGGGGTGTGTGCAGGGTGAGGTCGCTGAGGAGTTAAATAAAGCGTTTCTTATGCTTGATAACCGTTTGCCAAACCCTAAGATAACTTTTAATATAGCGGACGGGACAACTCATTTCCATATCCATGTATCTGAAGGTCTGGAGCAGGAGGTATTGCGGATTGCCGCACGATTCGGTTACGTGACGCCACCTAAACCGCCAACAAGGCTTGCGAAACGAAAACGAGAGATTTATCGTTTTCGATTCGCCCGAGCTTTTCATTGGGTAAGAAAGGTTCCGGGGTATGTTGTGAAGTTCTTTGCTAACTGGGTCGCCTATGCGGTACTGTTTCCCATAATGTGGTACCGTGCCCATCACCGTTATCAAACTTTACAACGGGAGGTGGCAAGGTTGCGTTTGATTCAGCGGGCGTTTGAAAATTATGTCCGGGCCGATGGCGGTTCGCTGCTTGTCCTTGATTCCGAAAGCACGGTGATTTTTGCTTCTGATTGGATTTCCGGAAGAACGGTGTCAGAGGCAACCAGTCTGGAAAAAATTTTCCCTGCTGATGTTGCACGACAACTGCGGGAAAGAATTGAAGAGGCAATCAGCCAGCGGTGTGAGGGATTGGAATTGAATATCGGACAATTCTGGTTTGATGTTAAGATGTTAAGTGGTCCCGGGTTACTGGGATTTCTTGTTCGTTACGGTTCAACTGCCAGGTTATGATAGTTGTCTATTCCGTATTGGCGTTTTTGGTTGGCTACTTTTTTGGTTCAATACCTTTCTCCTGGCTTCTGGTTCGAGCCTGGCGCGGGATTGATATGCGTAAGTATGGCAGCGGCACCGTTTCCGGAACGATGGTTGGCGTTCTCGTTTCGAAACCAGCGGCAGTTCTGGTCGGGATACTTGATATCCTCAAGGCGCTTGTGCCGGTTTTTATAGGTAAGGTTTTCGCACCGGCGTCGTTTTTACCATTACTGATTGGAATTGGGGCGTTTATTGGCCATACCTGGCCTGTGTGGCTTGGTTTTCAAGGTGGAAGAGGTGTGAGTGTGATTCTCGGTTCTTTGATACCGTTATTTCCAATGGGTACCTTATGGATTTTAATTGCGTTGGGATTGGGCAAAGTCTTGCGTGCGGGCGCAATAATGGTCCTAATCTTTCTTGCCTTTTTACCTGTTTTGTCTTTTGTGTTCCGCAAACCAACGGAAGTAACTATTTTTTGTGCGATACTTTTCTTGCTTACGGTGATTAAACGACTGGAGGCAAATCAAGAGCCTTTACCCCAAAAAGGAAAAATTGTGGTATTGTTCAGGCGGTTGCTGCTGGACCGGGATATTCTTGATTATCAAAGATGGCTTTCCAGGAGGTTGTAGTAATTTCTAACGGTGCTTAGCAACTTTCTAAAAAAGTGGGGCGGAGGTTTTCCTCCGCCCCACCATTTGGAATTTCTGCTTTAACGGGTTAAAACCGTTTTGACCTTGATGGAGGTTTCTGGTGTTGTTAATCGAACAAAGTAAACGCCACGGCTGAGTTGTCTACCCGCATCATCGGTACCGTTCCATATCGCGGAGTAACTGCCGGTTGCCATTTTCCCGGAAGCCACAGTTTTAATCGCTCTGCCGGTTGCATCAAACACCTTCAGGTCGACATAACCCTCTTTGGTAATTAACCAGTGGATTGAGGTCGTATGGTGGAATAAACTGGGAGCGACAGCAAGGATTTTACCTTTAGCGAGGAGGTTTGCGCCATAATCTTCGCTGACCCATGTGGGCTGGTCGGTAGAGAACTTAATCGCATGACCCGGAACCCAGGGTGATGCACCCCGATGATAACTGCCATCGAATAGTGCCTGAATGTACTTTGTTCTTGTCGGGTCCTGGATGCCGACGGTTGCGGAAGTCCCGGGCTGATTTGCGGTGAGGTACTGGAACACAAAATAGCAGTTGCTGTCGCCGGTAGCAATGGTCGTGTCATAGATGATAATCTCAAACTTATCCCACTGTTCTCTGGGATTATAGTAATGTACTGAATCCCATTCGATTATAAAGCGATGGTTGGCGGTATCGTGATAGTACCAGACGCCATTACCGGTTGGAGGATACAAATCGTCCCAGTTGGCGGCGAGTAGTGGTGGCATTGATGAGTTGGGTAACTCGGTGTTTATATAGGTCGTAACCGTTGTATAGCCCGGTGCCACCCAGCCGTTGGAACAGATAGATATCTGGTTGTAAGACTGGCCATAGAAGATGAAAGGACCAAACGATGAGGGCAAAGTTATCGTTCGAGTCTCGTCATCGCTTAAAGTGAGCCTTGTACCCAAGTTTCTAATCTCCACCCAGTTGAACTGGGGGTGAGGTGGATAAAGAGTATCAACCTCATCAAATGCCCAGTACAGGGGCGGAGTGGAGTTGTCCGGGATTGGGTCAATCGAACGGATTTCTCCAACCACAATTGTGAAGGTTGACCGAGTGAAATAACCGTTGTCGGCATAGATTTTAAGGGTACAGGAGATCGGGGTTTCGGGTAAAATGGATGGGGAGGCGGTGACTGTGAAGTGGTCGGTATAGTTTGTTTGCGAAGTCCCAGCAGGAATTGTCCCGTAAACCGCTAATGAGTCGGGGACGGTCAATCTTGGGTCGCCGGAGCGGAGAATAACTTGCACATTGTAAGCATTACCCAAGCCCGAGTTGGCAAGGGTTACTTCAAGGTCTGCGGTTTCACCTGGGTCGAGTCTGCCATTAGGCTGACTTCCTAATGAATCCCTAACTGTTTTGCTAACAAAGCCAATGGCGGGCGCGCCGACATAAAATGTAACATATGAAACCCAGGTAGAGTCAAGGGCATCTTTACAGATTAGTGAGCAGGGTATGGCGTAGCGGTTGGGTAGCCCCTGAGCAACGGTCATTGCAAATCCCTGGCTGTTGAATGCTGAGTCACCAGCCGGAATGTTGCCGAAGGTTTTAATCGAGTCGGTGATAGTGGCACCGGCGGTGTGGGTGCGTAGCCGAGCGGTAACGCTGTTCGCCTGAACAGTCCCGTAGTTTTTGACCCAGGTAGGAATCCGAAATGACTCGCCAGGGTTGATGATGCCGTCACCATTGCCACCCGGTGGTGAGTCGTTAATCGAGTGGCGGAGATAGGCAACATACCTGCTCGCAGATATTACGACAATTGAGTCAAGATAAGGGATGTTATTGGTACCGGTAATTGCCAGTTGTAAAACCCCCGGGGTCTGACAGGAGACAAACAGTGTCACCTGGCCTGAAGCGTTGGTGAAGCCACGGGCAAAGGTTTCGCCCGGTTTCTGAAGCACTACCATCGCCGATTCCACCGGTGCAAAACTTGGGTTTTGGACGGTGACGGTTACCGGAATGTTGTTACCGATGTTGATGGTATCGGGTTTAGTTACCTGAGAGATAAAGGGTTTTGCAGACCAGATGGGGGTTGCAGGCTCTCCAAAGAGGTTTCGCTCCATAATTTCCATCCTGTATTTCTGGGAGTCAAGGATGACGGGTACCCAGTAATCCCGGCCGTAGGACAGCATTTCACCCTGATGGACCTTGCGATTAGTGCGGAATTTTAGAAAGCCGTAAGCAATAGCATAGTTCAGTTTTTCCGCAACATCTACCCAGCCGGATTCGTAATTCATCATTACGCCGATAAATCCGTTGGGCGCATGGTTGAACATATTTTCCGCAATACAGTCGCCATTGGTAGAACCCCGGTCCCATTGGCCAACATTGCAGCAAACTGCGGTGATGCAGTTGAGACGGTTGGTGTTGGTGAGGTCGAGCATCATTTGTGATGTGACACTGCCGTTCAGTTGATAAAGGTCGGGACTGCCGTGGGCGATGACGGCAGTGAAGGTGTAACCGGAGTTGAGAGAGTCGCAATAGCGTTGAGGTGTGGGCTGGACCATACCGCCGGAGTAGTACATTTTAAGGTCAAACCAGGGTGGAGTGGGCGATGCATTGGCAATTGAGTCGTTGTAGTTGTTTGAGAAGTATACACCGTTGGGTAAAAGGATTTTATGCCACCATTCTCCGGTGGTGTCAGGTGCGGTTTCATAGCGCAGGATTTTTCTGCGCACATTGGCGATTTCGGAAAACTGATTCAGGGTCATCATTCCGACATGGACATCAGCGTAACCATCAACCGAGTCGGCATTCTCGCCAAAGATGTTGTTGTTGTTGCGGTCCCAGGTTCCATCAAGGTCGGAGAAGTACATATCCGATGCAAAGGTATAGTTGTAAACATAGCAGTTACGATAGTAGTTGGCAGGATAGTCAGGACGGGCAATGAACACATAGATGACGCCCCAGGTGGTATCGGTATCTTTAATGAAGTTGCGCATCTTTTCAGCATTGTCTCTGCCCGGATAGGTGTTGCAGATTGATTCAAGGATAGCGATTTTTGAACGCCAACCAAGCCGAGTACGCCAGTCACGCAGCCAGACTAAAGAGTCGGCAAACTGTTGACTGGTGATAATAAGATGTTCGTACTCACCAGGTTCAAGGAATTGCGAGCCAAAACTCTTTGTCCTTTTGGGCGGGGCAAAACGGTCAACATCCTCGGGGTTGAGGACAAGCATCTTGACCTGGTCACCAAATATCTTAATCTGCATTTCGGTATACGCGGGTGTGTGGCGTCTGCCGGTCTCGTAGTTAACTCGCACGGTGATGTCGGTCAGTTGATAAAGTTTGCCTTCAACCGGGTTGTAGCGCACCGGATAAACAAGAAAACTGGCGATGCGGTAACCAGATTTATTGCCGATGTGGGCAAAAGTTGCCGGTTGGGCGGGCCAGATGGCATCGCGCGTGTATATCATTGGGTCGGGAGGGACAAAAGGCATTGGTTGGTAATCTTTTTTCCACGGAATCGGGTGTTGAACCGGCAGAACTTTATAAGAGCCGGGAACAGGTTGTTCTTTATAAGATAAAATTTCAATTTTTGTGACTTCAGCGTCAGCAGGGATAACCATTTGATAGGGCAGGACCGGTAAGTCAGGTTCTCCAAGTCTTCCGGGATGGGCCGCCATCCCGAAGTCAACTTTGGTCCAGCCGTCTTCGGTTTCAATATGGAGGGCATCAACGGGATAGTTAAAACTACGGGTGATACTGCCTCCAAGGGAAACCGCGAATACGACGGTGAGCGTCATTATGCCAATAGATAGACGCTGCATTATTGTGCCTCCTTTTTAGTTGTTGACATTTTTCTCCAGCACGGGGACCTGCAGTATCAAGTCTTTCCGTGCACATTAAATTTTACACTCGTTATATTTATAAGTCAATACAATGAGACGCGGCAACATTGATTACAATTATCGGTTGGTGTAATGCGGTGGCGATTGAAGAAAACTTTTACAGATGGGCAAAAGTAGATTAAAATAAAACAATGCTTCCTGTTAAGTTCAATCGCAGAATTGAAAGAAATACGAATCAGTTAGGATTGGCAGAGAGGATTAGAAATGTCAGGAAATTTGGGCGCCGGCGTAATTACTGGATTACTGTCGTTGTTCTGGCGGGACTTGCGGTATTAAGTGGGTTGATTTTTGGACCGGGTTTAACAAGTAAAAATTCAGTTTTTCCCCGCCCGGAAAATTTCGAAACGGATTATCGTTTGATTGCTGTAAAAGAAATCCGGCTCAACAAATTAAAGGGGATAACGGTTCTCGCACAAACCGCAGTTCAATCGGATGTCGATTCGTTGCGCGCGGTCTTGGATTGGGTTTTGTATTCGGTCATCAATGAGTACAACAACCGAAAAAAAGAGCGGGTGCGCGTTGCCTGGGTCTATGTTTACGATGATGGAGGAAAAAATCTGGCACAATGGCGGGCAATGGCAATATGGGTAGACCCCAAATTACCGCCAGGGCTTAAGCCCGCGGCGGCAAGGATTGGTGGTGATGCGGTCCAGGAAGGCGCGGTGGAATACGACTTTACCAACCCTTTGAAAGATTCTACGAAAAAGGAGTAAATTAAAAAATGAGATTGATTCGTACTGTTGCCATTGTGCTGGTTTCGGTGAACTTTTTGGTAGGTTACGGTGGTGTTAGTGTAAGGGCAAACTTCTTTAACCCCAGCGGACTGAACAAAAGGCTTACCGAACTAAATCGAATATGGTCGGGAAAAGATAGTTTTCGTCTTCGTTCGCCCTGGTGGGGAATAACCGGTCGTGGTGTAAATGAGGTAAACTCAGTCGCAGTTGGCGGTGGCGGTGGAATTTCGTTCGGGACAGGCGCCGCTGATTCCATTAAGGCAAAAATCGGTAGTATGTTCGGGAGTTTCGAAATTGGCTATCCACGATGGTTTAATAAACTTTTGCTTGTAAAACCGGGGGTTGCTGTCGGGGCTGGAACCTGGTTTGTTTTTGCCCATTCAATTGAGCCCGCTCACGCAAATTTTACCCGCTGGTTTTTAAACTGGGAACTTTTTGCCCTGCCGAATGTTGAGTTAATGGCGCGGATAACTTTTCAAACAGGGACATTTATCGGTTTTGCTGCGAAAGGTGGGTATCAGTGGCCTTTTGTAGGTCCAAATTGGTACGGGAATGACGCACCACCGGTATTTTCAATGAAAGGGTTTGTGCTTGACCTTGGCATTATGCTGGGAAGAACCGCACCAAGACCATTGCGAATCTGATGAGTGAAAGCGATATTAAAGTATGATTTGGTAGGAGGTGTTGCTATATGAGATGGTGGTTTATTTTATTACTGCTGAGTTTGCAACCAGTTAATGAGCAGGGGGAAAAAGTTTCGATATATGAACAGGGTTGGCTCGGCATAGTTGCGGAAAATATGACTCCAGCAATGCTTGTGGCACTGGGCATTGAGCACGGAGTTCTTGTCAGTGATGTAATTGAAAACAGCCCCGCAGCAAAGGCGGGCTTTAAAATGGGAGATGTGATTACCGAATTTGATGGTCAGCCGGTTGATGGTATTGATATATTGCGGCAGATGGTTCTTTCCCGTCCGGATGAGTTTGTTGAAATCGTTGCGGTCCGTCGATTTAAACGGTTCAAGGTTTCGGTTAAGATAGGAAGACGCCCGAAAGTAAGGCACGAACGCGATTTGATTCCCGGGTCTAAGTTTCACGATATATATCGCACATTGGTCCAAATTGTCCGAAGGCTTGAACCACAGCTACAAACCGGAAAAAGGATGTATCAGCAGTCACTTGATTCAATCCAAAGGGAGATTGAGCGTTTGAAGAATGAGCTGGATGTTCTGCGCAAGAGGTACGAAGAGAAAACAGTTGCAAAATAAATATTTTTAGGGATTATCGTTGACCCGATGGGTAGTTTTGGTAATGTCAACTGGTAAAGGAGCGATGATGAAAGGAAAAATGTTTTTGCTTTTGGCAACCGGGTTGGTACTGGCAATGCCACCTAAGCCCGGATTTAATGGACCGGTTCCGGTTTTTCCACCGGGAGTTGAGGTTCCAGGAGAAAACCGGCTTAAAGGCTACGACTTCTGCGAAACGGTTACGATTCTTATGCAGTTCCCGGACAATCTTGCGGATACGGTTGAACATTCAGTTGCCCGTTTCGACTCGATGCTTTACTCCACCGGAGTTTACAATGGCCAACCTTATCGTGCGGGCAGTCTGAACGACTACTTTCTTGAGAATTCTTATGGAAGATATTCCGTACGGGGCGGTATTGCTGGTAATCGCTGGTTTCTTTCCCGTTACAACTACTCCCGTTATTACGACGGTAACTATATGCTTTCCACCGGCGGCCAGATGGCACGAGAAAATGTCCAGCAGGTTGACCAGTTTGTTGATTTTCGAGAGTTTGACCTGAATGGTGACGGTTATATTGACGCAATGTTTATGGTGCATGCTGGCGCCGATGGTGCCGATAACGGTGATGTCAACTGTTGCTGGTCGCATGCGATTCCTTATTTTAATTACCGTACGGACGATGGGGTGACAATCAGGGGTGTAACGAATGTACCGGAATTCGCCATGGTTACTGAAGCCCGCGAAACAACCCTTTGCTGCATTGCGGTGATGTGTCATGAGCTTGGGCATCTTGTGGGCCTTCCTGACCTTTACGATTATTCGCGAAACTCCTGGGGAATCGGTTACTGGGGTTTGATGGGATACGGTGCGTGGGGTGCGGGCGGAAATACACCTTGGAGCCCAGCTCATATGGAGGCATGGAGTAAAGTCAAAGCCGGTTTTGTAACACCGATTATTTTAACGCATGACACATACAATTTACGGATTGTGGATGTAGAGACAAATCCGGTTGTATACAAGGTGTGGCGTAACGGTTTAAACAGGGACACCTGTTTTTATCTTGAAAATCGGCAGAAAAAGGGGTTTGATGCACCTTTGCCCTGGTCCGGGCTTCTCATCTGGCACATTGACCCGGCCGCCGGTGCAGAGCATAATGTTGTTGACCTTGAGGAAGACTCGACCTATCATCTGGACCACGGGAACGGAGTTCGGCCCGACCCGCACATATATCATGAAGCGTTAGGTGACAGTTCTGACCCGCTGCCGGGAATCTGGAATCGTCGGATTTTTGACAACTGGTCAAATCCCTCGAGCCGGGCACGAAACGGCCAACCGACCTACGTTAGCATTCGAAATATCGAAGAAGTTGGTGATACAATCGTCTGTGATGTGACCTTTGATTCGACTCAGGTTGGAATTGAAGAAAAAGTGAAATCACGCTCGGTAATCAAGGCAACCCCAAACCCATTTTTAAACCGCACGCTGATTGAAGTTAATTGTGAGACACCAGTTTTGGTGGCAATCTACAATTCGGCAGGTAAGCGAGTACATCAGGCGGTCGTTTCGGGACGTTTTATGTGGAATGGGAGGGATGAGCAGGGGAAGGATTTGCCCGCGGGCGTTTATTTGATGATAATAGAGGATGGGCTCTTGAGGGCAAATTACAAACTTCTCCGCCAGCGTTAAGGAGGAAAGATGATGAGGTCGATACTTATTTTACCGCTTGTTATCGGGTTTGTTTTCGGGAAGGGAGTTAAAAAACAGGATAGTGTGCAGGTGCTCTTTCCAAGAGCCCTCCACCAGGCGTTGGAAATTCAAGGAATGAAAGAGAAGGAACTGGGGTTTTATAAATTTTGGGCGGTGGACAGTTTTTTTCGTCTGAAAATTGTTGAGCGCTTGCTTTCTCATCCGCTTGAAGTTCCCCCTTATGTTGAGAGCAGCGCGCGTAAAGTTGAAAGGTTATCCCGAGCCCCGGCGGCATTGAGCATCGAGCAGTATCGGGCAATTGATTTACATATAACTGATGCCGATACCGTTAAAATCGGCCGGGAGATAGCCCGACGGCAGAGAGCGCTGTTTCGGCAGGATAATGGAGGGAAATTGATGCGCGCGGTTAATACCATCCTTGCCAGTTTTGCAATAGGGGACAGTTTTTTGAAACAGGCGCTCTGCTCAATATCTGAGCGGGAACTAAACATTTTACTGGGTGAGGCGCCTAACTTCTGGAAAGATGAAGATGATACGCTGGAGAAGGGTTTTAGTGGTATCTTGCAGCGCGAGTTTGGCCGGGAATATGACTCCAGTTTGCAAGTGAAATCAGAAACACTGTTAGCCTATGCGCGCAGGGTTAATCGGCAGGCGCTTGCATTGGCCGGTATCGCAGTAACGATGGGAGCGACTCGAGCGACGCAGTTGTTGCAAGATTGGATGGCAGAGGAGAAAGTATACAAAGACAGTTTGAAGGTGTTTGAGACCAGATGGGGAAAGGTGATTATTGGTACCGAGGGCGATGATGTTTATCAAGATGATGCCGCATTAATTATTGACCCGGGAGGTGATGACCGGTATTTGAATCGTGCCGGAGGGGCTATTGGGATTTTAGATAACCCTTTTTCGGTGGTAATTGACCTTAAAGGTAACGACCTTTATCAAACGCAAAAACTTTTTTCCCAGGGAGGGGCGATTTTCGGATGCGGTGTGCTGTTTGACCTTGCCGGTGACGATGTTTACCGTTCACGGCACTACGCTCAGGGCGCAGCGATTTTCGGCACCGGGGTGTTGTGGGATGGTTCCGGGCAGGACATCTATGATGCCGGATTCTATGCCCAAGGTGCGGGCCATTACGGTGTCGGGCTGTTAATTGACAATCAGGGTAACGATTGCTATCGGGCTTTCTGCTATTGCCAGGGTTTTGCTGGAACCTGGGGTTATGGGCTTCTTGCTGAAGATGGGGGTCAGGACCTGTACTATGCAGGTGGCAGATATCTTCATGAACCACTATTACCCCGGGAGTTCAGGTCTTTTGCTCAGGGGTTTGCGATTGGTGTCCGACCGGACGCCAGCGGTGGTATCGGTTTTCTCTGTGACCTTAAAGGTAACGACTTTTACAACGCCGAGGTGTTCTGTCAGGGAACAAGTTACTGGTACTCATTGGGTATGCTTTATGACGGCGAGGGGTTTGACCACTACACCGCGGCTCAATACTCCCAGGGTGCCGGCATTCACTTGTCTGTTGGTGCGTTAATTGATGCCGAAGGAAATGACTCGTACTTTTCACGATTGGGTCCTTCACAGGGAGAAGGGCACGACCTTTCGGTCGGAGTGCTCTTTGACTACCAAGGTGATGATGGTTATTATGCATCCGGTGGTCAGGGTATCGGTTTAACTAATTCGGTTGGACTTTTCCTTGATGCCGATGGTCAAGATTGGTATATGACTTCGGAGTCTTTGATCGCCCAGGGTAGTTCCAATTGGGCACGGGGGTTCGGCGGTATCGGACTGTTTATTGACCTTGCGGGTAAAGATCAGTATCCTGCGGGGAATATTGCGGCGAACAAAAGATGGTGGACGAAAGGCACTTACGGGTCGGGAATTGACCTTGACCGCCCGGCAACGGTTATTGACTATGAACCCGATGTCGACACTTCAGAGGCAAGTATTGATTCGGTGATTACCGCACCGGTGGAAAGTGTGTTTAAAACGGCATCGGTCTGGGCGGTAGGCAATGCGCGAAAAAAGGTACTCAGGGCACGCAAGGAATTGATTCGCCTCGGCGCTAAGGCGGTGCAGTATATCTATGAACATAAACTGGATACAAAGGATGGACTGGAATCAGAAGCGGTACTGGCACTGATTAAAGCGGTTCCGGAAACGGCAAAACCTTATCTTTTAAAAGGGTTGCGGGATGAGAGATTTCTGGCGCGTCAGAACTCCGCTTACTGGCTGGGTGAAATGGGGAAGAATGCGCGCGATGTTGTCGATTCAATTCTTTTGGCACTTAAAGAAGGGCGTATTACCTCAAGGCGGGGCGTTTATGCACTGGGTAGTATCGGCGACTCGACAGTTGTGCCCCAGATTCTCTATTTGCTAAAAGATACATTTGAACTATCAAGAATTGTTACCGCGGAGGCTTGTGGGAAATTGAAAAACCCGGTGGCGATTCCCGCCTTGATTGAGGCGTTAAGCGACAATTTTTTTACAGTTCGCAGCGCTGCGGAAGCAGCATTGGTGTCAATAGGATTAGTAAGTGTCGACTCAATTCTTAGCCACCTGGACCAGTTGACACCTCCGGCACTGGGGCACGGGATAAGAACTTTGAATCAGATTGTTACGAAACTTGACACGGTGATCAGTGAAGAGATGAAAAACCGCTGCCGGCAACAGGCCATTGATTATCTCAATTATCAAGACCCATTTGTCCGATTGTGTGCGGTTGAGATGCTTGCAAAGATGCGGGACGATACGGTCGAAAAAGCGCTGGCTACGGCACGGCTCAAAGAAACGAACCCATTTCTTCTTTTGGTCTACCGCCGGCTCTTCGGAGAAGAAAAATAACGAAATGCAAAACTTGACCGAATTAATTTTGATGTTAAAATTTTCTTAGCGTGCTGTACATCCAGACACTTGACCTGCGTGGTTACATCGACCCGAACCGGATTTTCATCGGCGAAGGTCGGGGAGAGTGCGGACTTGCCCTTCACCTGCCGATTAAAAATTATGTTGCCGGTGCGGACCCAACAACCGACTACTCACTGATGATTTCAATCGCGAACGATTTGATTGAATTTCTGATGTACAAACGACCGGTACGCGGACCGCAAGTCTGGGATTACAATCCCGAAAAGGCGGTTGAAGTTTACAATGTATGTGGTGACAATGTGTCGACAAGTGGTATCATCATTGAGGACAAGAACTATCCCACCGGTGCGAAGTTGCAGGTTTTTCTTGATAAAACTTTCGGAGTGAACGAAGTGGCAATTCGCTGGAAAGCACAGATGGTTGGTGACGAACGGTTACTCTCCGACTACGAAGCCTATCTCAAAGAGTCACTGACCAGCGAGCAGGTTGCTCCTGAACGGCAACCTGAATGATTGATTAGTTTTTTGTTTTTAAGAAATCCGGCGCCGGGAAAGGTCGATGATGGTTACGCTTCGGGAAGTTAAAAAGGACCCAGAGGCTAACGCCCTAATTACCGAAGCGGACCGGCAACTGGCAATCCTCGGATACACCGAACACGGTCATCGCCATGCCCGGCTTGTTGCCAAGAATAGCCGCTCAATCCTTATTCAACTGGGCTACGGTGAAAAGGTTGCAGAGTTAAGTGCTATTGCTGGTTATCTCCATGATATTGGTAATGTTGTGAACCGACAAGCCCACGAACGTACCAGTGCATTGCTGGCGCGAGAAATCCTTGTACGACTGGGAATGGAGTTTGGGGAGGTTGCTCAGATAATGGCGGCGATTGGCAATCATCACGAGGAAGGCGGTAATCCTGTTTCTGAAATAGCGGCAGCACTGATTCTTGCCGACAAGGCGGATGTGCATCACAGTCGGGTGCGAAATCCGGCATTGATAAAATTTGATATCCACGACCGGGTTAATTTTGCTGTTAAAAAATCGACACTCAGCGTTGACAGCGTCAATCACCGAATTGTTTTTGACCTGCATGTTGACACGGGTATTGCGCCGGTTATGGAGTATTTCGAGATTTTCCTCAGTCGGATGCTCATCTCCCGCCGTGCTGCCGATTTCCTGCGCTGCCGTTTTGAACTGGTAATAAACGGCACAAAGTTAGTTTAGAATTCAACTTCTTACACGGTGCCGAACAAGCCTGATAGTTTAACGGTAAATTTTTATCCTACAGACAGAGGAAATGATATCCAACCACCAACTTTAAGAGCATCACTGAAACACAGCAGGGGTAACAATCTACGGCGGTATATGAGACGGTATAAAAAATTGCCTGAACTGTAATTCACGAAATAGTTGCTGGTAGTGATTTAAACATAACCATATAGATTTCCAATAAGATAGAGCACAAAATGGTGTAGAATATTAACTTCATGGTGTTTGAGAGGATGGTTAAAGTGATGGTGAACTGAAGGGTGTTGAAGACTATTCCGAGGATTGCCCCCGGGCTGTGGAGGGTATGAAATTTTCTCACTTTCTGTTACTTTTTCGTATATATCCAATGAGCAAAAGAGGGGTTAAAACACTGATGAGATTAAGCTGCGGGCATTGAATAGAGATAGATGCGGTTTACTTTGGCAAAATTAACCAGATTGTAATTGACAATTTTCTATGCCTTCGTATGCTAAATGTTAATGGCAAGTCAGATAAGACCGGACAGTTTAATTTTCCTCGGTTCCGGTGGTGCGAGGATTGTCATTGCAAAGCAGGTACGGGCTTCGGGCGGCATCTGGTTTACGCTCGAAAACACCCAGTTTATTGTTGACCCCGGTCCTGGAGCGTTGGTTCGGGCAACCAGCAGTCGGCATAAACTTAACCCGACGAAACTTGCGGCAATTATCTTGTCCCATCGCCATCTCGACCATTCGGCTGATGTCAATGTTTTAATTGAAGCGATGACGATGGGAGGAACTGAGCCGCGGGGAAAACTTTTTGCGCCTCAGGATGCACTCGAAGGTGATGACCCGGTGGTGCTCCGTTATCTGCGGACATTTCTTGAAGCAATTGTTGTTCTTAAAGAAGGTGGGCAATATCAGATTGGCACGGTTCGATTTACCTGTCCGATAAGGCATCGTCACCGTGGTGAGGTTTATGGATTCAAGTTTGAAACCAACCGATTGTCAGTTTCTTACATCGCCGATACCGCATATTTTCCGGAACTGGCACATCTTTATTGTGCCGATGTTGTAATTTATAATGTTGTTCGGTTTACTCCATCTAACCTGGACCATCTCCACTTTCCTGAAGTTGAAGAGTTGATAAAAACGATGAAGCCGAAACTGTCAATATTGACCCACTTCGGGATGACAATGATTCGCGCCCATCCCTGGAAACTTGCCCGAGATTTAACCGAGCGCACAGGATGCGCGGTTTTAGCAGCGGAAGACGGAATGTTGGTTGACCTTGTGAAGTACCGAAGAGAAGATGAATAGAAAACCGGTTTTACCGCTTCCGGAGGAGGTTGTACGCCGAATTGCGGCGGGCGAGGTGATTGTACGACCGGCCTCGGTGGTCAAGGAGTTAATTGAAAATTCAATTGATGCTGGGGCAAAGCGAATCAGGTTAGAGGTAAAAGCGGGCGGAAAAAATTTAATACGAGTTGTTGACGATGGTATCGGAATGAGTCGCGATGATGTCCGGCTGGCAGTGGCAAGGTACGCTACGAGTAAACTTAGTTCAGTGGACGACCTGACGAGAATTGAGAGTTACGGTTTCCGCGGCGAGGCTCTGGCATCGATTGCCGCAGTCAGCCGAATGACGATTGAAACCAATACCGATGAAACGCAAGCCGGAACGCGCCTGGAAGTTGAGGGCGGTGAAATAAAAGAAATTGCTGAGGTTGCTCACCCGCTTGGTACGACAGTAACCGTTAAGGCGCTATTTTTTAATTTGCCAGTACGCCGGGCTTTTTTGAAATCAGAAAATTACGAGTTGCGGATGGTAACTGAGGTGTTTCGCAACTATGCGATAGTCTTTCCGCAACTGGGGTTTGAGTTAATAAGCAACGAACGTTTGGTTGCAAACTTACCTCCCGTGGCTTCCTATCGAGAGCGCTTGTTCGGACTGTTTGACCGCAAGGTGGTCGAGGGAATGGTGGAATTTCGGGTCGACAACCCGATGCTCACATTGCACGGTTTCTTTTCCGACCCAACCCAGGTGAAGGGTTTTTCCGATGTTCAGGTTGTAATTTTCAACCACCGACCAGTCCGGAGCCAGGTTGTTGCCCGAGCGGTTTACGATGGTTATGGACCGATGCCTTCGGGTCATCATCCCAATTTTATCGTTTTTATTCAGACCGATCCGGCGCGGCTTGATGTCAACATTCACCCAACAAAACAGGAGGTGCGGTTTGCAGATGAGCGTTTCCTGTTTGATTTTATTTCGGAAGCGGTGCGTAAGGGACTCGGGATTCAACGCCGGGCACAACTGGAAGATACCGGGCTGTTTAATCAAGAAATAATCACCCAAGATGATGCGGTGCCAGGTGAATTCTGGCAGTTACACAACAGTTATATCTTTGCTCAGGTGGCATCGGGGTATGTGATTGTTGACCAGCATGCAGCACACGAACGGATTCTTTTTGAAGAACTGCTCAACAACCGTCAGAATGTGAAGCCTCAGGGGTTGCTTTTTCCGATAACTATCGACCTGAACGCCGAGGAGTTTGAAGCCTATGAACGAATTAAGGGAAAATTGCGCCAGATGGGGATGGAGACAAAAATTTTCAGCGGGAGAACGGTTGTGGTGGAGAGTGTTCCAGCCGGTTCGTTTATGGGGAAAGACGAAGTCAGGGAGTTTTTTGCCGAACTAACTAAAACCAGTTTAGAAAAAGCAACGCTCGAGCAGGAACTGGCAAAACTTTTTGCCTGTAAAGGCGCTGTCAAAGCGGGCCAGCGTTTGACGCAAGAGGAAATGGTATCACTTATCAACCGGCTTTTTGCCTGTCGGGAACCGTACTTTTGTCCTCATGGCAGACCGGTAATTATCAAAATTACGCTTGAAGATTTGGACCGGAGGTTCGGCAGAACTTGAGGGTTCTTGTTCTAACTGGACCCACAGGCGTTGGTAAAACCGAGGTGGCGGCAATTCTCGCGAAAAGTTTCGGGATTGATATAATTTCAGCGGATTCGAGGCAGGTTTACCGTTATCTTGATATCGGTACGGCAAAACCCTCCACCGCACTCCGGAAGGAGATAAGGTTTCACCTTGTTGACTGTGTTGAGCCGAACCAACTCTATTCAGCAGCCGACTTTGCTCGGGACGCATTGAAGATTATGAGAGAGTTGAGAACCAAAGGGCGTGGTTTTATTGTCGTCGGGGGTAGCGGTTTTTACCTGCGGGCGCTTTTTCGCCCCCTTTTTGATGTCCCGAAGTACGACCCGAATTTGCGGGCGCAACTAAGTGCAACTTCGCTTCCCGAACTTTATAAAAAGTTGATGAAAGTTGACCCGGAACGGGCAAAACAAATTCATCCCAACGACCGGCAACGTGTGATTCGGGCACTTGAGGTTTATGAGTTAACGGGTAAGAAATTTTCGGAACTGACGGCCGAGCGGCAGAAGAGAGCCGAGTTTATTCCCGTTTATGTGGTGCTAAATATGGAACGAAAACGTCTTTATAGATTAATTGAAGAGCGTTTTGACCAGATGATGGCACAGGGATTGTTGAATGAGGTGCGAAGACTCAAGGAGATGGGGTTGAACCAGAACAGTTATGCCACCAATGCCTATGGCTATATAGACCTGTTCCGGTATCTTGATGGGGATTTGAGTTTAGAAGAAGCGATTTCCCAAGCGAAAAGAAAGACAAAAGAGTATGCTCGGCGTCAGTTAACTTGGTTCCGCGGGCTAACAGATGCCATTTGGTTGGAACTTACTACGCCGCCGGAAACGGCTGAGAAGCTGGCACCGCTATTACTTGACCTTTTAAACAATAAACGTTAGCCTTAAATGATGACGGAAAGGAGTGTAAATTGAAAAAGATTTCAAAGTTTACATCAGAATCGGTCGCTGAGGGTCATCCGGACAAACTTTGTGACCAGATTTCCGATGCGGTGTTGGATGAAGTGTTGCGTCAAGACCCTCGGGGTCGGGTTGCGTGTGAGACATTTGTGACTGTCGGGATGGTTCTGGTTGGGGGCGAAATTACCACCAGCGCCTGGGTGGACTTAGAACAATTGGTACGGCGAGTTCTGCGCGAAATAGGCTATGTCGACAGTAGTTGTGGACTAAACGCCGACAGTTGCGCAATTTTGAATGTGATTGGTCGCCAGTCTCCCGATATTGCTCAGGGGGTTGACGCCGGTGGTGCTGGTGACCAGGGAATGATGATTGGTTATGCGTGCCGCCAAACTGAGGAACTGATGCCGTTACCGATTGTTCTTGCCCATCGGTTGGTAGAACGTCTCGCTGAAGTCCGGAAAAAGAAAATTCTGCCGTATCTCCGACCTGATGGTAAGACGCAGGTAACTGTTGAGTATGAAGATGGTTTACCGCGCCGCATCGACAGTGTCGTACTGGCCGCCCATCACGATGAGACGATTCTCGACCGTACGGGAACGAAAATTACGCAAAAGGCTCGTGCCGAAATCATCGATGTTGTGGCAAAACCAGTTTTACCCAAAGAGTATTTGGACCGCCGGACCAAATTCTTTGTCAATGAGACCGGTAAGTTTGTGATTGGTGGTCCCCAATCTGATACTGGAATGACGGGAAGAAAAATCATCGTTGATAGTTATGGGGGGTGGGCGCGGCATGGTGGTGGTGCGTTTTCCGGAAAAGACCCAACCAAGGTGGATCGCTCGGGCGCTTACATGGCACGTTATATCGCCAAAAACTTAGTTGCTGCTGGTGTCTGCGATGAAGTGGAAATCAGACTGGCTTACGTTATCGGAAAACCAGAACCGGTGGACATTTCTGTTGATATGATGGGTACCGGGCGTGTTCCCGAAACAAAGGTCCAAGATGTAATCAGAAAAATTTTCCCCCTTACGCCCAAAGGCATGATTCAACATCTGAAACTCCGCCAGCCCATCTACCAGCCGACGGCGGTGTTTGGGCACTTCGGTCAGAAGCCCCGCATCGTAAAGGACAAACTATCTGGCAAAAATTTGGAGCTCTTCACCTGGGAAAAAACCGATATGGTTGTTGATGTTAAATCGGCACTTGGTTTATAGAAAGGAGTTAAAATGAAATTCAAAGGGGTCGAGTATGAGGTCCGCGATTTGAATTTGGCGGCAACCGGTAGAAACAAGATTGAATGGGCAGAGCATTTTATGCCCGTGCTAAAGATGGTGCGGGAGCGGTTTGCTAAAGAGAAACCACTTAAGGATGTTCGAATAAGTTGTTGTTTACACGTGACTTCAGAAACTGCCAATCTTGTTCTAACATTAACCGCCGGTGGTGCTCAGGTCCGGCTTTGCGCTTCGAATCCGCTTTCAACTCAAGATGAAGTAGCAAGCGCTCTGGTAAAAGAGGGGATTCCGGTCTTTGCCATCAAGGGTGAAGACCGCAAGAGTTATTATCGTCACATTGAGCAAGCCCTTGCCCATCAACCTCAGATTACTACCGATGACGGTGCTGATTTGGTTTCTACTCTACATAAGAAGGGCGGCGCAATTGTTCAGGGTGTGCTGGGCGGTACTGAGGAAACGACCACTGGTGTTATCAGATTACGCAGTATGGAAAGGGATGGAGTACTACGGTATCCAATCATTGCAGTGAACGACTCCTATACGAAATTTATGTTTGACAACCGCTACGGAACCGGACAGTCAACGCTCGACGGAATTTTAAGAGCTACAAACATCCTATTTGCCGGTTCTACTGTGGTTGTCTGTGGTTATGGCTGGTGTGGACGGGGGTTAGCCGCAAAGGCACAGGGGCTTGGTGCCGAGGTGATTGTAACCGAGGTCGACCCGATTCGCGCCCTTGAAGCACGAATGGACGGGTTCCGGGTGATGAGACTTATTGATGCCGCGCCTCGGGGAGATGTTTTTGTTACCGTTACGGGCGATGTTAATGTGATTGACCGGGCACATATTTTGAAAATGAAAGACGGCGCAATCATCTGTAACTCCGGTCATTTTGATGTTGAAATCAACCGGCGGGCACTGGAAGCGCTTACCGTCAAGAAAAGGGAACTCAGGCGGTTCTGCGTTGAACATTTGTTGACCAATGGTAAAAAGGTGATATTGCTTGCTGAGGGGCGACTTGTTAACCTTTCAGCGGCTGAAGGACACCCGGCGATGGTGATGGATTTATCTTTTGCCAACCAGGCCTTGGCAATTGAGTTTATATACAAAAATCAGGGTAGATTAGCACCACGAGTTTACAAACTCCCGGATGAACTGGACCGGAAAATTGCGGAACTGAAATTAAAGACAATGGATATTAAAATTGACCGACTTACCAGGGAACAGAAAAAATACATATCATCTTGGCAGGAAGGTACTTAAACTCAGCAGCCACATAAAGGATTAACGATTGGCTCAATGTATAGAAGCGGCGATACTTAGCGGATAATTTAGTTAAAGATTTTCGCTAACGGAGCCGAAAACGCGGACCCTTGCCCGAAGAAAGTTGTCGAGCAAGCAGTCGTGCCTGTTCAAACTCTTTAAGCAGACGATTAACATCGCTAACGCTTGTCCCGGAGCCCGCGGCGATTCTGCGCCGCCGGGACCCATCGATGATATCAGGATTTTGTCTTTCTTCTGGGGTCATAGACTGAATAATCGCCTCAATTTTAACAAACTCCGCTTCGTCAACATCAATGTTACTTGCGCCGGGAACAAGAGACAGTAGTTTGGAGAAAGAGCCCATCTTTTTGACGGTCTTAAGTTGATTTAAAAAATCTTCAAGATTGAACTTACCCTTGAGAAACTTTTCTGCCATCTGACGCTGTGTGCCTTCGTCGGTGGCACTTTGTACCTTTTCAGCGAGGGTTTTAATGTCACCCATACCGAGGATGCGCGAAGCAAGCCGGTCGGGATGAAACTCTTCGATGTCTTCCAGCCTTTCGCCGGTTGAAATAAAATAAATTGGTAGACCGGTGACCTGGCGCACCGATAGTACCGCTCCACCCCGGGCGTCACCATCAAGTTTAGTAAAACAGCAACCGGTCAGGGTAAGTCGGGCTTTAAATTCCGCTGCCTGATTCACCGCATCCTGGCCCACCATTCCATCAAGAACGAGCAGTGTGATATCCGGTTTAACTTTTTCTTCTACCAGCTTGAGTTCATTCATTAACTCTTCTTCAATATGCAGTCGTCCAGCGGTGTCAAGTACCAAAAGTCCATTACCCTTCTGCCGAGCATACTCCTGAGCTCTCAGGCAGGTGGTGATTACATCTTTTTCAACGGGATAAAAGTCACAGTTAACGCGGCGGGCAACACTCTGCAACTGCTCAGCAGCCGCAGGCCTTTTCGGGTCACAGGCAACGAGGAGCGGTTTTCGATTGCGATAGCGAAAGGCAAGTTTTCCTGCAAGAGTTGTTTTACCTGTACCCTGGAGCCCAACCAGACTGATTGTCGATGGACTTTTTTTCAGTTCAAACTTTGGGCTGCTACCCCCCAAAAGTTTTACCATTTCCTGGTAAACGACATAGGTGATTAATTCGCCTGGTTTCAAACTGGCAGTGATATCTCTCTCTTTAAGCTGGGTTTCTACTCCCCGAATAAATTGTCCGACTACTTTGTAGTTTACATCAGCCTCTAAAAGAATGGTGCGTATTTCCCCCAGAGTTCGGGTAATTTCGGTGGCGCTTAATTTACCCCGGCCAAGAAGTTTGCGCTGGAGTTCAGTGAGTTTCTGGGTCAGTATTTCAAACATCGCAATTGACGTACGGTTTGGGTGTAATCATTGCTTTTGAAGATGGCGCTACCCGCAATGAGCATATCGGCACCGGCTTCGATAACTGCCTGACAATTTGCCGGGCAGATGCCACCATCAACTGAAACGGTAAAATTAGTCCGGGTTTCAGTTCTTAGTTCACGAACTCTTTTGATACGGTTGAGCGATTCAGGAATAAATTTTTGTCCACCTAAACCCGGGAAAACGCTCATTATCAAAACATCATCGATTCGGTCCAGTAAAAAAGATATTTTTTCGATGGGTGTGTTGGGATTAAGAGAAACGCCCGCCTTTTTGTTAGCCGCCGTAATAATGTCGATACAGAATTCGGGTTTATCGGTTGCTTCGATATGGAAGATAATATAATCGGAATAAGGGAGAAACTTTTCAATGAGCGTTTCTGGGTTAGTGACCATAAGATGGGAGTATATCGGAACCGATGAAATTTTGTGCACCGCTCTGACAATTGGCAGTCCGAAACTGAGATTGGGAACAAAGTGACCATCCATTATATCAAGATGTAAGGCGTCGATGCCGGCGTTGAGTACGGC
Source organism: uncultured bacterium (assembly GCA_964626075.1). Lineage (GTDB taxonomy): Bacteria > Hydrothermota > Tepidihabitantia > Tepidihabitantales > Tepidihabitantaceae > Tepidihabitans. Next base: position 52,530 of record CAZVDD010000009.1, read on the forward strand.
ACATACCTCCTCTTCAAGGTGCAGGAAGTTGCAGTCGAGAATCGAGGCGGAAATTTTAACCATCTTTTCTAATGCCTGCTGTTCGAATTTTGAACGACAATCAAGTTAACCGTATCACCGCTACGCACCGCCATACCCTCTTCCGGATACTGAAAAAGCACCGTGCCCAGAGGTTCATTACTTGAGGCTGGTTTAATTCCGCCCAGGATAAGGCCGTGCGAGGCAATAATACCGCGGGCGGTTTCTATGTTCAGACCGACCAGATTAGGCATTGGAAACATACCCGTTTTGGTTGACACCGATATAACCACCTCGGTTCCACGGCGCACTTCGGTTCCAGCGGGGGGAAATAGCGTAACAACCCTCCCGGCAGGAACTGTTGCGGTGCGAATTGACTCCACTCGAGCTACAACAAAACCCGAGCGTTCCAGTGCGGTTATGGCATTAGCCAGCGGTAGACCTTCGAGGTTAGGAATACGAACTTTACTCACCCCAGAACTAATTTCAAGGTCAACCTCCCGACCAATTTTTACGCGCCGTCCGGTTCTGGGATATTGCCCGCATACACGGTTGACAGGAACTTCTGCGCTGGGAACAGTCCGGATTTCACCTTTTTTTAACCCTGATTTCACCAGCAGGCTTTCCGCCTTTTCTGTCGTCAATCCAATTAGGTTGGGAACCGCTACCTCTTTTCCTTTCTGGACGAGCAGCGGCATCAGGAGGTTAACCGTTCCCCAAATAAGGGCCAATATCGCCAAGAGTAGCAAAAGGTTAAGGAAAAAACGCAAAGGTTTTTTAAATTTCTTCATAGTTTCAACCCAGTTTTTCACCCGTTAAAGGGCGATAGCCATTGCGGAAATCTTTCCCGGTCAAAATCTTTTTTCCTGCCGGTTTTAACGATAACAGTTCAAGCAAATCTGTTCCCGTAGCAACTATCAACCCGGGCGTTTCGTTAATAATTGTACCGGGTGCAACTTCAGCTTTTCTGTTGAGAAGACGAGAACGAAGAATGATCATTTCACGGGAACGAAAATGGGTCACGGCACCTGGCTCAGGTGATAGGGCACGAATCTGATTGTGAATTTGTTGGGCTGATTTCCGCCAGTCAATAATTCGGTCTGCTGAGGTGAGTTTCGGCGCTAAGGTGGCAAGGCTGTGGTTTTGCGGCTGACTTTTAATCTTACCCTCTTTCATTTCGACCAGTGTTGTATAGGTTAAATCGGCACCTAACCGGGCTAATCGCGTCTCCAGTTCGCCCGCCGTTTCTTCTGAATCAACTTTTACCCGGACCTGGTTCAAAATGTCACCAGAATCAACTGCTTTATCCAGTCTGATAACTGTGATACCTGACTCGGTGCAACCGTCCATTAATTGACGAGGAATTGGTGCTGCGCCTCGGTAACGAGGAAGCAGCGAAGGGTGCAGATTGATGAATCCGTATCGGGGCAAATTCAGCAGCGGTTCCCGTAATATGAAACCGTAAGCGACAACAACACCACAGTCGGGTGTATACTGACTCAATATTTTTACAAAATCTTGACTGTTGGGGTTTTCGGGCGTTAACACTTTGAGGTTTAGTTCCCGGGCAGCAATTTCCACCGGCGAAGGAGTAAGCTTTAGACCTCTACCTTGAGGACGGGGTGGTGTGGTTACAACCGCAACAATTTCAAATCCATTCTGATGAAGTAGTTTTAATGTGGGTATTCCAAAAGTCGTGGTGCCGAAGAATACTATTCGCAAAACTGGCGCTCCATTTCTTCGAGTTGTTTAAGCCTTGAAACGAGAAGCTGCCGGCGCAGCTTGCTGATGTGGTCGATAAACAAAATACCCCTTAAGTGGTCAATCTCATGGACAAGGGCGCGTGCCAGAAGACCAGTACCTTCCATTTCCAGCGGTCTACCTTCGGCAGTAAAACCTTTTATCCGGACAAACTCGGGGCGGGGAACAATTTCGTAGATGTCCGGTAAAGATAGACAGCCTTCTTCTTCCTCAACCCTTCCTTCGGTGGCGACAATCTCTGGATTTATGATGCAAAGTGGGGGTCGGTCTAAATTGCAAGCCTGAGGATTCAGGGCAAAAATTGCTGAAGGGACGCCAATTTGATTCGCCGCCAGGCCAACACCATCTTTTTTAATCATTGTGATTAGCAGGTCCTGGATGAGTTGTTCAAGATGCTGGTTGAATTCAGTTATCGGTTGAGCGACAATTCTTAATACCGGATTTCCGTAAAGGACGACTCTTCGGCATTTTGCATAATCCTTCATATTGCGAAAATCGATCATCGATGACACTTGGCTTGCAAGTTCCTATTCTGTTAATTATTGATTTGCCGAGCCCAGTTTATAAGCAATGGCACCTTTTTCAACTTCGATTTCAGTTCCTTCTGCCACTTTGACCATAAATGTATTGTCTTTAACATTTGTGATTACACCAAGGATACCTGAAGCGAATACCACCCGGTCACCTTTTTTAAGGCTGGCAATCATCTGCTGATGCTTTTTCTGACGCCGTTGCTGGGGTAGAATCATCAAAAAGTAGAGCACCACAAATATTAAAATTAGGGGTAAAAGGCTCCCGAGCATCCCTAAGCCCCCAGCGGGCTGCGGTGCAGAGCCACTTCCATTCTGAGCAAATGCTATTTCCAACACTTATCCTCCTTTGTTTTTTTCTTTTAAATAAAGGCGGTTTTTATAAATGTAATCCGCCACTGCCGTTGGTATAAGATAACAAACTGACGCCCCTTTGGCAAGTCGTTCTCTAATTAAAGTGGCGGTTAATTCCACCGGAATTACATCGAGAAAAATTATATCACGCGGTTTATGTCCTGGCAGGAGAGAAGGTTGGCGCACACCCGGCCTACTCATAATCACCAGTTTTGCGATTTTAGTAAGTTCTAAAGGTTTGTGCCAGCGTCCAATTGAATGGTACTGGTCGTAGCCCAAGAGAAGATACAAATGCGCCTGCGGAAATAGTATGCGAAGGTGGGCTAATGTCTGGATTGTATAAGAAGGTCCCGGATGGTTCGCTTCAATACACGAAACTGTAAAAAAATGATTGCCCGCAATTGCCCGCCTAACCATTTCAACCCGATCATTGTAAGAAGCAATAGGTGAAGGACGATGCGGCGGGTGAAATGTTGGGATAAAAATAAGCCTGTCTAATTTTAACTTGATAAACACATCCTCCGCGACCAGCAGATGTCCAAGGTGAATTGGGTCAAAACAGCCACCGAAAATCCCGATGCGGGTTTTGTCAGGCGAACAACGCCGCATTAATTTAACCGATTGAGATAGCGCTGGGATAGTCGCTTAATCCGTGGCGAGACTGCAGACCTAACCAGTTCTTCAAATATCAAGCGTGCTGTCTCCTTGTTGTCGGTTTCAAAATAACAGACTGCCAACTGGTAGCGGTCGGTTTCTGTCCAGGTAACTTCAGGATAGTTTTCTTTAATAAACTGGTAATAAATCAAAGCCGACCTGTATTCTCCAGCTTTAAAATAGAGTCGGGCGGCATCAAACTCCCGTTGTACCAATCGGAGCTGGATTTCTTTTAAGGTGTTTTGCGCCTGGTCCCGGAAGCGCGATTCTGGGTACTCTTCAAGAAAGTCGTTGAGAAGTTCTTGGGCTTTAAGGACGTTACTTTGGTCTTTATCGGGGGGAGGGGCTGAACGAAAAACTGCGATTGCCTTTTTGAAAGCAGCCTCTTCCTGGAAACGGCCGTTGGGGAAGTTCTTTAGATAGAAATCAAACTCACTTTGCGCCTGCTCATAATCTTTCCTTTCAAAATAACAGTCGGCGAGGTAAAACTGGGCATCGGCTGCTTGGGCACTTCCCGGAAAGTTGAAGATTAAATAGGTAAAACCTTCTTCCGCTTTTTGGAACCTTTTTGCCTTCTTGTCAAATAGTGCTTGTTCCAGTGCCTCCTGGGGTGTCGATGGCTTTGCTCTTTCGGCTCTTTTCGGACAGGCAAGGCAAAGCAGGACAAACAGGGTTAGCAGTTTAAGGGTCGGGACTGGTTTCAAATTCTTTTTACCACTTCCAGCACGATAGCTGTAAGCTTTGGCTCGGCTTCATTGGCTACCCGCAGAACTGTTGCCAGGTCAACGGGCTGAAGTTGCTCAGGAATGCCCATATCGGTGATTACGGAAAATCCCAGTACTCGTAAACCAGCGTGCCGGGCGACGATTGTTTCTGGTACTGTTGACATTCCAACGAGGTCGGCACCAATAATTCGGAGATACCGATATTCAGCGGCGGTTTCAAGATTGGGCCCAGTTACCCAGGCATAAACGCCGTGGCGTAAAATTAAGTTCTGGTCTGCTGCTACGGCTTCTGCCAGTTTAATCAATTGGGGGTCATAACATTGAAACATATCAGGGAATCGAGGACCAAGGGTTTCATCATTTGGTCCCCTTAAAGGGTTTTGACCGGTGAGATTGATGTGGTCGGTAATGACTGCGATGTCGCCGGCTTTAAATTCCGGGTTTAACCCCCCAGCGGCATTCGAAAGAATAAGCGTATCAATTCCCAGTTCTTTCATAACCCGTACCGGATGGGTAATTTCCTGAGGTTCGTATCCTTCATAGTAATGAAACCGTCCCTGCATTACTACTACCGGTTTACCACTCATCATTCCCAATATTAACCGTCCCCCGTGACTTTCAACCGTGGGAATTGGGAAGTGGGGAATCGTTGCATAAGGGATGGTGACCGCAGTTTCAACCTTTTCGGCGAGTCTTCCCAAACCGGTGCCGAGAATAATTCCAATCTGGGGTTTGAAAGCGGTTCTACTTCTTATCGCCTGAACGCTTTCCTGAATCCGCTGTTTCAGTGTCGAGTGATTTAGCATTTTTGTCTCGTTCATAACTTCCTTTTTCCAATCTTTCTACTATTGCTAAATAGGTGTTGGCGATACCTCTTATCTCATCAAGTAATAGGGTGCGGCGCTCTTTTAACTCTTTTAATTCCGCACGCATTTTCTCCGCTTCTTGTTTTATGCGTTCAACCATTAGTTCCCGTTCTTTCTCAACGTTGGTGCGCATCTCATCTGCCACCTTCTGGGCGGTAAGCAGCGTTTCTTTAAGCAGTTCTTCCATCTTTTCATAATTGGCTACCTGGGAAGTCAGTGCGTCAACTTTTTCTGCCAATGCCGCCCGTTCTTTACGCAGTTCTTCGAACTCATTGGCGACGATGGCAAGAAATGCCCGAACCTCTTTTATTGCGTAACCCCGGAAAGAAACGGGGAACGCCTTTTTTCTTATTTCGATAGGAGTCAAAGCCATCATTTTAGTGTATATGGACGATGGACAGTGTCAAGAAAATATTGTGATTCTCAACTGGTCATTGGATGCTTGACACATAGATAATATTGAGTAAGATTGAAGCGTGATTAAGGTCATTGTTAATGGCAACCAACGAGAAGTAGAAGCCGGCGTTACCGCTGGTGATGTGCTTATGGATAAGGCGGCACTGGCGGCGATAGTTAATGGTCGGCTGGTCGACCTTTCGTTCCCGTTACAGGAAGATGCTGTGGTAAAGCCGGTGTACTTCGACTCAATGGAAGGACGAGAGATATTCTGGCACTCGGCTTCGCATCTAATGGCGCAAGCGGTTAAACAACTTTATCCGGAAGCGAAGGTTACGATTGGACCGGCAGTTCCTGAAGGTTTTTACTACGATTTTGATGTTCTCAAGCCATTTAATGAGGAAGATTTACCCAAGATTGAAGAGCGGATGCGCCAATTGGCACAGCAGCAGATACCAATAGTTCATAAGTTTCTGTCGAGGAAAGAAGCAATTGACCTGTTTCGCCAGCGTGGTGAGACCTATAAGCTGGAAATTATCGAAGAAATACCGGACGAGGTAATTTCGGTATATGAACAGGGCGATTTTGTTGACCTGTGCCGCGGTCCCCATCTGCCCGATACAGGAAAAATTAAGGCGATAAAACTTTTAAGTGTCGCTGGTGCTTACTGGCGCGGTGACGAGAAAAAACAGATGCTGTCCCGGATTTATGGTGTCGCATTTCCTGATGAAGAATTGCTGAAAGAGTGGCTGGAACGGATTGAAGAGGCAAAGCGGCGTGACCACCGAAAACTGGGACCGGCACTTGATTTATTTAGTTTCCATGAAGAGGCAGGTGCCGGTTTGGTGTTCTGGCACCCCAAAGGTGCGACGGTACGCCGTCTCATCCAAGACTACTGGGAAAAAGAGCATACTGCTATGGGCTATCAACTGGTTGTTACTCCTCATATCGCCCGGGCACAGTTATGGCGACAATCAGGGCATTTTGATTATTATCGGGATAATATGTATGTCCTGCCGGTGGAAAATGAGGAGTATGTCTTGAAACCGATGAACTGTCCCGGGCACATCCTTATTTACCGTACAAAGGTCCACTCTTATCGGGATTTGCCGCTAAGATTGGCAGAATGGGGTACGGTATATCGATACGAGCGTTCCGGCGTTCTTCACGGTACGATGCGGGTACGGGGTTTCACTCAGGACGATGCTCATATATTCTGTACCCAGGAACAAGTGGAAGAAGAAATATACGGAGTGATTTCACTGGCGCTTAAAGTGTTACGGCAATTTGGTTTTGATAAGTTTAGCGTTGCCCTTTCGGTACGCGACCCCAAACATCCGGAAAACTATCTGGGCACCGATGAACAGTGGTCGGTAGCGGAGAATGCACTGATTAACACTTTAAAACAATTGGGCTTAAATTTTCACCGGGCCGAAGGCGAAGCGGTTTTCTACGGTCCGAAGATAGACATCCACCTTGCGGACTCTTTAGGCCGAGAGTTTCAATGTTCAACCTGCCAATTCGATTTCAATTTAGGGCAGAAGTTTAATGTATATTATATGGACAACAAAGGTGAACATCTTCCAACTTATCTGGTCCATCGGACCGTACTTGGTAGTATTGAGCGATTTGTGGGAATCTTAATTGAACATTATGCTGGAGCCTTCCCAACCTGGCTTGCTCCGGTCCAGGCGCGTGTAATGACCGTGACGGATAAAGAAGCGGATTATGCCCGGGAGGTGGGAGCAATATTAAAAAGGGAAAATGTCAGAGTTGAAATTGATTTAAATAATGATAAAATTGGTTATAAGATTGGTGAAGCAGAAAGGCAGAAGATTCCTTATATGCTCATCGTCGGTGCTAAAGAAAAAGCAAGCGGAACGGTTTCTTTGCGCCGACGGGGTAAAGGTAATCTTGGTAATATGCCGCTGGAAAGAGTGTTAGCACAAATAAAGGAGGAAACCTCTGGAAGAGCAGCAGGTACAGAGTAAAGACGTTTTTAAGGACCGACCGAAAGCAAATGAGCAAATTCGGGTTCCTTATGTGCGGGTAATCGGGGTTGATAAAAAACCGATTGGGATTATGCCCACGCGTGAAGCAATCGCGCTGGCGCGAAGGCAAAATCTTGACCTGGTAATGTTAGCCCCGAAAGAAGAACCACCGGTTTGTGGTATTATGGATTATGGTCGGCACCTTTACGAGCAAAAGGCAAAACAACGGGAGTCAAAAAAGAAACAGCATCAGACTCAGGTTCGAGAAATCAGAATGAAAATGAAAATCGACCGCCATGATTACGAGGTGAAGCTGAAAAAGATGCGCGAATTCTTTGCCGCGCGAGACCGGGTCCGACTTACGCTATGGCTACGGGGGAGAGAGGTCCTGCACACTGACCTCGCTTATCAACTTATCGACCGGATTCGGCAAGACCTTGCTGATGTTGCTCGAGTAGAAGGAAACATTAAGTTACAGTCTGAAGGGAAAAAATCTATCCAATTAATGTTGGTGCCAAAATGAAACGAAAAATAAAAACATTAAGTTCACTTAAAAAAAGGCTTAAATGCTCCGCTAACAACAAATATCTCCATCGTCATAGCGGAACAAGTCATAATAACAGTTCCAAAAGTAATAAGCAGAAGCGACGGCTCCATCGTCCAGCAGTTGTTGACGAAACGCGTTCCAAGGCAATAAAAAAACTTGTTCCTTACCTTTAACAGGAGAATCAAATGGCACGAGTTAAAACCGGACCAGCAACCAGAAAACGACGCAAAAAATGGTTGAAGCAGGCAAAGGGTTATTGGGGAGGCAAATCTCGTTTATACAAAACCGCCCGGTTGCAGGTAATGCATGGTCTACTTAGTGCTTATCGTGACCGGAAACAGAAAAAACGCGTTTTCCGGGCATTGATGATAACACGAATAAACGCTGCGCTCCGTCCGTATGATTTGAGTTATAGCCGATTTATGCATGGTATTAAATTGGCTGGAGTGCAACTGGACCGGAGTGTTCTTTCGGAAGT